>NZ_BSOJ01000018.1 GCF_030160455.1 Limnobacter litoralis | reverse complement strand
CAGCGTCAGGATTTGATCATCCATCTGCGTCAGGCGGCTTTGGTGTTTCTTCAAAAGCTGTGGCTCAAACGATCCGTCGCGGTCTCGCGGGGTGTCGATTTGAACTTCGCCGTGCTGGCTCTTCAAACGTTTGGGCGTGCTGCCATTTCGGCTGTTGCCCTTGGCGGGCTTGCTGTCAGCGTGTTTGTCGTAGCCCAGGTGATCCGTCAATTCGGCGCCCAGCGCTGTTTCTACGGTCAGTTTCAGCAGTTCCCGGGACAACGCGTTCAAGTCTGCTTCAGTCTTGATGTCCTTGGCCAGCTCGCTGGCCAAGGCTTGTAATTTGCTACGATCCATTGTGTGTGTACTCATCATCGGTCATTTCCTCAAAAGAGGTTAATTGGCCGAATGCACTTACACAAATTTATTTACAGCCTCGCTTTTTTTATTCCCAACTGTTGAATATCGAAGGGAACTTCATGGGCTCCCATGTGGACACAAAGCCATCAAATGGCCTAACTAAACACAATGCCTATGCACCACCTGTTGGAAAAAGATCTTTTAAGTACCCTGGCGCAATGGGTCAACCGACTTCGGAACCCTTATGAAACCTCCAATCCGAGCCAGGAAACCTCGATTACCTTACGGCCAGGCAGCTTTCCCGATTCCACCCTTCATATCAGCACCGGCCCAAGTCAATCCCTGTCGCTGACCATCGTTCATCCTCTGGCTTGTCTGGAGGAAGAAGATCAATTAAGGGCATTCAGAAAAGAATCAAAACAATTCAACCTAATCATGGAACAGGTGCGTCTCCCGGTTTATGTCTGGGAAAACAAATCCGACAATCGTTTCGAATTGAGATGGGAGGAGAAGCTCGCAAACCGGACGGAACTGGAAGTGCTAAGCACACTGTTCAAACAGTCACTCTACCTGTCCAATGTGCTGAGCAGTAGACTCGGATGGGGTCTAGCGCAGAAGTCCATACCAAAAACCCTGCACTGACCCCTCTCCGTCAATTGAAATAATCAAGCCTTGACGGTCAACAGCAACATGTTCAGTCGACGAACAAAGCCTGCAGGATCTTCCAGTTGTCCGCCTTCAGCCAAGGTTGCCTGGTCAAAAAGAATATTGACCCACTCGTCAAAGTGATTCTTTTCAATTTTCAAACGCTGAATCAAGGGATGCTCAGGATTCAACTCCAGAATTGGCTTGGTGTCTGGCGCTTGCTGACCCGCCTGCTTCAACAAACGCTTCAAGTGCTCACTCATGCCTTGCTCATCCGCCACCAAACAAGCAGGGCTGTCAGTCAGGCGCAAAGTGACGCGGGCTTCCTTGATTTTGTCTTTCAGAAGTTCTTCAATTCTCTTCAGAACATCCTTGAATTCGCCCTCCACCTTCTTCTTGGTCTCCTTTTCCTGCTCATCCTCAAGTTGACCGAGATCCAAGCCACCTTTCGCGCAGGACTGCAGGGCCTTGCCATCAAACTCAGACAAATGGGACAACATCCACTCATCCACTCGATCACTGAGCAGCAGCACTTCAACCCCCTTCTTCTTGAATACTTCAAGGTGAGGGCTGTATTTGGCAGCGGTGTAGGTGTCGGCAGTCACGTAGTAAATTTTGTCCTGCCCTTCCTTCATTCTGCCCACATAATCGGCGAGTGACACTGTTTGATCGGCGGTGTCAGTGTGGGTTGAGGCAAAGCGCAGCAGCTTCGCAATGCGGTCGCGATTGGCCTGATCGTCGCCAACGCCTTCTTTCAACACTTGGCCAAACTCATTCCAGAAGGTGGTGTATTTTTCAGGCTGATTCGTGGCGAGGTCCTCCAACATGCCCAGGACCTTCTTCACAGATCCATCCCGAATGAGTCGAACGTCCCTGCTCTCCTGCAAAATTTCGCGGGAAACATTCAATGGCAAATCGGCAGAATCAATGACACCTTTCACAAAACGCAGGTAGGCGGGCATCAACTGATCCGCATCGTCCATGATGAACACACGCTTGACGTAAAGCTTGATGCCTTTCTGCTGGTTTCGATCCCAAAGATCAAACGGTGCTTTGGCCGGAATGTACAACAGTGAGGTGTACTCTGAAGCGCCACCCTCTACCTTGTTGTGGGTGTGAGCGAGTGGATCCTGAAAGTCAAAGCTGATCGACTTGTAAAACTCGTTGTACTGCTCTTCTGTAACCTCGGACTTTGAACGGGCCCACAGTGCATTGGCCTTGTTGACAGTTTCCCACTCACCAGTGGCCTTCATGCCACCCGACTCTTCATCCCACTCCTCTTTCACCATCTGGATGGGCAATGAAATATGATCCGAATAGCGGGTCAGAATGGATTTCAATTTCCAGCCAGACAGCAATTCATCCTCATCTGCTTTCAAATGAAGCGTGATCTCAGTGCCTCGCTCTGCTTTCTCAATGGCTTCCACCGTGAATTCACCATCGCCTTTGGAAGTCCACTCAACCCCTTGATCAATAGGTAGGCCAGCACGGCGAGAACGCACTTTCACTTCGTCGGCCACAATAAAAGCCGAGTAGAAACCCACACCGAACTGTCCAATCAGTTCTGCGTCTTTTTTCTGATCCCCACTGAGCTTTCCAAAAAACTCCTTGGTCCCTGATTTGGCAATCGTACCCAAATGCTCGACAGCCTCATCGCGGCTTAAACCAATGCCGTTGTCTGTAATGGTGATGGTGCGCTGATCTTTGTCAAACTGAACCCTGATTTTTAAGTCGCTGTCGCTTTCAAACAGTGAGGCGTCGTTAATCGCTTCAAATCGCAACTTGTCGCAGGCGTCTGATGCATTCGACACCAGCTCACGAAGAAATATTTCTTTGTTGGAATACAGTGAATGAATCATCAAGTGAAGCAACTGCTTCACTTCGGTTTGAAAACCCAAGGTTTCTTTCATGGCACCCATTTCATCTCCCAATGCAGTAATTGTTTCAACTGCAAGGAAATGGGGGCGTTTGAATGAAATTCAAGAGCGCGGCTTTATCGCCACAAAAACCGGTAGACGAACCCGGGGAAGCCGAGCACCAGAAACAGACAGAAAGAGACCGCGTAAAACTCCCAGCCTTGCGGTGAATGCTGGCTAACGGTGGCCTCCAGATACATACCCAGAAGGCCGGTCAAACCATATCCGAGCAGAACTTCGCAAACGCGGGCCCAGCCTCCTTTTCGAGAGACCTTAACGACACCGAGCAAGCGATTGCTGACAAATGGAAGATTGGCGAGAAACACACCGAGCAAAAACAGCAACAGATAAGCCAGGTTTTCGCTCAAGGTGGTGTGCCCCTCTGATTTGAAGTGTTATTTATCCAGCCAGTGCTTTCTGGATCACGAAAGCACACAAAGCCATCAACGGCGCTGGCAGAAGACCCAAGCCAATAACAGCCAGACCATTCAAACCCAACATTGCACGTGAACCAGCACCCACAACAGGTGGAGCGAGGTCGTTCTCAGTTGTGTCGAAGTACATGGTCTTGACAACACGGATGTAGTAAAAGGCGCCGATCAAGCTCATCATCACAGCGTAGACCGCCAACCACACGTTACCCGTGGCCAACAAAGCCTTCAAAACCGCCAGTTTGGCTGCAAAACCCACCATGGGTGGAATGCCCGCCAAAGAGAACATCAACAGGAGCATGATCAAGGCCAACCAAGGGGCGCGTTTGTTCAAGCCCTTCAAGTCGCTGATGTTTTCAACTTCAAGACCCTTGTGAGACATCACCATGATCACCCCGAAAGTGCCCAGGGTCGTCATAACATAGGTCACTGTGTAAAACATAGCGGACGAGTAGGACTGCTCTGCATTGACCGTGCTGTTGCCCATCACACCCGACAACATGCCCAACAGCATGAATCCCATCTGGGCAATGGTTGAATACGCCAGCATGCGCTTCAGATTGGTCTGGGCAATCGCGGTCAGGTTTCCAATTGCCAGCGAGGCCACGGACAACACCATCAGCATGTGTTGCCAGTCAATGGCCATGGCCAGCAAACCGTCGACCAACAGGCGCATCATGATTGCGAATGCTGCAATTTTGGGCGCACCGCTAATCAGCAAGGTCGTGATGGAAGGAGAGCCCTCATACACATCGGGCACCCACATGTGGAAGGGAACAACGCCCAATTTGAATGCGAGACCGGCAACCAGGAATACAAGCCCGAATACGTAAATAATCGTATTCGCGTGCGTAGACACACTGGCCCGAGCAATTTCACCCAGTTCCAGCGAGCCAGTTGCACCGTAGATCATGGACATACCGTACAGCAGAAAACCCGAGGCCAAAGCACCCAGAACGAAGTATTTCATCGCTGCTTCAGTGGACCGCGTGCTGTCACGCTGCATGGCCACCGCGGCGTAGAGTGAAAGGGACAGCAATTCCACGCCGAGATAAACCATCAAAAGGCTATTGGATGAAATCATCACCATCTGACCCAACAAAGTGAACATCACCAAGGCGTGCAACTCACCCTTAAACATGTTGCGGTCTTTGGCGTAATCTCCACCAAGAATCAGGGTAACTGCCACCGCGATGGCAGAAAAACCTTTCAAGGCCAGACCCATGGCGTCACTGACGTAAGCCCTGGAAAAAGCCACTTCGGTTTGTGCACCAGGCACCAGCGAGAAACAGTAGACGCCCAACCCAATACAGAAAAGGATCACCAAATTGTGCAACTGGGGAAGAATCCGCCCTTTGGTGAAGCTGTCTACGATCAAAAATGCACAGGCAAAAACCGCCAGGGCAATTTCAGGCAAAGCCAGACAAATATTCAATTGATCCACGGATATTCCTCTTTAAATCTTGGTCTGGGCGACATGATGCAACAAGGCATCCACTGACACTTGCATGACATCGGTGAAAGGCTTGGGGTATAGGCCCATGGCCAGCACAAACACTGCCAACGCAGCCAGCATCAAAAACTCTCTGAGATTGACGTCTGACAAGTCTTTGACGTGCTCGTTTGCCACTGCACCGAAAACAACACGTTTATACATCCACAGGGAGTAGGCAGCGCCAAAAATAAGGGTGGTTGCCGCCAAAGCGCCAATCCAGAAATTAAATTTCACAGCCCCCAGAATCACCATGAATTCGCCAACGAAACCGCTGGTTGCGGGAAGACCCGAGTTGGCCATGGCGAACAACAAAAACAGCGCGGCAAACTTGGGCATGGTGTTCACGACCCCGCCGTAGGCTGAAATTTCCCGACTGTGCACCCGGTCATAAAGCACGCCGATACACAGGAACATGGCACCTGACACAAAGCCGTGTGAAATCATCTGGATGATGGCGCCCTGCATGGCCAGGTCTTGAAACATGAAAAAGCCCAAAGTCACAAAACCCATGTGCGCAATGGAGGAATACGCCACCAGCTTTTTCATGTCACCCTGAATCAGGGCCACCAGGCCGATGTATACAACCGCAATCAGGGAAATGGTGATCATAAAACCAGACAGCGCGTGGCTGGCATCGGGTGCAATCGGCAATGAGAATCGCAAGAAACCGTAGGCACCCAACTTCAACATAATCGCTGCCAAAACCACCGAGCCGCCAGTTGGAGCTTCAACGTGTGCATCCGGCAACCAGGTGTGCACTGGCCACATGGGAACCTTCACCGCGAAAGCCATCAGGAAAGCCAGGAAAATAAAGACCTGTTCCTTCATGGTCAAAGGCAGTTTTTGCCAAGCCGCAATTTCGAATGATCCACACTTGGACTGCAGATAGATGATGGCCACCAAAGTCAGCAAAGAGCCCAACAAGGTGTACAGAAAAAACTTGAAGGCCGCATAAATCCGGTTTGGACCACCCCAGATACCGACGATGATGTACATCGGAATCAAAGTTGCCTCAAAGAACACATAAAACAGCAGACCGTCTGCTGCGGCAAATACGCCGATCATCAGCCCTGACAAAATCAGGAAAGCGGCCATGTACTGCGCAACACGCTCAGTGATGACTTCCCAGGCTGCGACAACCACGAATATAGTGATCAAAGCAGTCAGAATGACAAACCAGACGGACAAGCCATCGACGCCGAGAGAATAACTTGCACCAAACGATTCAATCCAGGGATGAACCTCAGTGAACTGAAGCGCAGCCGTACTTGGATCGAAATGAAAGTAAAGTGGCAGGGTCACCAAAAAGCTGACGATTGCAGCAAACAACGACATGGAGCGCACCATCGGTGCATTTTCATCGTTACCCACCGCCATGATCAGCACACCGAAGGCAATCGGCAACCAGATGGCCAAACTAAGATAAGGAATAGTGTTATGCATTGATAGTATCCGGTTTAAGGGAATTCAACCCCGCCTCAGTATTTAAGTGAAACAAAAGTGATCACCATGCCCAGCACGCCCAAAATCATGGCGAATGCATAGTGGTAGATGTAACCACTTTGAGCAAATCGAATCACACTGGAGAACAAGCCGACCAAGCGGGCTGATCCATTGACGAACAAACCGTCAATGATGATCTTGTCACCCACTTTCCAGAGACCGCGTCCCAACCCTCGGGCACCGCCCGCGAAAAACACCTCATTGAACTTGTCCATGTAGTATTTGTTGTCCAGCAATACATAGAGAGGCTTGAATGCCTTCATCAAGGCAGCTGGAATCGCAGGCGCCACCAGGTAGCAAACCGCAGCAGACACCACACCCGCCAGTGACAGCAGGAATGGCAACGAGGTCAGGGCATGAATCGCCATTTCGGTTGAACCGTGGAAACCTTCGCGAAGCTCGGCCATGGCGCCGTGCGCTGGAAGAACCTTGATGACCCCATCAAAGTAGGTGCCAAACAGCAGCGGCTCGATGGCGATGTAACCGATGATCGCAGAAGGAATTGCCAGCAGAATCAGCGGAAGCGTGACAACCCATGGTGATTCGTGAGGCTGGACCGGTCCATGGTGATGCCCATGATCGTCGTCGTGACCATGGTCATCGTGTTGAATGTCATGGAAACGCTCTTTCCCGTGAAACACCAGGAAGTACACCCTGAATGTGTAGAAGGCGGTGATGAACACACCTGCTACCACTGAGAATGTTGCAAATCCTGCGGCTGGCAGATGACTTACGTGCACTGCCTCAATGATGCTGTCCTTGGAATAAAAGCCTGCAAAAAATGGAGTACCAATCAAGGCTAGTGAACCAATCAAAGACGTTATCCAGGTGATGGGCATGTGCTTCCAGAGGCCGCCCATGTGGCGAATGTCCTGATCGTGATGCATGCCAATAATGACTGAACCAGCACTAAGGAACAGCAAAGCCTTGAAGAAAGCGTGCGTCATCAGGTGGAAAATTGCCACGGGATACGCGGACGCCCCCAGTGCAACAGTCATATACCCCAACTGAGAGAGCGTGGAATAAGCAACCACTCGCTTGATGTCGTTTTGAATAATGCCCAGGAAACCCATAAACAGCGCGGTGATTGCGCCAATGATCAAGATGAAGTTCAGGGCAATGTCCGACAACTCAAACAGCGGCGACATGCGGCTGACCATAAAAATACCGGCCGTAACCATCGTCGCCGCGTGGATCAAGGCGGAAATGGGAGTTGGACCTTCCATGGAATCAGGCAACCAGACATGCAAGGGAAATTGTGCTGATTTACCCATTGCCCCGATGAAGAGGCAAATGCAGGCCACTGCCAACAAGGGCCAGTCGGTTCCGGGGAAGGTCAAACCGACCAGCGAGTCTGCCTTCGCAAACACATCCGAATAATTCAGTGAACCCGTGTAGGCGAGCACCAGACCAATACCCAGCAGAAATCCGAAATCACCCACCCGGTTGATCAAAAATGCCTTCAGGTTGGCGTAGATCGCGGTGGGCTTTGTGTACCAGAAACCGATCAACAGGTAAGACACCAAACCAACTGCTTCCCAACCGAAAAACAGCTGAAGGAAGTTGTTGGACATCACCAACATCAACATGGAGAAGGTGAACAGTGAAATATAAGAGAAGAAGCGTTGATAACCTGGGTCCTCCTCCATGTAACCGATTGTGTAGATATGAACCATCAAAGACACAGAGGTGACAACCAACATCATGGTCGCGGTCAGGGCATCAATCAGGAAACCGACCTCAAACTTCAAGGTGCCGATGGTAGCCCATTCATACAGGGTGCCATTGAAGGTGTTGCCCTTCATGACATCCATGAACACCAAAATTGAGGCAATCAAGGAGATGGCCACACCTGCAATGGTGACCGTGTGCGCACCGGCTCGGCCGATTTTCTTACCGAAAAAACCCGCCAGAATTGAACCGACAAGTGGTGCAAAAGGTACGATGAGATACAAAGGATTCATTTCTCTCTCTTAGCCCTTCAGTTGGTCGAGGTCTTCGACATTGATCGAACTCAAATTGCGGAACAGCACAACCAGAATGGCCAAACCGATCGCTGATTCAGCGGCCGCCACAGTCAAGATGAAGAACACAAAAAGCTGTCCGGACAAATCACCCATGTAATGCGAAAAAGCCACGAAGTTCATGTTCACGGCGAGAAGCATCAGCTCGATTGCCATCAACAGCACGATCAGGTTTTTCCGGTTGAGGAAAATGCCGATCACGCTGATTGAAAACAGAATGGCACCGAGCACAAGAAAATGCGCTAGAGATATCATCGTTCTTAGGTCCTGATTAGAATTTATTGACCAGCTTTGGTTTGCTTGCGTTCAAGGTCTGCTTTCATGCTGACCAGACGCACGCGATCACCGCGCTTGACGCGTACCTGCTGAGAGGGAATTTGTCCTTTTGTGTCTTTGCGTTTGCGAAGCGTCAGCGCAATGGCAGCAACCATGGCCACCAACAAAATCAATGCCGCGACTTCAAACGGAAACAGATAGCTTGTGTAAAGCAGTTTTCCAAGTTCCAAGGTGTTGTTGCCGGCCTGAGCAGGCACGGATGCCTGTGGGTTCCAAAAGCCACGCAACAAAATGACCGACATTTGGAATGCGATCAATGAACCCACCACAGCTGCAACCGGCAGACTTTTCCAAAAACCGGCGCGTATTTTGTCCATGTTGATGTCGACCATCATCACGACAAAAAGGAACAACACCATGACAGCGCCGACGTAGACCAACACCAAGGAAATGGCCAAAAACTCCGCTTCAAGCAACATCCACAGAGCTGAAGCCGAACAGAAAGCCAGCACCAGATACAAGGCTGCGTGCACAGGGTTTCGGGCGGTGATTACTCTCAGGGCCGCGAAAACCAGAATGGCCGAGAAAACGTAAAAAAAGGCAGAGAACGCGTTCATGAATTGTGTCTTTTGCGAATTGAATCAGGTTATCGGAATGCGGCGTCAGCCAGTCGGTTGTCCGCAATCTCTTTCTCGTAGCGATCACCCACAGCCAGAAGCATCTCTTTGGTGAAATACAGATCTCCCCTCTTCTCACCGTGATACTCGTGAATGTGCGTTTCCACGATGGAATCCACTGGGCAAGACTCTTCACAGAAACCGCAGAAAATGCACTTGGTCAAATCGATGTCATACCGTGTCGTGCGGCGGGAGCCGTCGTCGCGCTGCTCAGACTCAATGGTGATGGCCATTGCAGGACAAACTGCTTCACAGAGCTTGCATGCGATACAGCGCTCCTCGCCGTTTTCATATCGGCGCAGAGCATGTAGTCCACGAAACCGCGGGGACATTGGGGTCTTCTCCATTGGATAAAGCACTGTAATTTTCGGACTGAACATGTATTTCATGGTCAAACCCATGCCTTTCAGCATTTCCAGCAACAACAGGCTTTTGAAGAAATCTCGGATAACTAGGAACATGTCGACTCTCTATTAATTCCAGATGTTCAGGGGCGTCTTCATCCAGACAGCCACAACCACAAGCCAAACCAGGGTTAGTGGAATGAACACTTTCCAACCCAGACGCATGATCTGGTCATAACGGTAACGCGGGAATGAAGCGCGGAACCAGATAAACAGGGACACCACCAGGAAGGTCTTCAGGCCCAACCAGATCCAGCCTGGGATCCAGGTGAACGGTGCAAATCCAAGAATGGGCTCCCAACCACCAAAGAACATCACAGAGGCCAGGCAGGAAATCAGGATCATGTTGGCGTATTCAGCCAGGAAGAAAATGGCGAACGTCATGCCTGAATATTCAACCATGTGACCGGCCACGATCTCAGACTCGCCTTCAACCACATCGAAGGGATGACGGTTGGTTTCGGCAACACCGGAAATCACATAAATAACCAGCAAAGGCAACAAAGGCAGCCAGTTCCAGGACAGGAAGTTGAGTCCGTGGCTAACAAACATGCCTTTCGTCTGTGTCATTACGATGTCTGTCATGTTGAGGCTGCCGGTGACCAGCAGAACCGTGACCAACACAAACCCCATCGCCAATTCATAGGAAACCATTTGGGCAGACGCACGCATTGCAGCGAGAAACGCATACTTCGAGTTGGATGCCCAACCGGCAATGATCACGCCATACACCTCAAGAGAGGTAATCGCCATCAAATACAGCAAACCGGCGTTCACGTTGGACAGCACGGTTTCAGGCCCGAATGGCACAACAGCCCATGCGGCAAGAGCCGGCATAATGGTCATAATCGGCGCAATGATGAACAGCCCTTTGTTGGCATTCAAGGGAACAATAATTTCCTTAAACATCATTTTTACGGCGTCAGCAATGGGCTGCAACAAACCCAAAGGCCCTACGTAACTCGGGCCACGGCGAATGTGCATCCAGCCGATCATCTTGCGTTCCCAAAGGGTCAAGTACGCAACGCATCCCAGAAGCGGAAGTGTAATGCACAAAATTTTGATCAGCGCCCACACTGGCGTCCACACGGGCCCAAGCAAACTCGAGCCATATTGCGTAATCAGTTCAATCATGCCTGCACCTCGCTTGCAGCCACGAGGGCTTCAATTTTTACAGCGCCCGAAAGGGTCTTCAAGTTCATGCTTTCTTCGCGACAGGCAGCAACCAAAACGGTGCCATCGGCCACATCATTGTTCAGTGTCAACCTGGCACGCAGAACACCACCTTTGGCGTCTGTCAGCTCCACTTCGGCTTCATTGCTTACACCAAGCGCAAACAACGTTGCCTGGTTGGCACGAACGATTGCCGGATTGGCTGCTTTCGTTTTGCGCAGCGAATCAGCACGACGAACCAGTGAATCTGTGTCGTAGATTGGGACGTAAACGGCCATCTCGACGCCCTCAACCGAGGCACCGGTGGCTGAAGCAGCAGCACTTACCCGGTTGTTCAAGTTCGCAGCAAAACCAGGATTCAAGAACTTGGCTTTGACGTCCTCAGAGCTGTTGTAATCGAACCCATCCAACTCAAACAGATTGCCCAATACACGAAGCACTTTCCAACCTGGACGAGCTTCACCGGCTGGGCGCACTGTCGCCTTGAAGCTTTGAGCTTGACCAGCCATGTTAATGAATGTGCCAGAGGTTTCAGTGGCTGGAGTAATCGGCAGAAGTACATCGGCGTACTCTTTGGCAGCCCCCACGAAGGCGCTTGCGACAACCACAAACTCTGAGTCCTGCAGGGCGCGCTTTGCCGCTTCTCCAAGCCCTGAATCCAGTTCAGGCTCGGTGCCGAATACCAACAAAGCCTTTGACTTTTTGGTCAGCATGTCATGTGCACGCTTGGCGCCATTGGCGGCGCTTTGCACGCCGGCTACAAACGAGCCGACCCAGTTTGCGCCGTCGCCCAGGTAAGCCAGCTTGGCACCTGTTTTGTCGGCAAGTACTTGCGCACTGGCCACGATGTCGTTTGCAAATTCTGACATCAGGACCTGCGGGCCGAGCACCACGAACCGAGACTCACCTGCATTGGTCAATTCATTCACCAAGTCACTGCCAGCCAAAGCCGAGGCCCACTTTGAGGGCGCAAGCTTCATCCATTTGGCTTTTGGCATCAGTGGGTTGGTCCCGCCGGCGTTTACCAACAATACAGAGGCACCCTGCTTGGCTGCTTGACGAATACGCTGAGTCAACAAGGGTTGATCATTTCTTGGGTCAGTACCAACAAGCAAAATTGCATCCGCGTTGGCGAATTCAGTCACAGACGCACCCAACCATGGCTGGGCACCCTCAAGATTCAAATTGGCTGCGTGACGCAACCCCGCGTCAACGCTGCTAGAGCCAACACCATTCATCAACGCTTTGGCCAAAGCCATTTCTTCAAACGTGGAATTGGGTGACAACACCAGACCAATGGCGTTCAAATCCTCAGATTCGCGGCGGGCTTTTTTGAAGCCTTCCAGCGCGGCATTCAACGCTGTTTGCCAATCGGTGGTTACCCACTGACCCGACTTTTTGATCATGGGCTGCAACAAACGATCAGAGGCTTGCAGGCCTTCGTAGCTGAAGCGGTCACGGTCAGAAATCCAGCACTCATTCACGTCATCGTTTTCGAGCGGGACTACTCGCATGACCTTGTCGTTCTTGACTTGCACAACCACGTTGGAGCCCAGACTGTCGTGTGCTGCAACCGATTTTCTGCGGGCCATTTCCCAGGTACGGGCGTTGTAACGGAATGGCTTGGAGGTGAGCGCGCCGACCGGACACAAATCGATCATGTTGCCAGACAATTCAGAATCCACAGAATTGCCGACAAAGCTCAAAATTTCCGAATGTTCGCCACGGTTGGCCATGCCCAGTTCCATGACGCCAGCTACTTCCTGGCCGAAACGCACGCAGCGTGTGCAATGAATACAGCGGCTCATTTCCTGAGCAGAAACCAGAGGCCCGATGTCTTTGTAAAACACCACGCGCTTTTCTTCTTCATAGCGTGACTTCACGCCACCGTAACCAACAGCAATGTCCTGCAACTGACACTCACCGCCCTGGTCGCAAATCGGGCAATCAAGCGGGTGATTGATCAACAGAAATTCCATCACACTCTTTTGGGCATTTACAGCCTTTTCAGAGTTGGTGCGGACGATCATGCCCTGCGAAACGGGCGTGGCGCAGGCGGGCAGCGGTTTAGGCGCCTTCTCAACGTCAACCAGACACATGCGACAGTTCGCTGCAATCGACAATTTCTTGTGGTAACAAAAGTGAGGGACATAGCTACCCGCTTTGGTTGCAGCATCCATCAGCATGCTGCCCTCGGGCACCTCAACCTTCACTCCATCAATCTCTAATTCGACCATTTTTTTATCCCGCCTGGGCCTGCCAGGAGATCAACAATATTTGGATTAAACGTAAGCTGGCACTACACACTGCTTGTGTGTGATGTGATGCTCGAACTCTTCATGGAAATGTTTCAGGAAAGCTCGAACCGGCATCGCTGCGGCATCACCCAAAGCGCATATCGTGCGGCCTTGAATGTTGTCAGCAATCGAGTTCAAAAGATCCAGGTCCTCGGGCCGGCCTTGACCGTTTTCAATCCGGTGGACAATTCTGTAAAGCCAACCAGTGCCCTCGCGGCATGGCGTACACTGACCGCAGCTTTCTTCGTAGTAAAAGTAAGACAAGCGCAGAAGCGACTTCACCATGCAACGGGTTTCGTCCATGACGATGACAGCGCCTGAACCCAGCATGGAACCCGCTTTGGCAATCGAATCGTAGTCCATGTCTGTTGCCAGCATGACGTCGCCTGGAAGCACCGGCATGGAAGATCCGCCAGGGATAACAGCCTTGCACTTGCGCCCACCTTTCATGCCGCCAGCCAATTCAAGCAGCTTGGCAAACGGTGTTCCAAGTGGAATTTCATAGTTGCCCGGCTTCTCAACATCGCCAGAAATCGAGAAAATCTTTGTTCCACCATTGTTGGGCTTGCCAAGCTCGAGGAACCAATCACCACCATTTTGAAGAATGAAAGGCACCGCAGCAAAGGTTTCGGTGTTGTTGATCGTGGTGGGCTTGCCGTAAATACCGTAAGAAGCTGGAAATGGAGGCTTGAATCGAGGTTGGCCTTTCTTGCCCTCAATGGACTCAATCAGCGCTGTTTCTTCACCGCAAATGTACGCGCCATAACCTTGGTGAGCGTGCAGTTGAAACGAAAAGCTTGAACCCATGATGTTATCGCCAAGGTAGCCTGCTGCTCTGGCTTGCTCAAGCGCCTCTTCGAAGCGCTCATAGGTTTCCCAAATTTCACCGTGAATGTAGTTGTAACCCACACTAATGCCCATGGCATATGCGGCAATGGCCATTCCTTCAATGACCGAATGCGGGTTGTAGCGCAGAATGTCCCTGTCTTTGAATGTACCGGGTTCGCCTTCATCTGAATTACAGGCCAGGTATTTTTGACCAGGGAACTGACGTGGCATGAAGCTCCATTTCAGACCTGTCGGAAAACCTGCGCCTCCACGACCACGCAAGGCCGACTTTTTCACCTCAGCAATCACGTCCTCTGGGGAAATTCCCTCGGTCAGAATCTTGCGCAAGGCTTTGTATCCGCCACGCGCCTCGTACCCTTTGAGATCCCAGTTGTTGCCATCCAGGCCAGCAAGAATAACTGGATTAATGTGTCGATCGTGCAAACAAGTCATGACTTCAACTCCTCAACCAAAGCGTCCAGTTTGGCGTTGCTCATAAAGCTACACATTCTGTGATTGTTCACGAGCAGCACGGGTGCATCTCCACAGGCCCCCATGCACTCACCTTCTTTCAGCGTGAAAAGGCCATCAGGCGTTGTTTCGTTGTAATCAACACCCAACTTCTTTTTCAAATATTCAGCCGCGTCAGTGCCACCAGACAGTGCGCACGGCAAATTGGTACACACAGTAATTTTCGAATTCCCTGGCTTTTTCAGGTCGTACATGTTGTAAAACGTTGCCACCTCATAGGCTGCAATCGGTTCAATTTCCAGATAACGTGCAACCGCCTCAATGGCTTCAGATGGCAGCCATCCCAACTCGGTCTGCACGATTCTCAAACCAGCCATCACCGCAGATATCTTTTGGTCGGCGGGGTATTTGGTCAGCTCTTTGTCAATAAGGCGCTGGGCCTGTTCACTCAACATCATGATCATTTGTCCAAATTAGCGGTCGATTTCACCAAACACGATGTCCTGGGTGCCGATGATTGTCACTACGTCGGCCAACATGTGGCCACGGGCCATTTCATCCAACGCTTGCAAATGCGCAAAGCCGGGCGCACGGATCTTGAGGCGGTAAGGCTTGTTTGCCCCATCAGCAACCACATAAATTCCGAATTCGCCCTTTGGATGCTCTACTGCAGCATAGGCTTCACCTTCCGGCACGTGCATTCCTTCGGTGAACAATTTGAAGTGGTGGATCAACTCTTCCATGTTGGACTTCATGTCCACGCGCTTGGGCGGTGCAATCTTGTGGTTGTCACTCATCACGGGGCCTGAATTCGCCCTGAGCCATTGAACGCACTGCTGGATGATCCGGTTGGATTGACGCATTTCTTCAACACGAACGAGGTAACGGTCGTAAGAATCGCCATTGGTTCCGACGGGGATGTCAAAGTCCAGCTTGTCATACACTTCGTAAGGCTGCTTTTTGCGCAAATCCCAAGCGATACCGGAACCGCGCAGCATGGGTCCAGTGAAACCCATTGACAATGCGCGTTCAGGTGAAACAATGCCGATATCAACCAGACGCTGCTTCCAGATTCGGTTGTCGGTCAACAGTGTTTCGTATTCGTCTACGTACTTGGGGAAGCGCTTTGTAAAATCGTCGATGAAGTCCAGCAGAGAGCCGTGGCGATTTTTGTTGAGTTCATCCACTTTCTTGGCAGAACGCACCTTTGACGGCTTGTATTGCGGCATGCGATCTGGCAGATCACGGTAAACACCACCGGGCCGATAATAAGCAGCATGCAGGCGAGCACCTGAAACGGCTTCGTAACAGTCCATGAGGTCTTCGCGTTCGCGAAATGCGTACAAAAACACAGCCATCGCACCCACGTCCAGAGCGTGCGCACCGATCCAAAGCAGGTGATTCAAGATTCGAGTGATTTCATCGAACATGACCCGGATGTACTGGGCACGGATCGGCACTTCGACGCCAAGCAGCTTCTCAACGGCCATGCAATAGGCGTGTTCGTTGGCCATCATGGACACATAGTCAAGCCGATCCATGTAGGGAAGACTCTGGATGAAGGTCTTGTGCTCGGCCAGCTTTTCCGTACCCCTGTGCAACAAGCCAATGTGGGGATCAGCGCGCTGAACAACCTCACCGTCCAACTCCAGCACGAGGCGCAAAACGCCGTGCGCCGAGGGGTGCTGAGGACCAAAGTTGAGCGTGTAATTCTTGATCTCTGACATTTACTTTACTCCACCATACTGTGGCTCACGAATGACACGGGGCGTAATTTCACGAGGCTCAATGGTGACTGGCTGATAAACCACTCGTCCAAGCTCGGGGTCATAGCGCATCTCGACGTGTCCTGAAAGCGGGAAGTCCTTGCGGAATGGATGACCGACAAAACCATAGTCCGTGAGAATACGGCGCAAATCTGGATGGCCTTCAAAGACAATACCAAAGAGATCAAAGGCTTCTCTTTCATACCAGTTTGCAGCCGACCAAACCTCTGCCACCGATGGTAGCGTTGGCAGATCATCGTCTGCGCAACACACTTTAACCCTCAGACGCTGATTGTTTGTAACGGATAGCAAATGCAGAACGACCCAAAAGCGACGAGACTCATTCAGTTCGTTGCCATAGTCGCTGTAGTCCACACCACATAGATCGATCAGTTGCTCAAATTTCAGGCCAGCATGGTCTCGGAGCTTTGTACAACTGTCGATGTAAGACTGGGGATCGAGTTCAACCGTCACTTCACCAAACTCAATTTTTATGGCTTTCGCGGCGTCACCCAAGACGCTTTGGAGTGACAGTTGCAATTCATTTAAGTTCTCTGACATGGAACAAATTACCTCGCGATGGTTGAATTGGCCTTGATTTTGTTTTGCAATTGCAGCAAACCGTACATCAAGGCTTCCGCCGTGGGAGGACAACCTGGCACATAGATGTCAACCGGCACAATGCGATCGCATCCACGAACCACAGAATAGGAATAGTGGTAGTACCCACCGCCATTGGCACAGGAACCCATCGACAAAACCCAGCGAGGCTCAGCCATTTGGTCGTAAACCTTGCGCAATGCGGGCGCCATCTTGTTGCACAAGGTGCCTGCGACGATCATCAGATCAGATTGCCTCGGAGATGGGCGAAAAATAATGCCAAAACGGTCCAAGTCATAACGACTTGCACCCGCGTGCATCATTTCAACCGCACAACAAGCCAAACCGAAGGTCATAGGCCACAAAGACCCGGTACGCCCCCAGTTGATCAGCTTGTCAGCTGTGGTTGTAATAAACCCTTCGTTCAAAACGCCATCAATACCCATTTTTCATCACCTTCACGAAAACGGTGCTCATTCCCAGTCCAAAGCGCCACGGGTCCATTCATAAATGAAACCCACCACAAGAATGCCGAGAAAAATCATCATCGACCAAAAACCCACTGCGCCAATTTCACGATAGGCCAAAGCCCAGGGGAAGAGGAACGCGATTTCCAGATCGAACAAAATAAACAGGATTGCCACGAGGTAATAGCGCACATCGAATTGCATTCGCGCGTCTTCAAAGGCCTCAAAGCCACATTCGTAGGGGGAGAGTTTTTGACCGTCCGGGCGGTTGGGAGAGAGAATTCGGCCGACCAGCATGGCACCACCGCCAACACCAATACCCACCAAAATGAACAGCAACACCGGAAAATAAGACTGTAGATTCACTTGAACTCCGTGTTTAACCAACCAAATTACAACAATCATAAAAAAACCGGTCGTTCGTTATTCACAAAGACCGGCTTTATTTACCTTGGTGCCGACGGCGAGACTCGAACTCGCACAGCCTGTGGCCACTACCCCCTCAAGATAGCGTGTCTACCAATTCCACCACGTCGGCTTGTATATCTACTTCGGAATGTCAGGGGCCGCAGGCACTGAATTCTTGGGAACATCTGCAGCAGGGGGTGCCGTTCCCTCTACTTTTGAAACAGGTGCTTTTTCGATGACGCCCTTATTTTCTGCGCGATTTTCAGCGCGAGAATAGAACGTCAAACCCAATGTACAAAGCAGGAAGATTGTAGCACAAACCGCAGTTGCGCGACTCAGAAAGTTTGCAGAACCCGTTGCACCAAACAAACTTCCAGAGGATCCGCTACCGAAGGCTGCGCCCATGTCTGCGCCTTTGCCGTGCTGCAGCAAAACAAGCACAATTACCGCCACAGCGGCGATCACTTGGGCAATTGCCAGAATTGTATGAAATATCGTCATTTTTAATTTAACCTCTCGCGGCGCGTATTATTCCAGAGAAATCACTCGATGACAAAGCCGCACCGCCAATCAAGCCTCCATCAATGTCGTTTTTTGCAAAAATCTCTGCTGCATTACTTGGCTTGACACTGCCCCCATATAAAACCCGGGTGCTCTGTGCCACTTCAAGGCCCAATTTTTCCTGAACTCGCTGACGAATAGCCGCGTGAACTTCTTGCGCTTGCTCGGGGCTGGCCGTTACGCCGGTACCAATCGCCCACACAGGTTCATAAGCGACAATGACGGGCCACTTCCCATTTTGTGCGTAGCGACCGCAGCGATCAAAAACCGGGTCCAGCTGCGCATTAATCACCTCAACAACACGTCCAGCTTCACGTTCCTGAAGGGTTTCTCCAACACAGACAATCGGAACGATCGACGCCTCGATCGCCGCGAGCGCCTTGTCTGCAACAGCATCGCTGCTTTCAAAGTGATAAGTGCGCCTTTCGGAATGACCTACCAGAACGTGCGTGACGCCAAATTCTTCCAGCATGGGCAACGAAACCTCACCAGTGTAGGCACCATTGGGCATTGACGAAACGTCCTGCGCACCCCATTTGACAGCGCTACCCTGACACAAGCCCTGCACCTGAGCCAAATAAGGCGCAGGCACAAACACCACCACGTCCACAGCATCAGTCACTTCAGGCAAAAAGCCCTTGATCAGAGTCTCGTTAGCCACAAGACTTCCGTTCATTTTCCAGTTACCGGCCACTAGTTTCTTTCGCGCAATCATACGCACCCACCCACTTTCAATACAATTTTTCCAAAATGATGGCCCGACTCCATGCGCTTGTGAGCCTGAACAACGTCAGCCATCAAAAATTCACTGTCAACAACCGACCGCAACAAACCCGATGAAAAACCTTCGTTTAAAACAGGCTGCAATTGGCGACACAGTTCGGATTTGAAACCGATTGACTGCGGCCTCAGCGTTGTGCCATGCATCGAGGCCTGTTTGAACAGTAATTTCGCGGCATCTATGGATGCATTTCGACCACCCAACAGCGCAATCACAAGAATTTTCCCACCAACCGCCAAACATGCCAGGTCTTTGTCAAGGTAAGGCCCAGCGACCATGTCCAGCACGAGATCCGCGCCGCGACCCTCGCTGAGGTCGATTACCCGCTGAACGAAGTCTTCCTCTTTGTAAACAATCACATGATCAGCACCTAAAGCACCGCAAAATCGGCCTTTTTCAGTGTTGCCCACGGTGGCAACCACCGAAGCGCCCAACATTTTGATCAGCTGTATTGCAGCACTGCCGATGCCACTGCTTCCGCCATGCACCAACACCAAGTGGCCTTTTGAGAGGCCACCCTTCATCACCAAATTCTGCCAGACAGTCAGATAAACCTCAGGGATGCCAGCCGCATGCAAAAGAGACAAGCCAGGCGGTACATCCATGCACTGGGAAAGGGGCACCGCGACATACTCGGCGTAAGCCCCCCCGTTGGCCAGCCCCATGACTTGGCGACCAATTTCGGCTTGAGACACGCCCTGCCCCACTTCAACCACAACACCGGAAAACTCGAGCCCCAAACGGGGATTTGCACCCGGTGGAGGTGGATAAAGTCCTTGGCGCTGCAATACATCCGGCCGGTTAACGCCAGCCCCGCACACCTGAACCAACACCTCACCGGCTGCTGGCACAGGCGTATCCACCATTCCGACACGAAGTTGATCCGCCTCACCGGGCGAATCGAACAACACAGCCTTCATGGTGGCGGGACTGCGCAAAGATCAGCCCTCTTGCGAACCTTCCTGAGCAGGCGCTGCCTCAGCGGCAGGAGCTGGCTCATCTGCGGCCAGCAACGCCTTCATTGACAAACGCAGACGTCCTTTCTCATCCGCCTCAAGCACCTTGACCGTTACCTGCTGACCTTCTTTCAGATAATCGGCCACGGCATTAACGCGTTCGTTGGCAATCTGGGAAATATGAAGAAGACCGTCTTTACCCGGAAGTACACTGACGATCGCACCAAAATCGAGCAATTTAAGCACTGTGCCTTCGTAAACGGCACCCACCTCAACTTCAGCGGTAATTTCTTCAATTCGCTTCTTGGCTGCTTCGCCTGCGGCGCTGTCTACGGACGCGATGGTAATAGAACCATCTTCCTTGATGTCGATGCTGGCGCCTGTCTCTTCAGTGATTGCACGAATGGTTGCGCCACCCTTGCCAATCACGTCACGGATTTTTTCAGGATTGATCTTCATGACGATCATGCGGGGTGCGTATGCGGAAAGTTCACCCACATTGCCACCGGTGGCTTCCTTCATGATGCCGAGAATGTGCATGCGTCCTTCGCGGGCCTGAGCCAGCGCAACCTGCATGATTTCTTTGGTGATGCCCTGAATTTTGATGTCCATCTGAAGTGCAGTGATGCCGTTCTCAGTACCAGCCACCTTGAAGTCCATGTCACCCAAGTGATCTTCATCACCCAGAATGTCAGTCAGAACGGCAAATTTGTTGTCCTCTTTGATCAGACCCATGGCAATCCCTGCCACCAGTTGCTTCAAAGGCACACCGGCGTCCATCAGTGACAGTGCACCGCCACAAACGGAAGCCATGGAGCTGGAACCGTTGGATTCGGTAATTTCAGACACCACGCGCATGGTGTACTGGAAGTCTTCAGGCGCAGGCAACATCATTTCAACAGCGCGGCGAGCAAGACGGCCATGGCCGATTTCACGACGCTTGGGCGCGCCCATGCGACCACATTCACCTGTGGCATACGGGGGCATGTTGTAATGGAACATGAAACGGTCACGGTATTCACCAGCAACCGCATCGATCATTTGTTCATCACGACCCGTGCCGAGTGTAGTAACGACCAAGGCCTGTGTTTCACCACGCGTAAACAGCGCAGAGCCGTGAGCACGAGGAAGAACGCCTGTGCGTACGGTTATGGGGCGCACTGTGCGTGTGTCACGACCATCGATACGCGGCTCACCGTTGAGGATCTGGCTGCGTACAATTTTGGATTCAAGGCCAAACAGAATGTCAGACACATCAGCACTGGTGTAGCTGGCCTGCTGCTCTTCTGTCAATTTACCGGGCAATTCAGCAGCAACTTCAGCACTGATTTCTTTCAGACGCTGACTGCGAGCCTGCTTTTGGGTAATTTTATAAGCTGCGGCAAGTTTTTCAGACGCCAACTCTTTGATTGCATTCAGCAAAGGCTCGTTGACGGGAGCTGGCTGCCAATCCCACTCAGGCTTGCCCGCTTTGGATACCAGCGCGTGAATGGCATTGATTGCCGCTTGCATTTGCTCGTGACCAAATACGACACCACCCAGCATGACCTCTTCAGACAACTCATGGGCTTCTGATTCAACCATCAAAACGGCTGCTTCGGTGCCGGCAACAACCAGATCCATCTTGCTGTCAGCAAGTTGGGATTTTGTGGGGTTTAGTACATATTCATTATTGATGTAACCAACACGTGCGCCACCAATCGGACCATTGAATGGGATGCCTGCGATGGCCAATGCAGCGGACGCACCAATCATGGCCGGAATGTCAGGATTGACTTCTGGGTTGATGGACATCACGGTCAGCGTGATTTGAACTTCGTTGAAAAAACCCTCAGGGAACAGCGGGCGCAAGGGTCGGTCGATCAAGCGAGCGTTCAAGGTTTCTTGCTCGGTGCCCTTGCCTTCACGCTTGAAAAAACCACCTGGAATTCGGCCAGCGGCATAGAACTTCTCCACGTAATCCACTGTTAAGGGGAAGAAGTCCTGACCGGGTTTTGCTGACTTGGCTGCCACCACTGTGGCCAATACTACGGTGTCGTCGACATTGACAACCACTGCGCCATCTGCCTGACGGGCGATCTCGCCGGTCTCCAGAGTGACTGTGTGCTGACCGTACTGAAATGATTCGCGATGAATTTCAAACACTTTTATTTGTCCTTTTAATAACTCCGACGGGCCACATCTGCCCTACGGGAAACCACCAATTAAAACACAAATGCCCGCAACCGGGGTTGCAGGCATTCGAGTCAAATCAACGGCTTGTAATGGTGACCAATTACTTACGCAGTCCAAGCTTACCAATCAGTGCTGAATAAGAGTCGGCGTTGGTGCGCTTGAGGTAATCAAGCAGCTTGCGACGACGTGAAACCATGCGCAGCAGGCCACGACGTGAGTGATGGTCTTTTTTGTTCAGCTTGAAGTGCTCTGACAGCTCATTGATGCGTGCTGTCAACAGGGCCACCTGTACCTCGGGAGAACCTGTGTCACCTTTGGCGCGTTGATATTCGGCTACGATTGCCGCTTTGTTGATATTTTCAACTGACATTTTCAAAACTCCACTTGCGAAAACTTCAGCCCGATTGAGCCGAAATTCCGTGTAAAAAAAGCCACCTGACCACCAGGTGGCTAACCGAGCCCGTATTGTAGGGCAATTTCACAAAAAATCAAACCTGCGGGTTCACTTTTTCATGCTTGGAGCGCAATTTGTTCAAAGCCGACAGATAAGCCTTGGCAGAGGCCACCACGATGTCCGGATCTGCGCCCACGCCATTGACGATACGACCCGCCTTCTGCAGGCGCATGGTTACCTCACCCTGACTTTCTGTTGTTCCGCTGGTAATGCCATTCACAGAAAACAACAAAAGCTCAGCACCGCTCTGCTCCACTGATTCAATGGCTTTCACCGTGGCGTCTACTGGCCCATTGCCCTCAGATTCTGCCGTTTGCTCTGCACCGTTGACCGAATAGACGACGCGTGCAGTCGGTCTTTCGCCTGTTTCAGAACGCTGGCTCAGTGCAATAAAACGATATTGCTCGGGATCTTCCCCAGCGACCTCTCCAGACACCAAGGCGTGAATGTCCTCGTCGAAAATTTCTGCCTTGCGGTCCGCGAGGTCTTTGAATCGCTGAAATGCGTCATTCAGGGCCTGCTCGGAATCCAGTTGAATGCCCAGCGCCTCGAGACGCTGCTTGAACGCATTTCGACCAGACAACTTGCCCAGAACGATCTTGTTGGCACTCCAGCCCACGTCTTCGGCCGTCATGATTTCGTAGGTTTGACGGGCTTTCAACACGCCGTCCTGGTGAATACCGGAAGCGTGTGCAAAAGCATTTGCACCTACGATGGCTTTGTTGGGCTGAACGACAAAACCCGTGATGTTTGAAACCAGTTTGGACGCTGTCACGATCTGACGCGTGTCAATACCCACATCGAGGTCAAAGAAGTCACGTCGGGTCTTGACTGCCATCACCACTTCTTCAAGCGAGCAGTTGCCTGCCCTTTCACCCAGGCCGTTGATGGTGCATTCAACCTGACGGGCGCCACCAATCGAAACCCCAGCCAGTGAATTGGCCACTGCCATACCCAGATCGTTGTGACAATGCACCGACCAGACCGCTTGGTCCGAATTGGGCGTCAACTCGCGAAGCTGGCGAATGAAATCGCCATACAGTGAAGGCACGGCATAGCCCACGGTGTCTGGAATGTTGATTGTGCGCGCACCTTCCTTGATCACAGCTTCGCAAACCTTGGCCAGAAAGGGCAGCTCGGACCGATAGCCGTCTTCAGCCGAAAACTCAACATCATCCGTGTATTGACGGGCAAATCGAACAGCACGTATTGCTTGCTCCAGCACCTGGTCAGGCGACATGCGCAATTTGACTTGCATGTGCAGCGGCGAGGTGGCGATGAAGGTGTGAATTCGCCGGCGCTCAGCAGGCGCCAGCGCATCGCCGGCTCTTGAGATGTCTTTGTCGTTTGCACGGGCCAAAGAGCAAACAGTGGAATCTTTGACCACACTGGCGATGGCCTTGATGGACTCAAAATCCCCATTGCTGGATGCAGCAAAACCGGCTTCGATGACGTCTACTCTCAGCTTTTCGAGTTGCTTGGCAATCCTGATCTTTTCTTCGCGCGTCATAGAGGCGCCGGGGCTTTGTTCACCGTCACGCAGTGTGGTGTCAAAAATAATCAAACGGTCAGACACGATGAATTCTCCGATGTGGGGTGTTCAGAAGTGGTTGTCTCGTTCCATGTCCATGCCAGAAATGCGCTGACCACGAAGCTTCTTAATTAAATACACCACATAGCCAGACAGACCGTACAGCACAAACACACCAAACAACACCTTGGGCGGGTCTTGAGAGACCAAAGCAAAGCCCAGCGGAATGAGTGCGAGCACAAGAAAAGGCACACTGCGCCTGAAATGAAAATCTTTGCCACTGAAAAAAGGCACACTGGACACCATCGTCAGACCTGCGTACAAGGTAATGACCCAGGCCGCCCAATCCAGATCCGCACCCGCCATTTTTGCATCATCCATCACCCAGACAAACCCCGCGACCAGCGCGGCGGCAGCCGGACTTGGAAGCCCCTGAAACCAGGCCTTGTCCAGCACTGCTGAATTGGTGTTGAAACGTGCCAGGCGCAAGGCAGCTCCAGCCACATACACAAAGGCGGCAACCCAGCCCAGTTTTCCCATCCCTTTCAAGGCCCATTCGTAAATAATGAGCGCGGGAGCCGCCCCAAAGGACACCATGTCGGCAAGGCTGTCATATTCAGCGCCGAATGCACTTTGGGTGTTTGTCATTCGAGCCACCCGGCCATCCAGACTGTCCAGCACCATGGCGGCAAATATTGCCACTGCGGCGTTTGAAAACGCCATGCTCATGGCCTGCACAATGCCATAGAAACCACAGAACAAGGCTGCCGTAGTAAAAAGGTTGGGCAGTAAATACACGCCTTTGCGCGGCGGCATCGGGGGGCGACCCAGGCTGGTGGCGACGTGGTTCCGCCGCGCACCAAAACGGTTCTTGTTCCGCTTCAAGGCCATGTTCAAGCCACCAGTTCAGCGAGGATGGTTGACGACGCAGACACCTTGTCGCCAATCGCCACCTTGGGCACGCTCTCGGGAGGCAAATACACATCCACGCGTGAACCAAACCGAATAAAACCGTAACGCTGCCCCTTGTCTACCGCATCACCTGCCTTGGCATAGCAGAGAATACGGCGCGCCACCAGACCGGCCACCTGAACGGCAGTGACAAGAACGCCAGACGCAGTTTCAATGACGATGGCATTGCGCTCGTTCTCAGTGCTGGCCTTGTCCAGATCCGCATTGACAAACTGGCCCGGAAAGTAATCCACGCTTTTGACTGTTCCAGGAACAGGAATGCGATTGGAGTGCACATTGAACACATTCATGAATACCGAAATCTTCAGCGCATCGCGCTGAGCGTATGGATCATTGACACGCTCAACAGCGACGATTCTGCCGTCTGCCGGGGACACTACGGCGTTGGCCTGGCTCGGAATGAACCGGGGGGGATCACGAAAGAACTGCAAAACAAAGAGAAACAGGATCCAGGCGATGGCCGCAAGGAATGTAAGGCCGAATGATTGCAGAGCAAATGCAAGAATGGCGGTGATCGCCAAAAATGGCCAACCCTCGCGGGCAATGATTGGATGTGGATAGTTCATGTGTTGTTATAGTTGGTTGGACTCAAATCGATTTTATAAGACAAAAAGACACACAATCCAGAGATACCGTGCAGTTTGATTAATAAGAATCTGAAGACTACGCTCTATTTTGCCTTTTGACCGTTCAATTAATATACATGCTCGGAACTTGATTTAGGCTTTTGTAACAAAGGCTAGGTACCCGACCCTCAGCCCGACATGCCAACCATCAGATCCTGCAAAGCCCCTGTATTCGACAGTGGGTCAAAAAGTGCCTCCTCGCAAAAGCCACACGGGCTTGTGAACGCGGCTCACTTCATTGCGAAAAATCTACTTTCTTCCTTGCAGGACGCATTGAAAGTGGGCAGAAACCTTGCGCCCGGGGACCTCCACAAAGCGGCGTCCACTGACCACGCCATACACTTCAAACTTCTGCAATGCAAGGCAGCCATTTCAGCAATTGATCAAATGGCGCATTCCGGGGTGGCCGCGAATCGGGCTCCCTTTGAGACCATCAAGGCCCAATTGAGAAATTTCATGCAAGCACAGGAGGTGAGCGCACTTCGGCATGAATCAAGTAGCCAGCCAAATGATCTTAAAAAGACAATTGGCGGCAAATACAAAACCTCAACCCTGAAAGACTGGAAAGGCCAGTTCAAAGCTGAACAGTCAAGCTGGGTTCTACTGGGCCGACAAAACAAAGCGATACCCAGTGGCACCAAATACATGCATATTCGCACGGGTCTTGCCAGTTACATACGTGGGCAATTATTGAGGGCCGGGTACAACGCCCTGCCGATTGACGTTCTGGATAACATGATTTTTCAGGAATGCGTCAAAAACCTGAACAGACAGCCATGGAAGCCGCTGAGCAACTCAATCTCACTGTCAGCACGAATCAATGGGCTTAGCGCACGATGGCATTCCTTTTACACGCGTCATACGCCCGCTGCAATGTTGGACGAGGCGCTGGCGAGGTCCTATCAGAGGGATGCCGTGCAAGGTATCTGCAGCTATTCCACAGCGGAAGGCAAACACGCAGTCAATCTCTGGAAAACTGAGTTTGGGCCTGAGCGCAACCACACACAACCGGAGGCCCGACATTTTCATTTTTCAGGTTTGAGACACGGAGTACACGACGCCTACCAAATTAAGCCATCACAAAATCAGGGAACAAGTCGAGAGAGCGCCAACGACAATCGTGTGGCGGAATTTGTACATGCAGCCTTTCTTGCCCATCTCGATAAACAGGGAATAAAGCCTGCCGAATTAGAAAAACAACAAGAGGTTGAATTCAATGTGGTGTCCGTGAATTTGCTGACACCGCTCGGGAGGGAGTCGAAAATGATTGGCCATCAGACCGCTGCTTTCAGGCGTGCCGAGCAAAAAGGCGTTGAGTTGCACCTGAATGGACCCCATGGCAACACAATGAAAGTACTCGTTAAGCCCCAATTTATTGCATTTAACACCCCCGTCAACGCGGTAAGCCTCAGCCACACTGGCCAACTGCTGGGTATTACGCGAACCTCTGACCGCATGAACAAGGCTGGACTGACCGAGTTGATCGGCTCAACCAAAACGAACGCCACAATTGGGGGCCTGGCGGGCGCTCAATTGGCGAAACTCAAGGCAGAGCTCAGGACTACTTCCAGCATGGAGGCTTGGAAGCAAAAAAGTCTTGAAATAAAGACACTGGAACAACTGGTCGCGCAGGTGCGATGCATTTGGCAGAAGCGGCTTCATCACAGTGTGGGCGATGAACCTTACAAACTACCGGTCAGGTTGTTGGCCATCGCAAATGCCTGCAGCAGTGTTCCAGCATTCAATTGCAAAAGCGGCAAGGATCGCACAGGGCAACTGAACGTCGAAATCCGGGATTTTTACGCGCACCTGTGCATGCATGAAGGAAAGCCGCGCGAAATCAATCAAGAACGCATCGGTTTGGCAAAAACAAATTATCAAAAATTGTTTGAGGGCTGCGGCGACAGGGAAATTCAAACACTCAACACAGGGGTCTCTGGCAGCAAAGCTCAACTGAATTTTTATAACAAATTAATGGACACACCCAACGCCACAATTAATCGGGTAAAAGGCCTGTCGCGTTGGGTCGGCACTTGAAAACATGAAAAAGCCCCGCCAGGTCGAACTGACCGGGCGGGGCTTCCGATGACCCTTAAAAACGGTCGATCAGTTCTTGGACTGGTCAACCAGTTTGTTTTTGCTGATCCAGGGCATCATGGCACGAAGCTGGGCACCTACCACTTCAATGGGGTGCTGTGCATTCAGGCGACGACGAGCCGTCATTTCAGGATAGTTTGTTTTGCCTTCCAGAATGAAGCGCTTGGCATATTCACCATTTTGGATGTTGGTCAGACATTCTTTCATGGCTGCACGGGCCTGATCGGCGATGACGCGTTGACCAGTCACGTACTCACCATACTCCGCATTGTTGGAGATTGAATAGTTCATGTTGGCAATACCGCCTTCGTACATCAGGTCAACAATCAGTTTGAGTTCGTGCAGACACTCGAAGTAAGCCATTTCGGGGGCGTAACCTGCCTCAACCAGTGTTTCAAAACCGGCCTTGACCAACTCAACGGCACCACCACACAATACGGCTTGCTCGCCGAACAGATCGGTTTCAGTTTCTTCGCGGAAATTGGTTTCGATCACACCACCTTTTGTGCCACCGTTGGCTGCAGCGTAGGCCAGCGCGATGTCATGGGCATTGCCGGTTGTGTCCTGATAAATGGCGATCAGTGAAGGCACACCACCGCCCTTCAGGTACTCAGAACGCACAGTGTGGCCGGGTCCTTTTGGCGCGATCATGATCACGTCGATGTCGGCGCGAGGAACAACCTGGTTGTAGTGCACGTTGAAGCCGTGAGCGAACGCAAGCGCAGCGCCAGCCTTGATGTTGGGTGCCACTTCTTTGTTGTACACATCGGGAATGTTTTCATCGGGCAGCAGGATCATGACCACATCTGCTTCTTTGACGGCGTCGGCCACTTCCTTCACCTTCAGGCCCGCGCCCTCGGCTTTGGACCAGGACGCACCACCCTTGCGCAGACCCACAGTCACTTCAACGCCTGAGTCACGCAGGTTTTGCGCGTGGGCATGGCCTTGTGAACCATAACCAATGATGGATACTTTTTTCTTCTGGATCAATGACAGGTCAGCGTCTTTGTCGTAATAAACTTTCATTTCTATTCCTTCGGTTTAAATTCGGTTTGTATGGATTGCAGCCGGGTTACACGCGCAAGATGCGCTCGCCCCGACCAATGCCTGAGCAGCCCGTGCGGACCGTTTCAAGGATGGCAGAGCTGTCAATTGCACTGAGGAAGGCGTCCAGCTTGGACTTGTTGCCTGTCAATTCAATGGTGTAGCTTTTCTCGGTGACATCGATGATGCGGCCACGGAAAATGTCGGATGTGCGCTTGATTTCCTCACGTTCCTTGCCCACTGCGCGCAATTTTATCAGCATCAGCTCGCGCTCGATATGCGGGCCATCCGTAAGTTCAACCACTTTCACGACCTCAATCAGCCGATTGAGGTGCTTGGTGATTTGCTCAAGGATGTCGCTAGAGCCGACAGACACGATTGTCATGCGTGACAGCGTTTCATCTTCAGTGGGAGCAACGGTCAGCGTTTCGATGTTGTAGCCCCGGGCAGAAAACAGCCCGACCACCCGCGACAACGCGCCCGGTTCGTTCTCAAGAAGAACGGAAATAATGTGTCTCATTTTGCCTTCTCCTTGAAATTAGAGGTCTTCTGAACCCAGAAGCATTTCAGTCAATCCTTTGCCGGCTTTCACCATGGGCCACACGTTTTCCGTGCGATCTGTGATGAAGTCCATAAAGACCAGTCGATCTTTGTGTTTGGTAAAGGCCTCGCGGAGAACCGGTTCAACATCTGAGGGCTTGGTCACCTGAATACCAATGTGGCCGTAGGCTTCGCAGAGTTTGACAAAGTCAGGCAACGCGTCCATGTAAGACTCGGAATACCGTGACCCGTAATCAAGCTGCTGCCACTGACGCACCATACCCAAGTATCGGTTGTTCAAGTTCACGACTTTGGGCGTGAAGTGATATTGGAAACAGGTGGACAACTCTTGAATATTCATTTGAATTGAAGCTTCGCCCGTAATACAAGCCACCATGGAGTCTGGATTGGCCATTTGCACGCCCATTGCGTACGGCAGGCCCACGCCCATGGTGCCCAAACCACCGGAGTTAATCCAGCGACGAGGCTTGTCGAACTTGTAGTATTGGGCTGCCCACATTTGATGCTGACCCACGTCCGACGTGATGAACGCGTCGCCACCTGTGACTTCCCAGAGCTTCTCGACCACGAACTGGGGCTTGATGACTTCGTCCGATTTGGTGTATTCGAGACATTTGCGTGAACGCCAGCCTTCAACTTGATCCCACCAGGATTGAAGTTTGCCCTGATCAATCCGTTTGCCGCTTTCTTCGAGCAGGGCAATGATGTCGACCAGCACGTCCTTCACGTTGCCCACAATGGGAACATCCACCTTGACCCGCTTGGAAATAGAGGATGGATCAATGTCGATGTGGATGATTTTGCGTGGAATGGACGCAAAGTCTTTCGGGTTGCCGATCACACGGTCGTCGAAACGTGCACCCACGGCGATGAGTACATCGCAGTTTTGCATGGCCATGTTGGCTTCGTAAGTGCCATGCATGCCGGGCATGCCGACAAATTTTTTGTCGGTGGCCTTGAATGCACCCAAGCCCATCAGTGTGTTGGTGCAAGGCGCGCCTGTCCATTCGACCAATCGAGTCAGTTCAGCAGAGGCGTCGGCCAGAATGGCGCCGCCGCCTGAATAGATCATTGGGCGCTCGGCCTCAAGAATCATTTGAACCGCTTTCTTGATTTGCCCCTGGTGGCCTTTAACCACTGGGTTGTATGAACGCATTTCGACAGGGGCCGAATAGTCAAATGTGGTCTTGTGCGTTGTGATGTCTTTGGGGATGTCTACCAGCACTGGACCGGGACGGCCGGTGCGCGCAATGTAGAAAGCCTCTTTCATGACCCGGGCCAGATCTTTAACGTCTTTCACCAAGAAGTTGTGTTTGACACAAGGGCGAGTAATACCCACGGTGTCGCATTCTTGAAAAGCGTCTTGCCCAATGGCATGGGTAGGAACCTGCCCGGACAGGATCACCATCGGGATGGAGTCCATGTAGGCCGTGGCAATGCCTGTGACTGCGTTGGTCAGACCTGGGCCTGAAGTAACCAGACACACACCCACTTTGTTGCTTGAACGAGAATAAGCGTCTGCCGCATGAACGGCCGCTTGTTCGTGACGGACGAGAATGTGCTCAAAGCCGTCTTGCTTGAAAATTGCGTCGTAAATGTAAAGTACTGCGCCGCCTGGGTAACCAAACACATGTTTGATGCCTTCGGCTTCAAGACACTTCACTACGATTTCCGCGCCTGTGTATTCCATTTCTAATCTATCCTGACAAAAACCACGGGAATTTGATCGGATGCCTTCCTGAATCGCGAAGCCGCCGTGGGGCACAGGCTTTATAGAAATGAACCACCTTGTGGGTAAGAACATGTCACAAAGCGCTGGCGATCTCGGCCCGATTGTGTCGGGCAGGTTGGCCATGGGCATTCAATTCACCGGAACTGAAGCCCTAGCGCGTCTTTTGCTGACGCAACAAGGGTATGCTGGCTAGCTAGAGACATTTTTAGGGTAGTAGGCGAGGATAGTTCGTAACGCGCAATTGGTCAAGAGAATTTGACCTGCGCTTTGCTATGATGAGCGAAATTTTTTACAATTGTTGAATGATCGATGGCAAGTTCAGTTGAACTCGAAAATTTTCTGAAAGAGGTGTCCAGCCGGGCGTTTCGGCAGGCTCTTTTTTCCGTAAAAAACGAGGAAACCGCACTGGACATGGTTCAGGAAAGCATGATGAAGCTTGCTGAACGCTACGCCGACAAACCCATTGAAGAAATCCCGATGTTGTTCACGCGCATCTTGCAAAACAACATCCTCGACTTTCACCGTCGACAGAAAGTACGGAACACCTGGACTTCCCTGTTTTCAAGCTTTCAGAAAAATGGTGAGGAAGAATACGACATTCTAGAGACCCTGCTGGCCAAAGACGATTCGATGCACGACAGTGCGGAAACCGAGGTGGACAGGGACCAGACCATGTCATTGATAGAAAAAGCAATTGAAACCTTGCCGGACCGTCAACGAGAGGCCTTTCTGCTGCGTTATTGGGAAGAGATGGACTTGGCGGAAACGGCAAAGATTATGGGTTGCTCCGAAGGCAGTGTGAAAACACACTGTTCCAGGGCGACCAAGGCACTGGCAGCGGCTTTGAGGCAGCAAGGATTTGGGCGAGATGAATGAGGAACTTAGGACAATATTGAAGGTGCGCCAAGCACTGGATGAGTCGGCCCGGCGTTGTGCTGCGCCGGTGCAGGATCGCTTGAACCTGGCCATCGCCAGCGCCATGGCAGTTCATGCACAAAAGCTGTCAGATCAGCCAGCGCAAGTGCCAGCACCACGACAGCCCAAACCGTTGGTGACGCCCGGGCACGCCTTGGGCGAGTTTTGGAATGGTGTTATTCAGTGGGTCAATCAGCCCGCCTTGTCGTTTGCGGTCAGTGCGGCCTTCGTAGTGGCTGCAGTCACGGGCATTGTTCACACGGGCGAGCAGTATTACGACGCCAAGTTGACCGAAGTGGCGAATCTGGACGCCGAAATTCTGGGTGATGACCTGCCGCCATCGGCTTACGTGGATTCGGGTTTTGTAGGTTACACCAGTCAGGAAGCCTCTCAGGAGCTGCTTCAAACAGACGATCAAATTAACCAATGGATGGATTCCATTCCAGCCCCACAACCCGCGGGTGGTTCAAATGCAGCGTCAACTCCGACCAGCTAAAGGCCCAAGCATGCGCTTGTCAGAAAACCGATATTCCCGGCTGGCTTCATGGCTGGCCACATTGGGGCTGCTTTTCATATTGGCTTTACAGTCGCACGCGGTGCTTGCTGCCACGTCTTGGTCTTCACTGAACAGCAAACAACAGGAGCTCCTCTCTGGTCTGCAACCGGAGTGGAATCGCATGAGCGATTCTCAAAAAGAGAAATGGATCAAGGTTAGCAAAAAATATGAAAAAGCCAGCCCTGAAACTCAGGAAAAGATGCGTGATCGGGTAACCGTGTGGGCCAACATGACGCCCGCTGAAAAAGAGGCGGCCCGACGAAATTACAAGGCCCTTCGCGATCACAACAGGGGCGAACGCAACTCCAACTGGAACAGCTACCAGGCCCTGAAGCCGGATCAAAAAAACCAGTACAAAGAGTCACAGGTGGAGCGCAGGGAGCAGACCGACCTCAATCCGTTTCTGACTCCTGGGGCTGCAGCATACAACCGATGACTTTTGCACTGGACAATGGATTAGTTGGACCGAGTCGAAAACGACTGTTTGCCTGTGTGGTTTACGAGGCTTTGTTGCTTTTTGGTGTTCTTTTTATTGCCGGCTATTTGTTCGACACGCTGACCCAAAGCCACTCTGGACTTACGGTTCGCCACCAAAGGCAAGCTTGGCTGACCTTGGTTCTCGGCGTGTATTTCGTCTGGTTCTGGACGCATGGCGGACAAACCTTGGCTATGAAAACCTGGCACATTAAATTGGTGAACAGCGCCGGGGAACCCCTTAAAATTACCACTGCAGTGATTCGCTTTGCAATGGCGCTGTTTTTAACACCCACGGGCTTGAGTTTTGTTTATTCCTGGATCGATCGACAAGGGCAATTTCCTCATGATCGATTGCTTGACACCCGACTGGTCATCAGCCAACCGACCCGCCGTGGTGTTGAAAGTGTTCTGCGCTCTGAATCAGAGCACGCCGAGAACAGTTCAAGCCTCACCTAATTTCAGTGAACGTATGGCTTTGTCCAGACGATCCCACTGACTTTCATCCCGTGGCAGTCCGCAGCGAACAAGATGGGTGTCTGCCTCATAAACCCTGACCAAAATCCCAATTGCTTCAAGCTGCTCAGCGATCAGTGAAGCCTGATCGTGCTCGAAACTGACGAAGTATCCACCTTGATAACACCGAGTGCCTGTACCAAGGCAATCTTGCCAAAGCGCTGCCAAACGGCTTGAACCACTGGCAAGCAAAGCAATTTGAGATTCACGCCAGAGCTCTGCATCGAAATAATGCAGGGCAAGCCACCACTGAGCCGCTGAAACAGCCTGCGTGCCGACTTCATTCAACAACGCTGTGCACACTGATTTGGGCGCGCAAACAAAAGCAAGATTTGCCCCTGGCAGCCCGCTGAAGGGGGCCATTGATCGCAAGACGATGGCAGGCGATGCCTCAATAAATGACGTGTAGGACTCTTCGCCGGTCCAATCCAGATAAGCCTCATCCAGAATGAGCCATCCACCCTGCTCTCTCAGCCGGCTGGCCAGTTTGCGAACCTGCGAAATTTCAATCATTTGACCTGTTGGATTGACGGGGCGGCCTAGCACGACGACGTCACATTCCGGTATTTCACCTTCAAGAATCAGCTCAACCGGCCAATCCAGCACGATGTGACTCGCCCGTCGAAACCGGGTGTCCCATTGATCGAAACCCGGCTCGGCTAGCACCACACGCATGGAACCATGCCAAGTCTGAAACAATCGGGCCAAAGCAGAAATTCCACTCTCAATGCCAGTGACCGCCAGCACCGCCTCACATTCAAAAAAAGACCTCGCTTTTGAATGAAACTGACTGCGTAGGGAATCCGGATGGTTCCATATTGAAGCAGGCATATCGGGGACAGGTAAACACACAGGCGAAACCGAGCCCGACAAGTCGAGCTTGGCTTGCGCTTTGAATTGCGTGTCAATGTGCATCTTCACATTCCAGGATGACAGGAAAACCCCACAAACGCTCCACGAAGGCCAGTGTCTTTTCACTTTCGGCGGCCTCCAAAGGACGGCCACGGCGGTTGGTGTAAGTCAGGGTCAATGAACGGTCGGTCATTCTCGCATAAGCGCTGACCTGAATATCGGGCACCATGTTTTCTCGGGAATATTGGTCCGCCAACAGGGAGCGGATTCGACGATAGCCTTCATCGTTGTGGATACTGTCGATGTAGAGATCGCTCTGATCTTTGTGGTCTGCGATGGCAAACAATCGAAAATCGCGAATGACCCTGGGCGACAGGAACTGCCGGATGAACGATTCGTCCTTGAAATTGCGCATGGCGAAGTCGAGGACTTTCAGCCAGTCGCCAGCCCCGGCAATGTCCGGGAACCATTCGCGATCCTCCGGGGTCGGGTTTTCGCACATTCTGCGTATGTCACTGAACATGGCGAAGCCAAGCGCATAGGGGTTAAGCGCACGGTATTTCCCATCCCGCGAATCAGGCTGAAACACCACATTGGTGTGCGAAGTCAGAAATTCAAGCATGAAACCGTCGGTGACCTGATCGGTGTCATACAGGGTATTGAGCAAGGTGTAGTGCCAAAAGCTGGCCCAGCCCTCATTCATCACTTTGGTTTGGCCCTGCGGATAGAAATACTGCGCCATCTTGCGCACGATGCGCACCAACTCTCGTTCCCAATCTTGAAGCTTGGGTGCCTCTTTCTCGATGAAATACAACAGATTTTCGACGGGCTCAGGTGGGTATTTGTCCTTTTCACGCTCGATGCTGGCAGCTTCCTTGGGGGACACGCGCGCCATGATTTCATCGTACTGCCGGCGTTTTTCCTCAACCAGTTCATCACGACGTGCCCGCACAGAGGCTTCGGATTCAAACCGCCGCTTGTAGCGGTCTACGCCAAAGTATTGCAGGGCGTGGGCAGCGTCCAGCACTTCTTCAACGGCTTCGAATCCATACTTCTCCTCACATTCCATGACGTATTTTTTGGCGAAAACCAAATAATCAATGATGGCATCGGCCTGGGTCCACTGCCTGAACAGGTAATTGCCCTTGAAAAATGAATTGTGACCATAACAGGCATGGGCAATCACCAGCGCCTGCATGGTCATGGTGTTCTCTTCCATCAGATAAGAGATGCAGGGATTGGAATTGATGACAACTTCGTAAGCAAGGTTTTGCTGCCCGGTCTGGTACAGGTGCTCATTGACCGAATAGGATTTGCCATAGCTCCAGTGCGGGTACATGACGGGCATTGCACCGCTTGAGTAGGCATCCAGCATTTGTTCCGCACTGATGACTTCGATTTGATTGGGGAAGGTGTCCAGCTTGTAAGTGTTGGCTGCAATGTCGTGAATTCGCTCGTCGGCCTCGCGAAGCAGCTCAAAGGTCCATTCGTTGCCAGCCCGGTCCAGTTTTCTGTTCATGGTGTTGCTCCACTGAGAGCCATGGCACTTTTCTTTTCAAAAAGCCCCCTGAACACGGGATAGATGTCTCGCCGGCTGAAGAGTTTACGCATGGCAAAGTGACCAGAAAACTCGTCCTCGAGTGACTCAAAATGCTCCCAAAGGTCCGATGCTCGGGAAATGCCGAACATGGGCGCGGGCATTGTCTCAACATAGGCGTAATAACGCACCTGGGGCATGATTTGTTCAGCAAGGTAACGGGCACTGCGTTGTGCATCCCGAGAGGTGGCATCTCCGTCTGACGCTTGCGCAACGTACACGTTCCAGGCGGAGCCCGGATAGCGGTCCTTGATGATGTCGTGCATCAGCTCCATTGCAGGGTAGACCTCGGTGCCGCCGCTTTTTTTGCCAAAAAAGAAGTCCTCTTCGCTGACCTCCTCTGCCTCATCGGTGTGCCGGATGAACACCAGCTTGACCTCTTCGTATTTGCGGGTCAAAAACAGGTACAACAGGGTGTAAAACCGCTTGGCCAGGTCTTTCTTGGATTCATCCATCGAGGCAGAAACGTCCATCAGACAGAACATGACTGCATTTGTGGAGGGTTCTGGGTACACGATACGATGCCTGTACCGCAGGTCCACCTCATCCAGGAAGGGCACATACTGATTCTTTCGAGACTCCCGACCCTCGGCAACCACTGTCTTGGTGCGCTCCAGGCCGACGTCTTCCTCGTCAGGCTCTTCAGGCTCTTCATCCTCGTCCTCTGAAAGCGCGTTTTCCATGGCCATTCGGCGCATCAATGACGCCTTCATGGTTCGGATGACCGATAGCGCCGTTGGCGCACCCGACTTGGAAAAGCCCGCATTTCGACTTTTGAACGACTTCACCGTCGAAATTTCGCGCTTGAGCAGTTCCGGCAGTTCAAGATCATCAAAATAGAGATTGAGGAACTCTTCACGCGACAGCACGAAAGTGAAGGTGTCTTCACCTTCGCCCTGCCCCGCCTCGTTGCCTTGCCCTTGGCCCTCGCCCCCTTTGGGTCTGGGTATCCGGTCGCCTGGCGTGAAATCGCGGTTTCCGGGCACCACGCGCTCGACATCCCCACCCTGACCGTACACCCAAGTGGGTTCGGTCACCTCGCGGGCAGGAATTCTTACTTTGACTTTACCGGGTTGGCTGACGTCGGAAATGGATGACTCACCCGCGACGTCAGACACCGCTTTCTTCAGTTGCGACTTGTAACGGCGAATGAAGCGTTCCCGATTGGGCAAGCTTCTGTTTTTACCGTTCAAGCGCCGGTCAATGATGGTCGAATCGCTCATCGCAATCACCTCCTGCGGTGGCTGTTTACGTGAGGTTTCAGGATGCCTTTTTCACGCGCAGGTGCCACTCAACCAGCAAGCGCACCTGTTTTTCGGTGTATCCCTTGGTAACCATACGTGCCACAAAATTTTCATGTTTCTCTTTGCTTTCCTTGGAACCCTTGGCATCAAAGGAGATGACGGGCAACAGGTCTTCGGTTTTGGAGAACATGCTTCGCTCGATCACCTCACGCAGCTTTTCGTAACTGGTCCACAGCGGCATTTGACCTGAATTGCTGGCCTGGGCACGCAACACAAAGTTGACCACTTCGTTGCGGAAGTCTTTGGGGTTGGCGATACCTGCAGGCTTTTCAATCCGGTTAAGCTCTTCGTTCAGGGATTCCCTGTCGAAGATCTGACCTGTAGCCGGATCGCGGAATTCTTCGTTTTGTATCCACTTGTCTGCGAATTGGATGTAGCGCTCGAACAGGTTCTGGCCGTATTCACTGTAGCTCTCCAGATAGGCTGTCTGAATTTCCTTGGCCACAAACTCGGCGTAGCGTGGGGTCAGGTAGCCCTTGATGAAATCGAGCAGCTTGCGGGTCTGTTCCTCGGGCAGATTGTCTTTAATGACCTGTTGCTCAAGCACATACAAGAGGTGAACCGGGTTGGCCGCAACCTCATGATGGTCAAAGTTAAAGACTTTGGACAACACTTTGTAAGCCCACCGGGTTGATGAACCCTGCATGCCTTCGTCGGGGCCGGCAGCGTCACGGTATTCTTGAATGGGCTTGGCGTGCGGGTCCACGTCCTTGAGATTTTCACCGTCATACACCCGCATTTTGCTGAACAGATTGCTGTTGGCGGGCTCTTTGAGACGAGTAAGCACGGAAAACTGGGCCATCATCTTCAGGGTGCCTGGGGCACAAGGTGCATGGCGGAGCGAAGAATGCTCCAGCAGCTTTTCGTAAATTTTGATCTCTTCAGACACGCGCAGGCAGTAAGGCACCTTGACGATGTACACGCGGTCTAGAAAGGCCTCATTGGTTTTGTTGTTGCGGAACTGCGTCCATTCTGATTCGTTGCTGTGCGCCAGAATAATGCCGTCAAACGGAATGGAGCCAAACCCTTCTGTGCCCTTGAAGTTGCGTTCCTGGGTGGCCGTTAGCAAGGGGTGCAGCATCTTGATGGGGGCCTTGAACATTTCGACAAATTCGAGCAAACCCTGGTTGGCCAAACAGAGACCGCCCGAGAAGCTGTAGGCATCGGGATCGTCTTGGGAATATTGGTTTAGCTTGCGAATATCGACCTTGCCAACCAAGGCCGAAATGTCCTGGTTGTTTTCGTCACCAGGTTCGGTTTTGGCGATTGCCACCTGATTCAATGTGGATGGCACCAGACGCACCACTTTGAACTTGCGCAAATCACCACCAAACTCAGCCAGCCGTTTGGTCGCCCAGGGGCTGGCAATGCCTGTCAGGTAACGGCGTGGAATGCCGTATTTGTCTTCCAGCGATGTACCAAACTGGACTGGATCAAAAAGGCCCAGAGGGCTTTCATTGACGGGGGAGCCTTTCAGGGCGTAGATCGGCATATTCTCCATCAGCGCTTTCAGGCGTTCAGCCAGAGAAGACTTGGCACTGCCGACAGGCCCGAGCAAATAAAGCACCTGCTTGCGCTCTTCAAGTCCTTGGGCAGCGTGCCGGAAGTAAGCAACGATGTTCTCGATCACCTCTTCCATGCCGTAAAAGTCTTCAAAGGAAGGGTAACGGCGAACCACGCGGTTGCCGAAAATTCGGGACAGCCTGGGGTCACTGCGGGTGTCAATCTCCTCGGGGGTGCCAATGGCCTTGAGCATCCGCTCTGCGGCACTGGCGTACACCAAAGGATCTTCTTTGCAGAGGTGAAGGTAATCTTCAAGGGACATCTCGGTTTGCTGCATGTTTGCAAATCGGGATTGGTATTGACCGAAGATGTCGGTCTCGCTGGAATTCAAATCGCTTTTGCCCAATTCAGTGTTCATGATGTCCTCCTTCACAACGCTGCTTTGTACTTACTCGAATCCTATTTCGCGCCTTTTTTCACAAACCGGTTTGATGATTAAGCTGCAAAAAGCAAGCCAACTCAGGCGCTTCATTTTGGTGCAGTTTCAATTCGGTTCAGTGTCAAAAGTTAACTCCTTTGTGTTCACTATCCTCTTGAGCTGGCCATTAGGCCAATCGATCAAAAGGGTGGGCTGTCATTACTTAGACGCAAAACGACACGATTCATTCCGTCCATTTTGGTCTTTTCTTCAAAAAACTCAAGCACGGTCATGCGGACACCCTTGCGCGCCAACACAAGCGGCAACTCGTCGAGCTTGTATTGTTTTCGAAGCAATTCAAACATGGGCTTGTCGATGGCGATGGACTGGCCGGCCTGAATTTGCTTGGCAATGCGCTGAATCAATTGACGCTGGCTTGCGTCTTCAGACAATTTTGAAAATTCAAAGACAAATTCTTTTTTTCTGAGCCACTCGACAAATCTGGAGCTTTTGAGACGGCCAGAGAGAACAACCGCAAATGGCATCGAAACGCTGGACATTCGGGCCAGATAATCAGTGTGCAGCAAGGTGGGAAACACAAGCAGACAACCACCTTGAGGTGGCGGGTCTTCCAGCCCTTGCACAAGCTGCAACTGGCGGGCCCGCACACGCAGCAACAGGCGAGCGCGCAACAACAGATAACTGTTTCGACGGCACCAAGCAATCAAGATGAGCAAGTTGAAGATGGTGACGGCAGCAAAGACCCAAAGTACCTTGCCACGCGTTAGCCAAAGAATGCCGACAGACATGATGGCAGACACAACCATAAACATGGCATTGACAATGTTGTTGGCGGAAACCACACGCGATCGACTGATTCTGGGCGCGTAGGCCTGCATCGCGGTGTAAAGCGGGACACTGTACAGACCCACGCCAACACTGATGACCAAAAACAGAAAACACATCTCAAGGTGCACTGGATCCAGAAAAAACTGCCCCAAGTCCACCTGCCTGACCGCGGGCTGGTGATCGATCAGCGCTTGATGGAGAACTAACCCGCCAAGCGCCATCATCAGAAGCCCCCAAGGGACCAACCCCATTTCTATGCGTTTGTGCGACCACCTTTCACACAGAAATGCGCCCAAGCCAAGCCCGGCCGTAAACAGAAAGAGCAGAAATGTGGCAACCCCCGGGCTGGCGTTTAGCACAACTTTGGTCAACAACGGAAACTGGGTCAGATAGGTGGCACCCACAAACCACAGCCATGAAATACCAAGCAGGTAAGGCCACACCTGCGTCAAATTACGGGCAAAGCGGATGTTGTGCCAAGTTTCAGTCAGGAAATTCCAGTTGACCTTCAGATCGGCGTGCGCCGAGGGTGTTAAAGGCATTTGGCGAGAAGACCACACACCCGCCAGTGCGACACAGAAGGCAAATCCACACACGGCATACACCGCAATGGACGCCGAGGAGTGACTCATCAAGGCACCACCTGCGATGGTGCCGAGCAAAATGGCGACAAAGGTGGCTGTTTCAACCAATGCGTTGGCGAGCACCAATTCGCGGGCCTGCATTTGCTCAGGCAGGTAAGCGTACTTGGCAGGACCAAAAAAGGCGGCCTGTGTACCCAGCAGGAACAGGGCTGCCATCAAAATGTAGACTGAATTCAGCACAAACCCCAAGGTCGTCAAAATAACGATGGGAGGCTCCAGGTATTTGGCCATGCGCATGACCTGCGTTTTGTCATACTTGTCAGCCAACTGGCCACTTGTGGCTGAAAACAGAAAAAACGGAAGAATAAACAGCGCAGCAATTAGATTGACCAAGAGGCCGGGGGAGTAGGTACCGCGCAATGAATCGTTGAAGGTGACGGCAAGTGTGACTGCAAACTTCAACAGATTGTCGTTGAATGCGCCCAGAAATTGCGTCGTGAAAAACGCGCCAAATCGCTTTTCAGTAATCAGGTGTTTTGTCATGCATTCAGCATATCTGAAACAGGCCCGCTACAAAACAAAAAGCCCGCATCAATGCGGGCTTTTTGATTGCGACGTGGCTTTTTGATTAAGCCGCTTCGCGATACTCCACCACAGGCTTGACGTTCATTTTTACATCGGGAATTGCGCCAGCCGAGGCCAGGTATTCCTTGCTGAAATCGTCGGTCAAGATGGCATCGAATCGCATGGGTTCAAACTCACGGATGCCCTGAGCCAATGCAGCGTCAATAACCCGCTTCTCGACTGCGTCTTTCAATTGCGCTTCAAGACCGTCACCCACAACCTTGCCGGAAGACACTGCCTTCAGGAAGTTGCTGTACCCAGGCTCGATCGACAACAGTTTGTCAGCCGCTTCCAGAATTCGGCCTGTCGGATCGGAAGAACCTTCGCCCACAAACACCTTGTCCAGCAGACGCTCGGCAAACACGTTACGGGTCATCAGCAATTCAGCCGCATCCGCATTCAGGGAGTCGCTTGGGCCTTTGCATTTGCCCATTCCGAATGGGAACGCCACGAAGCTCAACAGACGACCAACAGCCTTGTTGGGGAAGTTGCGGTTGAATTCGTTCAAAGCCTTGTCGATTTCAGCCAGTGAATCTTCAAGCGCCCACTTGGCATGGACCAGTTCTTCGGCGTTGCGTCCGTTGGTTTCATAATACTTGATGACAGCAGAAGCCATGTACAAGTGGCTGAGCACATCGCCAAGACGGGCAGACAGACGCTCACGGCGCTTCAGTTCACCACCGAGCACACCCATGGCCACATCGGCTGTGAAAGCCAGCGCTGCAGAGCGGCGCTCAATTGCCTTGGCGTAAGGTGCCATTTCACCAGAGACTGGGCTCTTGGCCAGACGATTACCGGTCAAACCGAGCACCAGAGCGCGAATTGCGCGGTTCACGATGTGACCCAAGTGACCGAAGAATGCCTTGTCGAAGTCACGCAGTCCTTCTGCCTTGTTCGGGTTCTGGGCGGCTTGCATTTCCTTCAAGACCCAGGGATGACAGCGGATGGCACCCTGACCAAACACGATCAGGTTGCGGGTCATGATGTTGGCGCCTTCAACTGTAATGGCAACCGGCATGGCCTGATAAGCCTGCCCCAAATAATTGCGTGGGCCAAGAATGACGGTACGACCACCATGAACGTCCATGGAACGCAGAATGATTTCACGCATCATTTCGGTCATGTGGAATTTCATCATCGCGGTGATGACTGAAGGTGCGCATTCAGCACAGGCAGTCGCAGTCAAAATGCGCGATGCTTCAAGTTTGTAGGTCAAACCAGCGATCTTGCCTGTGGCTTCCTGAACACCCTCAAACTTGCCGATTGGCAATTTGAACTGACGGCGAATGCGGGCGTAGGCACCCGTGGCAAGGTACATGCCCCAGCCAGAGGCAGCAGACAGGGCTGGCAATGAAATACCGCGACCCGCAGACAGGCACTCAACCAACATGCGCCAGCCTTTACCGGCCATTTCACGACCGCCAATAATCGAGGTCAATGGAATGTAAACATCTTTACCGAAAATTGGGCCGTTCATGAAGGCCGCACCGGGGTAATGACGACGACCAATGTCAACGCCCGGTGTATTCGCTTCAAGCAAGGCACAAGTGATGCCGTATTCGGTCTTGTTAGGGTCACCCAGCAGACCGTTGGGGTCTTTCAATTTGAAAGCAAGACCCACCACGGTGGCCACTGGCGCCAAGGTGATGTAACGCTTGCTGAAGTTCAGCATGATGCCGAGTTCTTCTTTGCCATTGACCTTGCGCTTGACCACAACGCCCGTGTCGGGAATTGCAGAGGCGTCAGAACCCACCTCAGGGCCAGTCAAACCGAAACATGGAATTTCGGTGCCATCTACCAGACGTGGCAACCAGTATTTTTTCTGCTCGTCTGTGCCGTAGTGCATGATCAACTCGCCTGGGCCCAATGAGTTGGGAACCATAACGGTGACCGACGCTGTCAATGAGCGAGTGGCAATTTTTGCGACCACACAAGACTGCGCGTATGGAGAGAAACCGAGACCGCCGTGCTCTTTGGAAATCAACATGGCGAAAAACTTGTTCTTGCGCATGAAGTTCCAGACTTCCTCTGGCAGATCTTTCAGTTCGAAAGACACTTTCCAGTCATCCACCATTTTGCACAGTTGCTCAGTTTCATTCTCCAGGAACGACTTTTCATCGGCAGTCAGTTCGGTGAATTTCACATTCATCAGCTTGGACCATTCAGGCTTGCCACCGAACATTTCGGCTTCCCACCAAGTGTCGCCAGCTTCCAGAGCGTCTTTCTCGGTCTGACTCATCGCGGGCAACGCTTTGGAAAAAGCTTTGAAAATCGGAGCGCTGAGCACTGCGCGGCGCAAACCGGCCACGTTCAGCAACAAAGCGACGGGCACGTAAATGGCTGCGAACACGATCAAACCTGTTTGGCCAAGGCCACCCAGTCCGTAAAAACCAAGGGCGACCAGACCCACAACGGCGGTGAATGTGAACAGACTGGCTGCCCTGTACACCAAGCCAATCAGCACCAAGGCTGACAATGCGGCAAAGAGAACGTTTGACATAAAAACTCCTCGGGTTTATCAAAGTTACTTGAGCGTAACATGCGCTTTTACTGCCGCGATGTCAACCTCATTGCACCAAAAACAGGCCGAATTTTCTAGAGCAGAAACTCAAAAAAAACAGGCAGTTAATGTGCAGCGCACCATAAAAATGACGCACCCCTCCAGACATGCTCTTTTTTAGTGATTTATGAATTGATTTATAAATGCTGCGTCGCAACAAGCCAATCTGTTACCAGAGAACCTTGTTTGCAGGCACTGAATACCCTGCAATCAAAGACAAGTCGACGGCGCACTATCGGTTCTCGCACCCACCGATTAACGCTACACTTCAGATATAAGCAATACCAGACAACAAGCGAGGAGATTATGGCGGTAGACATCAAGGTTTCCATTGACAAAAAATTCGACGTGGCTTGCAGCGCAAAAAAGGCATTTGACCAATTGGTTGACGTCGCCAGCACTGTAACCATGTTTCCCAAGCTCGACAAAATCGTAGACCTGGGTGATTCCGTTTGGCGCTGGGAAATGGCCAAAATCGGTGCCGCTGGCATTTCGCACCAAGTAAAGTACACCGTCAAATACAGCAACAATGGCTCAAGCACCATTGATTGGAACCCGGCACCTGGCGAAGGCAATGCCACCGTGAGTGGCGGCTGGGTCATCACTGCGAAAGGAGACAAGGCCTGTACGATCGGTTTCAGGTCAACGGGTGAGTTCGAGATGCCAGTGCCAAGGCTGATGAAAGGCATCGCGGAAGGCATCGTAAAGTCAGAATTTGATGGACAGGTCAGCACCTTCCTGGACCGAATTAAAGCCAAGCTTGAATCCTGATCTTACAACACCCCCAAAGCCCCCTGGTTTGCCAACCCGGGGGTTTTTCACGCGTGAGGAGACGCAATGCCCTGGATGATTTATGGCGCAAATGGCTACACCGGAAACCTGATTGCCCGTGAAGCGGCCAAACGCGGCCTGAAGCCAGTGCTGGCAGGACGTAACGAAACAGCCCTGCAAGCCCTGTCGAATGAACTCAATTTGCCATACCGGACATTCGGATTGGACGAGCCTGAAGCTTTGCTGGCTGGCCTGGACAATATTGACCTGGTGTTGCATTGTGCCGGGCCTTTTTCTGTGACCGCGGAACCGATGATGTTGGCTTGCCTCGAAAAACGGGCCCATTACCTCGACATCACTGGCGAGATCAGCGTGTTCGAGCTGGCTCAGTCACTGAGTGCGAAAGCCAAAAAGCAGAAAGTAGTGCTGTGCCCCGGCGTTGGCTTTGATGTCATCCCGACTGATTGCGTAGCAGCCAGACTGCATGAACAGATGCCGGATGCCATAACCCTCGCATTGGGCTTTGATTCCCGAAGCGGACTGTCTGCCGGCACTGCCAAAACCACGGTTGAAGCCATGAAAAATGGCGGACAGATTCGATCCGATGGCGTGATCCAACGGGTGCCTCTTGGCTACAAAACCCGAGAAATCAACTACGGCAACGGCACCAAATTTTCAGTCACAATTCCTTGGGGTGATGTGTCAACAGCCTTTCACAGCACGGGCATTCGAAACATTGAGGTTTACATTCCCTCCTCGCCGAAATCCGTACGCATGATGAAAATGGCCAACTTGGCGAAGCCGCTTTTGGGACTTTCAGTGGTTCAAGGCGTGATGAAAAAGCAGGCTGCGAAGGTGGAAGGCCCAACCGAGGCGGCGCGTGCCAAGATGCCCGCTTTTGTGTGGGGAGAGGTCACCAACCCCGAAGGAAAAAAGCTGGTCGCCCGCTTGCGAACCATCAACGGGTACTCTTTAACCGTGCTAGGTTCTCTGGCAATCGCCAGTTACATCCTGATGGAAAAATCCATTCCTGGTGGCGCCTACACGCCTTCCAAGCTGATGGGCAGTGACTTCGTTGAAAGGCTAGACGGCTGCGGAAAAATCCAATTGTTCGAAAACTGAATAAATTCTTAAGTTGATTGTTTACAAACCCGCCCATTGGCGGGTTTTTTTATTTATAGTGGCCGCAGTTTTCTTTGGAGCAGTAATCAATGAATCCTGTCTACAGTACCGTTGGGTTGCTGATTTGCAGCAACATTTTCATGACTTTCGCGTGGTACGGTCACCTCAAAGAGCTCAACAACAAGCCGTGGATTATCGCGGTGGTGGTCAGTTGGGGAATTGCCTTTTTCGAATACCTGCTGCAGGTGCCAGCCAACCGAATTGGCTACACCCACTTCACCTTGGGGCAGCTCAAGATCATTCAGGAAGTGGTAACCCTGTCTGTGTTTTTACCATTCTCGATCTTCTTCATGAAAGAGCCACCCCGCCTCGATTATCTGTGGTCTGGCATTTGCCTGATGGGCGCGGTGTATTTCATGTTTAGAGGCAAATAAAAAAGGAGGCCGAAGCCTCCTTTTAAACGCTGTCGAATCTACATCACTTCTTGTCGAAGCTTTCGCTTTGGATTTTCCAGGAACCGGAAGCCTTTGACAGTACGAGAGTCTTCTCGCCTGAGTCGGTATAGCCGTCCGATGTGTAGTCCTGCTTGAAGGTGACATTGGCCAGAGAATCAGACTGCATGCTGATTTTGACGTCAGACACGTTGACGCTGATGGAACCAGGTTTGCCAAGACGCTGCTTGCGCTGAGCCACCCATGCTTTGCGTGACTTCATGTGGTGCTCGAAAGTGTCGGCATAGTAACTCAGGTACTTGTTGACATCCTTGGAAGACCAGGCCTGGGCCCAACCATTGACCATGTCATTGATTGCAGCAGCATCGTCAACTTGCCCACCGGTTTCCATAGAAGGGGCTGGCGCTTCCACCGAGGCACCCAGATCAACTGCTGGTGCCGCCGCTGCAGGCGCAGGTGCGGGTTCAGCGGGCGCTGGCGCAGCGGGCGCTTCACCTGCTTTCACGATGCTGGGGGGAGGTGGTTCCAGCTCAGCAAGCTTGACCACCTTGTAATCCTGGAAATAAACCGCGTAAGGCACGTATTTCTCGCCATCGTTGCCGTTTTTCTTCAACACATAATCCCAGCGCTTTTCGTTTTCCTGATTACTCAGCATGGGTGGCCCAAGGCGATTGCGCACCTCGAGTGGGGTCATGCCCAGTTTGATTTTGGCGAGATCAATCGGTGTGATGAATTCACGGGGCGAGGCGTTGTCGAACTCGGAATCAAGCGCCTCAGGCACGTCACGAATGGAGTGCATGTTGCTACAGGCGCTGAGAACCACAACCGAGAGGGCCATCGAGGCCCTGACAAAAAATCGGGTTGCACGGGCTCGATCTAGTTTGTTCAAAATGAGTCTCCCATTAAGGTGTTATTGTATTTGCTTGGTCTAATAATAAAGGATTGTCGCCAAACGCAAGGCCGAATGCCCAACAATTGACCACATCGCCTACATCTTAGACAAAGCTTTTGAATTTGATAAGTGCAAAAATACAGATATTCAAGAACTGCTTTGCGTTTAAAGCGAATTCCCCATCAATTCGATAGAAATTTTGAATTGAACGCGTAGTAAAATAAAAATAAACTATCGAAAACCATTTCGACCCATAGGATTGATTTAAGTATGAACACAACAATCATCGGCAGCGGCGTTGCAGCTTGGACATTGGCCCGCGAATTGAGAAAAGCAGCGCCTGACCATGAAATTCGGCTGATTACCGCAGACAGTGGCGATTTTTATTCCAAACCCATGCTGTCGAACGCACTGGCCAGTGGCAAAACACCCGGAACGCTTGTTATGACTCCAGCAGCCAAACTGGCTGAGCAACAAAACGTCGAACTGATCAGCCAAACCACTGTGACTGCAATCGACCGTTCTGCCAAGGTAGTAAGAACAGCCACAGCCGAATACCCCTACGATCAACTGGTGCTTGCGCTGGGCGCAGACACCATCAAATTGCCCATTGAAGGATCAGGTGCGGGCGATGTGCTCAGCGTCAACGATTTGACAGACTACGACACCTTCAGACGAGAACTGGAAGATAAAAAGCATGTGGCTGTGCTGGGTGCCGGGCTGATTGGCTGTGAATTTGCCAATGACCTTTTGAAAGCTGGCATCAAAGCGACGGTGTACGATCTTGCAGATCGCGCGCTGGCCCGCTTGCTGCCAGAGCAGGCCAGCGAATTTCTCCAAAAAAAGCTTGCCGAGCAAGGGGTGCAATGGAAGCTGGGACGCAGCGTCAAGCGCATTGAGAAAATCGATGGCGCCTACAAACTGGAAGACTCGAAAGGCGAGCAGGAAACTGCGGAACTGGTGCTGTCAGCCGTTGGCTTGGTGCCGAGAACCAAGCTGGCGCAAGACAGTGGAATATCATCGGACCGGGGTGTGCTGGTGGATGAATTTGGCCGCACGAACGATGCTAGTATTTACGCACTCGGTGATTGTGCGCAATACCACGGCAAATACGTGTTGCCCTACATCATGCCCGTGATGCAGGCGGCCCGTGCCATTGCACAAACACTGACCGGCAAGGAAACGCCGATCAAGTTTCCAGCTATGCCAGTGACCATCAAAACACCCGACTGCCCTGCGGTCGTCAATCCTCCGCTTCCCCACCATGAAGGCACATGGGAGGTAATGGCCGACGACAACGGCGTTAAGGCGCTTTTCAAGGCAGCAGATGGGGCGTTGTTGGGCATGGCTCTGCTTGGCGAAGCCAGCAAGGAAAGACAAGCGCTGTCAGGCCAATTGCCCGGCGTTGCATAAACATCAACAGGACCTTTTGAATGGCTCAATACGTTTACAGCATGAATCGGGTGGGCAAGATTGTTCCCCCCAAGCGACAAATCCTTAAAGACATTTCTTTGAGCTTCTTCCCTGGGGCGAAAATTGGTGTGTTGGGCCTGAACGGCTCTGGCAAATCCACCCTGCTAAAAATAATGGCAGGCGTAGACAAGGACATCGAGGGCGAGGCCGAGCCAATGCCTGGCATCTCAATCGGCTACCTGTCCCAAGAGCCCGAATTGAACCCAGACCACACCGTCAGGCAAGCCGTGGAAGAAGGTTTGGGCGACCTCGCCGTTGCCCAACAAAAACTTGAAGAGATTTACGCAGCCTACGCCGAGCCGGACGCAGACTTCGACAAACTGGCCGAAGAACAGGCCAAGTGGGAAGCGGTCATTGCCGCAGCCGGAAATGACGTCGAGCACTTGATGGAAATCGCCGCCGATTCGCTTCGCCTTCCACCGTGGGACGCCAAAGTCGGCAACCTGTCGGGTGGTGAAAAACGGCGCGTGGCGCTGTGCCGCCTGTTGATGAGCAAACCCGACATGCTGCTGCTGGATGAGCCCACCAACCACCTGGATGCGGAGTCCGTTGATTGGCTGGAGCAATACCTGCACAAGTTCCCGGGCACAGTGGTCGCAGTCACTCACGACCGATACTTCCTCGACAATGCCGCTGAATGGATTCTTGAACTGGACCGTGGGCATGGCATTCCCTGGAAAGGAAATTACAGCTCATGGCTTGAGCAAAAAGAAGGTCGCTTGAAGCAGGAAGAAGCCTCCGAATCTGCCCGTCAGAAAGCGCTGAAGAAAGAACTGGAGTGGGTGCGTCAGAACCCGAAGGGCCGCCAAGCGAAATCAAAAGCGCGTATCGCGCGATTTGAAGAACTGTCCAGCCACGAATACCAGAAGCGAAATGAAACACAAGAAATTTTCATTCCCGTGGCTGAAAGGCTGGGCAATGAGGTCATTGAATTCAAGAATGTCAGCAAGGCATTTGGCGATCGATTGCTGATTGACAATTTGAGTTTCAAAATTCCACCCGGTGCAATCGTCGGCGTCATTGGACCCAACGGTGCAGGTAAATCAACGCTGTTCAAAATGATCGCTGGCAAAGAGCAGCCAGACTCTGGCGAAATCGTGATCGGTAGCACCGTCCGAATGGCCGTGGTCGACCAGACTCGCGACAGTTTGCCAAACGACAAAACCGTGTTTGAAGGCGTTTCTGATGGGGCCGACATTTTGACGGTCGGCAAGTTTGAAATGTCCTCCCGCGCCTATCTGGGTCGCTTCAACTTCAAAGGCGGCGACCAGCAGAAACTGATTGGCAACCTGTCAGGTGGAGAGCGTGGTCGGCTGCACATGGCCAAAACACTGATTTCTGGTGGCAACGTGTTGCTGCTTGACGAACCTTCAAACGACCTTGACGTGGAAACCCTGCGATCACTGGAAGACGCCTTGCTTGAATTCGCCGGATCTGTACTGGTTACCAGCCACGACCGCTGGTTTCTGGACCGTATTGCAACCCACATTTTGGCCTGTGAAGGCGACTCACAGTGGGTATTCTTTGACGGTAACTATCAGGAATACGAAGCCGATAAAATCAAGCGACTTGGTGAGGAAGGTGCCAAGCCCAAGCGGATTCGGTACAAGCCATTGAAGTGACGAAGTTTGACAGGCCGGCTTGGCTGTTGCTGGGCCGGCTGTTGCTTGGTCGGCTATTGCAGATGGGCATGTCACTTGCGGTTGGTTATTGCTGAGTCGGCTGTTGCAGGTGGGTATGTCACTTGCGCTTGGTTTGCCCCAAAGACGCTGATCAGAACCCTGGCTTTGGAAGCCCGAGCGACAACTCGTGGCTTTGCAAGCCACTCAAACATGTCGCAGGTCGAGCATGTTCCAAAGCTGCGGGGCTGAGCAGCCGGGCAACCCTGAATCGCGCTGCGTGACACACCCACCTGCAAAGCCTGACCACGCGGAACACTGGTAGAGGGATTCAAACCAATCTGTTGACCTGCTGACCTGCTGACCTGCTGACCTGCTGACCTGCTGACCTGCTGACCTGCTGACCTGCTGACCTGCTGACCTGCTGACCAATTCAGTTTGATCCTCATCGTACAGTTCACCAACTTTGACCGAAGCCTCGGACTGCCCCAAGCGCACTGCCCAGTCTGTCGAAGCCCGATTCAAGAATTGCCCCACTTGTGTTGACTCGCAGCCTTGGAACATGCCCGACCTGCGACTTGTCTGAGCCCCGGCTTTAGCGGGGCGAGTTGTCGCTCGGGCTTCCAAGGCCAGAGGCAATTACAAGTTGAATGGGCAATTCAAGGGCGAGATAGACAGAGCAGCGCGCTTGGGACAAGCACCAAGGCCACAGGCGAGACAGTCCGACTAATCCTGCTCTTGCCGATCTTTTTCATACAACTCGTCCGCCCACTTCGCTTCGGTCTCGGCGCTTTGCTCGGTGCGTCTTCCCTGCTTCGATTTCTGGATGGTCTTTCGGACCAAAATGGCAGCCAACACAAGCACGACAAAAGGACCAGCCCACAAAACGGCGTTGTTGGCGGTGTAGGCGGGCTTGTACAGCACGAATTCACCGTAACGATCCACCATGTACGATTTGATCTCGGCCTTGGTTTTCCCTGCATGAACCTGATCGGCAATTTCTTCTTTCAAATCAATGGCCAGCGAGGCATGCGAATCCGCGATCGACTGATTTTGACAGACCAGACATCTCAGTTCACTTGAGACATCGCGGTATTTGATGGTCTCTTGGGGTGTCAACAAATTGGGATTCATGGCTGATCCGGATCAAAGTTAGCAGGAATGGGCCCGACCTGTTTGCGTACGATGATGTTTTTGTCGTTGATGACGAAGGTTTCGGGCACGCCATAAACACCCATGTCGATGCCAAAACGACCCGACTGATCAACCAATATCAGGCTGTAAGGGTTTCCGTGTTCAGCCAGCCACTGTCGCGTGGCTTCCAGATCGTCTTTGTAGGCCAAGCCCACCAAAAAAACCTTCTTTTCTTTGGCCAGCTTGAGCAAACGGGGATGCTCTTCCAGACAACTCTGGCACCAGGAGGCAAAAACATTCAGCAACCAGGGTTTGCCTAAAAAATCCTTGTTGGTTCGAAAATCACGAATCTGATCGACACTCACGATGGACGGATCGAAGGGCAACACCGGCAAATTCATCGTTGCCACAGGTTTTCCAATTAGCGCAGAAGGCAACTTTTTGGGGTCTAGCCACAACCCACGGAACAAAAAAATCCCGAGAAAGGCAAGAACCAGCAGGGGCAAGAAGAGTTTAAGACGTTTAAGCATTCACTTCCCCCGTCACCGTTGCCCCACTCTTTTTGCGACTCTGGTATCGCTTGTCAAACACAGTCAGAAAACCACCCAAGGCCATGATGATGCAACCAATCCAGATCAAATTGACCAGTGGCTTGTAATACAGCCGAACGCCCCAGGCAGAGGCCTGTTGCCCGGATTTGTCGGACTGCACCGGCTCACCAAGAGACACGTAAACATCGCTGAACCAGTCTGTGTGAATTGCAGATTCGGTCATGGCCTGTGCTGAAGAAGCATACTGACGTTTTTCGGGTTCAAGCAGGTAGATCACATTGCCAACACCCTTGGTCAGTTCAAACACGCCTGCATCGGCGCGGTAATTGCTGCCGGTGATGTTGTCTACACCCAGAAACGTCACGCGCCAAGGCCCAACCTGCGACGTTTCGCCCGGTTTAAGCACCGCGTCTGTTTCTACTTCAAAGGTCTTTGTCCAACCCACACCAATCACAAAAACCGCAACGCCAAGGTGGGCGATAATCATGCCCCAATACGACAATGACAAGCGATTAATACGGAACCACAACCCGCTGTTGGGTTGGCTTTCTCCGATTTTGCGAATGGACTGTACCGCGTGGTGAACAGTGCCGCCCGCCAAAAATGCAGCTGCAACCAAGCCGAATGCCCACACCCAGCTGAAGTGTGAGTAAAGCACCACCGAACTCAACAAGGCCAGCCCCGCAAAGCCCAATGCCCAAACACCTGGCTTTGCATATTTGGCCAGCCGTGTGTCTTTCCAGCGGCTCTCTGGGCCAAAGGCCATCAAGATCAAAGCGGGAAGCAGAATGGGCACAAACAGCAATTCAAAATAAGGCTGGCCCACTGACATTTTTCGCTGGCTTAGCACTTCAACCGCCAGGGGATACAGCGTACCCAGCATGACGGTCACCAGTGCCGCCGACATCATGACATTGTTGGACAACAAGAGCGCTTCACGACTGGTGGCAGTGAATTCGCCGCCAGAGCCCACCTCACGGGTGCGAAGCGCGTAAAGCACATAGCTGCCGCCCACCACTGCAAACAACAAAGCAAGAATGAAGACGCCACGCCTTGGGTCGGTTGCAAAGGCATGAACGGATGTCAGAACGCCCGACCTGACGAGAAAAGTGCCGAGAAGTGACAGTGCAAAGGCAGTCAATGCAAGCAGAAGCGTCCAGCTGCGAAGCGCACCCCGTTTTTCACTGACAGCCAATGAGTGGATGAGTGCCGTGCCAGCCAGCCAGGGCATTAGGGATGCATTTTCAACGGGATCCCAGAACCACCAGCCCCCCCAGCCCAACTCACGGTAGGCCCACCAGCTGCCCAACATAATGCCAAGCGTCAGGAACCCCCATGCGGTGTTGGCCCAAGGACGGCTCCACCGTGCCCAGGTCATGTCAAATCGACCCTCAAGCAAACCGGCAATTGCAAAGGCAAATGACACACCAAAGCCCACGTAACCCATGTACAGCATGGGTGGGTGGATGATCATCACAATGTCCTGCAACAATGGGTTCAAGTCACGCCCTTCAACGGGTGCAGGGTTCAGGTACTCAAACGGATTGGAGGCAATCAGCAGGTAAAGCAAAAAGCCGATCATGACCAGCTGCAAAGTGGCCAGCACACGCACCTTGAAACAGGCGGTCACTTCAAACCGAGACAGCGCCAAGGCCATCATCCAGCCGGAAAACATCAGGATCCACAACAGGAATGAACCCTCATGGGAGCCCCATGTGGCGGCAATCTTGAAAGGCAAAGGCAAAATACTGTTGGAGTTTTCAGCCACATTTCGAATTGAAAAATCACTGATCGCAAACGAGTAGGCAAGGCCTGCAAACGCCAACAGCACCAAAGCAAAAATCAGTACCGCGTTGCGCTCCATGGCCTTGAGCAAAGGCACCGCAGGTCCGTGGCTGAACACCCCCCTGATTTTGTAAAAGCCAAGGCCGGAACCCATCAAACAAAGCATCAAGGCAAGGGAGAGAAAAAACTGCGACAGAAACGCGATCACTTCGGTACTCCAGGAGGCATGTATTTTTCGTCGTGCTTGGCCAGCACCTCTTTGGCGGTAAACAATTGTCCGTTCCACCCGCCGTCGGCCACCACACCGGCCCCTTCTTTAAACAAGTCGGGCAAGATGCCAGTGAAGGTTACAGGCACCGTCATTTTCTGATCGGTTACATTGAAATGGACAGTCAAAGTATTGGGTTCTCGCTGAAGGCTGCCCTGAACCACCATGCCGCCAAGACGATAACTTTTCAGGCCTGTGGGTGTGTCGCCATGCAAAATTTGTGTGGGCGTGTAAAAAAACACCAGGTTGTCATTGAACACTTTGTAAAGTGAAACGCCAAACCCTGTGGCCACCACAACAATGGCCGCCAGCCAGGCGATGCGTTTGGATCTTGCAGTTGTCATTGCCCTTTGTCCGCCAATTCAGATTCAAGTCTGGCCTGGCGCGCAGCCCGGCCCTTGTCAAGTTTGTCAGAGTTTGGCTGCCTTGCAGACCGCATGGCCATGCAGGCATCCAGAATCATTACAACAAGGGTAAGCGCCACACAAACCGCCACCGTGGTCCAAGGGTTCATCGAAATGCCCCCCTGCGCAGCACCAGTAAATGCCTTGCCCTGTTGAGCACCGTTCCTGCACACCAAAACCAGACGCCCAACACAGACAACCACATGCCCCAGGCAATTGAAGTGTCGAGATGGCTGCCCGACAGTGACACGCTGTAGCCTTGATGCAGCGTGTTCCAGAAAATCACTGAGAAGTAAATCAATGGAATGTTGACCGCCGCAAGCAGCAAACCAATCGACAACAGTCGGTCTGATTTCGAGGGATCAGCGGCCAGTTGACCCAGTGCGATCAGACCCAAATAAATGAACAGGAGCAACAATTCCGAGGTCATTCGGGCGTCCCACACCCAATAGGTTCCCCAGGTGGGCTTGCCCCACAGCGCGCCCGTGACCAGCGCTACCAGGGTCATCCAGCCGCCTGTGGGCAATATGGCCCGCATCATGACCGCGGACACATTGGTGCGGTAAACCCAATGCAGCACTGCGTATCCACACGCCACGAGGTAGAGGAACATGGACATCCAAGCAGTGGCCACGTGTACGTAGATTGCACGATAAACCTCGCCTTGCACTGCGTCTGCTGGCGCAACCAACAGCCCCACGATCAAACCTGCCAACAGAATCAAGCCCCCCAGGCCCGTGAGCCAGGGCCACACACTGCTTGCAAAGGCGTAAAACTTCGGCGGAGAGGCCAATTGCTTCAACACAATCATCACTATTCCTGAATCATTGCAATCAAACGCCGGGCCACCGGCGGGGCAACCATAAACGACAAGCCAGCCAAACACAGCAGCACCGCAAAGGCGGCCCATGGAGAGCGCCCCAAGGCCGCCGCTTGACTGCACTCAAGCCCGAATATCAACACAGGCACAAGCACTGGCAAGGCCAGCAAATACACCAAAATGGCACCACCGCGGGTCATCATCACCATCAAACTGACCAGACCCAGCAGGGGCGTCATGGCGAAAATACCGCACAGCAGCGCCAGTTCAAGCCAGAACACCTGCCCCACCGGCAGGGCAAACTGCAAACCCGCCATGAGCACCACCGGCATTGTAGAAGCAGATTGGGTCACCACTCCACTGGCACAGCGGGCCAGCCAGTATTTGTCAGTACCGACGGCACTGGTGTGCTGCAGAAAGGACAACCAGCCCGTGCGGTGATCCTCCGAAAACCAGTCTTTGGCTGTCAGCAACACGGCCAGGATTGCGCTGACCCACACCACCGCCAAGGCGAAGGGTGAATCCGACTTCAACACGGCAAGCCCGAAGAATGAGATCACCATCCAGTGAAAAAGTGCCATCCACCCCAATTGTTGGGGATTGGCCTTCAACAGCAGCCATTCTCTGCGCCAGCAAGACAACAAGGCCAGCCTGAATGACATGGCTTGAGCGGGACGCGAGGATTCAGCAGGAGATGCAGCCGCGGTGGCCTCGCCTCCATTCAATCGACCTTTTTCAAACATCCAGACCACGGGTTCGATTGCGCCAGTTTTGCCGAACATCTCGCCAATCGACTGATGAGACGCCAACACAACCACGCCCCCCCGGCGAACATGGTCGGACACCAGCGCACCCAGCATTTGCAAACCATCCTGATCCAGTGCATTCAAGGGTTCGTCCAGTAGCCAGACCTTTTTGTCGGCGGCCGACAACACGGCCAAGGCCAACCTGGCTTGCTGGCCGGAGGACAAGGTTTGGATTCGTTCCTCGGCCCAATCCAGCAGGCCGACCTGCTGCAACAAGGCCTCCACCAACGCAGAAGACTGCCCCAAAGCCGCCAAAGAAGCATTCATGTGCTGCGCAACAGTCATTTCCAAGCGAAGCCCAAAAGGAAACTTCAAAAGGTGACATTGGCCGCACACCCCACCTGCCAGGGTTCTAAGAAGCGTTGATTTGCCCACACCGTTGCCACCGCGCACCCAATGCAACTGACCGGCGGACAGGGTGGCCCGTAGATCACGCCCTAGCAATACCCCACCCGCCTGCAGCTCGGGCAAATCGAAGTGCAAACCGTCGCTTTGGAGATCAATCCGACTGGACACAACGACACCCATCAGCGCGTCAATGAGAGCTCAATTAACTGGCCCAGCGCAGATTTGCTCAGTGACATCCAGGCGCTGCTGAGGTCATCTGGACTGGGCGCTGGCGTACCCGACATTGCAAGCCGGGCCTGAATGAAGACTTTGTCGGGCAAAGAGGCCAGACTGCCACCTTGAATAAAATCGCCTGAAGAAATTCGCACCGGATTGACACCAGACCTGATTTCAGAGGCGGGCACCCTTACAACAGCCAGCGGCATGCCCGGACCAGGCTGCCCTTTGATGAAGACAAACAGGGCTGCGTTGGGGTGTTGGGCATTGGAAAAGCTGCTGGGCACAGACACTTGGGCGCGAACCTGCAAATCGCCCTGCTCTGTTGCAGTGCTCTCGGTGTTCTGGGCCTGATTGACCCCCGCGTTGGTCTGATTCATTTGCTGTTGGCGTGCCAGCGCTTGCTGTTGAACTTCCTCAAGTCGCTTCCAGTAGGCAGCGGCACGGGCTTTGTCGCCAGCTTGCTCGGCTGCGGTGGCTGCCAAAGCAATGGCCTTTTCGTTGGAGGGATCGTTCTTCAGGGCCTCCTGAATGTATTTTTCAGGTTCACCCAACAAATTCTTGTTGTTGTTCATGGCCACCATGTCGGCCAAATCGGCCAGCAGGACCGGATGCCCAGGAGACAATTGCAGAGCCCGCTTCAGAGATGCCGCGCTGTCCCCGTACCGACCCAAAGCCGCTTGAGACCTCGCCAGCAACACCCAACCATCCAGATCTTGGGGATCAGACTTCAGTTTCGTTTCAAGCTCGGCAATCCGCGCTTTCATGGAGGTGTTGTCACCTGGATGCCCCTTGCTTGCAGCAACGGCCTGGTCCACGTTTTCAACCTGAGCAGGGGCACTTTGACCCAGGCCCCGGGGCCAGTGGGTGAAATCAAACTGAAAGCCGCCCACAAACCAAGTGAAGCCGATTGCACCCAAAAGGACAAAAGCCGCAACAATATTCAGAATAGACAGTGAATAACCAGAAATTACAGATTCGTCATTGCGCGCTTTCAGCACACTTGCGCGGCTTTTGATTTCAGACGCCATTTGGCGCCAGTTGCCCAGCAGCACCTCCCGAGACTCCGTTTCCAACAGAGGATCGGAATCAATTTCAGCACGCGTGTTGTAAAGTGCAGCCCACTCCGGTGAGTTGGCAAGGCCCTCACCGCCGGGGGTCTGCCCTGAAGGGTTAGGGACGAAAAACAGCGACCAAACCTGCCGAACCACAAATCCAATAAGAAACAAGAAGATAAGCGAAAAAAACGCAAAAGATAAGGTCACAGCAGGGTCCTCAGAGCGAAACTGGATATATGCACGGCGTCAAACCTCACGTAATATACCAGCTGTATTACATTATCCTGCTGCTAGTTTGCCGTACATACCTTACTGACTCGACCAAGGCAAAGGCCAGATGATTCAGGACAATCTCTTTAACTATAAAAACTTTCTATATTTACGCTGGTCCGTCTGCCTGATTTTGGTTGTCTCTTTGGCCTACTCGCTAGACCAACCCAAAATTGTCGCAAATGGCGGAACCTGGCTGGGATATACCCTCGGAACCATCGGTGCCGCCCTTATTCTATGGCTGATCTGGTTTGGTGTGCGAAAGCGTCAATACGCCAGCACCACGGGCCAGCTGCGTGGATGGGTGTCTGCGCACGTCTATCTGGGCCTTGCTCTGGTCGTGGTCGGTACGCTGCACACCGGCTTTCAGATTGGCTGGAACGTTCATTCGCTTGCCTATGTGTTGATGATGGCCACCATTGTGTCTGGCCTCTGGGGTTTGGTGCTGTATGTGCGCTACCCCCGCGAGATGTCTGACACCCTGAACCGAAAAGACCCGAAAGCGATTGTTGAAGACATCGAAACGCTCGACAAGGAGGTGCTTCGGCTGCTCAAAAGCTGCCCGGAGCACGTCACCAAAGCAGTCAATCTGTCAAGCGAACAACTCATATTCAATCAATTGTCGGAACGACGCTCGGGCTTGGTTAAGAATTGCGCAACTGAGAAGGCGATAGAACTGATCGAAAAGGAGCTTGCGCGTGATGACTCGCTGGCGGACCTTTACAAAAATCAGGTTGAACGACTCAAGAACCTGAGGCAATTACGCCGATATTACAAAATGCGCTATTGGCTTGATCTTTGGCTTGCTTTCCACGTTCCGCTGTCAGTGGGTTTGCTGGCAGCCCTGACCGCGCACATTGTGTCCGTGTTCTATTACTGGTAAAGCAATCGATGGCCGCAAAGAAACCTCAAACAAAACTGCAAACCCAGCTAGATAAACTGCAGAAGCCATTGGGCCTCAGAAGACCACTCGCCTGGTTGCTTTTTCTTCCAATCCTGCTGGGGTTTTTGATTGTTCCAATATTGGCGTCCGAATGGGCAACACCCGCCAAAGTGCCCAGTGCAAACAAGGCTGTTGCACAAACGGTCAAGGGCCAGATTGTCCCCTCCGTGCTGAACACGCAGGGCAACCCCCACACACTGCTCGCGCTCGACAAATCCTGGAACCCAGGGCCCTTGGACGCTGTTCACCAGGCCTGGCAAGGTGACTGCCAGGCTTGCCACACCGGCAATTTCAGCCGTGTGAAGGATGAAAGCTGCGAGAGCTGTCATCAACACATGGGCCTTCATGTGGCGAAAGCAGATCTTCCCAAAACCCACTTCACTGAAGGTCGCTGTGCGAGCTGCCACCACGATCACAAAGGCCTGAACAGTCTTGCCGAGCAAAACAGGCACTTCAGCGGCAGCGATTGTGCCGCCTGTCATTCGCACATCAAAGACACTGCACCCGAGACAAAAACCCTACCGGTTGCGGACTTTGCAAAAGAACACCCGGCGTTTCGCCTGACTCTGGCCACCAGGCCAGACCAAGGTGATCTCACCCGCGTCCGCACGGAACCAGGCCATGCGCTCAGTGAAAAAACGAGTTTCAAGTTCCCGCACGACGTGCATCTGGACCCTAAGGGCGTCGATGGCCCCAACAAAAAGGTGGTGATGGTCTGTTCCGACTGCCACACCCCTGCGGACACGCCATCCGGGTTCTTGTCCGTCACCATGGAAAAGAATTGCCAAAGCTGCCACACCCTGAACTTTGAACCCGCATTGCCTGACCGACAGGTTCCGCATGGCCCAGTGCAAGCGGTCTTGAGCACAGTCGACGAATTTTACAGCTACCTCGCGGTGCACCCTGAAGAGCGTAATCGGATCAACGCACTGCGGGGCCAATTGCGGACCCGCCCTGGCGAAAAGGATCCCCAGCGATCCATGCTTCAAAACCTGAGCGGCAATCCGCGCGCTCAGGCCACATTGGCGACGCGTGAGCTATTCGAGAAAACCGCTTGCGTCGTTTGCCACACTGTTGAAAAAGTTCCGGGCACGGGAAACACCAAGACTTCAGGTGCTTATTTACCCCAATACAAAATTGATCCCATGCCAGTTCAGCACAGCTGGATGCCCATGGCCAAATTCAGTCACAAGGCCCATGCCTTTGACAAATGCGAATCATGTCATGCAGCCACCACATCCAAAAAGGCAAGTGACGTGTTGATGCCCGACATCAACAGCTGCCGCACTTGCCATGCAGGCGCAAAGGCAGAAACCAACAAAGTCAAATCCGACTGCGGTCTGTGCCATGGTTACCATTTGCACAAGCCGCTCGAAACTGCGGGCATCACAGGCATACAGGAAGCAGAGACCAGCAACAAGTGAGCAGTTCCTCAAAACAACACAACAATGAAACACACATGCTGAATTTTGATACAAACAGAGTGACTGCCAAGCTGCCGATTACCCTTGGGGTGGGCATGGCTGTTTGCCTGTCCGCACTCCTGATGTCCTGCGGTGGTGGTGGAGGCGGCTCCGACGGCAGCCTTTCCACACTGAATTTTTATGTGGCTCCGCTTGGCACACAAAGCTTGTCGGTCAACGATGTCAATGAAATCGTCTCCAGAGCGGTCCAGGCTTCCAAAGATCGAAACGTAGAGGCGACGATTGCGGTTACTGATCGCGTGGGCAACGTGCTGGCCGTCTACCAAACCACCAACGCTGCGCCAAACACCACCATCACAAGTGGCCTGGCTGGCGCCAATGGTCAGGGTCTGGACGGTACGGTGGTGCCCAGTACTCTGGCGGCCATTTCCAAAGCCATCACAGGTGCGTACCTGTCCTCAACCGGGAACGCGTTCAGCAGCCGAACCGCCAGTCAAATTGTGCAGGAGCACTTCCAGCCCGGTGAGGCCAACAAAGAGTCAGGGCCTTTGTACGGCGTTCAATTCAGCCAACTGCCCTGCTCAGACCTGAATGTGTGGTTTTCCCAAAGCCCGACCCTCGGGCCCAAACGCGCGCCTCTGGGGCTCTCTGCGGATCCGGGTGGATTTCCGATTTACAAAAATGGCCGCGTAGTAGGGGGTATTGGCGTGATCACCTCTGCAAACGTCGCCACCAACGGGGTGTACAGTCTTGACAGGGACATTCAGACTGTCGAGACCGACCTGGATGAAGAGGTTGCTTTTGCCGCCCTCAGCGACACATTCCGTGCCCCTGAACAAATACGCGCGGACCGCATTACAGCGGGTGGCCAAACCTTTCAATTTTCAAACTCCATTCCAGCGGTTGCCGGCATGGCGAACCTGGCCACAGCGGGGGCATACACCACGGTAACCGGCTACACCAGCACCGTGTTGTCTTGCGCCACAAAGCGGATGACGCCACCTGCGCCCTGCTGAACACCCGTCGCCTCAACCACACCACTGTTTTTGATCAGACTGGCAAACACGGACGCGTTTTTGCCCACGATGTCGCCCAAATTAACCGCCTGACCACCCACTTGTGCTTCAACACTCAAGCCTACGGTGGGGTGGTTCAAGTCGACAATCGTGACCTTGTGCCCAGCCGCAAGCAACACCTCGCCGTCGGCGCGAATAATACCGCTGTTTTGAATATTGGGCGCAATCAGGACGATGGAGCCGCCACTGTGCGTGGTCAGCGTACCCAGGTTTTGAATGCTGGCGTTTGAAGCAGGGTCACCCTCGAATTTCAAATGCCCGTTGACGAGATCAGCCGGGGAGGCGGCCAGCGCACTGGCCACAAAACCCGCTGTGTCGATGACAGCACCCTGACCAAAAATAACCCCGGCCGGGTTGATCAAAAACACCTGCCCATTGCTTTTCAGTGAACCCAGAATTTGCGACACGTCGCCACCAACCACCTTGTTGAACACTTGGCTGGCTGCGTTTTGCTAGATGAACTGGGTGGTCTGGTTGGCGTCAATGTTGAATTGCTGCCACTGGATGACTGCACCCGGCGAGTTGGTGACCTTCAACAGGTCGCCCAGAGCCTGGGATGTGGCCTGGCCAGCCACGACGTTCATCCCGGTCGGATTTGCATACGCCATGGAGGACAGCGCCACACCGACGGCCAAGGCAAGGGTTTTTCGCTTGAATTGTTGGGTAGACATCAAAGGGCTTCGGTTCTGTTTCATGGTGCTGGTCTCACAGTGCGACAGCAATGGACAGGTGCAACTTCATGTCACCGTGGGGTTCAACCACGGTGCCGGATATGACGCGCGCCAGGTCAAGGCAGATTTGGTCACGATCGGTCAAAGCAAATCGCAGCCCGACACCCGCCGCCAAAATCCGTGTTTCAGACAACGTAGGGGCTGTGACAGCATTGCTGCGCAACTGGGCCCCTTCTACAAAAGCAGCATATTGAAGTCGCTTCAGGTAGGGCGACTTGTCGGGCAGCACATTGGGGCTAAGCAGCTCGAACGATTCACGCAAACCAGAGTCGCCAGACACCGCGCGCTCTTCAAAACCGCGAACGGAATACACGCCACCCGCGCCAAACTGCTCGCCCGAGATCAGCGAATAGCTGGAGTATTGGCCATCGAGTGCGGCAGTGAACCGATATCGACTGAAAATTTGGTCAGACCAGGAACTGCTTAAACGAAAAACATCGAAATCGGCCTTGGATTGCGGATTGGACTTGGCGTACTGCGTTGTTGAGTTCTGGCCGCCCATGACGTAGTTTTTGGAGTAACTCAACTGAAACTGACGGCTTAAAGCATTGCGCTGGTCTATCAGGGTATAGCCGAGGGTGTAGGGGTCGGATTGCAAATCGGGCGTCAAGCTGCTGCCGGTGTTGTTCAACAAGACCTGACTGGTGAATTGCTTGTGCTCAAATGAAAAAAACACGCGCTGATCCATGCCGTTCAGGCGATTGAGGAATTCAGTCCATTTGACGCCTGTTGTGGTACCAGCGCCCGGCACATTCAAACTGGAAGAGCCAATACTGAAGGTGCCCGCATTTACATTGGAATCGTTGTAGGTCAGGTCGAGAATTCCGTTTTGCGCGTAGAAAGGCACCCGGTAGGTCAGGCCGTACACCTGCACATCTGACTACCACCCCGGTGGTGTGACTGTTTGTGCAGTCAGCATGTGCCCCTTTGCCAAACACGTTGTTGTCGATCACGACCAAGCCCAGTCGGAAGCGGCCTGTGGACGACGTGCCCGTGTTGTCAAAAGTGACGTATGCACCCAACGGGTTTTGGTCCTGCACTTTCACCTGGGCATCCACCAGCGCAGGCTTGTCGCTCGGTTCAAGGGTGACCCGGGCGTTGATGGCGGGGTTGTCGTTCAAAACCCGCAGGTTCCGATCCATGTCCATGGTGTTGATCAGCGCACCAGGGCTTAGCACCACCAGGCCTTTGCGAATTTGATCGGACGAAAAGTGCGCGTTGCCACCGACTTTGACTTCGTCAAGCCTGGCATCCACAATCTGGATAGTCAGCGTGCCGCCGGGGGTAAGGTCCTGCTCAGGAATGATGGCGCGCACCACCTCGAAACCTGCATCGGCATGCAGCTTTTCCACGCGGACGGTGGCCTCGCGCAAATCGGAGAATGTCAGTGGTCGATTGGCGTACAAAGCCAACACTTTGTCAATTTCAGCCCGTGGAATCAGCACCGGACCCTCCACCTTGAAGGCCGACACAACGAAGGTTGGGTCTTTTTCAGCAGCGTCTGCGGTGGCTGCATGTACAGGGTTTACATAGGAAATAACAGGCAAAACCAAGCCAACGGCCAGCAGTGTGCTGCACGCGTATTCTTTATAGTTCATATAGTTAGATCTGAAATTTCATGCCTGCCGACAATACCTTCAGCTGCTGAAGGCCCTGATACTGCTTCAACTCCCGTTGAATCAGATCATGCTCGCGTGGCTTAAGATGACTGATCCATATTTCACAAGTATTGCGTAATTTGTCCAGTTCTGCAAAAAGTAAATCGGGACACAGATGCTTGGCCAGGTCGGCAAGCCACTTTTCGCGGTCAGGAAAGGCCGATTCAATGAAGAAATACCGGATGTCGGGCATTTGATTGATCACCTGGTACAGGCGATCGGTTTGGTGGGTGTCTCCCGAAAAACACCACGCGCCTGTGGGCGTTTTCAAGAACACACCGACCGCCGGAACGGTGTGTTCGACCGCCACGGTGAACAGGGTTCGGTCGCCCAGCACAAGATGGTCTTCCGGTTCCAGTGGCACAAATTCCATCACAGGGTTGGTTTCGTTGGGAATGCGGGTGAAATCGGGCCAGATGTCGTCGTTGAAAATGTGTTTGTGCAGTGAATCCAGCACAGATTGCATGGCATAGACCCGCAACGGCCTTGGTCTTCCGACGCCAACGGTGTCGACCAGAAACGGCAGGGAACAAATGTGATCAAGATGGGTGTGCGTGATCAGCACGTGTTCTATTTTCTCGAGCCGGGCGAAATCGAGTTCGCAAACACCGGTGCCCGCATCAATCAAAATGTCATCATCAATCAGAAAGCTGGTCGTACCCTGCCTGGGTATTCCGATGCTTCCGCTGCAACCCAACACTTCAACAATGGAGTGTTTTTGCATGTCGGCCTCTTTTAATTGTTATTACTGCTCTGGATACAGGGAACGTATATTCTGGACTGCTTTCAGGCCTGCTTCGTAGCCAAGCGCAATGACCTCATCCCTGCGCTCAAACTCCAGCAAGCCGATTTTTTCGATCGGCGGCTGCACATAGACATCCGACATGGATCTTGCCTGCCGGGACTTTGCGATACCACCCAGTTCAATGACTCGCATCAACGACTTCATGACCGTCGGCAATTGTGCCCTGTCAGCGGGCTGATCACCAGCGGTAACCGCCAAATCGGCCTCCATGCCGACATCCACAGACACAATGCGCCGAACACCGCGGGCCCGCATGAAATCAACCGGCACGTTGTTCAGAAGTGCGCCGTCCACAAGAATGTGATTGTTGACGACACAGGGTTCGAAAAACACCGGAATGGATGTACTTGCCCTGACAGCCTGCCACAACTCACCTTGATCGAACAGGTGCTGATTGCCGGTGGTCAGATTACAGCTAACGGCATAAAACGGAATAAGTTGATCCTCAATGGTCGATTGCCCGAAGGCACGCCGGTACATATTGTCCACTGAAGCGGACCGTATCAGGCCATGCCGGGGCAGCAGGTAATCACGCAGGCCAAAAGGCAGGCCTTTGCGAAAGGACAATGCCAAAGCCTTGTCGACCTCGTCGGGCCCAAGCCCCGAGGCGATCAACGCGCCCACCAGCGCGCCCATGGAGGTGCCCCCAATTGAATCAATCACGACGCCATGCTCATGCAAGGCGCGATAAAAGCCCGCGTGGGCAAACCCGCGCGCTCCGCCGCCACCCAACACAAGACCCAGCGTGTCGCCCAGAATGTGGCGGGCAACGCGAACAAGGTCCTGATCGTGACCTGTGCGCAAGTGCAGCACAGTCACTCTGTCGGACACGATGGCCCTGATTCTGGATGCCAATTGGGGTTGTACCCGCTTCAAACGGTGCAACAGCACCACGCGAAGATCGATTTGGGCATCAGGGCAGATGTGATAACGCCTGAGTTGGGACACCACTGCGGGGTCTTCAAGCGATTGGGCATCCAGAAAAAGCACAACGCCATCGAGGTCATCCAGCAAGGCTTCACCGGGAAAGTCCTGTTCATCGGCGGACTCAATCCATTCCATGTGGGTCAAGGCGCCGCTGACTTGCTGCGAAGGTGTGAACCCCTCAGACCCCGTCCAGGTGTTTAATTTGCAGCGTTTGCCCAACTGGCCAGTCAACCTGCCCTTTAGTTGAAGCACATCGCCAGACAGACCTGCCAGATTTTGAAACCACACAAACTGATGCTGATTGCTGGATGCGCTGTAACCCAATTCGCGCTTGAAACGTGACACCAACACGCGGATGAGGTGGTTGTACACCGAACGGCTGCGCTTGCCGTATTCTTCGAAGGCCTTGCCATCGATTTCAAGCAAATGACTGTCACGCCGGGCGTGAACAGACAAGGTGCGGGGGGAGTGATCGAAAAAGCCCAGTTCCCCAATGATTTCACCAGGAAAGAAGCTCAGGGTCAGATCAATGAAGCCATCGGGCCTGCTGCGTTGCCCCAGCAATTGCCCTTTCAGGACGATGTAAAACGATTCACTGTGGTCGCCCTGCTCAAAAAGACGCTGCCCGCGTTCCAGTGTGATCAACTTGGAGGCCGCCAGCAAATGCCCCGCATCTTCAGTTTTTAAATCCAGACGGTTGGCCAGCAACTCGATGGCTGCCTGCATACTGTCAACGGGGTGGGCGTTCAAATTGGACAATGTCGCAGTCGCCTTCAGGCTGTTTCAGGGGCATCTTGAAGGGCGTTCCAGACGCATTTGCCCTTGACCTCACGATCCAGTGTGGCCAGGTACTCGGCATGCAAGGCCGCCTCGTCGTCGGTCACAACCACATCCGGCAATTCGAGTTCAGCCAGATTGACCCACTGCCCTCCTTCGCCACCGCCACCAGCGCCCAAATCGATGACCAGGCTATCCTGCCCACGCGTCATGGCGAGGTACACCTCGGCCAGAATCTGGGCGTCCAACAAGGCGCCGTGCAAGGTGCGATGGCCATTGTTTACGCCCAACCTGTCGCACAGGGCGTCCAGGTTGTTGCGCTTGCCGGGAAACATTTCACGGGCCATGGCCAGCGAATCGATTACGTCTTCAACATGATCCCGAACGCGCCCCATATTCAGGCGCTCCAGCTCCATGTCCAGAAAACCCACGTCGAATGAGGCATTGTGGATGATGAGGGTTGAACCCCGAATGAAATCAAGGAAAGACTGGGCCACTTTGGCAAACACCGGTTTGTCGGCCAGCATGTCATCCGAAATGCCGTGCACCTGAAAGGCGCCCTCATCCACCGCCCGTTCAGGGTTGATGTATTGGTGCCAGGTGTTGTCGGTGACCTGCCTTCCAGCCACCTCAATGCAGCCCACTTCGATCAGCCGGTGACCAAGGCGCACTTCAAGACCCGTGGTTTCAGTGTCCAGTACGATGTATTTCATGACTTATTGAACCCCTTCTGCAAGCACTTTTTCAACACCCAGATTGGCCAGTTGATCGGCTTTTTCATTGCCGGGTACACCCGAATGACCTTTCACCCAGTGCCAGCGAATCAGGTGCCGCACGCTGGCTTCATCCAGCGTTTGCCACAAGTCCGCATTTTTGACGGGCTTTTTGTCCGCGGTGCGCCATCCATTCAGCTTCCATTTGGGCATCCACTCGGTGATGCCCTTTCGGACATACTGTGAATCCAGATAGACATCCACACTGCAACGCTTTTTCAAGCTATTCAGGCCAGCAATCACGGCCATCAGTTCCATGCGGTTGTTGGTGGTGTGAGCTTCGCCGCCACACAGTTCCTTCACGTGTTGGCCCGACTGCAGGTAAGCACCCCAGCCACCAGGCCCAGGGTTGCCCTTGCAGGCGCCGTCCGCGTACATCACCACTGAAGGCATGGCATGGTCTGACAAATCAAAACTCCTCAAGAACAGGGGGTGTGCCCATCGTCGGGCTTTTGGTTGATCAATTGTTGGCTGGCGGCCGGCTTCAGGTTTTTAACGCTCAATCGCTTTTGTTTGAACGCAGGCCCGACCAGGCGCATGCCACGCACGCGTTTGACCGCGCAGACAAAGTACACGGCACCACACACGGGCCACCATCGATCACCTGCTTTTTCCATAAAATCCATTCTTTCAAGCTTCTTTTCAGAGGCGAAAGGCAGGCGATAGCACCCGAACCGACCCAGCTCGGGTTCGAAGGACAGCAATTTTAACCAATCTTTCAAGCGACTGATGTGCAGAGGCTGACAACCATCAGGCCAAATTTTTCCCCAGCGTTTGAACAGGCCGTGATGCAAACCCCAAGCCGACATGGGGTTAAAGCCAGTGATGATAACGCGCCCTTCGGGCATCAACACACGCTCCACTTCCCGCAGCAGCTGGTGGGGGTCTTCTGAAAACTCAAGCACATGCGGCATGACAATGAGATCCAGAGACTGTGACTCAAAGGGCAACTCAAGAAAGTTGGCCACACAGTCCGGTGGACTCAAAGGCGTTGCGTCAAGCGGATGACTGGCGGCCAAACCCTGGGTAAGGTAAGCCCGATGTGGAATCCGGTTTTCGCGCAAACCGTCCAGCATGCGAGTGCCCAGTTGCACGGCCCGAAAGCCAAACAAATCCGGTACGGTGGCGTCCATCCATTGCTGCTCCCTGCGCACGATGTAGCGCCCGCGCGGGCCAGACAACCAGGCGTCGAGTGTTAACATCTGAAGCTGTAACTCATTCAGATCGTCAAGAGGCTCAGATGGAATCATTTCTTGCTACCCAACATGGGGATTGGTCCGTTCATGGCATTCCTGCATTCAATGACAATTATCTGTGGGCCATTGTTCACCAGCCTAGCGGGCAAACCTTGCTGGTGGACCCAGGGTGTGCTGACAGCGTTCAAGGCTTTTTGACAGCCACAGGTTACCATCTTAGCGGCATTCTGGTGACGCATCACCACCCGGATCACACTGGCGGAGTTGCGGCGCTGCTGAAGGCGTCCGGGCAACCCGAACTACCTGTGTATGGCCCTGACAATCCGCGCATACCCACCGTGACGCAAACTGCAGCGCACGAGGACACCTTGCAGTGGGCCGGCCTGACCTTGCAAACTCTCGCTGTGCCTGGGCACACACTCGACCACCTTGCCTTTGTGATCGACTTCCGAACGACAGAGCGTCCCGATGCGCCTTGCTGGTTGTTTTGCGGTGACACCCTTTTTTCCGGTGGCTGTGGTCGATTGTTCGAAGGCACGGCCCAACAGATGTTCGATTCGCTTCAGTTGTTAAACCGCCTGCCCGCACACACCCTTGTTTTTTGCGCACACGAGTACACGATGTCCAACATGAATTTCGCACTTCACGAATTCCCGGACGATCCCGACATTCAGGCCAGGCACGCCGAGGTGAAAGACATGCGTGGGCGGGGCATCAGTACAATACCGACACGCCTGAAAACTGAACGTCTGGGCAATGTCTTTCTGCGCGCGAACACTGTGGCGGAGTTTGCGCGCTTGAGGTCTGCAAAAGACACATTTTGAACCCCTTGAACTGGCAAAAATTCGGGCATCCACACAAGGAGGGAGTCGGGAATTCTCGGTTGACTCAAAGGTCGTTCTCGACTTAGGATCGAACCCTAACTTGAAACGAGCCAAGTCGAATCGACTTTAAGTCATTGAAAAAATACAACAATTACGAAAAGCCAACTTGCTGGCGCACAACGACCGCACGGGGCCTTGCGGGCTTGATGGTGCTGTTTTCATGTGGCTGCACCACCGCTCAGGAAGGTGTTTCTGCAACGCCAAACATCGAGCAAGCTCCGGCCACAACCGCCGCACTTGAACCCACCCGGGAAGTGGAAGTGCAACCGGCACCACCCATCGAGGGCGTTGAGCTGAAGGCGCCTGCCAGCAGCAAACTGGTGTCGGTGGATCTGACGCGCGACGATGGGGAAGTGTGGGGTGCCATTCGACGAGGATTTGCCATTCCGGATGTCAATGGCGCAGCTGTCAAAAGCCAGACGAATATCTGGCTGCGACATCGAGGGTCATTGGAAGCCATGCTTCAGGATTCAGAGCCCTACATTTACTACATCGCCAAGGAATGTGAAAAGCGCAGCTTGCCCACCGAACTCGCTTTAATTCCGTTCATCGAAAGCAAATTCAATCCCCACGCGCGCTCCAGCTCATCAGCCGCTGGTCTTTGGCAATTCATTCCCAGTACGGGGCAGCACTTCAAACTGAAACAGAACGAATGGGTTGACGAGCGGCGCGATCTGGTGGCCTCCACCCGAGCCGCTCTGGACTATTTCACGTATCTCTATGAAATGTACGGCGACTGGCAGCTGGCCCTGATCTCATTCAATTGGGGTGAAGGTTCAGTGGCCAAGGCCATTCAAAAGGCCCAGGATGCGGGGCGTGAACCGATACTTCGTAATCTTGACCTGCCAGCAGAGACAGCCGCCTACGTACCGAAGTTGCAAGCCTTGAAAAACATCATCAGTGCGCCAAAACAATACCGGGTCAGCCTGCCAGATGTGCCCAATGCGCCCTACTTTGTGGCGATCAAGCGCAAAAGCGATCTGGATTTGCGCGAACTGGCCAAAATGACGGGGCTGAAGCTTGAAGAATTCAGGCAATTAAACCCAGGGCTGAAGCAACCGGTGCTTGTCGCCTCTCAGAGCCAAACCTTGCTGGTGCCCATCGACAAAGCCGATGAAATCAAATCCAGCCTGAAAAACTACAAGCCACCCACCCGCAAACCCGGGCGCAGCTACAAAGTGCGCAAAGGCGACACCATAGGTGGCATTGCGCACAAGCTGAAAGTGTCAGTGCACAGCTTGATGGCTGCCAATGGACTGAAAACACACAGTGTTTTGCACGTTGGCATGGACCTGACCGTACCTGGCTCGGCCAGCAGGACAGACTGGAACGGCTAAAGGCCCTTACAATCGGGGGGCTGCAGCCAACAAACCTTTTGTGTAGTCGTGTACGGGGTTTGCAAACAATTCGGTGGCATTGCCTTGCTCGACCACCTCGCCCGTTTTCAAGACAATCACCTCGTCCGCCAAATATTCAACCACGGCCAGGTTGTGGGTAATGAACAGCATGGCCACGCCAGTTTGGCGCTGAAGGTCCCCGAGCAAGTTTAGAATTTGCGCTTGCACTGACACGTCCAGTGCGGAAGTTGGTTCATCGCAGATCAACACAGCCGGACGGGACACCAAGGCCCTGGCAATTGCAATTCTCTGGCGTTGACCGCCTGAAAACTCATGCGGAAAGCGCGTCAGGTTTTCAACGGGCAGATTGACTTGCTCAAGCACCTCAGCCACACGGGCCTTACGCTGTTCTGCCGTTAGGTCCGGGCACAAGGCCAACAATGGCTCTTCCAGGATTTCTGCGATGCGGTGTCTTGGGTTCAAAGACGCAAAGGGATCCTGAAATACAAACTGAATCGTTCGTCGCCACTGCAAGCTGGAATCTGCGCCTGCCCCCCACAATGCCTGACCATCCAGCAGGGCCTGCCCTTCAATTCGGGCGGAATCTGCCAGCAATCCAAGCAACGCGCGGGCTGCCGTGGTTTTTCCAGAGCCGGATTCGCCCACCAGTGCCACAGTTTGCCCCTGACGCAACTGAAAACTCAGCCCCTTCAGCACAGGCTTGTACCGCGTGCTGAACAGGCCACTCTTTTGTGCGTAGGCGACTTTCAAGTCGCGCACTTCAAGTCGAACGCGACCGGCCGTTTTCGGCTTCAGTTCAGCGCCAACTACATTGGAAGGGGCCACAAGCTGCACGATCTCGTTCACACGGATGCACCGCACCGAGTGATCGCTGTTGCCCAGTGCGGCCAATTCGACCGGCCCCTCCGAGCAGGCGGATCGTGCGTGTTCACACCGCGAGGCAAACCGACAACCCGCTGGCGGATTGACCAAGGGTGGCACCCGTCCCGGCAAGGCATACAGCGCCTGCCCACGCTGATCGGCACGAGGCAATGCACGCATCAGCGCACGCGCATAGGGGTGACTGGGCTGTGCAAAAAAGGTGTCCACCGAGGCCGATTCCACCAGTTGGCCGGCGTACATCAGCCCCACGTGATCGGCCATGCTTTTCACAATGGCCAGATCATGCGTAATCAACAACATGGCCATGCCCTGCTCTTTTTGCAATTGGCTCAGCAAATCCAGCACCTGGGCCTGAATGGACACGTCCAGCGCAGTGGTGGGCTCATCGGCAATCAACAGGTCTGGCTTGACAGCCAAAGCCATTGCAATCATGACACGCTGCTTTTGACCGCCCGACATTTCGAATGGATATTGGGCAAGGCGCGCCACCGGATCAGGTATACCGACTTTTTCAAGCCAATTGGCGGCCTCAGCACGCGCTTGTTGAGGGCTTACACCGGTGTGCAGGCCGATGACCTCGGTCAGTTGATCGCCCACCGTCATCACGGGATTGAGGCTGGTGCCGGGCTCCTGGAAAATCATGGAGATGCGTTTGCCACGCACCCCGCGCATGGCCGACTCGCTGATGCGCAAAAGGTCTTGCCCCGCACTTTGTGTATTGTGCCCCGCAAGTTCCACGCTGCCTGCAACAATGGCCCCGCAGTCTGGCAACAGGCGGGCAATGCTGAGTGCCGTCATGGATTTACCGCAACCGGATTCGCCCACCAGCGCAAAAGTCTGACCCCGTTCAATACACAAAGCCAGGTCTTCAATGGCCTGAACCCAACCCGCCTCAGAAGCCAATCGGGTGGTTAGGTTTTGAATGTCCAGCAGAGTTTGTGCACTCATGGTTTTCTCCTCAGACCCTGACCAGCGACAATTTCAACTGGCGGGCCCTGGGGTCAAAGGCGTCCCTGACTGCATCGGCAAACAGGTTGGCAGACAACACCAGGCTCAACATGAACACGAAGGCAGCGGCCAGACTCCACCACACCAAGGGTTCGCGGCTCAGCTCCAAACGCGCAGCGTTAATCATGGTGCCGTAGGAAAAGGTGGAGGGGTCTACCCCCACACCCACATAGGACAACACCGCCTCGGCCAGAACCAGACTTGAAAAATCCATGACCAGGCCGATTAACACCAAGTGCATCAAATTGGGCAGCAAATGGCGATACAGAATTTTGGCGTGGGAAACCCCGCAGGCGCGCGCAGCAAGCACGTAGTCCTGCTCTCGCATTTTCAAAACCTCGCCACGCAGCAGCCGGGCCAAGCCCGTCCAACTGGTCAGCCCAAGAATGAGGCACAAAAAGAACAAGCGCAGGTCTCCCTTCTCAATCGAGCTGGCGAAGGCGTCGGGGTGATTGTCAAGCGCAACCTGCAGAATCAACACTGCAGCAGCAATCAACAGCACAGAGGGAATGGAATTCAATGTGGTGTAAATGTACTGCACCAGGTCATCCACCCAACCCTTGAAATAGCCAGCCACCAGGCCCAGCGAGATGCCCAAAGGCAGGGTTAACAGCGTGCTTAACAGACCGATCAACATGGCGGTGCGCAAGCTTTTCAGGGCACTGTAGAACACATCCAGACCCACCTTGTCGGTGCCGAACACATGATAGGCGCTGGCGAACTGCCACAACAGCCCCGCCAGCAGACACATCACCAGCAGGGTCCACAGGGCCGCCCGATACGCCGGATTGGACGACATCCAACTGACGTGTTGTAGGGTAGCACTGGCGTGCCTGCGCACCAGCCAGCCTGCCATACCAACCAAACTCCACACCATGGCACCCGCCAGCAGGCCCTTGTAGGCGCGTACCCACAAGTCTCTGGATTGATCGGCGGCGCTGGTCAGATGGGCTCCACCAAATTTCAGACGTGGATATACCCGTTCCGGCTTTCCATTGACGAGTTCCACTTCCTTGCTCAAGCCCGTCAATGCGAAGGGCGCAGAATACGACTTTTCACGTTGCCAGGCCAAGGGCCCCAAGGCAAGGTCAAGGCCCGACACAATGGGGGAGGTATAGCGCGCCTGATCTTTGACGGATACGCGAAAGTGCACGCTGTCCATCAAGGTGATTCCGACGGCAAACAAAAGCACAATCACGCTGGCACTGGCCAGGCGCGACTGAAACACCAAATGCCATGAGGCACGTGACAAAGGATTTTTAACAACCTGCCGCACATAGAACAACACGCCCAGCACCAGTAACCAAATCAACCAATCCGTCAGCAACAAATGAAGAACCATGTAAACGTGCGCTCCTCAACTCAGACGGACGCGAGGGTCCGCCAACGTGTAGGCCACATCGGTCAAAACCAGACCGACCATGTACAACACGGAACCAATAAAGACCATGGACCGCACGATGGAAAAGTCTTGCGCCTGAATGGCATCAATCGTGTAGCTGCCCAAACCGGGAATGCCAAAAAAGGATTCCGTGATGAGCGAGCCCATGAACAACAGTGGAATGACCGTGACCGAGCCCGTCAGAATCGGAATGAGCCCATTGCGCAGCACATGCCTGCGCAGCACCTGCAGCTCTGACAAACCCTTTGATCGTGCCGTGCGTACATAGTCTTTGTTGGCCTCTTCAAGGAAAATCGTGCGGTACCAGCGTGTGCCACTGCCGATGCCGCCGACCACGCCGATGAACACCGGAAGCACCAGAAAACGCCAAGCCTGCAAGCCGGGCTGGAACCCCGAGATCGGCACCAGGCTTAGCATTTTTGCAAACAGGTATTGCCCACCGATGATGTAAAACAGACCAGAGATGGACATGGCAACCACGCAAATCACCACGCCCCCCACATCCAGGTAAGTGCCCCGGAAAAACACCAGCAACAGGGACAAGGCAATGTTGAGCAGAATGCCCAGAATGAACACCGGCACGGCCAGTGCAAGGCTGGGGCCTGCGCGGGTCTTGATTTCGTTGGCAATGTTTCGCCCGTCATCCGATTCACCAAAATCGCCAACGAACATGGGCACCGATTTCTGGTAAAAAATGGTGTGGGTCAGGCTGCCGGTGCCCTGCTCTGCACTGTTGTACAAGAGCGGCAGGTTGTAGCCGTGTTCAGCCTTCCAGCGGTCTATGGATTCCTGGGTGACCCGTTTGCCACCCAGCGCCATGCGCGCCATGTCATCGGGGGTGTTGACCTTGAAAAACAGAGCAAAGGTGATCAGGTTGACACCCAACAGCACCAACAGCCCATACACCACTCGACGAAGCAAATACGAGGTCATTGACCGCCCCCTTTGCTGTATTCAGCCAGGTCGGTGCGAAGGCCTGTCGCTTGCTCGCGTTTGCGCCATGCCAGCCAGGCGGGCAACACCAACACCACGAAGATCAGGCCACCTACGGGAATGGGCCACCAGTGCGGCTGGTTCCAGGCCAGACGGTCCTTTTCACGCAGTGCAGTGTCAACGCGTTCATATTTCAGGTTGTTTCTTGCCAGTGCATTGGGTTTGACGTTGCCCATCCACTGGTGGATCAGCCCAAAATTCTGTGGCGTGAAGGCGAACAGCCAAGGCACGTCTTCTTGCACCAGCGCTGTCATTTTCTCGATCAAGGCGGCGCGCTCGGGGCTGTTCGGCATGGTCTTGACCTGCTCAAACAGGGCGTCGAACTGCGGGTTGGCGTAGTTGGACGCGTTTTCGCCACCCGCTTTGGTTCGGCTGTTGGGGCCATAGAGCAAAAACAGGAAATTTTCCGGGTCTGGGTAATCGGCATTCCAGCCCAAAAAGAACATTTGCGTGTTGCCCTTCTTGACCTTGTCCTGAAAGCGGTTCCAGTCGGTGGCGCGAATTTCAAGATCAATGTTCAATTTGGCAAACTGCTTTCGATACCAATCAAAGCGGGCTTTGTCGCCGGGCCCGCCACCCGTGGTGTCAAGGGCCAGTTGCAATGGGCGCTTGGTGGCCGGGTCTATGCCATTGGGGTAGCCGGCCTGCGCCATCAAAGCCATGGCCTGAGCAATGGGTTTGCGAACTGGCTTGCCGTTGACCACGTCGTACACCACGTGGTTAATGCCCTTCTCGCTGGGGTCGTAGCCAAAAATGCCCGGTGGAATGGGGCCTTGGGCTGGCAGCGCCCTGCCATTGGTGAATATTTGGGAATACTCCTCCCAATCCATCGCGATCGAGATGGCCTGCCTGAGCTTTCTGGCCCGCTGGGCGTCTTGGGCATTTTTGCCCTGCCCCACCACGGGGTCTAGCCAGTTAAAGCCCAGGTAGTAAATGCTGGGGGCCAGGCTTTTCTCCAACCGAATGCCCTTGTCCTGCATTTCAGGGGTCAGGGTTGAATCGCCGTTGGCCGACGATTTGATGGCCTGGTCAAACGTGTCAGAACTCAAGCCTGAACTGTCGTAGTAGCCCTGCAAGAACTTGTTCCAATAAGGGATGCTTTCCTGCTCGCGGGTAAAAACGGCTCTGTCAATAAAAGGCATGGTTTTGCCTGCATCGGCCAGAAGGCCCTGCTCTCGGTCACCCGGCGCGCCCTCGGAAGGATAAGGTTCACCCCGAAAATTCGGATTTCGGCTGAGCACCATCCGGCTGTTGGGGTTGTTTTCGGTCAGCATGTAAGCCCCGGTGCCCACGGGCCACCAGTCAAGGTTCAAATTGTGCTTCTCGAAACCTTTCTGGCTGTAGAAGGCGTCCACCTCCCAGGGCACAGGCGCGAAAAACGGCATGGACAACCAATACAAAAACTGGGGGTATTTGCCATGCACGCGGATTTGCAAAGTGTAAGGGTCAAGTGCCTTGACGCCTGAAAGATCGAATTGGCGCAAATCGAGCCAGGGCAGATCATCGGTGCCAACAGTTAAACCGGCGCCCGCTTGGCTTTGCAGTGCCTGAAGCTGTGCTTTGTCATGCGCTTGCAGGGCCTTGGCCAGATCGGACAGACCGACGATGTATTCGCTCATGTGGCCAAAGATCGGCGAAACAAACCGGGAACTGGCCAAGCGCTTGATTTCATACACATAGTCATCCGCGGTCAATTCACGCGTGCCCTGCACCTTGAATTGCAGGGGCGAATCGTAATTGGCTGCACTTGCGCCCAGATTCAAATAGAGGCTGTGACCTTGTGCGTCTTTGGCAAAAGCGGGGTGCGGCTGGTACATCACCCCTTTTTTCAAATGAATGGTGTACACACTGGTGGCAACCTGCGCAGCAGGTGCTGCTTCTGGCAATACATGCCCAGACTTGTCCAGGTACTGCGGCACAGGCATTTCAGTGGCCACCAGCGGTTCAAGCGTGTAGGGTCGCTTCAGGTAGTGATACTGAAACAGCGGTTCGTAGATCTGATAGGTAAACTCGGCCTCGTCCGAGGCGTAACTCAAAGCAGGGTCGAGGTGTTTGGGCCGAGAAGAGAATGCGGAATAGAGCGTGGATGCGTTGGAATCGTTTCCGCTTCTGGGGTATGGGTTATTTCCGCCCTGCGTACAGGCCAGCAGCAAGGCCGAAGCCAGCAGGCCAAGTGTGCCGTTCAGTAAACAGCGCCCCAAGCGCGAACTGGTGCTTAGTACTGCCAACAACCCACCCTCGTCAAATTATGCGGATTGCTTATTTAACCATGCCATTCACGTTCAGGGCCCGTGTCAGCGTGAATCCAGCCACCTTTTGCACCCACTCGAAAGTAAAAACCAACGCCGCCTGCGCGAAAGCCCTGAACGAGCTCTCCGAGCACACGGGTGTTCAAGCCATTCAGCCGAAAATCAGCAGCCTGGCCGCGCATGTGCAATGAATTGCGTGCAGCGGGCAAGCCACGCTCAATCAGCTTTGCATTGGTGGCCGGGCACCGGTATCCCGAGGTGATTTCAATCGGCGCGTCAATGCCATAGCGGCGAACAAAAGCCTGCGCAGCCCACAGGGTGTCAATCAGTTGGGTGTCCATGCGATATACAATACTGGCTTGAACGTCGCGCAGCAGTTCGCAGATTTGCGCATAAGCGTCGTGATTGATGTTGCCGTCTTTCCAGTAGGTCAGCTTCAGGCGTTCACCCGACTGCGGACGCACCATGTACAGCGTTCTGGGCTGAAGCCAGAAGGTCAGGTCCACCAGCGACGGATCAAACAAATCCGGGGGCGGTGTCATGTCTGCACCTGCGGCCAAAACACCTTTGGTCAGGAACAACTCGGAAGAACCGATGACAGCCAGCGTGCTGACTGCCCTTAAAAAAGACCGACGATCGAACGAGCTCATAACGTTACTTAACAATTTACTTGAACTTATAATAAAAGTTCTTTGAAAAAAAGTCACTAATCAAATGCCAACAAACAGCACTAATCCGAACATCCGTACGCGTTTTGCACCCAGCCCGACCGGTTACCTGCACCTGGGCGGGGCCAGAACTGCGCTGTACAGCTGGGCATTTGCCCGCCACCACGGTGGTCAGTTCATTTTGCGCATCGAAGACACCGACCTTGAACGGTCCACCCCACAGGCTGTGCAAGCCATTCTGGACGGCATGCACTGGCTGGGGCTGGACTACGACGAAGGCCCTTTCTATCAAATGCAGCGCATGGACCGCTACACCGCAATGATTGAAAAATTGCTGGCCGAGGGACATGCCTACCCTTGTTATTGTAGTCAGGACGATTTGCATCAAATGCGCGAACAGCAGCGTAAAAATGGACAGCGCATGCGTTATGACGGCACTTGGCGACCCGAGCCCGGAAAAGTACTTCCCACTCCGCCAGAGGGGGTAAAGCCCGTTATTCGCTTCAAAAACCCGCTGACGGGTGCCGTCAGCTGGGATGATTTGGTGAAGGGCCCCATTTCGATCAACAACGAAGAACTGGACGATCTGATCATCGCCCGGCAAGACGGCACGCCAACCTACAACTTCTGCGTGGTGGTTGACGACTGGGAAATGAAGATCACCCACGTGATTCGTGGCGACGACCACATCAACAACACGCCCCGGCAGATCAACATTCTACGGGCGATTGGCGGCGATCAACCTGTGTACGGCCACATCCCGATGATTCTAGGCCCCGATGGCGAAAAGCTGTCCAAGCGGCACGGCGCGGTGGCTGTTACCCAATACGACGACGAGGGCTTTTTGCCCGACGCCATGATCAACTACCTGGCGCGCCTCGGCTGGAGCCACGGCGACGACGAAATTTTCAGTCGCGACCAGCTGGTTCAATGGTTTGATTCCACAAGCCTGTCCAAATCGGCCGCACAGTTCGATCCCGAAAAGCTGGCCTGGGTCAATGCCCATTACATGAAGCAGGCCGACCCAGCCTATCTGTTGTCGGAAACACAGAAACGGCTTGCGCAGGCGGGCCATTCAACCGAAAGCGGGCCAGCCCTTCAGGATGTGTTGGCCTTGGTGCTTGAACGCGCCTCTACCCTTGTGCAACTTCGCGACGAAGCGGCCCTGTTTTACCGCCCGGTTGGCGATGTGAAGGAAACACTTCTGCCCATGCTGGAAGAAGCTGGAGTCAAAGAGGCCCTGCTGGAGTTTCAGAGTGCGCTGGAAAGCGCAGAGTGGTCTCACGAGGCCATCAGCGGGCTGATCAAGTCCACCATCAAAGCCCACAACCTGAAAATGCCCAAACTGGCCATGCCGTTGCGCGTGTTGCTGACCGGCATTACACACACCCCTTCAATCGACAAGGTGATCGTGTTGTTTGGCCGCGAAGAGACCCGCCGACGCCTTGCGCAAGGCCTTGGGGCTGTTGCATAGTTAAACCGCTGAACACAGGACAATAAGTCAATATGAGCAAGCAAGACCACACCGCCCCAAGCCAGTGGGACACCTCGACCCAGGCCATTCGCAGCGGCACCAAGCGCACGCCTTTTGGTGAGCATTCCGAGGCGATGTTCCTGACGTCCAGTTTCGTCTTCGATTCTGCAGCACAAGCCGCAGCGCGCTTTGCCGGCACCGAAGAAGGCAACGTGTACGCGCGCTTTACCAACCCCAGCGTGCAGATGTTTGAAGAGCGCCTGGCGGTGCTGGAAGGCACTGAATACTGCCTGGCAACTGCCTCTGGCATGGCAGCCATTACCACCGCCTGCATGGGCTTGATGAGCCAAGGCGACCACATGGTCACCTCCAAAAGCCTGTTTGGGGCAACGGTTCAACTGTTTGTGAATATTCTGGCGCGTTTTGGCATTGAGACCACGTTTGTAGAGGGCACCGACCTTGCAGCCTGGGAAAAGGCCATTCGCCCCAACACCAAACTGTTTTATGTGGAAACACCCTCAAACCCGCTGACTGAAGTCATTGATATTCAGGCTTTGAGTGACTTGGCGCACAAACACAATATATTGAGTGTGGTGGACAACTGCTTTTGTACGCCCGCTTTGCAAAAACCAGTTGAATTTGGCGCAGACATTATTATTCATTCAGCCACCAAATACCTGGACGGCCAAGGCCGGGTATTGGGCGGCGCCATTTGCGGCAAAAAAGACCTGCTCAAAGACAAGGTATTGCCTGTATTAAGAACTGCGGGGCCTACGCTGTCTGCGTTTAACGCGTGGGTTTTGTTGAAGGGGCTTGAAACGCTGAAAATCAGAATGATGGCTCAGTCTGAAACAGCCCTGCAAATTGCCAAATGGCTGGAAGCCAGCCCGGCCGTAGAGCGGGTTTATTATCCCGGCCTTGAAAGCCATCCACAACACGCCCTGGCCATGAAGCAGCAGAAAACTGGGGGCGCCATTGTGTCTTTCGACCTGAAAGCCGAATCGGAAGAAAAGGCGCGAGAGGCAGCCTGGAAATTGATTGACTCAACGCAAATGATTTCAATCACTGCCAACTTGGGCGACACCCGGACCACGATTACCCACCCCGGTACCACCACACACGGTCGATTAAGCCCCGAAGCCAGACAGGCAGCCGGTATTAAGCAAGGTCTTATTCGATTGGCAATTGGTCTGGAAGATTTTAAAGATCTTCAAAACGACCTGGCGCGTGGCTTGTAAATCGCTTAAAAAGTCGAGCATAAAAAAAGCCTGTCAAATGACAGGCTTTTTTCATGAACCCAAGAAGGGCTTAGACAGCCATTTGTGCCTCAGTAATGCCCTTGGCCAGTGCATCTTTCATCCAGTTGGGGCGCTTGCCACGGCCAGACCATGTCAATGAGGCGTCGTGTGGATGACGGAAGCGAATGGGGGCTGGACCCAATTCACGCTTGCCTTTTGGAGCAGCCTTTCCGCCCAGCTCAGCAATCAAATCGTCCAGCTTGATGCCTTTGTCTGCGGCCAGTTTTTTGACCTCTTCAATGGCTTTCAATTTGGAAGAGCGATCTGCCAATTCTTTGTCGATGTCTGCTTTCAATGCGTTCAGTTCTGCGCTGCTCAGTGCTGACAGATTTACTTTTTTCATTTTGACCTTTAATGGATATGAATTCGGTGTTTCCGATTGTAATCGGATTATTATCGAATTACAAATTTTAAAAATTAAGTATTATTTAACCAGTTCAAGTGCGTATTTAAAATGTTCATTTTCTGCACTTTCTAACCATTCGTAGATCACCATTTCGGTGGTAATTAATTCAGCGCCATTGCCGGCAAGGCGGTCAAATGCAGCGTCGCGGTTTCTTTCTGTTCGTGAACCACATGCGTCGGTTACCACCCACACCTCAAATTCCTGATCCAGCAAATCAAGCGCGGTTTGCATCAAACAGATGTGGGCTTCAACACCTGCGATTAAAACACTCGGCCTTTGAATATCGGATTCGTTTTTCTGAAGGTGTTTGGGCAGACTACGGGCGTTGCCACTTTTTGCCTTGGGCTTGAGTAAATCAACCAACCCGTCTGCACAAGCATTAAATGACGATTTAACCAAGGTGCCTTTACACAAACCCAAAAGCGTTGAATCGAGCCTACCCAGCTTTTCGGGCATTTGCTCTGTTGCATGCGCCGGCACTCCCATTTTTTTGGCGAGCTTGGCCAGCTTAATCGCGTTGGACAGCACAAAATCACCGTCCGAAATGGCGGGCATCAACTTTTCTTGATAGTCGATGAATACAAGTTGAGATTCTTCGTGGTTTAACAGCATGAATTCCGTCCTTTGATCGAATTCGCCAAGGATAGCGTCTTTCGATCAAGGACAGCGCATGCGATCAAGCTTTCTGCAAAATAGTCACGGGCCCGGTGGGTCCACTTGAAGGTGATCCACCAGCAGGTTCCACCGACACAGCCAGGGTTGCCCCTTCAATGAGGGCAGGCATCAGATTGTCCGCTTGCACGGCAATTGAAGAACCCTGCTTAAGCACACCGACGGCCACGGGAGTGGTTTGTCCGTGCGGAATCAGCCAAAGCTCCAGCACCTGGTTGCCACTGGCCTGTGCAACCAGAACCGAACTGAATTGCATGGCATGGTCATGCCCCTGCACTTTCAGGCTCAACCTACCAGCGTCCACTTGCGCAAACACCAGCGCTGGTTCGGTGCCCAGATGACCTGGCCCATACAAAAACAGGCCCGTACCCACGATCATCAGGAAGGTGCTGAGGTAAAGCGCAGGCACCCAGCGCGGCATTTGAACAAACCATTGAACCAACTGTGCAAACAAGCCAGGTTTTGTAGATGGCGCGCGGCTTTCCAACCCCAGGGAGTGATTGATGCGTGCCCAAACCCTGGGGCTAGGCTGTTCTGGATCAATATTGCCATAGCTTGGCGTGACGGTTTGCTCCATTGAATGAAGATAACGAAGCAGATCCGGATCGCGGTGCAAAGCTTGGGTAAACCGTGCTCGCACTCTCGGGGACATCAGTCCCGACAGGTACTCCATGCACAGGGCATCCAGCTTGGGGTGATTTTTCAAATTCATCGTGCACCTCCACTTGTGCACTGCTCAACACATTCTTTCAATCGGGCCATGGCCCGTCTGCACACAGTCTTCACGGTACCCAACGGCCGATCAAGGTGATCGGAAAGCGCCTGATGGCTCATCCCGTGATAATAAGCAAGCGCCACCATCTGCTTTTCCTCAGGCTTTAAAGCCTCGATACAGTGTCTTAGATGGCCAATGGATTGACGAGCCTCTTCAGCGTCCAGCGGATTGTCGGATCGATCCGACAAGTCAGCCTGACTCAGGCAAACATCCAGGGCGGTTTGCACGGCTTCATCGGTGGTGTCCACCAAATTCATTTTTGACACATTGGCACTCGCTACCAAATCCAGAGCCCGATTTCGGGTCATCGCAATCAGCCAGGCGGTTACCTGCGTAACCTTGGGGTCAAATTCTCTGGACTTGTGCCACACCTTGACAAAAACGTCATGGAGCACTTCTTCGCCCAGCTCTTTTCGGCCCACGATTCGATTGGCCACAGACAACAACACCGGCGCTGATTTTTCATACAGGGCAGAAAAAGCAGCCTGGTCCCCACGGGCGGTTCGCACCAGCAGGCCTTTTAATTCATTGTCGTTAAGCATCATCGGCTAAGCGCATTGCTTGGTTATAAAACGGTGCAGATCATCAAACAGATGTTCATATCAAAAAAAAGGGCACCAAGACAGCGCCCTGGGTGAGCTTACAAGCGTAACACCTCGGGATCAACCCATTTTGAAGATGTTGAACTTGTGCCCCTCGGGTGTGCGGAAGTAAGCGGCATAAAACCCGGGCATGCGTTCGCCGGGTGCGCCCTCACAAGTGCACCCCAATTGTTCGATGGCCAGTTTGTAGACTTCATCAACCTGGTCGCGGCTGGCACCCGCCAAACCCACCATGGTGCCGTTGCCACACTGTGCCGCATCCCCATTGTAGGGCTTCATGACACCCAAAAAAGCCTGATTTAAAGCAGTGCCGTACATCACGCCACGTGGCATTTCCATCAAACGCTTCGCGCCCAAGGGTGCCAAAAGCTGGTCAAAAAATGCCTTGCTGCCATCCAGATCATTGGTGCCCAACACTGTGTAACCGATCATGCCTACCTCCATAAGTTAGCGTAATTAGTGTACGGCCATTTGACTGTGCTTGCGGGCTGTCAGGTGCAGTGAAAACACAGTTTGAACAGAAATTTCCGCGTTCTGTTGCAGCGCACATTTACATTACAAACTGTAACGGTTAGATTGCTTGAGAACAAAATTCCACTATGACTCTGGAGACCCCATGACTACGCTGCTGGACAAACTCGGTCGCACCACCAAGCGCCCCGCCTCTCGCACCGACACCGCGCTTGAGCAGCGTAAAGTTCAGTTTGACTGGGAACACACGGAGTTGGACTGGATTCCGGGCGAACCTTTCGCAAGCCACTTCATCAACGAAATCAACATGATTTTGCCGGCCGGTGAATTCTGGTTTTGTCGCCTGTACAACAAGGCGCTGCCCATGATTACCGACGCCAAGTTGAAAGAGGACGTGCGCGGCTTCATCAAACAAGAAGCGATGCACGCGCGCGGCCACAGCGACGCCATTTCCAATTACCTGGAAGAACGCGGAATCAACTCAAGCCGCAACCAGGCTGTGATGAATTTTTTATTTGAACAGGTGCTGGCCGACTCGCCATTTGGCAAGCCTGTACCCAAGTGGTTTGAAAAGCGCTGGCTGCTGTTGCGCCTGGGCTTGGTGGCCACCATTGAACACATGACCTGCGTGTTGGGCAAGTACGCGCTTGAAAACGACCAGTGGGACAAGGCAGGTGCCGACGCCATGCTGCTGGATCTGATCCGCTGGCATGGCGCAGAGGAAATTGAACATCGCAATGTGGCTTTCGATCTGTACCAGCACCTGGGGGGTGACTACCTGTCGCGTTATTACCTGGCGGCCATCGTGGTGCCGATGATTTTCGGACTGTGGGTCGACGGCGCTGCACACGTCATGGGGCAAGACCCCCGGTTTGCGGCCAAAAAACCCTCTGTCTTCAAGCCTTGGGTGTGGTTGCAATGGCAAAAAACGGCCAAAAAGGGTTTGCTGCCCAAGCCACTTTGGCTGGCCTTGTCGAACCTGTCTTACTTCGGCCCTTGGTACAACCCCGCCAAAGAAGGGTCCACCGAGCAGGCGCAGGCTTACCTCAAGAGGTCACCGGCAGCGCAGGCCGCCCGATCAATCGCAGACACCCTGGCGCGCGCGGTGTAGGGCTGAGCCTGTCAACGGTTAGATTGTTAAGCGCGTTTTAAGCTACACAAACGCCCTGCTTTCTGACACACTGCAGGTTCCATTTCTTGTCCCGATGAGGAAGAATTCATGAAAAAAATCGCATTGATCGCAGCACTGTTGTTCGCCACTCCGGTGTTCGCTCAAACTGCTGCGCCAGCCGCTTCGCAGTCCACCTGTGAAGCCAAAGCGGTCAGCAAAACAGGCAAACCTTTGACTGGTGCAGCTAAGGCCTCGTCCATCAAGAAGTGTGAAGCCATGGAAAAGAAAACATCATGCGCCGAGAAGGCCGTGGACAAAAACGGCAAGAAGCTGGCAGGCGCCGCCAAAAATTCATTCATGAAGAAGTGTGAAAAGCAGGGTTAATTGGCTTGCACGATCAAAAAAAGGGGCTTTAGAAGCCCCTTTTTTTATTCCCCCGCCAGAATCCAGCGCCAGGCCTTTTCAGCGATCATCACGGTTGGGCTGTTGGTGTTGCCACTGGTAATGGTCGGCATCACACTGGCGTCCACCACACGCAAACCGCGCATGCCTATCACGCGCAAATGTGAATCCACCACCGCCATCGGGTCACTCGCCTTGCCCATTTTCGCGGTGCCAACCGGGTGAAAAATGGTGGTGGCAATGTCGCCAGCCAAACGCACCAACTCCTCATCCGTCTGGAACTCGATACCGGGCTTGTACTCGACCGGCCTGTAGGGTGCCATGGCGGGCTGATCCACAATGCGACGGGTCACCCGCAATGAATCGGCCGCCACCTTGCGATCTTCATCGGTCGACAAATAGTTGGGCGAAATCGCGGGCGCTTGCAGAAAGTCTGCACTCTTGATTTCAACAGATCCACGGCTGGTTGGGCTGAGGTTGCACACACTGGCCGTGAACGCCGGGAAGGTGTGCAAAGGCTGACCAAACGCAGGCAAGCTCAGTGGTTGCACGTGGTATTGAATGTTCGGGTAAGGCTGATCGGGCGAGCTGCGCGTGAATGCCCCCAACTGCGAAGGCGCCATGCTCATTGGGCCGCTGCGCTTGAACACGTATTCCATGCCGATACGCATTTTGCCAAACCAGGAATTGGCCAACGTGTTCAGGGTTTTAACCCCTTGAACCCGGTAGACAGAGCGGATCTGCAGGTGATCTTGCAGGTTTTGCCCCACTCCCGGCAATTCATGCTGCACGGCAATGCCATGTTTTTGAAGCAATGATGCACCACCGATGCCCGACAACTGAAGAATCTGCGGGCTGCCGATTGCGCCGGCCGACAAAATGACTTCCTTTCGGGCCTTGACAGTCACCAGTTGCCCTTCGTGCAGCAGCTCCACGCCGGTGCACACCTTCACACCGTCTGCACCTGTTTCCACAATCAGGCGTTTGGCCTGGGCGTGCGTCCACAGGGTCAAGTTCGGGCGTTTGCCCAAAACGGGCCTCAAAAAGGCCTTGGAGGTGTTCCAGCGCCAACCCTTGCGTTGGTTCACTTCGAAATAACCCACCCCTTCATTGGTGCCACGGTTGAAATCGGGAGTGGCTGGAATACCGGCTTGCACAGCCGCCTGCGCGAATGCGTCCAGCACTTCCCAACGCAAGCGCTGGCGCTCAACCCGCCACTCACCTTGTTCACCATGAAAATGGATCAGTTCTTTGTCTGCTTGCGCCTGCCCCGCTTCGCGCAACTCGTCAAAGCGGAAATTGCTTTCGTGCGCCACGAAGTCTTTCAGACAGTTGTCCCAGTTCCAGGCGTCGTCACCAGTTGCCTTGGCCCACCCGTCGTAATTGTTGGACTGCCCACGCATGTAAATCATGCCGTTGATGCTAGAGCAACCGCCCAGGGTTTTGCCCCGGGGGTACAACAGCTGTCGACCGTTCAAACCCTGGTCGGGCTCGGTCTTGAAGCGCCAGTCGGTTTTGGGATTGTCGATGCAGTACAAATACCCCACCGGGATGTGAATCCAGGGGTAGTTGTCTTTGCCACCCGCCTCCAGCAGCAACACCTGGTGCTTGCCGTTGGCGCTGAGTCGGTTGGCAAGCAGTGCACCCGCACTGCCCGCACCCACAACGACAAAGTCGAATGCAGCTTGAGTTGTCATGGCCATTCTTTACTTGGCAACAGGCATTGAGAACTCGGCGCCCTTGTCAATGGTGTTGGACCAACGCTGCATCACGCTCTTCTGCTTGGTGTAGAAGCGAACACCTTCGGTGCCGTAGGCGTGCATGTCGCCAAACAGACTCTTCTTCCAGCCGCCAAAGCCGTGCCAGGCCATTGGAACGGGAATGGGCACGTTAATACCGACCATGCCCACTTGCACTTGACGTGAGAATTCACGAGCCACTGCACCGTCGCTGGTGAAGCAGCTGACGCCATTGCCGAACTCGTGATCGTTGATCAGCTTGAGCGCTTGCTCGAAGGTGTCCACGCGCACGCAGGCCAGAACGGGGCCAAAAATCTCTTCTTTGTAGATGACCATTTCAGGCTTGACGTGGTCAAAAATGGTGGCGCCCATGTAGAAACCATTGTCGAAACCGGGCACGGCGTATTCCCGACCGTCCACCAGCAATTCCGCGCCTTCCGCGATGCCTTTGTTGATGTAACCGCGAATGCGATCACGGGCAGCCGCAGTCACGATGGGGCCCATTTCATTGGTGATATCCATACCGGTGCCCACGCGCAGGTTGCGTGCACGCTCGGTCAATGTCGGCATGATCTTGTCGGCGGCTTCGCCCACCAGAACAGCCACAGAAATGGCCATACAGCGCTCACCGGCAGAACCGAATGCAGCGCCCATCAAGGCGTCGACGGTTTTGTCCATGTCAGCGTCGGGCATCACCACCAAGTGATTTTTTGCACCGCCCAGGGCCTGCACACGCTTGCCGTGGTGCGCGCCAGTTTCATAGATGTAGTTGGCAATCGGTGTGCTGCCCACAAAAGAAACAGCGGTTACGTCCGGGTGCTCCAGCAGTGCATCCACAGACTCTTTGTCGCCCTGCACCACGTTGAATACGCCATCCGGGAAACCGGCTTTCTTCATCAGGTCTGCGATCAACAACGAGGCAGAAGGATCGGTAGGGCTGGGCTTGAGCACGAAAGTGTTACCCGCAGCAATGGCCACGGGGTACATCCAGGCGGGCACCATCACAGGGAAGTTGAACGGGGTGATACCGGCGACCACGCCCAGCGGCTGGCGCATGGTCCAGTTGTCGATACCGGTAGAAACCTGTTCGGTGTACTCACCCTTCAGAAGCTGGGGAATGCCACATGAGAATTCAATGACGTCGATTGCGCGATCCACTTCACCTTGCGCGTCGTTGAACACCTTGCCATGTTCCAGGGTAATGGCTTTGGCGAGTTCATCGCGGTATTCGTTCACAAGCGCCAGAAAACGGTTCATCAGGCGGGCACGCTTGATGGGTGGCATGTTGGACCAGGCGGGAAAGGCTGCTTTGGCGGCGGCCACGGCTTTGTCCACATCGGCTCGGGTGCTCATGCCAACCGCACCACGCACTTCACCAGTGGCGGGGTTGTACACCTGCATGCTGCGACCGCTGCTTGTCTCCAGTAACTGGCCATTCACATAGTTTTGAATTGAAATCTGGCTTGTCGACATTTTTTTGCTTCTCAGGTTAGGTTAAAACGCCTTTAGTGTCGCTTTTGGTGCATTGCAAGTCCAATCAGATCGACTGAAGCGTGGTATAAGTATTTTTTATATCTAAAAGCCTGCGTGAAAAAGATGGAAAGACCGGTAGACCCCCGCCTTATGCAGGCATTCGTGACCGTGGCCAGAGAGGGCAATGTCTCCCGCGCGGCGGAACGCCTGCACCTTACCCAGCCTGCAATCAGTCAAAAAATCAAAGAGTTGTCTGAACTGGTCCAACTGGAGTTGTTCCAGCGCAGCCCACGGGGTCTAGTGCTCACTGCCGAGGGCAGCGCGCTGCTGGAATCGGCCGAAAAAGCCCTGAACGGACTATTGGATTTCACTTATACCGCGGCACGCCTCAAAGGGGGCATTCACGGCAAACTGCGCATCGGCACCATTCTTGATCCGGAATTTACCCGCCTGGGCGCATTTTTGAATGAACTGGTCAAAGTCGCCCCCAGCCTGGAGCCTGCGCTTGAACATGGCATGAGCGGCGAGGTGCTGACCAAGCTGGTAGAAGACAAACTGGATGTGGGTTTTTACGTGGGCGCCGTGCAGGAAAACTGGTCGGTGATGGGGCTGGACCCGGCTCACATGGCGCGCTTTGAGATGCGCACCCTGACCCGTTTCAGCTACAAGGTGATCGCCCCACCCGGCTGGGGCAACCGCGTCAATGGCAAAAATTGGGCAGATCTCATGAAGCTGCCTTGGGTGGTAACACCCCCGGTCTCGGTGCATCATCGCTTGATACAAGCCGCATTGGGCAACAAACCGATTCCTCAAAACATGGTGGCCATGGTGGATCAGGAAAGCTCGATGCTGGCGCTGGTGCGTTCTGGTGTGGGTTTGTCGCTTGCGCGAGACTCAATCGCCATTCATGAAAGTCAAACCAACGGTGTGGCCATCGCAAACTCGGTGTCTATTAACGCCAACCTGTACTTTGTGTACCCCAAAGCGATGATGAACAACCCGGTGCTGGAGGCAGCGCTGCTGGCACTGGACCGGGTCTGGAGCAAAACAGACAACGCGTGATGCGCTGAAGTGCCTCTTACCAGCCCAGCCAGACTGTGAGGTGATAGGTGATGAAAGACGCGGTGTAAGCCAAGGCAAACAGATACGAGGCTGCCACCAAGGGCATTTTGTACCCACCCGTTTCACGTTTGATGGTGGCCAGCGTGCTCAAACACATGGGCGCAAACACATACCACACCAACAGCGACAAAGCCGTTGGCAAGGTCCAGCCGTGGCTGATCAACGGGGTCAGGGCCTGTGCGGTGTCGTCACCCGTGGCTGACAAGGCATACACCGTACCCAAGGCGCTGACCGCCACTTCACGGGCAGCCAGGCCCGGCACCAGCGCGATGCTGATCTGCCAGTTAAATCCGATGGGCGCAAACAGCACAGCCAGGCCCTTGCCCAACATGCCTGCAAAACTGTATTCAATGGCTGCGCCCGCAGCACCCAGCGGCGGCGCAGGAAAGCTGGCAAGGAACCAGAGAATGATGGTCAGGCCCAGAATGATGCCACCCACGCGGCGCAGGAAAATCATGACCCGCTGCCACAAACCGATTGCAATGTTGCGCGCGCGGGGCCAGTGATAGGCGGGCAATTCCATCATCAGCGAACGCACCTGCCCTTTGGTTGTGAACTGCTTGAGCACCCAAGCCACCGCCATGGCACTGAAGATACCGGCGATGTACAAACCGAACAGCACCAAACCCTGCTGGTTGATACCACCCCACAATTCACGCTGTGGCACAAAAGCGCCAATCAACAAGGCGTACACCGGCAAGCGCGCCGAGCAAGTCATCAGCGGGGCGATCATGATGGTCACCAGGCGATCACGCGGGTTGTTGATGGTGCGCGCCGCCATAATGCCGGGAATGGCACAGGCAAAACTCGACAACAAGGGAATGAATGAACGGCCCGACAGGCCAACGCTGCCCATGATTCGGTCCAGCAAAAACGCGGCACGCGGCAAATAGCCCGATTCTTCAAGCATCAGGATGAAGAAAAACAGAATCAGAATTTGCGGTAGAAACACAAAAACACCGCCCACACCGGCAATCAATCCGTCAACCACCAGGCTCTTGATCCAGCCATCTGGCAACAAGGCGCCCACGCCGTTGCCCAGCCAGGTGGTGGCCGATTCGATCCAGCCCATGGGGGTTTCAGCCCATGAAAACACCGCCTGAAACACAAAGAACAGCAACACAGCCAGCAAAATGGGCCCGAAGACCGGATGAAGCACCACGCGGTCAATTTGATCGCTGGTGTGATGCGGCACGACCTCGTCTAACCCAAGGCGGGCCAGCATGCTGCGCACGGCTTCGTGATCGCCGCGGGGGTCTGCCTCTGGCGCGGCCCCATTGTTTTGCAAATCACTTGCGTGTTTCCAGATATCGGGCTGATCGATGACCTGCTTCAAGGCTTCGGCACCGTCGCCGGCAATGGCCACGGTTTTCACAACAGGTACGCCCAATTCACGGGCCAGTGCATCCATGTCAATTTTGACGCCATGCTTTTCGGCCAAATCCGCCATGTTCAAGGCCACCACACAAGGCAGGCCGAGGCGCTTGACCGCCAACACCAGGCGCAAATTTCGACGAAGGTGCGTGGCATCCACCACACACACCACCAGGTCGGGCCGCTTTTCACCCGCAGCGCGACCGTACAACACATTCACGGTGACTGATTCATCGGGCGATCTTGGGTGCAGGCTGTAAGCACCAGGCAGGTCCAGAATGCGCAAAGTTTTACCGCTTGGGCTGACCATTCGCCCTTCTTTGCGTTCAACAGTGACGCCGGCGTAATTGGCAACCTTTTGGTTGCTGCCAGTCAGCCTGTTGAACAAGGCTGTTTTACCGCAATTGGGATTGCCCACCAGGGCAACCAGCGGGCCACGCTTGAACACATGGACGACGGCTTCGGTCATGCTGCTGCCTTCAGCCTTCCTTGTGCAATTTGACTGGCCAATTGAATGCAGGCCGCTTCAGCGCGGCGCAATGCGAAAGTGGAATCACCCACCCTGACCACCAATGGATCAGAGCCCGGCATACCCTTGGCCAGCACCTCCACGGGTTCGCCGGGGATAAAACCGATTTCGGTGAGCCACTGCGCCCATTCGGGGCTGTCAGCGGGTGCTGCAACCGCCGACACCACGGCGGATTGCCGCAATGGCAGCTTGTCGAGCGACAAGCCTAGCGATTGACTGAAATCGAACTGTGGTGGGTTGTGAGTCATGTTGAATGCGAACTTAGGGTAAAACGCAAATAAGAATATTTCTCATTCTATTGAACTCCATTGCCCAAAGCAAGCCATTCAATTCAGATTACAATAAAATATTATATTGTGATAAATTTGTAACTATTCAAACTGCAGTAAAGACAACCCATCATGAAATCAGGCAATGAATTCAGACAGGCTCCCATTCAGGGGGAAACGCACACCGTCAGCAACGTGGCCACCGAGTTGTGCGACTACAACCTGTATGCCGCAGACACTGCCCTGCAAGAGGCTGTACACCGCGAGGGCGGGCAATGGGGCGACGCTGACCTGAGACGATTTGGAAACCGTTGCGGACAGGCCCGCTACATTGAATTGGGGCATTTGGCCAACAAATACACGCCTGAACTGGACACGCACGACCGGTTTGGAAACCGGGTGGATCTGGTGCGCTACCACGACGCCTACCACACCCTGATGCAAAGCGCACTGGAAGAAGGCCTGCACAGCAGCCCCTGGACCGATCCCGCAGCTGGAGCGCACGTGGTGCGTGCAGGCAAATCATTCATGCAATCGCAAATTGAAGCCGGGCACGGCTGCCCGGTCACCATGACTTTTGCGTCGATTCCGAGTATTCGTCAGCAGCCCGAAGTGGCGGCCATGTTTGAAGACAAAATCCTGGCCCGGCACTACGACCCACGCAATGTGCCCATTGATGACAAATTGGGCATCACGGTGGGCATGGGCATGACCGAGAAGCAAGGTGGTTCAGACGTGCGCGCCAACACCACCCAAGCACACCCCATTGCCCAGGCCGGCCCCGGTCAGTTGTACAGCCTGGTTGGGCACAAGTGGTTTTTGTCTGCACCCATGTGCGACCTGTTTTTGGTGCTGGCGCAAACCGGTCAGGGCCTGTCTTGCTTCGCGGTGTCACGCTGGTTGCCCGACGGCAGCAAAAATGCGCTGAACGTCATTCGCCTGAAAGACAAGATGGGAAACCGCTCCAACGCATCAAGCGAGGTGGAGTTCCGCGGGGCACAAGGCTGGCTGATCGGTGAGGAAGGCCGAGGCGTACCCACTATCATTGAAATGGTCAGCCTGACCCGGTTTGACTGCATGGTGGGCTCGGCCGCGCTGATGCGCGCAGGGTTGGCCAACGTGATGCACCATTGCCGCCAGCGCTCGGCATTTGGCGCCAAATTGATCGATCAGCCCTTGATGAAAAACGTGCTGGCTGACCTCAGCCTGGAACACGAGGCCTCGATCGCTTTTTGCATGCGCATGGCGCGTGCATTGGACCAGAAGGACCAGGACGAACACGAGGCCAATTTGGCACGACTGGCCACAGCCGTCGGCAAATACTGGATCTGCAAGCGTGGCCCCCAACACAGCTATGAGTTGATGGAGTGTGTCGGTGGAAGTGGCGTCATGGAAAACTCGCTATACCCCCGCTTGTTCAGAGAATCCGTCATCAACCCGATTTGGGAAGGCAGTGGCAACGTACAGTGTCTGGACGTGCTGCGCGCCATCGGCAAAACACCGGCTGTTTTGAGGAGTTTCATGGCTGAAATCGGCAGGGCCAAAGGCGGAAACCGCCTGCTTGACCACGCCATGGCTGAGTTGGGCAAACAATTTGCCGCCATCAAACCCAGCGACGCACACAGCCTGCAGTTTCAGGCCCGTACGCTGGTGGACCAAATGGCTGTGGCGTTTGAAGCGGCGCTGCTGGTTCAACATGCACCCCATGCCGTGGCGGATGCATTTTGTGCAAGCCGACTGGGCGCCCAGCAGGTGCACAATTACGGTGCCCTGCCCGCCGGTGCTGACGTAGACGCCATACTGGCCAGGGCCTGGCAGATCTAAGCCTATTTCAGTTTGTTGCCGTTTGGATCAAACACCGAAACCACCACCGGAATGCCCGCAGCCACGCTGCGGGTGACGGTGCAGAATTCTTCAAACTGTCCAAGAATGCGGTCCAGCTGGGCCAGGCTTTCGGGCGCGTCCGCCAAATGAATGTTGGCCGTAATGCCGAGCACACGGGTTTTGCCCTCGGCGTTTTTGCCCTGCTCGGCCGACACCTCGCAACGCATGGGCGCAGGCGCATTTTTGAACTTGGTCAAGGCAAAATACAGAGAGGCCAACAAACAATTGCCCACTGCACTGGCCAACAGGTCGATGGGGGAAGGGCCTGTGCCAGTGCCAATCGGCGCGGGTTCATCGGCCGTCAACACGGGCAGGTTGCCCGCAAAATGCACTTCAGTTTGATAGGCGTGCTTCTGGACTACAGTGACCTGCGTCATGGCTTTGCTCTCCTCAGGGCTTCATCGAATTCATGGCCAACAGAAGTACGATGATAACGCCCAACAGCAGCGAAAGACCACGCCAGAAGGCAACCGGGTTGCGTTCAATCAAGGCGGGTGCAGTGTGTCTTAAATAGTGGGCACTGGGCTGACGCAGCTCGTGAACAAACTCGGACACTTCGTGGTGTCGCCTTGCCGGATCAGGGTGCACAGCCTTGCGGAGCACCCCATCCACCCAGGCCGGTATAGGGCTTTTTTCACTCAACACCGATTCGTAATGCAGCTTTTTTTGCGCGGCCAGTGAACGGGCACGCGGCACTTCGGCCCCGTAAGGAAGCCGACCGCCAGCCAGCATCTGATAGGTCAACACGCCCAGCGAAAACACCTCGGAGCGCACAGTGCCATCCAGCCCTAAAAAATACTCAGGGGCCAGGTATTGGGCCGAGCCCATGTGCTCGTCACTGGCGGTTGCAGCGGCTGTTTCACGTAGCCCGGCCACCCGCACCGCACCAAAATCGATCAGTTTCACCGTGCCCGTGGTGTCGATCAAAATATTTTCAGGGCGCAGGTCTTGGTGAAGCATGTCGCTGCGATGAAAGGCCTGCAAGCCACGGGCAATTTGCTCAACGATTTGCCGCACCGATTCCAGGGTGGGCCGAGGGTGGTCAATCATCCACTGCGCCAGCGTTTGCCCCTGCACAAATTCCATAACCACGTACAGAAAATGCCGTTTGCGACCCAAATTGCAGGTCTTCAAAACATGGGGGCTGTTCACACGCCGGGCGATCCATTCCTCCATGACAAACCGTTCCAGATAACCCGGCAATTCAACCAATTCGCTGGCAGGCACTTTCACCACCAATTGCTTGCCGCTGACCTCATCCACCGCGAGGTGAATCTGACTGCGGCCGCTGCGGTGCAGTTCACGCACCACGCGCAGACCATCGACGAGCGCGCCCGGTCTCCAGTCCATGCACAGGGGCAAATCCATCCATTCGCTCTGCAATTCCTGGGCGGTTTCGGGGGGCAGGCTTTCAATGCGCACCACTTGCGCGGTTAAGTTGTCTGGACTCCCAGCGGCCTTGGCCTGTTGAACCAATGCCTTCGCAAGGCCAGGCGTGTCTTCCAGATGCTGAAGTGTCACAGCCCGCAGTTGTGCAAGGCCGAGGGGCTCGTACACACCATCGGTCAATAACAAATAAATGTCACCAAGCTCCATGGGAAAGGCCTGATAGTCCAGTTCCAGGTGCCTGCTGGCGCCCATGGCCCGCGCCAACACCGAATTGTCTCGTGACAGAACCACACGATGATCCTCGGTGAGTTGCTCCAGAACGGTGCCTCTGAACCGATACACCCGGGTGTCGCCAATGTGCAGCAAATGCGCGGTGTTGGATTTAAAAACCAGCGCACTGAAGGTGCACACATACCCGCGCTCGTGGTTGTGTTCATACCCGCTTTGCCGGGTTTGCGCGCACAACCAGGAATTGATGGCGGACAACACCTTGTGCGCCGCCGTTTTGACGGACCAGGCCTCGGAGGTGCAGTAGTAATCTTCCAGAAAGGTTTTGACGACGGTTTCCGCCGCCACCTGAGACACCGGGCTGCTGCTGATGCCATCGGCCAGCGCCACAGCAATGCCTTTGCTGGTCAGCAAAGGTTGTTGGGGCACCAGTGCACCGTGAAAATCCTGATTCAGGGGTTTCAAACCGGCGTCTGAGAATTGCCCAAGGGAAACGGTGAGTTGTGCAGGCATGCGTGTTGTGAAAAAAGCCCGGCCGCCTTTTGAAAGCGCCGGGCTTGGTTGGACTTCCGAGAACGCTTACATTCAGGCGGCTACGCGCTTTGCGCCTGTTCGTACGTGTGTTGCGTACAAGGTCAAACCGGTGAATGAAATGCCGCCGATCAGGTTGCCCAAAGCGGTTGGAATTTCGTTCCAGATGAAGTAGTCAGCAATTGAGAAGTTGCCACCCATCAGCAAGGCTGAAGGGAACAGGAACATGTTCACCACGGAGTGCTCAAAGGCCATCGCGAAAAACAGCATGATGGGCATCCACATGGCGATCACTTTGCCGCCCAGGGTGGTTGACATCATCGCGCCGACCACGCCAGTTGACACCATCCAGTTACACAAAATACCGCGGATGAACAGGGTCAGCATGCCCATCGCGCCGTGTGCTTCATAACCCAGGGTGCGCGCTTCGCCTATGCCGGCGATGACGTGTCCCACCTTGTCTGGCGCTTGTGTAAAACCGAATGTGAACACAATCGACATCAACACGGCCACCGTCAACGCGCCTGCGAAGTTGCCCAAAAAGACCAGGCCCCAGTTGCGCAGCACGCCTTTGAGCGTCACGCCGGGGCGCTTGTCGATCAAGGCCAGCGGCGTCAGCATGAACACGCCGGTCAACAGGTCAAAGCCCATCAGGTAAAGCATGCAAAAGCCCACCGGAAACAGAACAGCTCCAATGATGGGATATCCGGTTTGAACGTTCACGCTGACGGCGAACACGGCGGCCAAGGCCAGAATGGCACCCGCCATGAAGCCGCGAATCAGCGTGTCGCGGGTGGACATGAAAATTTTCGATTCGCCTGCGTCAACCATCTTGGTGACAAATTCCTGCGGCACTAAATAAGCCATGGTATTTCCCCTTTCCAACTTTGAAAAACTGCCGGGCCCGACATGGCCCCGTTGTCAAGGGTGTTAGCAGTTAGCGTGCCAGCTTAAAAAATGATTAAACCGTAAGATTTGCCCCATCAAGGTGCATTCAAGACCGCCACAGCCAGGCTGCACCCCGCACACCCGACGAATCGCCGTGCAGTGCCGGCCTGACGGGCGTGTCCACCGCCCTGGAAAAGGTGTGTCGTGAAATCAGCTCGGTCAAGCCGTCGTAGAGCAGGTGAATTTGACTAATTCCGCCCCCCAGCACAATCACATCGGGATCGAGCAGATTCACCACCTGCGCCAGTGCGCGGGCCAGTCGATCCTTAAGTCGGCTCAAGGTATTGAAGGCCGCAACATCGCCCTGCCCGGCCCGTTCGACCAGTTGCGGGGCGGTGCAGTGCTCGCCAGTTACACGGTAGTGATCAGCCGCCACGGCAGGGCCGGAAAGCCAGCTTTCAAGGCAGCCTGTTTGACCGCACCAGCAGCGCGGCACGGCCAATTCATCCTGGCTCGGCCAGGGCAAGGGGTTGTGGCCCCATTCGCCTGCCAGTGCGTTTCTGCCAGACCACACCTTTTGATGAATCGCCAAACCGCCCCCACAGCCCGTGCCGGCAATCACCGCGAATGCAAGCGCGCTGCCCCTTGCCGCCCCATCTACGGCTTCGCTCAGCGCCAGGCAATTGGCGTCATTCTCAATGCGAACCCCGCACTTCAAGTGGGTCTCAAGGTCTTTTAAAAACGGCTTGCCATTCAGCACCTGGGTGTTGGCCCCTCGCACCAGCCCGGTGCGGGCATCCACACAACCCGGTATTCCCAAGCCGACGGGTGTGCTTGTGGCAAGCCCCACGGACTGCCGGGCCTGCTGAACCAGCGTGGCGATGGTCTCCAGTATTGCTGGGTAAGTATTCGCGGGTGTGGGCAAGCGGTGCCGAAACAGCATTTCACTATCCGCATTCAACACCGCCACCTCTGTTTTGGTGCCACCCAAATCGATGCCCAAGTAGTGATGCATGTCAGTGCCCTGCTGCCGGCACTTGGGGGTTGCGCACAAACCCGTCCCGATTGGGCATGTTGACCGCAGGCAGGGTTTGCGGGTTCATTTCCTGGTCGCTTTGAATCACGCCCTGCTCGGCCAGCAAATAGGCGGTCAGGGCATACACCTCGTTATTGCTCAGCGTGCCCGGTGCATTGGCAGGCATGGCTCGGCGAATGTAATCAAACACAGTAGTTGCGTAGGGCCAATACTGGCCTGTGGTGTGCGCAGGGCGGGTGGATTTGATCCATTCAGCGCGCGGCAACACTGGCCCCGCGACAGCCCCCGCCACGCCACCCTTGCCCGCGGCACCATGGCATTGCACGCATTGATTGCCATACACCTGTGCACCTTGGGCGGCGGTGCCATGCCCTTGTGGCAGACCGGTGCCGTCTGCAAACACGGTGTAAGCCGTCCATGCGGGCAATTGCGCCACGTTCATGGGCTGGCCCAGGGCAGGGCTTTGCAAAACCAGGGCCGGGCTTGGCGCTTGCACCTTGTTCTGACTGGCACACGCAGTGGCCAGCAGGGCAACGCACCCCACAATCAACAGGCGCTTACACATACACATGACTCACCAATCCGAATGAATTCACTTCCCAAGAGACAATCGCATTGTAGTGGTAGAACCCCTTGTCACCTCGCTCAGCCACCAAGGCCTGCCGTGTGGGTTGTACATGGCCACGTTCATCGGTGGCCCGGCTTTGCAAAATATGGTCTTCGCCATCCCATTTCCAGCTGGTGCGAAATCGCGTCAAAGCCATGGGCCGAGGTGGCTCGCACAGTTCGGCGTCAGCCCAGCTTTGCCCGCCATCGGTGGACACCTCAACCCGCGCAATTTTGCCGTGGCCACTCCAGGCCAGTCCCGTGATTTCCTTCACCCCCGGCCCCGCCAAAGTCATGCCATGCGAGGGCGAGGTAATTAGCGATTTTACCGCCATGGTGGTGGTAAATTGCCGCGACAGGCCGTTGGGTAAAATTTCGGTGTAGTGGGCGGTTTCGTTTCGGCTCATGGCAGGTTGGCTGCTTAATTGCAAGCCACCAAGCCACTTCACGCTAAGCACCCCTTTCCACCCGGGCACCAGCAGTCGCATGGGGTAGCCATTTTCAGGGCGAAGGCGCTCGCCATTCTGGTACAGGGCAATGATGCAGTCGTCCATGATTTTTTCCAGCGGAATGCTCATGTCAAATGCGCCAGAGTCATTACCAGTGGCCACCACCCACTGAGCGGAAGCTTGAACGCCCGCCTCCTCAAGCAGCAGGCGCACGGGAACGCCCGTCCATTCGCTGGCCGACACCAGTCCATGGGTGAGGCCCGCTGTGCGCTGCACCGGGTATTCTGACCACCCTGCACTGCTGTTGCCACCGCATTCGATGAACAACTGGCGTGACACCTGTGGGTAGCGCAGCAAATTGGACACCGAGAATTGCAATGGCCTTTGCACCTCACCGTGAATGTAAAGGCGATGCTGCTCAGGTTGAATGGCCGGGGTGCCAACGTGGTTGCGCACAAAATGCAGACCGTTGGGTGTGATTGAACCCTGCAATTGCTCCAGTGGACACCACGCCGCGCCATTGTCGTCGATGCCCCGGTAATTCAGGCCGACACGGCGAATCACATGCGATTCTTGGGGTGCAGGTTGACCGTAAGCCGCGAACGGCTGACCGGGCCCATTCATCCACTTCGGGTTGTTGGTTTCAGTGGCCGACGCAGGCAGCACTTTGCCCGCACTTGCCGCCACACCCGCTTGCAAACCCGCCCGCAAAAAGGCGCGGCGCTTTGAAATTGCTGCCACTGTCTCACATCCTGAACTTGTTGTTGTGCTGGCAGTCTATCGCACGCGCCAGTGAGTGGACAAGATCACCTTTGGTGCATAATCTGTCCAGTTGGCCGAGCGGATTTGGCCAATTCTCTTTCGCGGTTTTTTATTCCATGCGCAGCAAATCGTTTCTGTCCACCTTCAGGTCACTGTCAAACCGCAATTTCAAGATATGGTCGATTGGTGCCTTGGTGTCGAACGTGGGCACCTGGATGCAACGCACCGCCCAAGACTGGATCGTTCTGACCGCCCTCACCCAAGAAAACGCCACCGCCGTGGGCATCGTGATGGGCCTGCAATTCGGCCCCCAATTGCTGATGCTGCCAGTCACGGGTTTTGCAGCCGACTATTTTGACCGACGCAAATTGTTGATTGCCACACAGGCAAGCATGGGGCTGCTGGCATTGGGCCTGGGTGTGTTGTGCATCACGGGTGCCGTTCAGCTTTGGCACGTTTATCTGTTTGCCCTGTGCCTTGGCTGCGTAGCCGCCTTTGATGCACCTGCGCGGCAGGCCTTTGTGTCTGAAATTGTGGGCGACGATTTGTTGTCCAATGCCGTGGCGCTGAACTCGACCTCATTTCACGCTGCACGCATGATCGGCCCTGCCATGGCGGGTTTGCTGATCAGCGGGATTGGCGCGGGCTGGGTGTTCATATTGAACGCCTTCACTTATCTGGCAGTGATTTTGTCCTTGCTGAAAATCAACCCGATCGAATCGATCCAGCGTGACTTTTCCAAACGTGCAGCCGGCGGGCTGACCGAGGGCTTCTCTTACATTCGCAAGCGCCCCGACATTTTCTGCGTGCTGGTCATGTTTTTCCTGATTGGCACATTCGGCATCAACTTTCCGATTTTCATCTCGACCATGTCGGTGACAGCCTTCCACTTGGGGGCAGGCCAGTACGGCGTGCTCAGTTCGATGATGGCCATTGGTTCAGTGGCTGGGGCGCTGATTTCAGCCCGGCAAGACAGGCCACGGTTTACGCTGCTGATCGGTGGTGCTGCCGCGTTCGGCCTGACCTTGCTAGCCTCGGCTCTGGCACCCAGTTACTGGGTGTTTGGCGCCACATTGGTGGCTGTGGGTATCTCGGCGCAGATGTTCACCACCACGGCCAACAGTTCTGTGCAGATGTGGACAGAACCCACCCGACGCGGCCGGGTCATGGCGATTTTCATGGCAGTGGCGCTGGGTGGTACGCCGCTGGGTGCCCCCGTGGCCGGATGGATGGCCGATGTGTTTGGCCCCCGGGTGGCCATCGCGGTGTGCGCCATGTCGGGCTTTATGGGCATGGCAGTGGCTTTGATGTACTTGCGCAAACACCGTGAATTGAAGGTGTGGCGTGAAGGCTTGCGGGTGCGCTACAGCATCAGCAACCCAGTTGCACATGCCTCAAACTGAGCGACTTCGTTACGGTTGATTGCGAATTTCAAGCAACTGAAATCATTCAAGATATTCTCCAGCCATCCCAATATTAAGCGCCCGAATACGGCAGGAGAAACCCCATGAGCCATGCCCCAGTCGCCATCGTTAAAACCTCCAACGCCACCGTCAACGTGCAACGTGCAGGTCAGGTGCTAGAGGCCAACCCACAAGACCAACTGAAGTGGGGCGATGTACTGACCAACAATTCACGCGCACCCCTTGAAATTCGCATTCCCGCGCGCGGTGCGGGCCAAGGTGAAACCCTTCTGGTGCTGCAGCCTGGTGCGTCTGCCCGCCTGGAAGAGTCTGGCAGCGACGTGCAAGGTGCAGAATCACGAACCAAAGTGGTTGCACTCAGCGATGGCGTGCAACTGTTCGACGTGGACGACGATGTTTCATCCGCCTACCTGGAACAAGGCAATGGCGCCATGGCCGGGCTGGTCGGCGCAGGCTTGCTGGCTGGCGGCAGCGGCGGTGGACTACTGCTTGGCGGACTGGCCGCTTTGGGTCTGGCCGCATCAGGCGGTGGCGACTCTGGCAACAACACAGACACCACCAACACCGGCAGCAACGGCAGCAACGGCGGTGGCCTGCTGGGCGGCCTTACCGGTGGTGGCACTGCAGGCGGCACCAATGGTGGAACAAGTGCCGGCACCGGCTCTACAAGCACCTCGGGTGGTTTGGCTGGCGGCGTGGGTGCGCTCAGCGACAGCGTGAATCAAACACCACTGGCCCCAGTCAGCGCAGCCACAGATGGGGTTTCAAGCGGCTTGACCACCTTGGGCGATGGCCTGGCAGGGGTTTCCGCACAAGACCCCACTGGCACAGCCAACTTGCTGGCGACCGTAATCGGCACCAGCACAGGTGGCACCCCGGTTACCAACGACGGTTTGGTGGGCGTTGTGAATGCGGTGTCCAGCGGCCTGGCCGATGGCGCGGCAGGCACGCCTTTGGCCCCCGTGATTGATCCACTGACTCAAACACTGGGATCCACCGACGGCATGGTCAGCGGCGTGGCCGCAGCACTGGGCGAAATTGGCAATGTGTTGGCAGGCGACCAAAGTGCGCTAGCGCCCATCACCGCCGGTTTGCTGGCCCCCATCGTGGGCACCATGGCCGACAGCGGCACCAACAATGGCATTCCCGGCGCAGTGCTGGATGTTGGCCAGGGCTTGACCGACCTCACCAACCCCACTTCGGCCCTGGCCCCGCTAAGCCCTGTGACCGATGCGGTCAGCAACAGCTTGCTGAGCCCTGTTGCCAGCGGCGTAGAAACAATCGGACAAACACTGGTGGACAATTCAGCGTCTGACCCAAGTGGTCTGTTAAACACCGTAGGCACCCTGCTGGGTGGCGACAGCACGGGCGGCACCGTTTCAGCCGGCGAATTTTCCAATCCTCTGGACAGCCTGCTGGGCGGCACATCGGGTGGATTGTTAAGCGGTTCAATGGCAGGCTCTGACGGCCTGGTGGGTGTGCTGCACGACACCGGCGCAGCCCTAAGCTCAGCCAGTGCAGGCACTCCACTCGCTTCTGTGGTTGAACCGGTCTCCATGCTGGTGGGCTCCAGCAATGGCGCAATCAGCGGTTTGGCCGCTGGCGTGGGCGACATCGGCAACGTGCTGGCGGGCGACCACAGTGCGCTGGCCCCCGTCACCAATGGCCTTCTGGCCCCTGTGGTGGGAACCACCGCCGACACCAGCACTGCCAACGGCATACCCGGCACCTTGCTGGAAGTCGGCCACGGCCTGACCGACCTGACCAACCCCAACTCGGCCCTGGCCCCCCTGAACCCCGTGACCGAAGCTGTTAGCACCAACGTGTTGAGCCCGGTGGCAGGCGGCATTGAAGCAGTGGGACAAGCCGTGGTGGACAACTCGGCCGCAGACCCCAGCGGCCTGACCAAAACAGTGGGCACATTGCTGGGTGGCGACCTTACGGCAGTGCACACCAGTTCGTCCATTAGTACAGCGCCAGACCCCACACACCTGATTCAAACGAATGTGCTGAATCATCTGGGATAAGCAAGCCACACCGGCCAGTGGATCGAATTGATCTGCTGGCCGATATTCAATACCATGAGCGGGCGTTTCAAAGTCACGACAGGCCCGACACATGCTTCAGTATCAAACCGTTCCAGTTACTCCATTTGCACAGAATTGCTCCATCGTGTGGTGCAGCAGCACGCTGAAAGCGGCTGTGATCGACCCCGGTGGCGAACTCGACAAGCTGTTGAAAGTGGTGGAACAGAAAGGCCTGCAGCTTGAACAAATCTGGCTGACCCACGCGCACATCGACCACGCAGGTGGCACTGCCGCACTGGCTGAACAACTCAAGCTGCCCATCATCGGCCCGCACACGGGCGACCAGTTCTGGATCGACCGGCTGGCTGAGCAAAGCCGCATGTTCAACTTTCCGGAATCAAAGCCGTTCACACCCACGCGCTGGCTGAACGATGGCGACACCGTTCAAATTGGCGAATGCACCCTGCAAGTTCGCCACTGCCCGGGCCACACGCCGGGGCACGTGGTGTTTTACTCAGAAGACGCCAAACGCGCCTTTGTGGGCGACGTGCTGTTTGCCGGCAGCATTGGCCGCACCGACTTTCCAGGGGGCGACCACGACACCCTGATCGACAGCATTCGCCAGCGTTTGTGGCCCATGGGCAACGACACCGTGTTCATTCCCGGCCACGGCCCTGAAAGCAATTTTGGGGAAGAACGAAGACGCAACCCTTACGTGCGCGACCTTCAATTCTGAAGGGGTCTTGAAATTGGCGTGAAGCAGCCCAACTAAGGTGCATGCCTGAACGGAGAACACCATGCACCTTGTTTGCCCCAACTGCAACGCCATCAACCGCGTGCCCGACAGCCGACTGACCGACCACCCGGTGTGCGGGCGATGCGGTGCCGATGTTGCGCCTGCCAAACCGGTACCCCTAAACGACAGCACACTTGCGCGCTTCCTTGAAAAAACCGATGCACCTGTGCTGGTGGACTTTTGGGCAGACTGGTGCGGCCCCTGCAAAATGTATGGTCCGCAGTTTGAATCGCTGGCCGCCAACCGCCGCGACATTCGATTCGTCAAAGTGGACAGCGACGCCAGCCCGCAAGCCTCCATGCGGTTTGGCGTGCGCAGCATACCCACGACCATCCTGTTTCAAGGCGGCCGTGAAGTGGGCCGGGTTTCAGGCGCGTTGAGTGCCGCGCAGTTGAATCAGTGGCTGGATGGGCAGTTGAACAAGGGCTAAGGCTGGCGATGCGCGTTTTGATTGGCTTGAACAAGCTGTAACAAATAATCAAACGCCTCCTCAACCTTACCCACAGGGCGGCCGTAGGAATTGATGTATTTCAACCCAGTTGGAGTGCGTATCGTCATCGTTAAATTGAAACTTGAATTCTGGGGAGGAAACCGAGAAAACGATTGCCTGGAATTCAAGATTTGCTCGACCATCTCACGCAGCTTGTTTCTTTCATTGGGTTTCAAATTGATTGTTCCGACTGGCAGCGCATTCGATAAAACAGGTTCGCCTTTGCCAGTTCCCTGAAAAAGTTTGACCACCCAGCCATCCAAATTCACGACATACAACGCGGTGCTGCTCTGGGTGCCGCCAGTGGATATCAAAAAGCCGTCATCTGGAAGATTCACTTTTTCAATATCAGAGAGCTGGTCGTAGCCCCTATTGAAAAGCTGCTGATCTACCTCCCCAGCGAAAACGGTTGAAAGCATGGCTACAAATAAAATACTTGTGAGAATACGCACTAACCGAGAGCAACTAACCTCGATCTCCGACCCAGCCAAGCAAGAGCACACCTAGGGACACACTGATTTATTCCCCCGACTCCCTTGGGTCTACGCGGAGTTGAGTAAACTTGAGAAT
>NZ_BSOJ01000017.1 GCF_030160455.1 Limnobacter litoralis | reverse complement strand
GCGGGCCTGGGTTGGTAAGGACATCGGTCCGATCGCCAAGCCCAAGGAAATCCGCTTTGGTGACAATTTGCCAAAAACCCGGTCTGGCAAGATCATGCGGCGTTTGCTGCGCAGCCTGGCCAAAGGCGAGAGCATCACGCAGGACACCTCCACCCTTGAAAACCCGGCAATTCTGGATCAATTGTCTAAAACGGCCTGAAGAAAGCGGTTAGCGGGTGATTAAACCCGCACGGCTGCCCTTCCACCGATCTTGGAGAGATAATCCACCAAATGCTTTGCGATCTGGTTCAAAGGCAGTACCTCGTCAGCAGCCCCCAAAGCAATCGCCTCGCGGGGCATGCCAAATACAACTGAGCTGGCCTCATCCTGACAAATATTGTAGGCACCCGCCTTCTTCATTTCTGCCATGGCCACCGCGCCGTCTTTGCCCATGCCAGTCAGCATGATGCCGATGATGTTGCGCGCGCTGATTTCTGTGCCTGACTTGAACAGCACTTCAACAGACGGTTTGTGGCGGTTAACGGGCTCACCGTCCTTGAGATGGCAAATGTAATTGGCGCCGCTGCGCGCAAGCTGCAGATGTTTGTCACCCGGGGCGATGTAAGCGTGGCCCGGCAGTACGCGCTCGCCCTGCTCAGCCTCTTTCACGGTGATTTGGCACAGCTGGTTCAATCGGTCGGCAAAACTTTTCGTAAATCCGGCAGGCATGTGTTGCGTAATCATGATGGCGGGCATGTCTTTGGGCAATTCAGTCAGAATGGCCCGCAAAGCCTCGGTTCCACCCGTGGACGAACCAATCAGCACCAGCTTTTCTGTGGCGGCAAACCGGTTACCCAGGGCCAGGCCAGTCTGCTTTTTGTCAATCGCGTCGGCCACTGCGGCACGCACCTCGTTGGGGTCGACGCGGTTGGTCAAGCGGCGCAGGCGGTAACGGGATGCATGCGCCGCGCGAATTTTGTCGGTGATGTCATTGGCGTAATCAATCATGCCCTGGCTAATGTCGAGTTTGGGTTTGGTGACAAAATCCACAGCTCCCAACTCAAGCGACCGGAAGGTGACGTCCGCATTGCGCTGGGTCAGCGTGGACACCATGACCACGGGGGTAGGCCGAAGGCGCATGATGCGCTCCAGAAATTCCAGACCATCCATTTTGGGCATTTCAATGTCCAGCGTGATCACGTCGGGGTTGTGTTTGATGATCAAATCACGGGCAATCAGAGGGTCTGGGGCTGTGGCCACCATTTCCATGTCAGGCTGAGAATTGATGATCTTGGTCAACAAATTGCGGATCAACGCTGAATCATCCACCGCAATGACTTTGATTTTCTCCATGCCTCAAACTCCTCAAAAAAAGGTGATGTCACCCGTCACAGGCTGTTCCTTCAGTTGCCTGCTGTATTTCTGTTCCTGGGCTGCAACGCCGAGATCGGCCTTGGCCACTTTCTCGACACGCACCGCCCCGGTGCCTGTGTTGAACCGGATCCGCCGGCTGTGTGAACCATTCAGGTCACTGGCCAACAGCTTGATGCGGTCTCTCTTCAAAAAATCAATAACGAACTCGCTGTTTCTCTGCCCCACGTTTTGCTGGGTTATGACGCCGGTCATGTTGGCGCCACCGAACACCTTGGCCACCAGGTTTTCACGCCTGGCGCCCAGCACAATCAGGTCGTTGATTACGCGCTCCATGGCAAACAGGCCATAGCGCAAAGGCTTGGTCTGATCCCCGAGATTGCTGGCGTGGGTGGGTTCATCGGGCAACATGAAGTGATTCATGCCACCGATGTGCAAGGCTTTGTCCCAGATGCAGGCGGACACACAAGAACCCAACAGGGTGCAAATTTCAACAGGTTTGCGAGACACATAAAACTCGCCCGGCATGATCAGTTTCACGCCTGGCTCTGGCTGATCCAGCAGGTCTCGCAAACGCTCTGCAAACACAATCAGCCCCGGCTACCGCCAAACGCTGACATGCGATTGCCAGGCTGGTTGGAAAAGGACTGATCGGCGTTCACGGTGTAAACGGTTTTGCCTTTGAGGGTGAAATAGTCTCGCGCCATGGCAAAGTTTTCAGAGTGACCGGCATACAGGTAACCGCCTTCATTCATCAAGGGGCCGAAGCGCTTGAGAATCTGAAATTGAACGTCCTTTTCAAAATAAATCATGACGTTTCTGCAAAAAATGGCGTCAAAGCCACCACGAATACCCCAGTTGCTCTCCAGCAGGTTCAGGCGTCTGAAGGTAATCAGTGCCTGCACTTCAGGGCGCACACGGATCAAGCCTTCGCTGTCGCCCGTGCCCTTCAGAAAATACTTGCGCAGCAATTCGACGGGAATTTTCTCGACTTGGTCCATGCGATACACGCCTTTGCGCGCATGCTCCAGCACCTTGGTGTCAATGTCGGTGGCCAGAATGTGCACTGGTGGGCGCATGCTGTTGAAGGCCTCCATCGCGGTGATGGCCATGGTGTAAGGCTCTTCACCGGTGGACGCAGCGCTGCACCACAATTCAATTTTGTCGCGCTTGGCCAATGAGGTCAGCTGGCGCGCCAAAATATCAAAGTGGTGTGCCTCGCGGTAAAACGACGTCAAATTGGTCGTCAAGGCGTTTGTGAAATGTTCCCACTCCGGATTGGACGTGCTGTTTTCCAATGCATCCAGATATTCCGAAAATTTGTGTTTGTGGCAGGCCCGCAAACGTTTGGCCAGACGGCTGTACACCATGCTTTGTTTGCTGGGGGCCAGTGAAATGCCGGCCACCGACAGAATCATGGCTCGCACGCGCTGAAAATCCTTGTCAGTGAACAGGAATTCTCGATCGACGTGATCGTCGGACAACAGGGATTTGCGTGTAAGATCCACCGCCTGACGGGCTGTGGCCACCGCGCTGTTGGACAGGGCTGAATACCGGTCTGACTTGAACAATGAAGAGGTCATTTTTGCGCTCTGAAAGTACCCCCCAATTCGTTCAAGGACACCGTTTGGGGGGAAGGTCTGCCTATACCCTCCATGTTCCGATAAGATCGTATTTAACAAGCAAGGATTAAACGCCGTTATGTACGCCATATTCGGGTTTACCTTGCACACATAACTAGAAAACAGGGCATTGAATGAGCGACTCAAGAGGAGGCATTCCAGCATCGCTGCTGGACCTGAGCGGCTACATCCATGAGGGGTTGAAGGTCTTGTTCGTTGAGGACAATGAATCCGACTTCGAGCTGATGTGCCGCAACCTGAAAAAAGGCGGTCTGAAAGTGGCAGCCACCCGAGTGGACACCATCCTCGACTTGCACGAACGGCTGGAACACGAGGAATGGGATGTGGTCATCTCAGATCACCGGCTGCCCGGCTTCAGTTCGGAAGAGGCCTTGAAGCTGGTGCGCGACAGCGGGCTGGACATTCCCTTCATTATCGTGTCAGGCAGCATTGGAGAGGACATGGCGGTAGAGGCCATGCGCGCTGGGGCAGACGACTACCTGATGAAAGACAAGCTGGCCCGCCTGGTGCCCGCGGTCGAGCGGTCGCTGAAGGCGGCCAATGAACGTCGCAGTCTTGCTGCTGCCGAGCGGGCTCAGCGCGACAGTGAACAACGTTTTGCCGCCATCGCAGAAAACATTCCCGGCATCATTTTTCAAATGCAATCGGGGACGCAGATTGGCAAACCCACAGTGCCCTTCGTCAGCGAGGGCGCACTTCGGATTTTTGGTCTTTCTCCGCGCAACTTTCTTGAAAACCCACGCATCTTCTTCGAACAATTTGAAGACGACGACGCATCCAAGCTGCACGACGAGCTGCTGCAAGCCGAACAAAACAACTGCACTTTGAGCTGGGAAGGACGATTGAAGTCGCACGGCAAATTGCCGGAACGTTGGGTCTTGCTGAATGCAGTGGGTCGAAAATTTGACACAGTGACGCACTGGGATGGCGTGCTGCTGGACATCACTGAAAAAAAGATGGCCGAGAAGGCATTGATTCAGTCCGAGGCTGAAATTCGAAGCTTGAGTGCGGAATTTGAAAAACGACGGGAAGCGGAGCGCGGTGCCATTGCCCGTGAAATTCACGACGACATGGGCGGGTCGCTGACCAAACTGAAAGCCGACATTGCCTGGATGCACAAAAATGAAACCCTGAATACGGCGGGCGTTGAAAAGCTGGACGACATGCTGGAGCTGGTGGAGCACTTGCTGGCCAGCAGCCAGCGAATCGCGAAAGACCTGAGGCCCGGCATTCTGGATTATGGGCTGGTGGCCGCACTGGAATGGCTGCTCAATGACTTTGAAAAACGCAGTGGGACCAAGACTGCCTTTCGGTGCAATGTGGATGAGCTGGCACTGCAGGGCGAGGCAAAAACCGCCCTCTTCCGCATCTTGCAGGAATCGCTGACCAACATCGTCAAGCATGCGCAGGCCACGGAAGTCGATGTAGAATTGTTCGTCACTGAAGACGAAATTACGCTGGAAATACGGGACAACGGGGTAGGTATCGACAACGCCGACAAGCTCAAGCAGACCTCATTCGGTTTGCGTGGCATGCAGGAAAGGGTGTCCGCCTTCAACGGCTGGGCGGATGTGTCGGGCGCGAAAGGCGCAGGCACCACGGTGATGGTCGGAATCCCGAAACAACAAGAAGGGGACAGGGACAATGATTAAGGTATTACTGGCCGATGACCATGCCTTGCTGCGCGGCAGCCTCAAGCAGCTGCTGGAAGACACTGGTTTTATTGAAGTGGTGGCTCAGGCTGGCGACTACCCTGAAATCATGAAGGCCATCAATTCCAACCCGGCCATTGAGCTGGCCATTCTGGACATCAGCATGCCCGGTAAAAACGGGGTGGATGTGGTGAAAATCTTGAAGGACAAACGCTCAGAGCTGCGCATTTTGATGCTTTCCATGCATCCGGAAGACCAGTATGCGGTGCGGGCACTGAAGGCCGGTGCGTCTGGTTATCTCACCAAAAACACGGCACCTGAAAAGCTGGTGGACGCCATCCAAGTGATTGCTGCAGGCCGAAAATACATCACCCCAGAACTGGCCGAATCGCTGGCAACGCACCTCACAGACGACTCAGACAAACCGTTGCACTCCACCCTCAGCGACCGGGAGTTCGAAACCATCCGCATGATCGCCTCTGGCAAAAAACTCAGTGAAATTGCCGAGGCCATGGCGCTCAGCCCGAAAACGGTCAGCGTTTACCGGGCGCGCATTCTCGATAAAATGAAAATGAAAACCAACGGGGAACTTACCCGCTATGCATTGGAGCATCGGTTGATCTAAATCAACCGGCATTTTCCATGAAAATCAGTGATGTTGCCAAACAACTGGGCTTAACCCCCAAAACCATCCGGTTTTACGAGGATCAGGGATTGATAACCCCGAAGCGCGCAGATTCTGGTTCATGGTTTAGCAAGGGCAAAAATCGCGTGTTCAGGCAAGAAGATTTGTCCAGGCTGGATTTTGTCAAGAAGGCCCGCGAACTGGATTTTTCAATCAAGGAAATCCAGTCCATACTTGAACATTATGATCAAGGCCCCTCCTGTGGATGCGGAGCGCGAGGCAAGGTCGATGAGTTGTTGAAACGCAAGCTCAAGGAGGTGCGAGAACTTCAGCACGGCCTTAAGAATCTCGAAGAAAGACTGCTTGAGATTCGCAGTAACAATGCAGCGATTGCTTCGCGATTTGATAATGCGCCAAACGAACCCCATGGCGAGTTCCTGATCGCAGACTATATCTTGCCTTTGTCCGATGGTGAATCAAAGAATGATTGACATTCCAGTCACTGGAATGCTCAACATAACAGGCGGGAATATTCCCCGATACTTTGAAGGAGATCGTTTATGAAAGTGAAGCTGTTTGCAGCCGCAGTTGGTTTATTTGGCTTGGTCAGCGTTGCCATGGCAGCCTGCCCACTCTGCTCATAACTCACTAAATGACCGGGTCCGCCTGGGCCCGGTTCTGGATTAGCAGCAGGAACTGTCTTGCTGAATGGGCGGACATTTCACCGAACCATACGAGCAAAAAACACAGCAATCGCCTGGTTTGGGCTTGATCATGGCATTACAGCCTGGGCACTGGAAGAAAAACTGACATGCGTCAGTGGGCATACTACAAGCGGTGGCTGTACCACAATTCGGGCACGTCAGCACCGATTCAAGTATAAGGTTGTTCATGGCTTGGGCTCCTGTACATTCAAACAAACCATGGTGTAGCAAGCATCACCAGCGCAAGCAAGGCGATCCCCCAGAATGCCATTTTCTGGCCTTTGCTGCATGCCTCACAATCAGACCTGAGCTTGAACATGCGGTAATAAGCAAACGCCAGCAAGCCGAGCGTAATGACGATAAAGGCGGGCCGATAAGGTTCCAGTGCCGCGAAAATGCTCAGCGAGGAACTTCCGCCCACACCTACTGCAAGCAACAAGAGCGGGCCAAGGCAACAAATGGAAGCAGCGAATGCAGCAAGCGCACTGCCGATCAGGGTGCCGGTATTTTGAACAGATTTCATGTCGAACTCTTTGAATGCAGGGTGAGGCTGGTATTGTGAAAGCCGTACCCTAGTACGGAGTCAAGAGGCATGAATCACAAACACACATTGACCATAGGTGGTTTGGCCCGGGCAGCAGGCGTGAACATAGAAACGATTCGCTACTACCAGCGTGTGGGCATATTGGCAAAACCTGACAAACCAGTGCAGGGTGCACGCAGGTACAGCGAAAACGACTTGAAACGGATTCATTTCATCAAGCGTGCCCAAGCCCTCGGTTTTACCCTGTCCGAGGTGGCCGACTTGCTGGCATTGAGCGGTGCCAGTGCTTGCCGGGAAACCCGGACGGTGGCACAGATCAAACTTCAATCCATTGAAGCACGCATTCGCGATCTGCAAAAAATGCAAACCACCTTGCTGCAGCTTGTAACACGTTGCAATGAAAGCGACGATTCGACCGGTTGCCCGATTATTGAGGCTCTGGTGAACATTGAATGACCGGGGCTAAGCATTCAACGGGGAGTTCTATACAGATCAAAGATAATTGAACAGACTCAACTTGGATGTGCTTGCAAAGCTTTGTTGCGACGCCTGTAGTTGCAACTGCCCCTGCGACAACTCACTGATTGCTTTTGCATAATCCAGACCGACCGCCTCAGTGGCCACGGTTTGTTGCTGTGTGCTGGCTGCGTCATTGATGGTACTCAGCGTATCGGCTTCACGCAGGCGCACACCCACCTTGGTGCGGGCCAACTGAAGGTCGTTGAACACCTGGTCCACATCGCCTGCCTTTTGACGGAAAGCCGCTGCGAAGGTGTCTGCGGGCGTAGCACCTTGCTGACCATTTGGATAACCAGGGTCACGCAACAGGGCCACTGCGTCGGTCAGCGTCTTGAAGATGTCTTCGCCGGTTTTGGAGTTCACAAAAGCGTCGTTGCCGGTGATGTTGGTGTCCAGCGTTCTGCCATTGGACACTTGAACGGAACGGCCTGTCACGGCCTGCGCTGCAGCTTGTGAAGTGGTCTCCAGAAAAGAGCCGGTGGAGTAGCCTGCGTCACCCGGCATGCTAAACGGTTTTTTGTCCTGGTATGTGCCTGAAAAAATAAAATTGCCGGCAGCGTCCTGCGAGTTGGCAAGACCACGCAACTCGTCGATCTGGCCTTCCAGATCTCTGGCAATCACTTCGCGATCGGCCGCACTCAATGAGGCATTGCCGGCCTGAATCATGCTGTCTTTGATGGATTGCATGACGTTGGACGCTGAGCCCAATGTGGTGTCCATCTGGGTCAGGTCATTGGTCACGTATTTCAGATTGTTTTGGTAAGCATCGATTGTTTTGACAGCCGCCTGAGCACCCAATGCAGTGGCCAGCGCCAGCGGATCATCGGAGGGCTTTTGCACGCCCACACCGGTGGACAACTGGCTTTGCAGCTTGCTCAATGCGGCTTGCTGGTCTGTCATCCGTTGAGTGGTTGTCTTGAAATACTGAGTGGTGCTGACTCGAATGTTCATGACGCAGTGCCTTAGTTAAAGATGCTCAAAATCTGGTTAAACAGGTCTTTCGACAATGAAATCACCTTGCTGGAGGCTTGATACGCCTGCTGATACTTGATCAGGTTGGCGGCCTCTTCGTCCATGTTCACACCCGACAAACTGTCGGTTTGCTGTGTGATCTGGCTGAGCACGGCGTTTTTGGCCTCGCCTGCCACCTTGATTTCCCGAACCTTGTTGCCCACCTTGCTGACCAGTTGGTTAAAGGCGTCCGAGATGGAGACACCCGAGGCCCCGTTGGCCTGATTCAACAGCCGCGTGGATTGCAGATTGTTCATCGCCAGCATGTTCTCGTTGTTGCCCACGCTGGGGTTGGTGGTCGATGAAGCGGCAATGGCAGAGGGGTCTTTCAAACTGAGTTGAATGTTGGCCGCGCCGTCCCGGCTTGGCATCAACACAAAGCTGTCACCTTCAGACGGAGCCGCATTGGACAGATTAAACGACAGAATGGCTGCGCCCTTGGCGTCCTGAATCTGATAGCTGCCCGCCACCACAGGCACCGGCTGAAATGCCTGTGTTGAGCCTGCTTCACGGTATTGCGGTGCGCCACCAATGATTCGGACCTCATAATCCACACCGGTCAACTTGCTGTAATTCACCTGCGTAATGGACGCGTTTGTCGGGTTACTGGTGCTGTTGTATTGATTGGATACCACCTTGGCGATGTTACTCAAACCATTGGTGGAACCCGCAAACGAGAAAATGGGCTGACCTGCAGCGTTATTCAAATCCACGCCCGCCGCTTGCACGGCATTCACCTGATTGCCGACCTGCGCGGCCAGTGTGCCCAGCGTATTCTGATATTGCGCCAGTTCCTGATCACGAAACTGCAGCAAGCCAGACAGTGCACCCGTACCCAGGGTGTTGGAATCATAGGTAATCAGGCGCTGCTGACCATTGATGGTCGCGAGCGAGCCCACCAGCAGGTTTTGTGGATCTGACGGGTCAACCTGTGCGGCCAGCTTGAACGGCGTTTCCTTCACGACCAGGGGTTGACCGTTGGACAAAAACAGATTGACCGAGCCATCAGACAGATTGACCCGGGTCACCTGCACTTGCCCGGCGAGGTCCGAAATCAGCTTGTCGCGCTGATCCATCAAGTCATTCGGGGAGCTGCCGGTGGATGAGGCGCTCTTCGCGGCCACGACCTGCTTGTTCAGTGTGGCCAGCTGATTGACTGCATCGTTGATTTTGGTGACCGAGTCGTTCACGCTCTGATTCACGGCGGTGCGGATGCCGTCCATCACATTGTTCAAAGAATTGAACCGCGCGGCCAAGGCGTCTGAAGTGGACAAAAAATTCTGGCGGGCAGACAGGTCGGCCGGATTGGCAGACACCGCCTGTGACGCTGCAAAAAAGTCGCTGAGCGCAGTCGACAAGCCAGACGACGTGTCGCCAACGCTGGCGTCGATTTTGCCAATCATGGTGGACTTGGAATCGTAGAATGCAGCGTCCGAGGAGGCCTGTTGCAACTGGCTGTTCAGGTAATCGGAATACATCCGGGTTACCTCTTGCACATTCACGCCTTGCCCCACCAGAATGCCATCGCCGTTGGACGTGGCCGCGCGCGCTTGCTGCACCACCTGCTGGCGTGTGTAGCCCACGGTGTTGCTGTTGCTGATGTTGTTGGACGTGGTGGCCAAACCCGCTTGCGCGGCATTCAGCCCACTCAGTGCTATTCCGTAAATCGAGTTTGACATAACCGGTTGTCCTGTACGCTCTTATCGGTCTTAACGACTGAATTTCCGCAAAGTTGAGGCCTGATCGAAAGGAGTCAACGGTGCATGGGCTGTGGGCGCTGCAGTTTCCTGTCGCAACTGCCTGGCAATTTCGCCAGCCAGCCCCAAACCCTTGCCTGAAATGGACTGCACAATTTGCTGATCAAACATGGCCTGATACTGCTTGGAGGTGTTGTCGCCCAACAAACCACCATCGGGTGTGGCCTGTCGCATGCTTTTCAGGGCCCACTGCAAAAACACGGATTCAAACTGAACCGACGCCTTGTCGATGGCGTCGTTGAATTCCTTGCTGCCTTTCTGGGCTTTGGTTTCGTTTTTCAGGTTGTTCAATGCACGTGAGTCGAAGCTCGAATCGATCGAGCCCGACACATTGCCAGGGTTGATTCCCAGTGGATTGACCATCAAATCACCTCCAGTTCAGCCTTCAGACTGCCCGCCTGTTGCATGGCTTCCAGAATCGAAATCAAATCGGCAGGGGTTGCGCCCAGCGCATTCAGGGCTTTCACCACGTCTGACAATTGCGCGCCACCCTTCAACTCAATCAATTGCCCCCCCGCCTGAGAAACCTCCACGTTGGATTGCTGCGTCACGACAGTTTGCCCCTGTGAAAAAGGCGCAGGCTGCGAAACCACGGGCGTGGTGGAAATCTTGACGGTCAGGTTGCCGTGGGCCACGGCACAGGGCTCAAGCGCCACGGCCTGGTTCATCACCACAGAGCCTGTGCGGGCGTTGATGATGACCTTGGCTGTCGCGATGGATTCGCTGATGCTGAGGTCTTGAACACGAGACAAGAAAGCCACGCGATCGTCGGGCGATTGTGGAGCGCGCACGCGCACTGTGCGGCCATCAAGCGCCTGGGCAGTGCCGTCGCCAAAGGTCTTGTTGATTGCAGCCACCATCCGGGTGGCGTTGCTGAAGTCTGTGCTGTTCAATTCAAGCGTCAGGGTGTCACCCAGGTTAAAGGGCGAGGCCACGGCCTGTTCAATTTGCGCACCATTGGGAATTCGGCCTGCCGACAAATGGTTGATCTGGGTTTTTGAACCGGAGGCGGATGCACCAGCACCACCTACAACCAATTGGCCTTGAGCCAGCGCGTACACCCTGCCGTCTGCACCCTTCAGGGGTGTCATCAGCAACAGGCCACCGCGCAGGCTTTTGGCGTTACCCAGCGAAGCCACAGTGACGTCCACGGTTTGGCCAGGCTGCGCAAACGCGGGCAAATTGGCTGTGACCATGACAGAGGCCACGTTTTTCAGTTGCATGTTGGTGCCGGGTGGCAGGTTGACACCCGATTGCTGAAGCATGGAGATAATGCTTTGTGTGGTAAAGGGCGTCTGCGTGGTTTGGTCACCTGTGCCGTCCAGACCGACCACAATGCCATAGCCGTACAACGGGTTTGAGCGCACGCCCTGAACCGAGGCCAGATCGCGAATGCGCACTTGCGCAGTGGCTTGTGCGGGCATGGCCGTCAACAGGCTGCTTGCCACGGCCAGCGTGGCAAAAGCGGATTTGAAGAAGGAGTGAATCTTGATCATGGCCTTGTTCCGGTTAGAAAGGCAAAACGCTTAAGAAAAAGCGGCTGAGCCAACCCATGGTGGTGGCTGCATCAATGGCGCCCTTGCCGCTGTATTCCAGCCGGGCATCAGCCACTTTGCGGCTGTCCACCACATTGCCAGCCTGAATGGAAGTCGGCATCACCACGCCGCTGAATTTCAGGGCTTGGACGTCGCGATTGGTGCCGATCTGTTTTTCACCCACCACACGCAAATTGCCGTTGGGCAATACGTCAGCCACGGTCACGGTGATGGTGCCTGTCAGGGTATTGGCCGCTGTGGAAGTGCCGTCACCTGCAAACGCCTTGCTGCTGCTGGCTGAACTGTTCAAAGGATTGGTTGAACCGAAGCCAAATGGAATGCCAGGCAGCTTGATCGACGCAGAATCGGACCGGTTGGCCGCAGTTTTGTTTTTCTGTGAGGCGTCGATCTGTTCATTGATCTGAATGGTCAGAATGTCGCCAATGTGACGGGCGCGAACGTCCTCAAACAGGGGGTTGTAGGTGGATGCGTTGTAAATGCCACCGGTGGGTGCGGCCATGGCCAACTGGGGGTTGGGTTGTGGCTGCTGCACCGTGGTTTCTTTGGGCATGTCCACCTTGGGGGTGTAAATATTTGCACATCCCCCTAAAGTAAATGCCAAAGCTGCCGTTATACCGCGTAGTATAGGTTTAAACATGATCCGCCTCACTGAGTGAACACACTCAGTCTCCCCCTTTTTTCAAAAATCAAAGCTGCGATAAGCGCTGTAACATCTGGTCAGATGTCGTGATTGCCTTGGAATTGATTTCGTAGGCACGCTGCGCCTGAATCATGCTGACCAACTCTTCAACCACGTTGACGTTGGACGTTTCAACATACCCTTGCGACAACAAACCCGCACCATTGGTGCCTGCCTGCGAGGTCGTTGGGGTGCCAGAGGCCGCCGTTTCGATGTACAGGTTGCCGCCTTGTGAAGACAAGCCAGCCGGGTTCACGAAAGTGGCCATCTGGATCTGCCCCAAAGCCTGAGGCTGAACCTGACCAGCCAACAAGGCGGACACCGTGCCATCTGGTGCGATGGTCAATGTTTGCGTGGTGGGTGGAACCGTGATGGGACCGACGATTGGATAACCGTTGGAAGTCACCAGGGTGCCGTTGGAATCCGTCTGAAAACTGCCATCGCGGGTGTATGAAGTAGTGCCATCCGGCATTTGCACCTGGAAAAAGCCGTTGCCGTTGATGGCCACATCCAGCGGGTTGCTGGTTTGTTGCAGGTTGCCCTGCTGGAAATTCTTGACGGTGGCGGTGGGCTTCACACCGGTACCGATTTGCAAGCCAGATGGCACCTGTGTTTGATCCGAGGTTTGGGCACCCGGCTGGCGGATGGTTTGATACAACAAATCTTCAAACACGGCGCGCGAACGCTTGAAACCGTTGGTTGATGTATTGGCCAGGTTGTTGGTAATCACGTCCAGCTGGGTTTGCTGGGCATCCAGGCCGGTTTTGGCAATCCACAAAGAGCGCATCATGGTGTGGTCATCTCCATTAGTTCAAGCCGAACAGGTTGTTGGCAGCCTGCCCGTTTTGTTGCTGGCTGCTGATTGTTTTCATTTGGGTTTCGAAAGAGCGTGCGGCACTGATCATCTCGACCAGCATCTCAACCGGGTTGACGTTGCTGGTCTCGATGTATCCGGATGCAATTTTGACGTTGGGATCCACATCGGCTGCACCTCCACCTTTGACACGGAACAGGCCGTCGTCGCCCCGCTCCATGTTGTCCTTGGGCGGATTGACCAGTTTGAGTTTGCCCAGCTGGATGGGGGTGGCCTTTCCAGAGGTAGGCGTGCCGGTCATGGTGCCATCGTCTGCCACTGAAATGCTGTAGCCCGGTGGCACGCTGATGGGGCCGCCTGTGCCCTGCACTGGTAAACCGCCATTGGTCACCAGTTGCCCCGCGTCGTCCAGCTGAAAGGAACCCGCGCGGGTATAGGCCTCGGACCCGTCGGGTGCTGTGACTGCAAACCAGCCCTTGCCCTGCACAGCCAAGTCCAGCGGGCGACCCGTGGATTGAAGCTGACCCGGGGTGTCGTCAAAGCCGACGGTGGATTCAACGTCGTAATTGCGTGCGCCCTGCCCCTGCCCTTCGACCGGTGCACTGCGAAAAGCCATCAATTGCGCACGAAAGCCGGGCGTGCTGACATTGGCCAGGTTGTTGGCAATGTTGTCTTGCCGGGCCATGGTGCTTTTGGCGGCTTGTGCAGCGAGGTATATCAGCTTGTCCATACCGGTTCAATCCCGATCAATTAACGCAGGTTGGTGATGGTCTGCAACAGTGAGTCTTGTGTTTTGATACTTTGCGAGTTGGCCTGATAGACCCGCTGTGCAGAGATCATGGCCACCAGCTCGGCCGTCAGATCGACGTTGGATTCTTCCAGCGCGCCAGACTGAATCGTGCCAAAAGCCGTGTCGTCACTCAGTGAAACCAGCTCAGGGCCAGCGGCTTCTGTGGCTTTCCAGCCATTGGAGCCGACGGGCTGCAAAGCCTCGGGGTTGTTGAACTTGTACAGACCGACCTTGGCAATGTTTTTGGTTTGGCCGTTGGCGTAATTGATTGCCAACACACCATCTGAACCCACATTAAAACCGGCGAATGGCGAAGATGCATAACCGTTCTGGCTCAGGTTCTGAATGGCAAATGAGCTGCCGTATTGCGTGGTTTTGCTCAAGTCAAACGTGAACTTGTTGGGGGTGCTGCCAGTCGATGAAAATGGCACGCCAGCCGCAGTGACATAGCGGGACAGATCCACTTCAAACCGGGCATTGGCGGGTGTCACCAGCGCGCCATCGGCTGTGAAGCTCAGTGCGCCTGCAGCAGACTGGGCAGGCGCAGTGGTTGGCTTCACTGGGGAAAGACCCACGTCGACCTGTGTGCCGTCCAATGCAGCATACGCGCTCCAGTTGTTGGTCGATTCTTTGCGCAGGTAAATGCTCATGGTGTGGCTGTTACCCAACTGATCGTACACAGTCATGGACGTGGAGTTGTTGTAGCTGCTCAGGTTGGCTGGGTCAAAGGTCACTGTCGGTGAAATGGCGGCCTGACGGGCATCCAGATTCGTCTCCAGCGAGGTGGTGGTTGAGGCTGAGGGTTCAATCGCAGCCTTGGACACGGTGATGGGGCCAGCCACGTCCGTCACTTTGCCGGTGGTTTGATCAATCGGGTAACCAGTCAGCTTGTCGCCATTGGTGTTCACGATGACGTTGGAATTGTCCAGATTGAACTGACCGTTGCGCGTGTACAGAAAGCTGCCGTCGGGTGCCTGGGTCTTGAAAAAACCGGTGCCGTTGATCGCCAGATCCAGTGGACTGCCGGTCACGGTGATGTTGCCCTGCTTGAAGTTTTGAGTCACCGCAGACAGGCTGGTACCCAAACCAATGTTGTTGATGGAGTCGCCGCCGTTGAATGCGCGGGCAAACACGTCAGCAAATGAGGCGGTGGATGATTTGAAACCGACAACGCTGGAGTTGGACACGTTGTTGGCAATTACCTCCAAACCGCGCTGAGCTGCGGTCAGACCACTTAAACCCTGCTGAAAGCTGCTTGAAAATCCCATGATTGCGCTCCTGAATCAGAATATTTGTTTGATGTCAGACACAGCCACTTGCGTTCCGGCTGCTGTCAAAAGTTTTGAACCGGTGGTGGGGTCGTTTTGCAAACCCACCACTGAGGTGATGTCGAGTGTGTTGACCGCCGCTTTTTGACCGGCGGCAGAGGCCGACACGGCAAAGGTGTATTGGCCGTCTGGCAAGGTGTTGCCGCTGTCGTCTTTGCCGTCCCAGCTGAACTGGTGCGTGCCTTGCGCCAGGGCACCCATGTCCATGGTTCTGACTGTCTTGCCCGCACCATTGAGCACCGCCACAGAAACCGCGTCGGTGGCCTGCTGAACATCCAGCGCGCCATCGGCGGGCTTGCCACCGCTGAGCGTCAGGTCATTGCCGTTGACCATGATGGTGCGGCCCAGCAAGCTGGTTGCATTCACGGTTTGACTGGCCGCAAACGACGAAGCCATGTTTTGCATGGTGGTGTTCAGATTGTTAATGCCTGTCACGGTGTTCAACTGGGCCATCTGGCTGGTCACAGCCGCGTTGTCCATGGGCTGCAACGGGTCCTGGTTTTTGAGCTGGGCAACCAGCAAAGACATGAAGCGATCCTGAATCTCCTGCGGGGTTTCAGTGGTGCCACTGGACTTCTTGGTGGACGGGGTGGTTGTGGCCGAATTTGCGCCCAGAACCGAAGTTGAATTGACCGTCATTTATTTCTCCTCGACGTTGGCCTTACTGGCCGATACTTAAAGTTTTCAGCATCAGCGACTTGGCGGTGTTCATCACCTCCGCATCGGTCTGATAACTGCGGGACGCGGCCATCATGTCCACCATTTCTTCAACCGCATTGACGTTTGGCTTGTAGATGTAACCATCTTTGTCAGCCATGGGGTGTTTGGGGTCATACACCTTGATCGGTGCTGAGTCGTCCGTCACCACTTGTTTCACACGTACATCGTTGGCCAGGGGCGCGCTGCTGCCACTGGCTTTGTTCATCTCAGCCTCAAACACAACTTTGCGCGCTTTGTAGGCTTCATCCGGACTGCTGGCCACGGTGTCCACGTTGGCCAGGTTGCTGGCCACAGCGTTCAGGCGTTTCGTTTGCGCCTGCATGGCACCGCCAGCCAGTTTGAATGCGTCAAATAAAGACATCGTCTTCTCCTTTCAGCCCTTAGTTGCCAGAGCCCATGGCCAGCTTGAGATCAGCAATCTGTCGATTGATGTCGCGCAGGGCGGCTTCGTATTTCACAGTGTTCTCGGAAAAGGCGGCACGCTCGCGGTCGATGTCCACGGTGTTGTCGTCCAGTGAGGGGTTCACGCTTTGGCGGTACTGCAGCATGGCTGCGGTTGAAATGCCGCTGGGGTTGCTTCCCGCAATGTGCCCTGCGCTGGTGACAGCCAGGCCACCCTGCATAGGCAGATCGTTTGCACTTGAATGGCCATGTGGCTTTTCAGCGGCCTGCAACGCGGCCTTGAAGTCGAAATCGACTGCTTTGTAATTGGGTGTGTCTACGTTGGAGATGTTGGAGGTGAGCACTTCCTGACGGCGAGCGCGCAGCGTCAGCGCGTCGGCAGCCCCTCGAAACGATTCAGTCAATTTGTCCAGCATGGGATCGAACCCCTTCAAACACTCTTTGATGGATCGATTATTGAGGAGGTGCTGTCAATTCAAATGCGCAATAAGGGCAAAAAAGCCCCCGCTATTCAAAATACGAAACCAGACCGGGCCGCCCTACGATGTCGTCATCACAAGAGGCTTTTCTCATGTTTACGACCAAACAGGAAAAAACTTTAGGACTATTTTCAAACTGGACTGGCCGGGCGATGCGCCTGCTGGCCACGTTGTGTTTGTCCGCCCCAACCTTTGCCCTGGCCACCATGGCCAGCGGGCAATGGGTTACGCAAGACCACCTGGCTGAACTAGTGGACCCCGCCCTGATTCCCAAAGACGCCACTGTGCAAGTGGAGTTAAGCAAGGCGGAACCGCGATTGAGCAATGGACAGTGTCCGGCTGCCCTGTTTTCAAATGCGAGATCTAACCGCATGTGGGGGCGCACTTTTGTTCAGGTTCAATGCGTGGGCTCAGACCAAGTGCCCTTTTTCGTAGGCGTTGACATCAAGGTGTGGGCCCCCGTGCTGGTTGTCAAGCAAACCATTCAACCTGGCGAGGCCATTCGGCCCGACGAAGTGGAATTTCGAACGATGGATTTGACCCAACTGCAAAATGGCTGGGTGGATGACATTGCCCGTCTGGACAACAAGACCGCCACGCGGCAGTTGTTTCCCGGCACGATGCTGCGGCAGGACTATTTCAAAGGGCAGCCCCTGATTAAAGTGGGCGAAACCGTAAAAATTATTGTGAAAGGCCCCGGGTTTTCAATTGGCGGTTCTGGTGTGGCCATGGAAACGGGTGAGAAAGGCGACGTAATCCGGATCAAGACCCCGCAAGGGAAAATCCTGAACGGTGTGGCCACAGACCCTCTTTTGGTGGAGGTGAGCCTGTAAAGATCGAGCCATGCCTTAACACAAACGGGCGGTTACCCCCTTAAGTCATTCAATTGGGTGCCGTTAATGCAGGACAAGGCCTTAAAAAATTGGGCAAGTTTGCAAGAATTCGTTAAAGTTAATGCTGCAGTGACCGTAATAAGGCCATAGATCAATCAAACTGGCTCTGCACCTGCGGAGGAAAACATGAAAGTTAACAGCAATTTTGAACCGGCACCCATAGGCAAACCGTCCAAGTCGACAGGAACCGCCAAGGCCGCAGAAACAAAGGCAGGCGAAAACGCCGCTGCTGAAAGCGCAGTGGCCAAATTGTCCGGCAAAACGAACGAACTCAGCGCCCCGCCCGTGAACCAAACTCGGGTCGAAGCGATTCAGCAGGCGATTCGTGAAGGCAAGTTTGAAGTCAATGCAGACGCAGTGGCTTCAGGAATTATTCAAAGCGCCAAGGAATTGATCGGACAGCGCTAAACGGGCTTCATTGTCTGTTTGCTGTCCAATCCAGATCCAAGGCCTGTATAGATAGAGGATTGGAACGATGTCTCACATTGGTTCAGCAGCAGATATGTACCGCCACCTTGCGCAAGAATGCGAGATGGCCATGGCCTTGGTGGATGTTCTCTTCGAAGAACAATCTTGCCTGATCCGGTTTGAAACGGATCGCCTGCAAGCACTGGCCCTGAAAAAAGAAGCCATGATGCTTGAGCTGGAAAAGCGTTATTTGAACAATCTACAGATGGCGCGTGCTGAGGGCTACAGCCCCGACTTTGAGGGCTTGGCCCGGTGGGTAGACAACCTTTCACACCGCGAAAAGCGGCTCAACAGCACTTTCGAAACCCTGAAAACCACCCTGCAACAGGCCAAACACCTGAATGAGGCCAATGGCAACATTGTGGCTGAGCAAATGGCCGGCCTGCAAGAGCGCATCAGCATTCTGACCGCGGCAGCCATCGGCAACACCGGCGCCAGCCCGGCCGCAAACACCTACGGCCCGCAGGGTGCCTTGAACAAATCAGGCAATGCAGGCACTACGCCCCGCGCGGTAATTCGTTGATCGTCAACCAGTAAGAAACCAGTGCCGAAATGCGTGTCAGGTACTGGTCGAACTGCACTGGCTTCACCGCGAAACTGTTGACCCCAAGCTCATAGGCTTTTCGGACATCGCTGATTTCACGAGAGGATGACAGCACCACGATGGGCATGGTGTTGAATACCTCGTGAGACCGTAAAAACCGCAGTACCTCCAGCCCGTCCAGTTTGGGCAGCTTCAAATCCAGCAAAAGCAACTTGGGCAAATTGGGCCCGACCTCGTCGGTCTGGCTGTCCATCAGCTGCCGGAAATATTCGATGGCCCTTTCACCATCCTCCAACAAAACCGTGGAGGAATTGGACGCCGTTTTTCGCACCACGCGCAAGGCGAGATCGGCGTCATTGGAGTTGTCGTCTACTAACACTACGTCTGTCATTTCTCTGTTCCGTCCGATGAGTTGACCGCGGCTTGAGCGGCCAGTGCCTTAGACAGGCTGAAACCGATTTCAGCACCCTTGCCCACTTCGCCCTTGGCCCAAATTTCGCCACCGTGTCTTTCTATAATGCGTTTGACGATGGCCAAGCCGACACCGGTGCCATCAAAATCTTTTTTGTGGTGCAATCGTTCGAACACATTGAACAGTTTGTCCACGTATTTCATGTCAAAGCCAGCGCCGTTGTCTTTCACCGAGAAACACCAGAAGTCGGGCTGGTCTTCAAAAATGACCTGTACACGCGGCTCGCTCGTTTTGGCAGAAAACTTCAAGGCGTTGTCCACCAGATTCATCAAGACCTGTTGCAACAGCACCGGATCGGCGTACACCACCGGCAAACTCGGCAACTCGATGGTGGCCCTGTTTCTGGCGTCGAGTTGATCCATGACCTTTTCAAGCATGTCGTTGAGGTGAATTTCAACACAGGTCAACTCGGTGCGCAGCAATCGGGAAAAATCAAGCAATCCATCAATCAGCCCACCCATGTGACGGGCATTGTTGCTGATTCGATCTAGCAGCCCGAAGGCGTCCTCCGGCAGATCGTCTTTGTAGTCTTCACGCAAAATGCTGGAAAAGCCGTCAATGGCACGCAGGGGTGCACGCAAATCATGGGACACCGTGTACGTAAAGGCTTCCAGTTCGGAATTGCTGCGCATCAGCTCGGCCGTGCGTTGCTGGATCCGGGTTTCCAGATGACTGTTGACGTTCTGCAATTCGTCTTCAAACACACGCCGTTCAACACACAGGCCCAACAGGCGAATGGCCATCAAGATGCGAATGACATCGTCATCGAGCGGCTCTTCAAAATCACGTTGAGCCACCATGACCCAATATTCAGGCTGGTTGGGTTCAATGGATTTTTTCATGCCCAGCCAGACGCTGGTAACGCCCTGCTCGGACCAGTGTTGAGCGAAATGGTTTTGCTTCATGCGGCCCAACCAGATCAGGCTCTGACGATCGTGCCCGCGCAAGGGTTCGCAGTATTCCTCAGGCGAGTTCCAGACAGCTTCACCCATCTCGTCTGGAATTCGCAAATCACCCGCACTGCTGCGCACCCGCCAGGATTCCATGCCGCTGTGCGCGCGGTAACCCACCAGCACGTCTGCGTGTACACACAGGCAGTTTTTCAGGCCACGTGCATACGACCCAGCCAACTCGGAAATGGGTGCAGACAGCAAAACCCCCTGCAACAAAAAACGCTGGAGAGACAAGAGCTGTTCATTCAAACGCTTCTGGGTGACGTTGCTGGAAACCCCTGTGTACCCTTCAAACTCGCCCTTTTCACTGAACAAGGGGCGACCCGTGGATTCAAAGATCAGCCGGGTGCGCCCCTTGGGCCAGTATTCAAACTCGACTTTGTCGAAGGGCAACTGTTCATTCATCAATTGACGAAAGGTGTCCCAATTGAAGCGCTTGTCGATCAACTTGAGGTCTTCAACCTCGGATCGTGTTTTGTCCACAAAAGGCAATTCAACGGCGGTGGCTGCTGAGGTCTGATCTCGCCCCCTGTAGACAATTCGACGAATCACCTGGTGTTTGTCCTGACGCCAGTACCAATCGCCCGAGAGCTCCATGAGCCGACGCAGTCGTTGTTCAGAGCGGGATTGGGCTTCAATGACCTTGACGATGGTGCTGCTGAGCTTGTTGCTCATGAACAGCGCACCCACCAGACCGACAGCAACCGACGCGAGCACAACGAGCTGCCATGAAGCGGGGTCGGGGGCGGCGGCGGCCACTGCAAGTGCCGCCAGGGAAACCGGTGCGAGACCGGTGAACAGGATGATCCAGACCGATCGGCTCATCCGCTTTTTGGTGTGTTGTAGTGCTTCAGTGATACCTGGAGTGTCTGTCACTGGCATGAGTTTGCGTGCCGGCTATGTGGATAGCCTAGTCTACCGGATTTTCGTGATTCAGAAATCTTTCATCTTGCTGCGCAAGCGCGTAACCGCTTGTGTATGCAGCTGACACACCCGAGATTCAGTCACGCCAAGAATGGCAGCGATTTCGCGGAAGTTCAATTCCTGCTCGTAGTACAAACCCATCAGCATTTTTTCACGCTCGGGCAGGTTTTCAATGGCGCTAACCAAAGACTGCCGGAAGCGCTGGTCGTCCAGCATGGACAGTGGATCGGCGTCTTCGTCGCCATCCATTTGCCGGTCCAGATACCCTTCGCCGTCGCCATCTTCCGCGTAATCGTCGTAGAACACCAGTTGGGCACCACGCGATTCAAACAGCAAGTCCTGATACTCTTCAAGACTGACGCCCATGATTTTGGCCACTTCAGATTCAATCGGGGTTCGGCCCAGTTGCTGCTCGGCCTTGGTGATGGCGGCTTCAATTTTGCGCTGGCCTTGGCGAACACCACGTGGCATCCAGTCGGCCTGACGCAGTTCATCCAGCATGGCACCGCGAATGCGCTGGCTGGCGTAGGTTTCAAATTGAGCGCCCTGCCCCTCTTCAAAGCGGGTAATGGCGTCCATCAAACCAATCAGACCAGCCTGAATAAGATCGTCGATGTGAACCGAAGCGGGCAGTTTGGCGATCAGATGGTGTGCAAGGCGACGCACCAGCGGAACGTACTGGTCAATTTGCCTGGTGTTGTCTAAAGTGCCCTGCGCTGTATACATATGTCGACTCTGTCCCATTGTTCTGTCTTTTTCAGGCATACGCCTGGTCTTCCGCGGTGCACACCGCCTTGGCCACGCGTCGACCGGCGGCAATCATGTCTCTGCCTGCCTCGCTCAGGGGTTGCCCAGCTTTCAGTGTGGGCAGGTGACCGCCGTATTGCAGGGGTTTGCCTAAAAATCGCGCAGTGGTGTCCTGCAGGTTGGCAAATACATGGTCAGCTTCATTGACAGAGCGCACGCCTGCAACAATAACACGATGCTGCACAAATTCGGATACCCCACCAGAGGAACGAATCGCGCTGTAAGCCTGCGTCACTGACTGTGCCGTCGGTTGCACAATCCACAACCACTCGCCCTCTGCTGAAAATTCACTGGCGAGCAAGAACGCACGATAGTCCAGAGTGGCGTAAAGATGGTCGCAGGTAACGGGTAATCGATGTAATTTGCCCAACAGATTGGGGGCTTGGGCAGGCGCGTTGGTCAGCGCGGCCAAACCCTGCCGTGCGGGCACCAGATGTTGTTTTTTGGCCAGCAAGACCGCAAGGTCTTCCAGATTGCGACGGCCCTGCAAGAAGCCGAGCAGGTCTTGGTGTGGCCCAGCATCAACCAAAGCATTCAAACCACGTTCAGACCCGTCAAGCAGCAGGCTGTTTGCACCCAGACGTGCCTGTTGTTCAAGAATAAAGCGCCCCATGCAGGCGGCATAATCCTGTTGCAAATCACCCAGAATCGGGGTGATGACAGGGCGGGCCTGACCGAGCAGCTTTCTGAGAGTTTTGGCTTGATCCATGTTCTTAGTGTACTGGCATTTGCCTCAAAGCGATCAATCAGACTTGGGTCATTTTCCACTTCATTTCTTCATCTGACGCCTGAAAAGCCTGCGTAGGCTTGACCTTCAGCGCGCGATGCACAAGCACCTTGGGATCGGCGGCAAACAGGTCTTCGGGCACGCGCTGGCCGGTGGCAATGTAGTGCAGATTCAGCTTGTGACGCATCACAACGTCCAGCACGCCACCCAACTTGATGGCTTCGTCCAGCTTGGTCAGGATGGCGCCATCCAGACCGCGGTTTTTGTAATGGCGAACCACATCGTCCAGCGTTTCAGGCTGGCTGGTGGCATTCAACAAAATCACACGCTTGGCATGGCTGTCGATCAGCATTTGTGATTGCTCACCCACACGACGGTCGCGCTGGCCCATACCGACCGTGTCGATCAGAATCAGGCGCTTGCGCTGCATGCTGTTTCGAAGCTGTTGCAGGTCTTCATTGGTTTGTGCGGTGTACACCTGCACGCCCAGAATTTTGCCGTAGATGCGCAACTGATCTTGCGCACCCACCCGGTAGCTGTCCGTGGTGATCAAGCCCAGTGAATCTGCGCCGTACTTGACCACACATCGCGCAGCAAGCTTGGCTGTGGTGGTGGTTTTGCCAACACCGGTGGGCCCGACCAGTGCGTACAAGCCGCCCTGCTCGACGATGTCATTGGACGCAGGTGTCACAGGCAGGTTGCGCATCAGCACCGTGCTGACCCAGTCGTGCACTTGGGTGTCGCTGTAGCCATCGGGCAGCTTGTCAACGACCGTGCGTGCAAACAGGGGCGAGAAGCCGGATTGGGTCAAATGATTCCACAGCTCTGCACGCTGGGGGTTTTTCTCCAGCGAATCGCGCCACTGCAACATGTTCATCTGGTCTTTCAACAACTGGCGCATCTGTTTGATCTCGGCCAGCACTTCAGCTTGCTCGGCCATCATGGTTTCGCTGGCGGCGCGGGCGCGGTGTTGGCCCACGCTGTTGAGCATTTCTTCCTGCACAGGGTTGACGCGCTCGGGCGCGGCCGATGGCAGGCGAACAGGCGCAAACGGTTCAGATTGATCGCCGTATTGGGTCATGGCGCGCTGGGCCTCCAGCTGTGCAGCCACTGCATCCCGGCGGGCTTCAGCCACTCGATTGACCGGCGCTTGGGCCAGTGCGGGTGCTGATGGCTTTTGAAAGGCAATACGGTCCTCTTTTTTCCAGGATGGCGGAGCGTCTTGCAGCTTGCCTGTTGCTGCCTGGGCAGGACTGGTTACAGAATCGATTTCTTCAGAGGAAGCCGCCAACACTTCGGTGCCCGCCGCGGTCTGCTTGGTCGACAGAATGATGGCGTCGTCGCCCAGTTCGCTGCGCAGTTTTTGAAGGGCTTCGCGGGTGGTGGGGGCGATGAATTTCTTGAGCTTCATGATTTGGCTCCAACAACTTGGGCAACACGAATGGTGCGGTTTTCGGGAATTTCACTGTGCGACAACACCCGCAAATTGGGTGCCGCGCGTTTCAACAAGCGCGCCATGCCAAGGCGCAGTGTGTCGGGAACGAGCAGCACTGGGGTCTGGCCCAATTGCTCTTGGCGATTGGCGGCATCTGACGTTTGGCGGGCCAGGTTTTCAGCCAGGTTGGGGTCCATGCCAATCTGCTCCTGCCCTTGATGGGCCTGGTTGATCATCTGCTCAAGACGGGGCTCCAGCACCAGCACGTTCAAGTCATCGGTGTGACCCGACAAGCCCTGAACAATGGCACGCCCCAGGGCCACGCGCACTGCGGCAGTCAGCTCCAGCGGGTTTTTGGTGCGGCTGCCGATGTCCAGTAAGGTTTCAAAAATGGTGCGCAAATCGCGGATGTGAACACTTTCGTCCAGCAGGTTTTGCAGCACTTTCTGGATAACAGCCACGTCCAGCAACTTGGGTGTAAGGTCTTCGACCACTTTGGGTGAAGTTTTGGCGCAATGTTCCAGCAATTGCTGGGTTTCAGTGCGGCCCAGCAGCTGTGAAGCGGCAGTTTGCAGAATGTGACTAAGGTGCGTGGCGACCACGGTGGAAGCATCCACCACGGTGTAACCGGCGGCGTTGGCTTTTTCCTTCTGGTCCTCATTGATCCAGATGGCGGGCAAGCCAAACGCCGGGTCTTTGGTTTGTGGACCAGGCAGCTGCATGGTGACGCGGCCAGGGTTAATGGCCAGCACCTGCGTTGGGAAAACTTCGCCCTCGCCCATGCAAACGCCTTTCAAGAGAATGCGATACACGGTGGGGCGCAATTCGAGGTTGTCACGCAAATGCACTGCGGGTGGCAAAAAGCCGATTTCCTGTGCGAACTTCTTGCGAATGGCCTTGATGCGTTTCAACAGGTCGCCGTCTTGTTTGTTGTCGACCAGGCTGATCAAACGGTAACCCACTTCCAGCGCAACAGTGTCCACTGGCACCAGGTCGTCCCAAGTGGCCTCCTGCGCTTCAGTGGTGGCAGACTTGATTTTTTCGGCTTCTTGCAAAGCCACGTCAGACACAGGCTCGGACTGTTTGGTGGCCATGCGATAGGCCAAATAGCCAAAGGCGCCAGACAGCGTCAAAAACGCAAAGTTGGGCATGCCAGGGATCATGCCCATCAACGCCAGAATGCCGGAGGTGATTGCAATCGCCTGAGGGGAATTGAGCAACTGGCCAGCCAGCTGGCTGCCGATGTCTTGCCCTTGACCCACACGGGCCACAATCAAACCGGCGGCAATTGAAATCACCAGGGCCGGGATTTGAGCAACCAGACCATCACCGATGGCCAACATGACGTATTTGGTGCCTGCATCGGCGAAGCTGAGGTCGTGTTGGGCCACACCAATGATCAAGCCACCGATGATGTTGATCGCGAGAATCAGGATACCGGCAACCGCGTCGCCGCGAACGAACTTGCTGGCACCGTCCATGGAACCAAAAAACTCGGCTTCCTGACTGACTTCCAGACGACGGCGTTTGGCCTCGTCTTCATTGATCAGGCCGGCGTTCAGGTCAGCGTCAATTGCCATCTGCTTGCCGGGCATGGCGTCCAGGGTAAAACGGGCTGACACCTCTGCAATCCGGCCGGCGCCTTTGGTGATCACCACAAAGTTGATGACCATCAAAATGGCGAACACCACAAGACCAACCGCCAGATTGCCACCCACCAGAAAGTTGCCGAAAGCCTCAATGACCTTGCCTGCGGCATCCGGGCCTTCGTGACCATGGATGAGTACCACACGGGTGGAAGCCACGTTCAAGCTGAGGCGCATCAGCGTGGTCATCAGCAACACGGTGGGGAAAGAAGCGAAATCAAGCGGCTTTTTGGTGTACAGGCTGGAAACCAGCACCATCAGGCTGAGTGCGATGTTGAAGGAGAAGAGCATGTCCAGTGCCATGGCTGGCAGAGGAAGAATCATCATGCTGAGGATCAACACGATGAACGCTGGCGCACCCAATGTCTTGGCCTTGCCGCCAGAAAGGCTTGCTTTTACGAAGTCCAGAGAGAAGGCAGGGTTGGCCACAATTCAGCTCATCAAAGGGTTAACGGCTTCATTATGGAAAACTTTAGGATTATTTAAACCATGAAATGAGGGTGATTTATGGGCCTATTGCGGCTTGGTCAACCCGAATTACTGCGGGTTTCACCCACCCCCACCGCTGAAGCACCCCGAATTGCAGCGGGTTTCACCCACCCCCACCACTGAAGCACCCCGAATTGCCCTTTTGACTTGAACGGCACACTGGCTTTGGAAGCCCGAGCCGGAACTCGCCCTCGCAAGCCGTTGGCTTGCTCGAAGCTCACACATCCGGCACGTCGGGCGCCGCCAAGGCGGCGGTTCCAAAGCGGCGTGTGCCCTTCAAGGGGCAATTCAGATTGGGGCGCTTCAGTGATGGGGATGGGTTCAAGATCGCTGGCGGCGATTGAGCCAGCGGTGACTACCGCAAGCAGGGGGTGGATCTGCGCAAATCGAATCGGAATGATGGAGGATGGCGAAAAGACCAACTGAGATTTCCAAATGACTGCAATTGCGGCGATGTTGCTGTTCCTGTTTGTTGTGTTCGGTGGAACGGCATGGTCCGTTTTCGCATGCTGGCGTGCAATCAAATATTGGAGCGGGATATGGCTACTGATGCCTGTTTTGCTTCTTGCGAACCTGGCTTTTATCGTAATTCAAATCATCGTCGATACATCGGTAGACCCCACCTCGCACAATTTATGGCCATTTGAGCTTTTGCTCGCCGATCTACTTTGCACAGCAGTTTTGACGTCGATTGCGTGGTTGAAACGGCGATTTTTCAACGACGATTAATCACCAATATCGTCAGTCACTACTCACCCATCCCCATCACTGAAGCGCCCCAATCTGAATTGCCCCTTGAAGGGCACACGCCGCTTTGGAATCGCCGCCTCGGCGGCGCCCGACGTGCCGGATGTGTGAGCTTCGAGCAAGCCAACGGCTCGCGAGGGCGAGTTCCGGCTCGGGCTTCCAAAGCCAGTGTGCCGTTCAAGTCAAAAGGGCAATTCGGGGTGCTTCAGTGGTGGGGGTGGGTGAAACCCGCAGTAATTTGGGGTGCTTCAGCGGTGGGGGTGGGTGAAACCCGCCGAAATTTGGGGCAGATCAAGCGCCAGCCCCAGGATCAAGCCCCTGCGGAATGTCTTTGTCGGTCGGCAAATCCACCTTGTGCTGCATGCCATCAGCCAATGCATACACATACGCCAAAAGCTTGGCGACTGCCGTGTAAAGCGCAGCGGGAATTTCACGCTCCAGTTCAACGTTGGCGTAAAGGGCACGGGCCAGTGGCGGTGCTTCCACCAATGGCACTTTGCTTTCACGGGCCAGTTCACGAATTTTTGCAGCCACTTCGCCCATGCCCTTGGCCACCACCTGGGGCGCGCCACTGCCGTCTTTCTTGTATTTCAGGGCAACCGCATAATGGGTTGGGTTGGTCACCACCACATCGGCGGTCGGCACAGAGGCCATCATCCGCTTGCGAGCAGCCTCACGCTGCAAACTTCGTACTTTGGCTTTCAGGTGTGGATCACCTTCGGATTCTTTGGATTCACGCTTGAGTTCTTCCAGATTCATGCGCAAACCTTTGTAGTAGCGCCAAAGCTGATACGGCACATCCATTGCAACAATCACCATGTAAACCGCGGCCAGTATCAAGGCGTCCTTCATGGCAATTCGCGCGGTCTCCGTCATGGCGGCGTCCAGTGGCATGGCGCCCAACTGCGTGAATTCGGGCATGTCTTTCTTGATCAACAGGTAACCCACCCCACCCAAAGCCACCGATTTCAGGATGGCTTTGAACAGTTCAGCCAGCCCGTTGATTGAGAAAATATTTTTTAACCCGGTGATCGGGTTGAGCTTGCTGAATTTGGGTTCAAGGGGTTTGGTGGACCAGTTGAATCCACCCAGGGCCACGTTGGCGCCGATGGCTGCCACCACCACAATCAGGAAAAGGGGCAGCAAGATCAACAGGCTGTCTTGCAGCATGGCCACCCATTTGATGCCCATGTGCTTGGTGTCAAAAGCCTGTGCCCGATCAACCGTCAGGCCAAAACGCAGCAGCTTTTCACTTTGGGAAACCAGTTCGGAACCCATCACATAGAGCAAGGCGATGCCACTGAGCAATACCAGCCCGCCACCCAGCTCACGCGAACGGGGAACGTTGCCCTCTTCGCGCGCCTTGCGTATTTTCTGTTCCGACGCGGGTAATTCGCGTTCTTGATCGTCTTCCTGTGCCACGTTTCAAATGCCCGGCGTTAAAAAACCAACCACATTAGTGTGAATGTTTCCTGCAGCACGGGCAAGCCATTTGGCTGAAAATAAGGTCAGTCATTGATCAACAGATTGGGGCTGAAGCCGAGGCGAATACCACCCCAGTGGCGGCCGTTCACCCAAACAGGAACCGACAAATCGTTGAGCACTTCCCCTGTGTCACGCCGGTAAGTTTGAAGCAACCATTCGTCTTCACTTTTTCCGGCACGTAAACCCACGGTGTCTGTGAATTTGCGTTTGTTGCGGCTTTCAAGAATGTCTCTTTTCAAATCGCCAGTGACTGGTTTGGAGAATTTCGTGTTGTGCGCGGGCGCATAACCGTTGTGATCCACAGCCAGTGTGTAAACCACGCCAGGCGCAGTTTCAAGCACCTTGTCGAAAACCCGCTGCATGCCGGATTCCACCTGTTTGTCGTACACGGTGTTGAATTTGGGTGGATTGGTGTTGGGGATTGGCCGGTAATTGTCATCAAACACGTTCAGGCCCTGTTGTTGGGCCTGAGCCAACACCTCGGCCAACTCCTCCGCGGCTGATTTGGCGCGGCTGACAATGCGCTCGTAAGTGCCACGACCAATCTTGAATTTGGCGACCATCTCTTTAATGCGCTCGGTGGCCACGCCCAATTCATTGCTCGATTTTTCAGATTCAACGGTGCGGGCAATCACGGAGCTTGCAGTCTCTCGAATGACAGAAACCTTGGAGGACACCTCATCGTTGACTGAACGGACTGTTCCCACCTGTTGGCTGACGTCACTGATTTGATGGTTCATCTGCTCGAAACTTTGAACCATTGCAGCAAAGCGCTCGGCCGAACTCAACACTGTCTTTTGACTTTGGGCAATGTTGTTGTGAATGGTCTGGGTTTCATCTTCGGTTTTGTCAACCAGCTTCAACATGGAATCAATGTTGGTGCGAATGTTACCCGTCGCCTGTTTCACGCGTTCAGCCAAACCACGCACCTCATCGGCCACCACTGCAAACCCTCGACCCTGCTCTCCTGCACGGGCTGCCTCGATGGCAGCATTCAGGGCCAGCAAATTGGTCTGGTCTGAAATTTCGCTGATCAAGCGAACAATGCTTTCAATGCCTTTGCCATTGTCTGCCAGTGCTTTGACGGTGTGTTCAAACCGGGCCAGGCTGTCTGTGGCCACCGACATTTCCTGAGTCACATTCAGCAATTCGCTGTAGCTGCCGTTGACCGTTTTCAGGTGTTCATCGGTGGCTTGCGCCAAGTAACTGGCATTGTCGGCAACTCGGCTCATGGCCTCGCTGGCCTGTGTGGCCGCGTCGTAAATTTCCCGAGTCATCATGCCCTGCGATTCGGCCGCTTTGCTGGCATCTTTCAGACCCCCCTCGACCTGCATGGACTCCATGGAGACCTGAGCCGTCATGCGGCGAATTTCATGCACGATGTTGCGCAGATTTTCCATGAACGCATTGTAATGCTTTGCCAACTCACGCAATTCATCGTGTGTGGTTTGGGGCAAATCAACGGACAAATCGCCACGACCGGACGCAAGCTCAGCCATTCTGTCGCGCAGGGTGTGCACAGGGCGCACAACCAGATGACGCAGATAGAGAAATGCACCGACGCCACCCAACAAAGTCAAGCCTGCCGACGTTCCCACGATCCATTGCAGCTCGCTGGTTTTTTGAGCAACCAGCGCAGCATTGGCAGCGGGCAAACTCTGGAGAAGACTTTGACCCCAGTAATACATCCCACCGAGGCCACCTGCCGCGACCAGCACTGGCGTGGCAACGTTGCCCAGAATTTTTTTCGAAAGGGTATTGAACACGCCCTTCTCGACTGCCTCATACAGATGCTTCATTTTATTCTCCAATCCAGAACCTCTCGGGTTCTTTGTGTCCAGGGCCCCTCTTTGTGGGCTCCCGGTCGTTCAAACAACGCTTGTCTTCAAATCACGCCTTCCAGCAGCTCCCGGATTTCAAGCACCAACACCAATAAACCTTCGCCTGACAGGGTTGCGCCCGCCACGCCTTTTGGTTTGACCCCTTCCAGGGGTTTGATCATGACTTCGTCTTGGCCCACCAGAGTGTCCACCGCAAGAATGCAGGCTTTGTTACCGCTCAGGGTCAACACGCCTACCTTCGGGCCGGGGCTGGTTGGCCGGCCAATCAATGTGGCCAGGTCGAGCAGGGGAATCACTTCACCACGAACCACGAGATTGGGTTTGCCACTGACTTTTTGAATCTTGTCTTCTTCAATTGGAATGATTTCGCGAACACAGGACAGCGGCAGTGAATAAATCTGCTCTTCCAGTTTCAGCATCAACACCGGCAAAATGGCCAGGGTCAATGGCAGTGAAATGGTGATTCTCGAGCCTTGATCCAGCTCAGATTCAATGTCGATTCGACCGTTCAGACGCTGAATGTTGGTTTTCACCACGTCCATGCCCACGCCGCGTCCAGAAATGTCGGAGATCTGGTCTTTGGTGGAGAAACCAGGCAGGAAAATCAGCATCAGACACTCTTTCGGAGTCAGCTGGCTGGCTTCTTCCATGCTGATCAGGCCTTTGTCCATAGCCTTTTGACGGAGCACCTCGGCGTTCATGCCGCGGCCATCGTCCTTGATCTCGATCACAATGTGGTCGCCGGTCTGACGAGCCGACAAATGCACGGTGCCCTTGGGGTTTTTGTTGCATTCGCGACGGTGCTCAATGGTCTCAATGCCGTGATCAACCGCGTTGCGCACCAGGTGCACCAATGGGTCGTTCAATTCTTCAAGAATGGTTTTGTCGACTTCGGTTTCTGCACCCTCAATAACCAGTTCCACGTCTTTGCCGAGCTGACGGGCCACGTCACGGGCCAAACGGCTGTACTTCTGGAACACCCGGCCAACAGGCTGCATACGCGCTTTCATCACGGCGGCCTGAAGATCAGACACCAACATGTCCAGCTGATTGACCACGGTGTCCAGTGACTTGATGGTGTCTTCAGACGGATTGCCGCGTGAGATGGACTCAAACAGGCAATTCAATCGGTTTTTGGTCAGGCCGATCTCACCACTGAGGTTCAAAATTTGGTCAAAGCGGGCTGTGTCTACACGAATGGTGGCGTCTTTGGCGGGGCCACTGGCAGCCGCAGGCGCAGGCTTCGGCTTTTTGTCGACCGGTTTTGGACGCACCGCAGCAGCCGATTGTTTGGCCACGGCAGTGGTGGCCATTTCAGCGCTCAAACGGGCCTGTTCAAGCTCACGCGGCGGTTCTCCAAGGGCTGCTTCATAAAGCGCGGGCCAGTCAAGGTCTCCGTCTTCGCCCACAGGAATGTCAGAGGCATCGTAATGCGCAAGCGAGGGTTTTTCTGATTCCACTGCAGGCTGAGTGGCCGCAGGTTCAGCCACCTCAGGCGATTGCGCGTTTTGGCTGTCCGAGCCTCCTCCGGTGTAGCGGCCTTCAATGGCCAGCTCCAGATTATCCAGCAGATCCTGGGGGGCAGCATCCGGCTGATGGCCGTTGCGCATTTCGCCGAACATGCGGTGTACTTCACCCGTGGCGGCCAGAATGACGTCCATCATGTCGGCGTTCAGCACCAGCGCCCGTGAGCGCAACTTGTCGAACAGGTTTTCGGTTTTGTGACACAACTCCACCAGGTGTGTGGCTTCCAGAAAGCCTGCACCGCCCTTGATGGTGTGAAAGCCGCGAAACACGGTGGCCAACAAATCGGCGTCTTCGGGGCTTTGTTCTAGCTCCACCAGTTTGCTGTCCACGTCTTCGAGCAAGTCCCCTGCCTCTGTCAGGAAATCCTGCAACAACTCGACATCACTGAATGCACTCATGTTTTGCTCCTGCTTGTTCGGTGCTTGTATCAGAAGCCCAGGCTTTCCAGTAGATCGTCAACCTGCCCTTGATTCGAGCACACGTCGCTGCGACCCTCGGGGTTGATGACCGGTCCATTCAACCAGGTGTCCTGCACCTGTTTGCGCTGATCGGACGGCGTAGTGTCCAGCAGCAACTGCACCAGCTGTTCTTCCAGATTTTGCGCCATGGTTGCAATCTTCTTGACCACCTGACCTGTCAGGTCGTGGAAGTCTTGCGCAATCATGATGTCCGTCAGGTGTGAATTGATGGCACCACTTTTCTGGGTGAGATCGCGAATGAATTCACGATTCTCGCGGGTGTGTACCTTGAACTCTTCCAAGGTCATCTGATGGTTGTAGAGCTTGTCCCACTGGGCATCCAGCTTGGCGGCACGCTCTGAAATCTGGTCGGTCAGGTTCTGGCTCGATTCAACCGCACTCAGCACCTTCTCCGCAGCCTGGCCAGTGACGTTGGCAATGTAGGCCAAACGGGCACGGGCATCGGGCAAGCCATTGATGGCGGTTTCAACGTTTTTGTCATAGCCCAGCTCACGCAAGGCATCGTGCAGTTTGCGGGTCAGCATGCCCACACGCTGGAACACGTCCAGAGGATCCTCAGACCCTTTGGCGATCATTTCGCCCAAATCGGTGCGTACGGGTGTCTCGCCGCCAGACTCTGCAACGGGTGCGGGTGCGGCGGTTTGTACTGTGGCTGGCGCAGGCTCGTCATCGCCTTGCTCCCAGATTTTTTGCTCTGCGATTTGATCAAACAAAGCTTCCAGATCGTCGGTGTCGCCGCTTTTCAGGTTTTCAGGGTTCATCCTTTGGACCTCACTGTATTGGTTTTAAACAGACATCTTGGCAACGATCTTGTTGAATTTCTCTTCAAGCGTTGCTTTGGTAAATGGCTTCACAATGTAGCCACTGGCGCCCATCTGAGCGGCCAACACAATGTCTTCTTTTTTGGCCTCAGCAGTAACCAGCAACACTGGCAAATGCTTCAGCCCGGCATCCGACCGAATGGCCTGCAACAGCTCAAACCCAGTCATGTTGGGCATGTTGATGTCGCTGACCACGAAATTAAAGTTGCCGTTCCTGAGCTTGCTCAGGGCCACAGCACCGTCTTCGGCTTCATCGGCGTTGTTGTAGCCGATCTCCTTGAGCAGGTTGCGAACAATTCGACGCATGGTCGAGAAGTCGTCAACAATCAGGATTTTCAAATCTTCGGGGTTCATGAATTGCTCCTTTAAGCGGGCAGCATCGAGGTCACCATGCCGGCGAGATCCTCGGGGTGAAACTTGCCAACATAGGCGTCAACGCCCACTTGTTGACCCAGCTTTTTATTGGCGACTGAAGACAGTGAGGAATGCATCACAACCGGAATGCCCTTGAATCGGGGGTCTTCCTTGATGTGGCGTGTCAACACATATCCGTCCATTTCAGGCATCTCGGCATCCACCAGAATCAGTGACACGATTTCCTTGATGTCACGGTGTTCCTGTTCAGCACGGCTGGCGATGGTTTTGAGCTTTTCCCAGGCTTCGCGGCCATTGGTTGCTGACTGGTGTGGCAGATGCAGGCGATCCAGCACTTCGGTGATCTTCTTGCGGGCCATGTTGGAATCGTCCGCAAAGAAGACTGGGTGTGGATGGTCTGAGCGCAGGTTTTCCATTTCGGGGACATCGCTCTCGCCGATGACCTCGGCCAGAATCTGCTCAACGTCAAGAATTGACACCAGCTTGCCCTCGGCCAGCTCCGTCAGCGCGGTAATCATGGCGCTTTGAGATTGGCCAATCGATTGGGGCGACTTCACCTGCTCCCAGTCCACCCTGACGATTCGGTCAACGTCTTCAACCAGAAAAGCCTGGGTGTGTGATGAAAACTCAGTGATGATGAGCTTTGTCTTGGGTTGATCGTTGTCCATGCGCAAGCAGCAGGCCAGATCAATCACCGGCAAGATGCTTCCGCGCAGTGAAATAATGCCCTCGACCCCCGCAGGCATGTTCGGGGTACGGGTAATGGGCAGCGTTTCACACACCTCCCTGACCTTGAACACGTTGATGCCGAACACCTCTGTCGAGCCGAGCGAGAACAGCAGCAGTTCCATTTTGTTAGAACCCGCCAGTCTGGCCTTCTCGTCGATCATGTTCATCAAGCGGTAATCGTTGTCCATTTTTCGCTGCTCCTAACAGTCATTTGTTCAAACCATTCTTGTCGAATGGCAATTTTTGCAATTGGGGGATGGCTGGCAAATCCACTTGGGGTTTGCTGGTGTCACCACCCTCGGCAGAGGCCCTTACTGCGTCCTCGGCACGTTTGTTCATCACTACAATCGCGATCCGGCGATTCACTGCTGCAGCTGGATCTTTGGCATCCATCGGCACGGACGACGCTAAACCAACCACTCGCAACACCTTGGCCTCAGGCATGCCGTCGTGCATCATTTCCCGGCGGCATGAATTGGCCCGATCAGCCGACAATTCCCAGTTGCTGTAACCCATGGCACCGTTGGCATACGGGGCCGAGTCGGTGTGCCCTGAAATCGTCAAACTGTTGGGCACTTCCAGCAACACTTTGGTCAAGCTTTTCAGAATGTCCTTCATGTAGTCCTTCAGCGCCGCACTGCCGGAATCAAACATCGGCCGATTCTGTGCATCCACAATCTGAATCCTCAAACCTTCTGGCGTAATGTCCAGCTTGATCTGATTTTTAAACGCTTTCATCAAAGTCGATTTGTCGATTAACTGCTCTATTTCCTGCTTTAATTCATTTAAGCGTGCTGCCTCGGCCTTTTCATAGGCCTCTTTGCTGGCGTTGGTCGAAGGCTGTGACGTGTCTTTGTAGGATTTGTCACTGTCATTTCTGCCCCGCTGAATCTGCCCAACCGACCTCGACAAATCGGTTCCACCTGCGTTTATTACACTGGTAGCAGTGCCTGATCCGCTTCCCCCCATCAAGGCAACCTTAAGGGGCGAGTTGAAGTAATCCGAAATGCCTTTCAAGTCCCCTTCCGAAGTGGAGCCCAGCAGCCACATCAACAGAAAGAAAGCCATCATCGCAGTCACAAAATCGGCATAGGCAATCTTCCAGGCGCCGCCATGATGGCCATGACCACCCTTCTTGATCTTCTTGACAACGATGATCGGGCGTTGCTCTTCTGCCTTGGCCATGGCTTACTTCCCTTTCGTGCTCTTCACGTGCTCTTCGAGCTCGATGAAAGAAGGGCGTTCGGTCGAATAAAGCACTTTGCGACCAAACTCCACGGCCAAAGCCGGGGAGTAACCATTCAAGCTTGCAAGCAGCGTGGTCTTGACGCACTCGAAGGGCTTGGAACTCTCGTTGGTTTTGTGGTTGAGCAATGAGGCCAGCGGGCCAATAAACCCGTAGGACAGCAAAATGCCCAAGAAGGTACCCACCAACGCCGCAGCAATCATGTTGCCCAGCTCGGCGTTGCTGACCTGCCCCACTGAACCCATCACGTGCACCACCCCCATCACCGCTGCCACAATACCGAAGGCTGGCAGGCCATCGGCAATGGTCTGGACTGAAGCTGCAGGCACATGGGCCTCCTGGTGGTGGGTTTCAAGTTCACCATCCATCAGGTTTTCGATTTCCATGGGATTCAAGTTACCGCTGACCATCAAGCGCAGGTAGTCTGTCAAAAACTCAACAATGTGATGATCTGCCAGTACCTCGGGGTATTTTTGAAAAATCGTACTTTGCTCAGGCTCTTCCACGTCGGATTCAATCGACATCAAACCTTCTTTGCGCACCTTGGTCAGTACCTCAAACATCAGGGCCATCAGTGACATGTAAAACGCTTTGGTGACAGCCGTGTTTTTAAAGCACGAGCCCAAAGCCTTGCCAATGGCCTTCAAAACCTTGGGTGTGTTACCAACAACCAACGAGCCTGTTGCTGCACCCGCGATGATGATCAGTTCGACTGGCTGAAACAGCACATGCAGATGGCCACCCGCCATTGCGAATCCGCCGAGCACACTGCCAACTACCAATACATAACCAATGATGACGAACATGTGATGAGTCTCTGTCTAGTGCAAAGGATAATTTCCACACTCTTATTGTCGGCAAAAGCTGAAAAATCTTTTGCTTGAATAAAGTGTGTTTTATGGGCGACTTCGAGAAATGGACGGGGTGTAGAGATGAAAAAAACGGCCAGCAATGTGTGCTGGCCGTTTTTAAATCAAGAAGCTCTCGTTGCAGACCCGGAAGAGACAGAGGGTGGGAGGATGCTACCGGACCTTTTTTATCGCAACGAGAGCAAACCTTTCACTCGTGCAAGGCGGCTTCTTCGTTGAAGAAACGCTCTGCGGGCGATTGCCGGGTTTTACCGGCGCGTGATGGCATATTGCACAGGCCACACACGTAATCATTCACCAACTCGAAGGTGTGCACAACAAATTTTCCATCGCACTTTACACATCCAGTAGTTGTCAGCATGCCGGCGTCAAAAAACTTCACCAGTCTCCAGGCGCGGGTCAGTGAGAGCACATCAGGCAGGCCCAATTGATTGATCTGCTCAAGGTACATTTTGTAAGCCTTGATGATGGCATCAATGTCTTCAATGTCGGTGCTTTTAATCAGCGTCTGATAAATATTCACGAACAATGAAGAATGGATGTTGGGCTGCCAGGTCATAAACCAGTCGGTTGAAAAGGGCAACATGCCCTTGGGTGGCGACTTGTGTTTCAACTCTTTGTACAGCTTGAGAAGACGTTCGCGAGACAACTGCGTTTCACTTTCCAGAACCTGAAGGCGTGCATCCAGATTGATCAGCTCTGTAGCCAACTGAATTTGCGCAGCTTCTGAAACGATTGATTTGACTTTGGCCATGATTGTTCTCCGGCGTTCTTACTGGTTTGGCAAGACCTTAAACTGAGGCGCTTGCGTCGGCTGCTTTGCCACTCATCAGAATGGCGGCGTGCATGCCAGAGACTGAACGGTCTTTGGAGTGACTCGTCAACAGGTTCCAGACCACTTCATCGTCGAACCGGAATCGACACATCAACATGTTGCTGGCGGCGATGCGCAGCACCTGTGCTGTTGTCAGCGATTCGATCAAATCAGCCACCTCATCCGAGATGCCCAAGCGAAAAGTGGCTTCAGCGCGATCTTCACGAATCAGTTGCTGAGCCAGCAACAGATAAGACAGGTTGGTTTCGCGAATTTCATCCAGTAAACGTGTGCCTTTCATTTTCAGTTCCTCCGTCTATTTGTGCATGCCCTGCACCACAAATCTGTTTGCCGCAGAGCGACAATCCCCTTGAACGAATTTTCGGCTTGTCACCCAAAATCTTTAAGCGGCCTAAATCCATTCCTTCGGTCATCCGTTTGCTGCTTTAAAAGTAGGTCTTTGGATGACACGAAGCCATTGTGTGGATATCGAGGAGCGCTCAACAGTACCAGCATGAGGGAGCCCCTTACACGGGCTTAACCAATACGGCTAACCCCCCCCAAAAGTAGCTACCCCATGTGTCCTTAACGACTCGTTCTAGTGAAAGATAAAGTCAACAATTGTGAAATCTGGCGAAAAAGATTCAATTGAAATGAATCTATTTATAGAGACTTTGTATGGCCAGAACTTTTTTCACACCTTGCCCTCAAGTTTCATTTTTCAGTGGCGTAAAGCAGTCATAGGACGCGCAATCAGCAGCGTCCAGATGAAACAAACAAACTGCTTGGAGA
>NZ_BSOJ01000016.1 GCF_030160455.1 Limnobacter litoralis | reverse complement strand
CTCCTTGAACCAAAGTATAAAAACACTCCAGTTAACGAGTCCATCTTTCAGGGGCAAGGTCAAACAGCCCCGTGGGCGGTTGAAAAAAGTGTCCAGTTTGAGCTGGAATGACTGTCCAGTTTCAGCCAGAATCACTGTCCAATTTGGTCAGAATAGGCAGAGGAATTCAAATTGAGAAAGATCATTTGGATATTAGGTGTGGTTTGTATGGCTTTACCAGGGCTTGCCAGTGCTGGACTTGATGAGGGTATTGCCGCATACAAAAGGGGCGACTTTAAGACTGCTTTAACTGAATTCAAAGCGGCTGCTGCCGAAAAAAACCCAGATGCTCAGTTCAAGCTTGGATATATGTATGTCAATGGCCAAGGGGTTCCCAGGGATGAGTCAGAAGCTGTGAAGTGGTACACCTTGGCGGCAAATCAAGGGGATGCTGACGCCCAGTTCAACCTTGGGCTGATGTATGACAATGATCAAGGGATTCTCAAGGATCAGTCACAGGCTGTGAAGTGGTACACCTTGTCAGCTAAACAAGGCAACGCCCATGCACAAGTCAACCTTGGGCGGATGTATGCCAATGGCCAAGGGGTCCCCAAGAATGAGTCAGAGGCTGTGAAGTTGTACACCTTGGCGGCTAAACAAGGTGACGCTGTGGCCCAATACAGCCTTGGGATAATGTCTCTGTATGGTCGAGGGGTCCTCAAGGATAATTCAGAGGCCGTAAAGTGGTTCACCTTGGCAGCTGGACAAGGTTACGCTTTGGCTCAGTTCAACCTTGGATCTATGTATGCCAAAGGCCAAGGGGTTCCCAAAGATGAGTCAGAGGCTGTGAAGTGGTACACCTTGGCGGCTAAACAAGGTTACGCTCGCGCCCAATTCAACCTTGGATCTATGTATGCCAATGGCCAATGGGTTCCCCGGGACGATTCGGAGGCTGTGAAGTGGTTTACCTTGGCGGCTAAACAAGGTGACACTTTGGCCCAATACAGCCTTGGGCTGATGTCTCAGTATGGTCTAGGGGCCCTCAAGGATGAGTCAGAGGCCGTGAAGTGGTACACCTTAGCGGCAAATCAAGGGGATGCTGACGCCCAGGTCACCCTTGGGGTGATGTATGCCAATGGCCAAGGGGTTCCCAAGGATGAGTCAGAGGCTGTGAAGTGGTACACCTTAGCGGCAAATCAAGGGGAAGCACAAGCCCAATCCGACCTTGGACTGATGTATCACTTTGGTCAAGGGGTTCCCAAGGATGAGTCGGAGGCTGTGAAGTGGTTTACCTTGTCAGCTAAACAAGGCGACGCACAGGCCCAATACAACCTCGGAGCGATGTATCACTTTGGTCAAGGTGTCCCCAAGGATGAGTCAGAGGCTGTGAAGTGGTTTACCTTGTCGGCTAAACAAGGCTTCGCACAAGCCCAATACAACCTTGGACATATGTATGACGATGGTCAAGGGGTTCCCAGGGATGATTCAGAGGCCGTGAAATGGTACACCTTGGCGGCAAATCAAGGGAATGCTGATAGCCTGAACAACCTTGGCGTGATGTATGGCAACGGACGGAGTGTTAGAAAGAATCTCATTCTTGCGTATGCGCTAGAAAATTTAGCAGGCGCCAAGGGAAATGCTCTAGGAACCCAAAATCGTGACGGCAACGAAAAGGCACTGACCTTGGATCAGCTTAACCGAGCCCAAGCACTTTCCTCCAAAATGAATAAGGATGGCGTGTTTAAAACCATCAAGAGTTACTTGGCCTCGAGAGAAGGTCAGCGCGATAATCGCTCTTTTACAATCAAACAGGTTCGTCACAGCATTTCAGACTAAAGTGTCCCATTACCGAGCGACTCGAATCTGGCCGTCAGTCCCCAAAATGCTGGGGACACTCATTCAACGGATTCGGTCTACGAAGAGACTTTGTTGCTTATTTGGCAATGCCGAGAACTGCCCTTAGTCTGGAGATCAGAGTCGTCTCCGTATCATTGGTGGATGTATCACAACTACGTTGGTCATTTAAACTAAAGCCCCAGATCGTTTAAACGATTTAAAACGAAAATTCTAAGATGGATGTGAGGATGGATCGAGCGGTAACAAAGTTTGCAGTATTGAGTGGATTGTTGGCATCGACCTCGGTTACGTATGCTCAAGTTGTGAGCCCACCCGATGCGGGCAGGTTGCTTCAAGAGCAACCACAGTTGCTTCAACAGCCTGTCGAACGCCCCGGCGTTGTGGTCAATTTATCCGGTGGGGTTGTTGTTTCAGGTGGTGGCATTAACTTTCAATCGGGCCAATTCGGTATTGTGCTGTCAACGCCAGTTGAATTTTGACCCACTTTGTTTCGTCAACGCCAAAGTAAATTTGACCTACCCAAGCAATTCTTTCTGATTTCTTTCACTGATTTCCTGTTGCCAAACCCATCGGGTTTGGCATGGCGCCAGCCATCTTTTTTCCTTTCAATCTGTAACTCTCACCGTTGATTTGTACGATGTGGCAATGGTGAAGCAAACGGTCCAGCAGTGCTGCCGTCAGTGTTGCATCGTCTGCAAATGCACTGGCCCACTGTGAGAATGGGAGGTTGCTGGTCACGATGATGCTGCCTGTTTCATATCGCTTCGCAATCACGTTGAAGAACAGATTGACTTCTTCCCTGCCAAACGGCAAGTAGCCGATTTCATCGATGATGAGCAATCGGGGACACACCCAGTTGTTCAGCGATTGCGCGAATGCTGTGGCCTTGAGCGTTCAATACATGTATTTCCACTAGATTCTCCTGAGTCAACATCTAAAGCGCCGCCAAAAAGCGGCAATTGTTGCTCAGGTAGGTCAATTTTAAGTTGGCGTTAGTGGGTCATTTTTACATCGGCGGTGACATTGTGCCATCGACTGTTCCGGGTGGAGCACCCACAATACTTCTGTCTATTCGGTACAACCTGGCGCGTTCTTTAAAATGCCGTATCGCAAACGCCGCTCGCTTAGCGACTCTTGCACCGATCTCTCGGCTCCCCTCGTCTGTCTATCTCAGGCTCTCACCGGGTAAGGTGTTCCTTACCGATCAACGGGCTGCAGACATGGCTGCCGGCCTGTTAATCACCTGTGTGCGACACGTACAAAGAGTGATAAATGTCCAGAATTGAGGCAGGCTGGACAACCTGCGTAAAAATTGGAACACCCAGTGTTTCTCGGACCATGGCAACGAGCTTCACACCTCACATACTCCGTACTCAAGCGACGGGCCCTGTGAGATGTCTATGCGTTGACGTGGAACAGAGTCGAGAGTGAACAGTCGTAGTGACCGAACACAGTTGGACTCAGGTGAGCAACATTGGATGAGGCGAATGGACAGGTCAGTTCAATGCGAACCGACAAGCCATGCAGGAACCGTTCAAGTCGATATAGACGACAAGCCACGATTCTGAATCGGATACCGACAGGGCGAGCTTCGTAAATCCAGCACAAGTCTGTTAATGGGAATTCTTAGGTTGGGTGCGCAACGAACACACGGAATCAATCCGTGAGGTGGCACATGAGTCCAGAGTTCTCGACCCTCTACTCAGTGGATCCACTTGATTCCACACACAGCGCATGTCAGTCCATAAAGGACAAAGAGCACCACTGAGCAGGTTCAACGCGGCTCAGTCGGTTTAAAACCTCAGAGACGAGATGATCCAGCACCACAGTTTGAAGCGAACAGAAGTCCACTATCTATTACTACCAACTACTTTCCTACTTACCGTTTTAGTCGCCGGCAGTTCACCTGGAACCACCTTTGCACAGCCACTGTTATAAAGCGTAGGCTCCGCTGTAATGAGCTTTCAAAGTAATCGAAAACCAATGCTGTGTCAAATATCGACAGGGTGAAAAAAAGATTTCAATTGATGATCCTCCGTTTCTAAAACGCAAAAAACGGCATAAGAACCACAAAGCATAAGGCTCTAAGCAGTACTCTCTTATCGTCTCTTTTTTAATTTTGCACCGAGAAAAAAGTGAGTTCAGTGTTAAAAAGCACACATCCAACGTCAATTTCCTAAGTAAATCGCCGCTTTAGAACGAGAAGAATTCATGAAATGTGTCCCTCGCCTTCTGAATAGAGGGCTTTAATCCTCGATGGAAATGCGGGCACTCCAAAGCATATGGATGTTGGCGGCCTAGTGTTTCAGACGAATTTGATGGTTTTGATTGTTTTCTGGATGGTGGGTTGAATGAAGGGCTTTACGATACAGCCTTTTTTCAGAGCCTGTAAAAAATTCTGTGTAAGTTCATTCGGAATCAAGGGTGGTGAACGGTAACTCGTTCACCGAATTCCAGAACAAATCTGTTCAGTGCCATTTTCCAGTTTTGTATCGGCATGGTCCACTTTCGACTGGCTTGTTCGATGGCAAGATACACCACCTTTCTGGCCGAGTCATCCGTGGGAAATACCTTTCGTCGTTTGGTGGCTGCGCGAATGACGCTGTTCAAGGACTCC
>NZ_BSOJ01000015.1 GCF_030160455.1 Limnobacter litoralis | reverse complement strand
GGCGAACGAGTTACCGTTCACCACCCTTGATTCCGAATGAACTTACACAGAATTTTTTACAGGCTCAAAAAAGCCGGCTACCTGTCGTCAGCCGGCTTTTTTGTTTTTCAGTAAACTGGATTTACATGGCAGTGATCTTGCCATTGACCACCTTGACCCGATCACCCACTTGCCAATAGGGTCTTTCCTGGAATTTGTACTGATTGTGGGTGCCATCATCAAAGGCCACTTCCACTTCGTAAATGGTGGCGGCCTTGTAGTTTTTCTCGATTTTATTGCCAAGCACGGCTCCGCCCACTGCACCGAGCAATGTCATCGCGGTTCTACCGTTTCCAGCACCCATCTGGTTACCGATGGCACCACCCGCCACGCCACCTGCTACTGCGCCCAAACCACTGCCATTGCCCTCTACCTTGACGGCTTTCACGTCGACGATTTTGCCGCAGTCATGGCACACGGACGCAACCTGTTGCTTGCTTGATTCGCTGGCCACAGTTTTGTGATGTTCAACGGCCGCTTTCTTAACCGATTCCTTTTCAGCCGCCTTTTTATCGGCCGCCGCCTGTTCCGCAGTTGTCTGCATGGCTGCAGTTTGATCTGCATTGCTGGCTTGGCCCTTGGGCAAAACGCCCAACATGGCAGCGATTCCGACGCCACAAGCCAGAATGACTGCAATGGATGCAGCGATGAGTAGTGGATGCGTGCGTTTGGTGTCCATTTTATTCCCCGTTGTGTTGAGTGACAGATACCGTTATAACGCGAATCCCCTCCCATTGGTAGACAGAATGTATTACAGATTCTTGCGAAGCAGGGGATGAAAATCTTACTTGCTGAGGTAACGCATTGCTCGCTCAAGGCCCTCTACCGTAAGCGGATACATGTGGTCTTCCATGATGTTCTGAATGATTTCAACGCTCTGTCGATACTGCCAGAGACCCTGAGGTTCCGGGTTTAGCCAACAGGCTCGGGTAAAGCGGTCTAAAAAACGTCGCAGCCAGACCGCACCTGCTTCTTTGTTGTTGTATTCCACCGAGCCGCCAGGTTGAAGAATTTCATAGGGGCTCATGGTTGCATCACCGACAAAAATTAGTCGGTAATCTGAGTTGTATTTCCTGAGTATGTCCATGGTCAGGAAACGTTCACTGTGCCTTCGATGGTTTTTCTTCCAAAGAAAGTCATAGACACAATTGTGAAAGTAGTAAAACTCAAGATGTTTGAATTCACTGCGCGCCGCTGAAAACAGTTCTTCAGTGCGTCGAATGTGGTCGTCCATGGATCCACCCACATCGAGCAGCATCAATACTTTGACTGAGTTGTGACGTTCAGGGCGCATCTTGATGTCCAGCCAGCCTGCGTTTTTGGCCGTGGACTCGATGGTGTCATCCAGATCAAGCTCTTCAGCGGCACCCTCACGGGCAAAACGCCTCAAGCGGCGAAGCGCTACTTTGATATTGCGCGTACCAATCTCAAGCTGGTCGTCATAATCCTGAAAGTTGCGTTGATCCCAGACTTTGACCGCACTGCGGTTTCGGGATTCTTTCTGCCCGATGCGTATACCCTCGGGGTTGTAGCCATTGTTACCAAATGGGGACGTGCCCCCAGAGCCGATCCACTTGTTACCGCCCTCATGGCGCTCTTTTTGTTCCTTGAGAAGTTCCTGAAGGCGTTCCATCAGTTTATCCAATCCGCCCATGGCTTCAATGGCAGCCTTTTCTTCCGCCGTGAACTCACGATTGAAGCGCTTTTCCAGCCAATCTTTGGGGATGTGGGCGAATAGTTCGGCGTTGCCTTCCAATCCCTTGAAATAAAGACCGAAAACCTGATCAAAACGATCAAAAAAGCGTTCGTCCTTGACCAGTGTCAATTTGGACAGGTGGTAAAAGTTGTCGATGGACGGTGACATGAATTGCGCTTTCATGCCTTCCAGTAAGGTCAAATATTCACGCACCGTGACTGGAATTTTCGCATCGCGAAGTTTGAAGAAGAAATCGAGTAACACGCGTTAGATCCTGTTGCTTTTGCGGATCAACGACCCTGACGGGCCATGAAGACTAACTTCTCAAACAGCTCAATGTCCTGCTCGTTTTTCAGCAGCGCGCCATGCATGGGCGGGATGGCGTCTTTGCCGTCCTTGGCGTGCAGCGCCGAGGCTGGAATGTCCTCCGCGAGCAGCAGACGCAGCCAGTCGATTAGTTCCGAAGTCGTGGGCTTCTTTTTCAGACCAGGCAATGAGCGAATACCGAAAAACGAAGAGAGCGCCGCGTCCAGCAACTCGGTCTTGATGTCCTTAAAGTGCACATCCACGATGTCCCGCATGGTTTCTTTGTCAGGGAATTGAATGTAGTGAAAGAAGCACCTGCGCAAAAATGCGTCGGGCAGTTCTTTCTCGTTGTTGGAGGTGATCATGACGATGGGGCGATGCCTTGCTTTCACCAACTCTTTTGTTTCATAGCAGTAGAATTCCATTCGATCGAGTTCGCGCAGCAAGTCGTTTGGGAATTCAATGTCGGCTTTGTCGATCTCATCGATGAGCAGCACAACTGGCTTGTCTGCTTCGAACGCCTGCCAAAGCACGCCTTTGATGATGTAGTTGCGAATATCCCGAACCTTTTCGTCGCCAAGTTGCGAATCGCGCAACCTGCTCACCGCGTCGTATTCGTACAGACCCTGTTGGGCTTTGGTGGTGGATTTGATGTGCCATTGAAGCAATTCCAGGCCAAGCGATGCAGCCACTTCTTCGGCAAGCAGGGTCTTGCCGGTGCCAGGTTCACCTTTGATCAACAGTGGTCTTTGAAGGGTAATGGCCGCGTTGACCGCCAGCTTCAAGTCGTCAGTGGCGACGTAATTTTGACTACCTTCGAATCTCATTGCTGCTTTTCCTTGTAATGTCATTGCCCTCAAGTGTAAGGCGAAATCTGATGAATTTGTCCACGATTTGGCGTGGTAATAGACGCCTCGAAAGAACAAACGTACAATGAAGCGGTTTTTGTCTGGCGTATTAAAGTTCTAATTCTAAGTAGCCGGTTTTTTTCAAAAAACTATTTCAATCAAAGACGAGAGAGTGAGATGAGAGTATTGGGTTTGACTTTGAGTGCGGCGCTTGCATTTTCTTTGACATCGCCTGCCATGGCGGTGGAAGGCAACGCCAAAGCGGCTTTGGAGAAAAATGCCATGTGCATAGGATGTCACGGCATTCCTGGGTATAAGGCGAGCTTTCCGAGCGTATACCGGGTTCCATACATCGGCGGACAGAATGCAGCCTACATTGAGGCCGCGCTGAACGCATACAAGAAGGGCGACCGAAAGCATCCGACGATGCGAGGCATCGCAGAGTCCCTGTCCGATCAGGACATCGCGGATCTTGCTGCCTATTACTCACAGCTCAAATAAGCAAAGTCAAGTTATTCAAGGACACTCAAAATGAAAAAACAAATGTTCGCGGTTGCTGCGCTGTTTGCCTTTGCCAGCTTTGCTCACGCAGGTGATCTGGCTGCAGGCAAAGCGAAAGCAGAAGCCCAGTGCGCCGCCTGTCATGCGCAAAACGGAAACTGGAACAAGCCATTGGACCCCAGTTACCCCAAATTGGCTGGTCAACACAAAGATTATCTGATTCAGGCCCTGCACGAGTATCAGAGCGGAAACAGAAACAATGCGATCATGGGTGGGCAGGCTGCCACTTTGAACGATCAAGACATTGAAAATCTGGCCACTTATCTCTCAAGCCTGAACGGCGATTTGTACCTGAAGAAGTGAACTGGCCTTCTGGCGATTGCGTCAGATGTTCAAAACCCGCTCTCGTGGCGGGTTTTTTTATGCCTTGCCTGGTGGCAGGTTGCAATGGTCGAGAATGCAGTTGATGTAGCGCGCGCTGTCAAATGCAATGCCGTTTTTTTGTTGCTGATAAATTTGCTCAGCGAGACATTCAAAGACCTGGTGGGCCGCAAGGTGCTCGTCACCCAGCCTTTCGCACAGTTTGTCGTAGGCGCTGCGGATGCCGGGGGGTTGGTTAATGCTGATCTGTTCTGCCACAGCCAAGTGCATCGAGAGGTGAAGGAATGGATTGCCTTCTCCCGATTCCACTGAATAATCTTTGGCCAACACGTGTTCGATGTCGGCATCAAAAGTCGGGAAGTACTCCGGATGTCGGCTCATCCACTGAAGGGCAATACTTTCTGCGTCGGTCAGCGGTTGCTCTTGGTGGTATTTTTTCCAGGTGTTCAGGAAAAAAAGTCGCGCCTGATCTCGTGTGGGGTTAAACATCGGCATGAACCTTCAGGAATTCGGATTGAACAGACACAGACTGAGTCGATTGTTTCGGGGAGGGGCAAGTACTTTTTCTTGAAGTCCGAGCCAGTTGGCTTGACCGAAAATACCGATGATGTCGGTGTCTGGAAATGATTTCAAAATTTGTGCAACGTCGTCGTCAATGTCGTGACACATTTCGCTTCGCTCGAAGCCCGCAATCAAAAGCCCCATGGCTGGTGCTTGGCCACCAAAATGCGTCGCTATCAGGGGTTGCCAGGCTTTGAATTCTTCGTGCACAGCGTTGGGTGTTCGCCTTGCCAGGCGAATTTGTTGCCCTTTGGCGACCGGGGCCACCAGGCACATCGTTCCATCTGCATGCAGCGAGAGCACGGGTATCCAGCTTTCCCGGTCTTTGTCGATCACTTGCAGGCGCAGGCCAATTGGTTTGGTTTGCTCTTCTGGGCAGCCCAGTGCCAGTGCTGCGCTGACACCATCGACTTTCAGTAGAAAAAGGCCGTTGCTCTCGGTGACGGTTTTGACCTCAGTGAAAAACTCCAGACCCTCGGAATTGAGGGTAAGGGGCTGACTGACGCTTAGGCTGGCTGTGCTGTGGGGCTGGTGACAGAGTCTGCCGAATTCCAGCCGTGGCATGGACAGGTAGTTTGCACCATACGACAGCAGTCCGAGCGTGTCAGCCTGACTGCAATCTGAACCTGGTTCATTGCCCAAACCGGCCCGCAACTGTTCCATGACCAGATGATCGGTTTCGGCGAGGCACAGCGAGATTGTTTTTGAACCTGCGCCTTTTTGTTTGGCTGGCTCAAAGGCTTCCCCGAACACGGCAACCATCAAGGCGGGTTTTTGGCCATACACCTTGCCACCATGCAGTAGCCCCGAAACACAGCCACCCCAAATGTTCAGACAGTTTGTTTTGGAGATGCAGGTGTGCGCCAGAGACTCGATCAGGCTTGCAAAGTGAGGGCTGGCCAGCAGCACTACGCGGCTGATGAAGTCGCTACTGCGACGCAAACGAGCTTGTTCAACCACTTTTTCGATAAGCGCCACGCCCTCCTCGAGGTTGGGCGTTTCAAACACTGCGGCTTCACTGGCGTAGTTCATGGGTTCAGGCTCTGCGTGTTGTTACAGGTTTTTGAGTTTGTAGTCGCACAGGTCTTGGACGTTGCACTTTTTGCATTCTGGTGAGCGGGCCTTGCAGACATATCTACCGTGCAAAATCAGCCAATGGTGGGCATTGAGCATGAATTCACCCGGAATCACCTTCAGCAATTTTTTTTCCACAGCCAGCACGTCTTTTCCCGGCGCCAGACCTGTACGATTTGACACCCTAAAGATGTGCGTGTCTACCGCCATTGTGGGTTGGCCGAAAGCGGTGTTCAAAACCACATTGGCCGTCTTGCGACCCACTCCAGGCAATTGTTCAAGTGCTTCACGCGATTGTGGAACAACCCCCGCGTACTGGTCGCGCAGAATAACCGAGGTTTCGTAAAGGTGCTTGGCCTTCGATTTGTAGAGCCCAATCGTTTTGATGTAACTCTCGATGCCTTCAATTCCCAGGGTCGCCATGGCTGCTGGCGTGTTGGCCACCGGAAACAGTTTGCGGGTCGCTAGGTTGACGCCTTTGTCCGTGGCTTGGGCGCTGAGTAGAACCGCAGCGAGCAATTCAAAGTCACTGGCGTATTCAAGTTCGGTTTTTGGGGCCGGATTGGCCGCTTGAAACCGCTGGAACATTTCTGTGCGTTTTAGCTTGTTCATGAGGACTGCCTTCGGGCTCTTGCCCTGGCAATGGCGGCTTGAATCACAGCCTGCTTTTTAAGAGTCTCCTCAGTAGCAGGTTGGTTTTCAAGCCCTTGAAGTTTGTGCAGCGCTTTGGCTTCGAGGCGTTCTGCGTTGGCCTTGGCCTGCCGCTTCAACCGGTTATTGCGTTCGTGCATGCGGGCTCTGGCTGCTTCGGCGTCGGCCATTTCCCAATGGCTGTGCTCTGGCATGAAGACCATGTCAATGCAGTCGACAGGGCAGGGCGGGATACACAGTTCACACCCTGTGCACAATGCAGCAATGACAGCGTGTCGATGTTTGTTGGCACCTACAATGGCATCGACCGGACAGGCTTTGATGCACAGGGTGCAGCCGATGCAGTGTTCAGGTTGAATGCTGGCAATGTGGCGGGGCACCGTCTTTCCGCACTCGGGGTCCAGTGGCTTCTCGGCTTTGCCGAGCAGACCGGCCAGTGCAACAATGGTGGCTTGGCCGCCAGGCGGGCAGCGATTGATGTCAGCGGTGCCCGCATGCATGGCCTCTGCGTAGGGCATGCAGCCACCAAACCCACACTGTTGGCATTGGGTTTGGGGCAATAAATGGTCAATTTGTTCGATCAGAACATCAGGCATTCGCAGCAATGAATTCTCGTATCTTGGGATAAATCATTTCCCGCCAGCGGCGACCGCTGAAGATACCATAGTGCCCGCATTCAGGGGCAAGAAAATGCTGCTTTTTGCCCTTCGGAATGGAGGTACACAACTTGTGTGCTGCTTCAGTTTGCCCGGGGCCTGAAATGTCATCCAACTCGCCCTCAATGGTAAAAAGCGCCACTTGTTTGATGTCGGAGGGTTTGACGGGCTCACCACGCACTTTCCAGGTGCCTGTGGGCAATGCATGTTCCTGAAACACGGTCTTGATGGTGTCAAGGTAGTATTCAGCCGGCATGTCGAGTACGGCGTTGTACTCGTCATAAAAACGGCGATGAGCTTCAGCACTTTCACCATCGCCTTCAACGAGGTGAAGGTAGAAGTCGTAGTGGCTTTGCATGTGCTTGTCAGGGTTCATGCTGACAAAACCGATGTGCTGCAAAAAGCCGGGGTAAACCTTGCGCAGATAGCCTGGGTAGGTGTGTGGCACTGCGTAGATCACATTGTTTTCGAACCATGAAAATGGTTTGGTCGTGGCCAAGTTGTTCACTTCAGTAGGACTTTTGCGAGTGTCGATGGGGCCACCCATCATGGTCATTGTTTTGGGTTGTTTGGGGTCGTTTGCAGAGGCCATGAGGGACACGGCTGCCATCACGGGAACAGTGGGTTGACACACAGAGACCACGTGAAGATCTGGGCCAAGCAGTTGCATGAATTCAATGCAGTAGTGAACGTAGTCGTCCAGGTGAAATTCGCCTTCAGACAGGGGCACCATGCGTGCGTCTATCCAGTCGGTGATGTAAACCTCGTGGTCCTGCAGGAGTGTGCGAACCGTGTCGCGAAGCAATGTGGCGTGATGACCTGACAGCGGTGCTACAACAAGCACTTTGGGCTGGGGCTTCAGAGGTTTCGATTCGACAGGCAGTAGCTTTCTGAAGTGAAGCAGCCGGCAAAAGGGCTTGGTTTCAACAATTTCTTCGCAAATCGAAATCTCACGACCTTCACATTTCACGGTTTGAATGTTGAATTGTGGCTTTTCGTACTCTTTTCCGAGGCGATACATCAACTCAAAGCCAGCCGCAATTCGGCGGGAAAGTGGCGTGTGAGCCATTGGGCTGAACGGATTACTGTAAAGTTTCGCGCCAGCTTCCGCCCAAATTGTCATTGGATTGAGCATGGCGCGCTGTAGTTCGTGCAGCTGATAAAGCATGGTGTCCCCGAAACGGAATTGTTGACAGGCTTGTTTCGGTGATTATCAGTGAAATATTGGTGCGATGCAACATGCCATTGCCATGGCTAGGGAAATCACCAGTAATTTTCGACTGCGATCTCGCCTGGCTTTGTGGATCGGGCAGGGTTGAAGCCCATGGTTTTCAACACTTTCCGGATGTCTGTCACCATCTCCGGGTTGCCGCAAATCATGAAGCGGCTTCGATCCAGGTTGATTCCGTGTTGTGCTTTCGCCGCCAGTTGGCCCGTTTCAAGTAGCCGGGTGATTCGTTCATCGAGGCAGCCATCGATTTTTTCACGGGTGACCACCGGCAAGTAATGGAAACGATCTCCAATGTCTTCGTGCAGTTCAAGCAATGGGCTGTGGGTTGAAAATTTCTGGATCGTGTCCTGATAAACCAGTTCTTCGGCTGTTCTGGCACTGTGAACCAGGTACACGTGTTCAAACTGGTCCCAGGTTTGGGGGTCATTCATGATTGAAATGAACGGGGCCAGACCGGTTCCACTGGCCAAAAGCCAGAGGTCTTTTCCAGATTCGAAGCGTGCGGTGGTTAAAAAGCCGAAATTGGTTTTGTCGACGTATATCGGATCACCGACTTTCAAGTGACTGAGATGGCTTGTGAATGCGCCATCTGGCACGACGATCGAAAAAAATTCGAGTTGTTCGTCGTAGGGACCTGACACCATGGAGTAGGCCCTCCAGATGATCTCAGGTTCACCCGGGATTTTCTTCAGGTTTTCAACGCCGAGGCGAGCAAACTGCCCAGCCGTGAATTTGTACGCGGCCGGGCGTGTGCAGGTGAATGAAAAGAGTTTTCCCGGAACCCACGTGGTGACACTGGTGATGGTTTCGCGGGTGAATTTCTCGCTCACTCTTGCAAATATTGCAGTTTGTCTTTGACGTCTTTCCAGTCGTCAGCGTCTGGCAAGTGGTCTTTCATGCGGGTGATGCTTGGCCATTTGCCAGACAGTGACACGTTCAAATCGATGAACTTGACTTGGTCAGCAGGCACGTCTTCTTCGGCGTAAATGGCGTTTACAGGGCACTCGGGAATGCACACGGCGCAATCGATGCACTCATCTGGGTCGATGACCAGAAAGTTTGGGCCTTCACGGAAGCAATCGACTGGGCAAACGTCTACACAGTCGGTGTATTTGCATTTGATGCAAGACTCGGTCACTACGTGTGTCATGATTCTGTTGGAAGGTTAAGCTGATAAACACAGTATTGTAATGCATATGGGTCTTTCGCTGGGAGTTTTAGGCAATTCCAGAGAAGGGATGCTTGATTGGCATGGGATAATCCCTAGCAGTCAAGCCGACAGCGATTTCTTACACTGATTGGATTAAACAAAACATTGGAAAATTCATGAATTCTCCGCAGGATGATTTGGACACCTCGTCGGCCCGCAAAGAAATCTTGTCCCGTATTCGCAGTCTGCAGTCCAGACCCGAATCTGCCCGCGAAACCGAGAAGCGCCTTGCTGATGAATACGTCGCCTCGCACGCGATTGGCCCTCAGCCGTCACCGGTCGCCGATGTTGTGTCGCTTTTCGTTGAAAAGACAAAGGCGATGCTAAGCACTGTCGATGTGGTTGTGTCGGAAGATGGAGTGGTGGATGCAGTGAAATCATACTTGTCTGAGCGAGGTCTCTCCGGCAAAGTCAGCATCTGGCCCACCCTGGACCACCTGGACTGGCAAGCGCTTGGGCTGGATGTGAAGTTTGGCGCGCCCGCTGGAGACGACCTGATTGGCGTCAGTGGCGTGGCTTACGCGGTGGCTGAAACGGGCACACTCGTGTTTGCAAGCCAGCCTGACCAGCCAGCCAGCACGCACCTTCTGCCCGAGACGCACATTGCAGTTGTTCATGCCGCGCAAGTGGTTCACACCATGGAACGGGTGTTTGAATTGCGCCGTCAGGCTGGCCTGGCGATGCCCCGTGCCATGAATTTTGTGTCTGGTCCTTCTCGAACCGCCGACATTGAACAGACCATTGTGTTGGGGGCGCACGGGCCTTACCGGGTTCACGTGGTTTTAGTTCAGGCATCATGACCGAATCTTCGAAAGAGCCTGGCCTGGCGCGTCGTCAATTTGTCGCAAAATCGCTGGGCCTCGGTGCTGCAGCAATGGCTACCGCTCAGGCTGTGGCTGCGCCCGCTGTCGTCAAAACCATCAAGCCACAGGTGTTCAAGTTTCAAAGCACCTGGCCCACGCGCGATATTTTTAACGAGTTTGCGCAAGACTTTGCCAAAAAGGTCAACGACATGTCGGGCGGCGAGCTCCGGATCGACGTGTACCCCACCAACAGCATTGTTAAAGCCTTCGGTATTCAAAATGCGGTTCACAAAGGCATTTTGGATGGCGGGCACGGTGTGCCAACCTACTGGCATGACAGAAACCACGCGTTTTCACTGTTCGGGAGTGGCCCCGGTTTTGGAATGACTGCCAACCAGTTGCTGGCCTGGATCCATTACGGTGGTGGGCAGCAGCTCTACGACGAATTGGTTCAAAAGGAACTTGCGCTGAACATTCAGGGCTTCATGTACGGCCCCATGCCCGCTCAGCCATTCGGATGGTTCAGGGAACGCATAAACAGCCTGAAGGATCTACAAGGGCTGCGTTTCAGGGCGGTGGGCTTGTCTGCGGACGTTTATCGTGAAATGGGTTTGAAGGTGACAGCCCTGCAGCCTTCGGAAATTGTGTCCTGGCTGGACAAGGGCCTGATCGATGCCGCGGAGTTCAACAATCCGAGTTCAGACCGTGCACTTGGTTTTCCCAGCGTCACGTCTGTCTGTATGCTCAAGAGCTATCACCAGAGCGGTGAGGTGTTTGAGGTGATTTTCAACAAAGAGCGATTCGACGGATTGTCATTCGAGTTGCGATCAATCATTCGATATGCGCTGCAAGCGTCGTCTGCCGACATGAGCTGGAAGGCAGCGGAGCGGTACTCGGACGATTTTCAGGAAATGCGCCAGCGTCAGGGTGTACGGTACTACACGACGCCGGATGACATTTTGAAGGCCGAGCTGGTGGCCTGGAAGAAGATCATCGCCAGAGAGTCGGCTGCCAGTCCCATTTTCAGGCGCGTGATCGAGTCTCAGATGCGCTTTGCCCGCAGAGTGGTTGATTTTGAAAACGCGGTAACGCCCTCGTCAAAATTGTCTTATGACTTTTGGTTTGCCACGGCGTAACGCGCATTTCGGGTTAAACTGCCCGAAAACAACAACCAAGAGACTAGCATGGCTGACATTACTGCAAGACGTACACACACCATGGGCCTGGACGAGGCCAAAAAAACTGCACAAAAGCTGGCAGAGAAGCTTGAAAAAGACTTTCAGCTTGACAGCGAATGGATCGGCAATCAGCTTCGGTTCACCCGCAGCGGCGTGAAAGGAGCACTGGATGTCACCGACAAAGACGTGTCGATTGAGATCTCACTGGGCTTCATGTTGAAGGCCTTCAAGGGCAAAATCCAGTCCGAGATTGATCAAAACCTGGCCAAACTCTTTTCCTGAGCCTACTTCAGGCTGTCCAGATAGGAGCCAACGCTGGGGTATTTCAATTTAAACCGCAGTGTTGGCATCATCAGCGATTTAATTCGTCGCGATTCACTCATGAAGCTCCACATCATTGGGCTGACCATTTGCTTGGCCTCCGTTCGGCTGACGCGAGGCGGCCTGTCAAGACCAAAGTGATCGGCCACCCTGTCAAAATAGTCGCCCATTTTTTTTGGCTCTGAATCGCAGGCGTTGACCACTGCCCAGTTGCCCCCCTTGAACTGACACCAAAGCGCCAGCCTTGCAAGGTCAACCTCATGGATGTGGTTGGACCAGGAGTCCTCTTCGTCACGCAGAGCAGGGGTCTGGTTGCGAATTCGCTCCACGGGAAGGCGAGACTCGCCATAGATGCCTGGTGCACGCAAAATATGACCTGCGCAGCGATTCGATTGAATGGCTTGCCTGAGCTGGCTTTCTTGAACAACCCTTCGCTTGGCGCGCTCGCTTTGCGGCTGCACAGGTGATCTTTCCGTAATCCAGTGGCCTTGCGCATTGCCATACACGCCAGTGGTGGAAATGTAGGTCACAACAGGCTTGCGTGCGTGACCTTGATACTGGCTCAGGTAAAGGCAAGCCCTTTGAAGGCTGCGATCAATTGCCAGGCCCGGGTTGGGTGGTGCCATCCAAATCAGTCTGTTCGACAGTCTGCATAGTCTTTTCAAATCCACGATGCTGTTGAGGTCGGTTTGAATGGGCTTCGCACCCAGTGCGCGTATGGGGTTTGCCTTGGTCGTCAATTGACGGTAAGTCGCGGTAAAATGCAAGGTTGGTCGCTCTGAGATCAAGCGAAGCCCCACCTGACCACACCCTGCAATGACAATACGCATTTGCCGGAACTGTCTGGGCCTGCTTCGTTTGAAGAATCGGGGCGCTTTTGTCTGTTGTACTGGATCAGTTGTCATGAATCACAAGATCACTATTCTTCCATCGATGAAGCAGGTTGATTGCGAGCCAAGTGAAACCCTGTTGAATGCCGCTTTGCACGCCAATCTTATTTTGCCATACGGTTGCAAAGACGGAGCCTGTGGGTCCTGCAAGGCAGACCTTGTTTCTGGACTTGTGGACTACGGCACTTATCAGTCGCGCGCGTTGTCTGAAGAAGAACGTGTTCGGGGCAAAGTGCTGACCTGCTGTGCCCGACCCTTGTCAGACGTACAGCTGAAAGTACGCGAATTGTCAGGGCTTGGTGACATTCCCGTGAAGAAAATGCCCTGTCGTGTGCAGCACATTGATCGAAAAGCGGATGACGTCATTGTTCTGACGCTACAGTTGCCTGCCAATGAAGTGTTGCAATTTCTCGCTGGACAATACATTGAGTTCATATTGCGTGATGGATCTCGTAGAAGTTATTCGCTTGCCAATCCGCCCAGCCATCAGGGCAGCATTGAGTTGCACCTGCGACACATGCCAGGCGGCTTGTTCACCGACCATGTGTTCGGAACCATGAAAGAGCGCGAGATTCTTCGATTTGAAGGCCCTTTGGGAACATTCTTCCTTCGTGAAGAATCGACAAAGCCGGTGATTTTGCTGGCCAGTGGAACCGGATTTGCACCGATCAAGTCGATCGTTGAGCAGGCATTCTTCAAGAACCTGGACAGGCGTTTTGTGTTGTATTGGGGCGCCCGGACAAAACCCGACCTTTACATGCTCGAATTGGCAGAGCAATGGGCGCGTGATCATGGCAATTTCACCTTTGTGCCGGTGTTGTCTGAACCCACAACCGCTTGCAACTGGAGCGGGCGAACCGGTTTCGTGCATCACGCGGCGATGCAGGACCTGCCTGATATGTCTGCTTATCAGGTCTATGCCTGCGGCGCGCCCGTGGTGGTGGATTCAGCCCAGCGGGATTTTGTACAGCAATGTGGTTTGCCAGAAGACGAATTTTATGCGGACGCGTTTACATCGTTGGCAGATATGGACTCTTCACCCAAATAGGCTTGACGGACCCTCGGGTCTGACATCAGCTCTGCGGCATTGCCATCCAGTTCAATGCTGCCCGAGTCCATCACATAGGCGCGATCCGCAATTTGCAAGGCAATGTGAGCGTTTTGTTCAACCAGCAAAATGGTCACGCCCGTCTTGGACACCTGTTCTACCACCTCGTAGATTTTCTCGACCATGAGGGGGGCGAGCCCCATGCTCGGCTCGTCGAGCAACAACAATTCGGGCCTGCCCATCAGGGCGCGGCCAATGGCCAGCATTTGCTGTTCACCCCCGCTCAGCGTGCCTGCAGACTGCTTACGGCGTTCTTTCAACCTGGGGAAGGTGTCATAGATCTTTTCAAGATCGAGCAGAATGTCTGCGTTGTCTTTTCGGCAATAGGCGCCCATTTCCAGGTTTTCTTCGATGCTCATGCGCGCAAACACGCCCCGACCTTCGGGCACCAGTGAAATGCCGGCTTGAAGTCGCTGGTGCGCCTGCATGTGGCCCAAATGATGGGTCTGTTTGTAAGTGCAGGCATTGGCTGAAAATGGCAGCAGACCCGCAATCGCTTTGAGCGTGGTGGTTTTTCCTGCGCCGTTCGAACCGATCAGACAGACCAGTTCCGAGGTGTGCACCTGAAGCGAAATGCCCTTGACAGCCTGAATTCCGCCATATGAGACCGTCAGCCCCTGAATATTCAACAACGCGTCATGGGTGCTCATGAATTCCTCCGAGATAGGCCTCGATGACCGCTTTGGATTGCTGTACCTTCTGAGGGCTGCCTTGCTCGATGACCTTGCCGTAATCCAGCACAGTGACTGCGTCGCAGACCCCCATGACCAACTTGACATCGTGTTCAATCAAAAGCAGTGTGCGACCATCACCTCTCATGCGAAGAATGAGCTCTTTGAGTTTGAGCTTCTCAGTCGCATTCATGCCGGCAGCTGGCTCATCCAGGGCAAGCAATCGTGGGTTTGTTGCCAGCGCCCGTGCAATTTCAAGCCTGCGTTGGTCGCCGTAGGACAGTTCAGTTGACACGTGATCGGCGTATTGGGCTATTCCCACGTATTCAAGCAGTTCCAGGCTTTTGCGGCGAATGTCCAGTTCTTCCCGACGTTGGTGTGGACATCGGAGTATTGATCCAAGCACCCCTGCCTTGCTGCGGCAATGAAAGCCGACCATCACGTTTTCAAGCGCTGTCATGGAGGCGAACAAACGGATGTTTTGAAAAGTGCGGGCAATGCCCAGGCGGGCCACCTCATGGGGCGCTTTGGGCGAATAGGGTCTGCCGTCGAAAAGAAATTGCCCTTCATCTGCTGTGTACAGCCCCGTTATCAGGTTAAAACAGGTGGTTTTGCCTGCCCCGTTGGGTCCGATCAAGCCGTAAATTTGACCACTGTGAATTTCTAGGTTGACCTGGTCTACCGCGGTGAGACCTCCAAATCGCTTGGTCAGATTTTGAACAGTGAACAATGCCGGGCCACTCATGCTGCACCTCTTTGGGCCACTCGGCGACCCGTTCCGCGTCGCGCAGGCCACAAGCCTTGAGGGCGATAAAGCATGACCAGAATCATGGTCAGGCCGTAGATCAGGGAGCGCAATATTTCCGCATCAACCAACACGTGGCCGAACAGGTCTTGTTGCAGAGGCGTAACCACTTGGCGTAAAAACTCGGGAAAGCCGGACAACAGCAGGGCACCGAGAATGACCCCGGGGATGTGACCCATGCCACCCAGCACCACCATGCAAAGAATGATGATGGATTCCATCAGACCAAAGGATTCGGGGCTGACAAAACCCTGAAAGGCCGAGAACATGCCCCCGGAAACACCGCCAAATGAGGCGCCCAAGGCGAATGCCAGCAATTTCACGTTGCGGGTGTTGATGCCCATGGCCTTGGCGGCGGTTTCGTCTTCACGAATGGCTGTCCAGGCGCGACCCAGACGGCTGTTTTGCAGATGCATGCACACCACCATGATCAAAATGGCAAGTACCAGAAAAAGGTAGTAATACAGCACCAGCGACCCAGTGTGAACGCCCGCCACATCAAGCGGCTTGTCAAATGACACACTGCCCATGCGAACCGGGTCAATGAAGTTGATGCCCTGTGGGCCATTGGTGATGTTTAGGGGGGCATTCAGGTTGTTCAGGAAAATGCGGATAATTTCACCGAAACCGAGCGTCACGATGGCGAGGTAGTCACCGCGAAGTTTCAATGTGGGTGTGCCCAGTAAAACGCCGAACAGCGCCGCAACCAAGGCACCCAAGGGCAGCATGATCCAGATCGAGGTGTGCAGGCCTGCGGGAAAAGCGCTTGAAATCCAGTCAAAATTATCGGTGAGTTGGGGTGAGGCCAAAAGCCCATAAAGGTAAGCGCCCACGGCATAGAACGCGATGTAGCCCAGGTCCAGAAGGCCGGCAAAACCCACCACAATATTCAGTCCCAAAGCCAGCATGACATAGAGCAGTGCGACATCCAGAATTCGCACCCAGCTGTTGCCAAACCATTGCGCAGCCCACGGCATCAATACGAGAGCAAGGGTGACCAGGGCAAGCCCAGCACACTTTTTGAGAAGGCGGTCAGATTGTTGTTGCATTCGAATTTCTCCTCAGGCCCGGTCAGAGACTTTTTCGCCCAGCAGCCCGGAGGGTCTCAGGGTGAGAACCAGAATCAGGACTGCAAACGCAAAAATGTCCTGATAGTTGGAGCCAAATACCCCGCCGGTTAGCTGACCCAAGTATCCGCCGCCCAGGCTTTCAACCAGACCCAGTAGGAGCCCGCCCAACATAGCGCCGTAAATATTACCGATTCCACCCACCACTGCTGCGGTGAAGGCTTTCAGGCCAGGAATGAACCCCATGTAAAAGTGAGCCACCGAGTAATTGGCGGCCACCATGACGCCAGCCACCCCTGCAAGGCCGCCTCCGATCATGAAGGTGGCCGCAATCACGGTGTTTGGGTTGATTCCCATCAAGCTGGCGATGGCTGGGCTTTCTGCCGTGGCCCGCATGGCCTTGCCGATTCGGGTTTTGTTGATGATCAGTGTGAGTGCAATCATCAGCAGCATGGAGACAGACACGATCAGAATCTGGATGGGCGTGATGGACACCGTTCGTACGTAATCGATGCCGGCGGATGGTGGAAATGTGATGAGGTCTACAGGTTCAACAGGAAGGGTGGTGGGGAAGATCAGATAACTTCGTCCCCAAATGATCATGGCCAGGGTTTGAAGTGTAATGGATACGCCGATTGCCGTGATCAGTGGTGCCAGTCGGGGGGCGTTTCGCAGTGGCCTGTAGGCAATTCGTTCAATGCTGAAACTGACCGCCATGCAAACCGGTATTGCGGTTAGCAGGCCCGCTGTCAGCAGGACCCAGCCCGGAAGGCCCGGGGCAACGCCCGACAGTGCGGACATGGCTGAGTAGGCCGCCAAAGCACCGATCATCAAAACATCGCCGTGTGCGAAGTTAATTAACCCCAACACACCATAAACCATGGTGTAACCCAATGCGATCAGCGCGTAAATGCTGCCCAGCACCAGGCCATTAATAATTTGCTGCAGGAAAATATCCATATTGTTTCAACTTCGCCTTGAAAGAAAATAAGGAGGAGTTAATCGGTCATTTTCAGAGTCTAGTATACGCGAGCGCCCGTGCCGCCTTGCCTGGGCAGAAACAAGACAGTTAATTCCTTCTGAAACATTTCTGCCGAAATGGTGATACATTAAGTCTGCATTTAACCATTTCATTCAATCTGGCGGAGGTTTTCGGAGATGAGATTCAAACAGTCCTGGATACAAACAGCGATTTTGTCCTTATTTGGTGCATTGGCATTTAGTCCCGCCGCGCAGGCCAAAGATGTCATTGTCAAGATCGGGCACGTGGCGCCTCTGTCTGGCCCTCAGGCTCACTACGGCAAAGACAATGAGCGTGGGGCTCGCATGGCCATCGAAGACCTGAACGCCATGAAAATCCAGCTGGATGGCGGCACTGCCAAATTTGAATTGGTGCCCGAGGACGATGCAGCCGATCCCAAAACTGGTGCAATTGTGGCCCAAAAGCTGTGCGATGCAAAAGTCAATGGTGTCATCGGACATTTGAACAGTGGAACCACCATTCCGGCCTCCCGCATCTATTACAACTGTGGAATTCCTGAAATTTCCCCCTCAGCCACCAACCCCAAAATTACGCAGCAGGGCTTCGATTCCTTTTTCAGGGTGATCGCCAACGACAGTATGCTGGGTGTTGCTCTCGCAAAGTACGCCTTGAATGAGGTCAAAGCGAAGCGTGTTGTGGTGATTGACGACCGAACCGGTTACGGACAGCCCCTGGCCGATATCTTCAGCAAGCAGGTGGCAGCCAACGGTGGCAAGGTAATTGAACGGGAATACACCAATGACAAAGCCACTGATTTTTCTGCAATTCTGACGTCAGTGAAGCGCTCCAATCCTGATTTGGTGTTTTATGGCGGCATGGACGCGCAGGCAGGCCCCATGCTGAGGCAAATGAAGGCGCTGGGCATCAACGCCAAACTCATGGGGGGTGATGGAATCTGCACGACCGAGTTGATGAAGCTGGGCGGAGACAATGTTGGGCCGAATGTATTGTGTGCCGAGGGTGGCATGGCTTTGAGCAAGATGCCGGGTGGCCCAGCGTTTGAAGCGCGTTACAAAAAGGAATTCAACGCCGACATCCAGGTGTACGCGCCTTTTGTGTACGACGCCACAATGACCATGGGCATGGCCATGAAAGAGGCGGGTTCTGCCGATCCGAAGAAATACCTGCCCAAGTTGAGGAACATCAATTACAAAGGCGTCATTGGGACCATCAGCTTTGACAAGAACGGCGACATCAAGAACGGTGCAATTACGATCAACAGCTACAATGCGCAGGGAAAAACACCTGTTGCCATCTTGCAGTGATACCCAGAGATACACCACGAAAAAAGGCTCACCTTGGTGAGCCTTTTTTTTTCAGCTGACTGACTAGGTCAGTGAACGAATCAGTGAGACAGGACCCACTTGACCAGAATGTGAGCCTCTTCGTCAGTCACGTTCTGTGGGGGCATGGGAATTTGACCCCACACGCCCTTGCCACCATTCTTGACTTTGGCGACCAGCATCTCGACGGCTTTGGGGTCGCCTTTGTACTTGGCGGCCACGTCTTTGTAAGCTGGCCCAACAATCTTTTTGTCGATGGCGTGGCAAGCCAGACAAGCCTTGCTTTTTGCCAACTCTTCCGGCGTTGCAGCGTGGGCTGTAAAAGGCAGCGCCATACTGAATGCAACAGCTGCCAGGGCACCCATTTGCTTGATCATTTTTCACTTCTCCTCTTGTTAATATCTTTTCATATCTAAACGCTTCGGACGGTATTTTGGCAGACATGGCCTTTGTTTGTCATTCGAAAAAAAATGATTTTTCTACTTTTTGGATTTTTATTGTTGGTTTTAAAGTTGAGCCAAATTGAGCCAGTCTCTCAGTGGACCTGGATCATGGTCAGTTTGCCCTTTGCCGTTGCGGTCGTCTGGATGGAGCTGATAGAGCCCTTGATGGGACTGGACGCTCTGCGACAACGTAGGGAGCAGAAACGCTTTTTGGCCAGATTCGATCGCGACAAACAGACCTCCGGCCTGATGAGTCATGGTCAGGTCACCCGTCTAGAACGCAAAAGCAGGGACACGCAGGCGAGTAAACACGGGCGGTAGGCGTCCAATCAGCGGGTTAAGGCATACAATAGCCACTGTTTTTTTAAGCGCTGGCGCCCGTATGTTCGTTCATCCTCAATTCAACCCAATCGCTTTTTCAATTGGTCCCCTGGCCGTTCACTGGTATGGCCTGATGTACCTTTGTGGCTTTCTGGCTTTTGTATTCCTTGCCAAGCGACGCGTACCGCTGTTTCCTGGCATTGCCGTCGAAGATGTCGACAATTTGCTCACCTGGGCCGTGTTGGGGGTCATTCTGGGTGGCCGGCTGGGCTATGTCCTCTTTTACAAGCCTGAATACTATCTTCACAATCCCGCTGAAATTCCAGCCATTTGGGAAGGGGGCATGTCCTTTCATGGCGGCTTTCTCGGTGTGTTGCTCACCTGTTTCATTTATGCCCGGCACAAGGGCTGGAAATTCTTCGACTTGATGGATTTCGTGGCGCCTGCGGTACCACCAGGCCTCGCATTCGGACGTTTGGGGAATTTCATCAATGGCGAGCTGTGGGGCAGACCCACCGACGGATGGTGGGGTGTGGTGTTTCCACAGGCGGGTGACCGATTGCCACGACATCCCTCACAACTGTATGAAATGGCGCTGGAGGGCATCGTCTTATTCGGTGTGTTGTGGTGGTTTGCATCCAAGCCCCGTCAGCGTGGGGCGGTCGCAGCACTGTTTATGTTTGGATACGGTGCGGCACGGTTTACTGTGGAGTTTGCGCGTGAGCCAGACCGCTTTCTGGGCAAGTTGGCACTTGGGCTGTCGATGGGGCAATGGTTGTGTGTACCCATGCTGGTATTGGGTGTGTTGCTTTACTGGTGGTCGGTTGGCAAGCCAACTGCCATGGAAACCATGCGCAACATCAAAAAGAATTAAGCCTGAAGGCCGCTCAATAAAAAAACCCGGACTACTGAGTGGTCCGGGTTTTTTGTTGGGTCTCTGCCAGTGCAGTGTTGATCCGATCCCTGAACCTAAGGTTCAAGTGGGTCGCAGTGTGTAGATCTTTAGGTTTCCCTGGCAATGAAGAGGGAATCACACCGATCAACAGGATACCGCAACCGGGATCACAGATATTGGTTCACGGAATGCTGACCAACACCAGCACGGCAGAGATAAACTTGGCTAGTCGAACAAGCCGGCGTTCTTGGCCTCGGTGTTTTTAACAAGGCTTTGCTCAGCGATTCGACCAATGGAGTCGATTTTACGCTCAATGCTGTCAATGTCCAGCGCCAAAGTGGGTTTGTCTGAATTGGTGCCCACAATGGATTCATGTGCGATCTGGAGAGCCGCCATGACTGCGATTTTGTCGAGTCCTACGATTTTTCCGGTGTTCCGGATGCCCGACATTTTGGTTTCGACAATGTTCACAGCCTGCAGTAGCGCTGACCGTTCTTCAGGTTTGCAGGCAATTTTGAATTCCCTGCCCATAATCTTGACGTCAAGCGCTTCCAATTGAGTTCTCCGTGTTCAGGTCAAGTTCAGGAAACCATTGATTGATCATTTGATTGACCTGCCCTTGGGCCTGCGTCACCTTCTTCTTCAACTTCTCGTTTTCTTTGCTAAGCTGCATCAGCGATTCTTTGTTTTGGCTTGCCTCATAGCGAGCCTGTTCAAGCGCACCTGCCAGCTGTGTCACTTTTTCCTGAAGTTCATCGAGTTTCGCGAGCAATGACTGCGACATATAGTGGGCTCCATCATGACGTTGAACCGCCCCAACGGCTAACCACTGCATTTTACCCAAACAAACCCTGTTGTGAACCCGCATTTGTGCGGGTTTGCCGCAAGTTTCGTGTCAATTTTGCAGTTCGTAGGTCCAGCGTGTGGTCAACCATTGAGCCACCGGCTTGTTGTTTTGCGTGGCAGGCTCAAATCGCCACTGAGAAATGGCCTGTACGGCAGCAGCATCCAGATTGCCGTAACCGCTCGATTTCAGCACTTCAACTTTGCTTGCGGTGCCCGCTTCGCTGACCAGAATACGCAATTCAACCGTGCCTTGTTGACCCAGTCGTTTGGCCATGGGCGGATAAACCGGTTTTGGGTTGGTGGCAGCGTATTGTGCGTTTATTTTGGGTGCCGTGTTGGTCACCTGGGCTGCACTGGGCACAGGAGGGCTTGAATTGGCAGCCGGGGGACTCGGGTTGGCAGCGGGGGGGCTGGCTGCAATTGGTGGTGTTGACGAATGGACAGGCGTTTTTGGGGCTTCCGGCTTCGGATTGAGTGCGATGTCAGGCTTGTTTGCCGCTTCGTGCTGAGGCTCGGCGACTGGTTTTGCGGGTTTAGGTGGCTGTTTGGGTTCTGGGGGACGGGCTTTGACCGGGTTTACAGGTGGATCGATGCTTTTTGTGGCCGGCTCAGGCGCGTAAACCAGATAAGCCTGCATGGGTTGAGCCATTTTTATCGGTTCGTCGTCCCAGTGGCTTGCTGCGATCAGACCGATCATCAATAAGACAGCGTGCAGCACCACTGACATCGCCGCGCCAAGACCTTTTAACGAGTCTTGACCGGGCAGTGGTGTTCTGGCCTGCACCTGCATGGTTCTACAAGCTGAGGTTTTTCAGCCCGAGCACGTCCTGCATGTCAAACATGCCGGTGTTTTTGTTCATCAGATATTCAGCGGCTCTGATTGAGCCCTGCGCGTAGGTCATGCGACTTGCGCTTTTGTGGGTAATTTCGATTCGTTCGCCGATGCCGGCAAACATCACGGTGTGATCACCCACAATGTCGCCACCACGAATGGTCGAAAAGCCAATTGTTCCGGGTTTTCTTTCGCCGGTGATGCCTTCTCTGGCAAACACACCATCGGTGTCCAGGTTGACACCCATGACCTTGGCAACCACCTCGCCCATGCGCAATGCAGTGCCGGAAGGGGCATCTACCTTTTTGTTGTGGTGGGCTTCGATGATTTCAACGTCGTAACCGGAGTTCAGGATTTTTGCTGCCACTTCAAGCAGCTTGAACGTGGCGTTAACGCCCACGGCCATGTTCGGCGACCAGACTAGTGCGATTTGAGAAGCAAACTGGTGGATCTTTTCAAGCTGTTGTGCGTTGAAGCCGGTGGTGCCGATCACGGCCTTTACCTGATGTTTGGCGCAGATCTCAAGGTGGTTCAGTGTGCCTTCAGGACGAGTGAAATCGATCATGACGTCGGCATTGCTGAGTGCAGAGTTGACATCACTGGTGATGAGGACGCCTGTGTTGGCGCCCATAAAATCACCCGCATCCCGTCCAATCGCGGGTGACTGCGCCTGATCAAAAGCGCCTGTCAGCGCGCAGGCGGGGTTGTTGAGCACCGCTTCAATCAGTGTTTTTCCCATGCGCCCTGTGGCGCCTGCAATAGCAATTCGAATGGCTTGACTCATGATCTTATTTCAATACGGGGGCACGTTCGGTGCCGGTTACTTGGGATTGATCCTGGGTTTGCGAGGTCGGCTCGGGCTTTGCTGCGGGCTTTGACTGAGTGACAGGGCTTAGAACAGGATCTGCATTCTCAGGCACGTTTTCACCGCCTTTCTTGACCAGCTTGTCACCGTCGAAAATGACGGTGTAGCGCGATTCATAAACCTTTCCGTCAGCCTTTTTCAACCTGTAAACGTAATCCCAGCGGTTGGCGTGAAAGGCATCATTGAGCAGGGGAGTACCCAGAATGTACTTGACCTGATCTTTCGTCATGCCGATTTTGACTCGGTCAATGTCGGCCTGCGTGACATAGTTGCCTTGCTGAATGTCGAACTTGTAGGGCTTAATGATGCTGGGTACGTAGTTGGTCATTGACGAACATCCGGCCAAAGCGAACGTCAGCATGGCACCCAGAAGCAAATTCAGTCGTAAAATACGCATTGTGTTGATTGAAGTAGTTGACGTGATCGTCGGGTTAAGGCGTTATCATAAGCTACTTAAACCTTTTTTAGGCTCTCCCGGCAACAAAGTCATGACAACTGCTAGCGATCTCAAAAACATGGGGCTGAAGGCCACACTGCCCAGAATGAAGATTCTGGAACTGTTCCAGAGTGGTAACCATCGGCACCTGAGTGCAGAAGATGTTTACAAATTGCTGTTGCAGGAAGATCTTGATATCGGACTTGCCACCGTGTACAGGGTATTAACCCAATTTGAGCAGGCCGGGTTGCTGGCCCGCCAGCACTTTGAAACTGGCAAATCGGTGTTTGAACTGAATGAAGGTGAACACCATGACCACCTGGTGTGCATACAGTGCGGACTGGTCGAGGAATTTTACGACTCTGAAATCGAGAAACGTCAGCGCACCATCGCCCAAGAGCGCGGCTTCGAGCTTCACGATCACGCTTTGGCGCTTTACGGTTCTTGCATCAAGAAAGATTGCGAGCACCGCAAGGGCAAAAACTAGGCCACCTTTCAGCCCGCATTGATCATTTCCTGAGCCGCTGTCCGGGTGGCGCTTGTGATGTTCTGTCCGCCCAGCATTCTGGCAACTTCGGTGATTCGGCTCTCCGCTCCCAATTTCTGGATCACTGATCGCGTAAAACCATTGTCGATCGTTTTGCTGACCTGATAGTGATGATGCCCCTGCGCTGCAACCTGGGGCAGGTGAGTCACGCACAAAACCTGCTTGCCTTCGCCAAGGCTGCGCAGATATTTCCCCACTGTTTCAGCCACAGCCCCGCCAATTCCGCTGTCCACTTCGTCAAATATCAAGGTTGGAACTGGCGTGCTTTCTACGGTATTGACAGTGATGGCGAGGCTGATCCGGGCGAGTTCACCCCCCGAAGCCACTTTCTGGATGGGCTGCGGTGTAACCCCGGGGTGCCCAGCCACTTTGAATTCAATGTCATCGGACCCAAACGAGCTTGGTTCGCATTCGTTCAAGGCCACCTCAAAACGTCCACCTTGCATGCTCAGTGTCTGCATGGAGTCCGTCACGCATTTTGCCAACCTGGAGGCTGCTTCTATGCGGGAATTGCGCAAAACCAATGCGGCGGAGTCGTAGGCCATTTGAGCAACATGAAGCTGCTTTTCGAGTTGATCGAGGTCAAAACCGGTTTCAATCGATTCAATTTCCGCCCTGGTCTGTTCCCACTCTTCGTGCAACAGCTCGGGTGCGACGCGAAGTTTGCGCGCGGTGTCATGCCACTCGGACATTTGCCGGTCGACGTCTGCCAGAGAGTCCGGGTCCAGGTTGCTGTGTTTCAGATAATGTCCAAGATCATAGGCCGCCTCCCGAATCAGGATTTCCCCTTCGCCGAGATTCTTTACGATGTCGGCCAGGGTGTGGTCTCGCTGGCTGAGGTGTGTCAGGGAACCCAAGACCTCGGCCAGCTGATCCAGCATGGAATGCTCGTCTCCGCTGAGGGTGTTCAGCGCGGCCTGCGTCCCCGTCAAAAGCTCTGCACTGTGGCTCAATCGTTCATGTTCCTGGCTAAGCGTCTCCCACTGGCCGGGTTTGGGTGCCACTTTGTCCAGCGCGTCCAGTTTCCATTGGAGGGCAGACAACCGGGCCTCTTTTTCCTGTTGCCCCTCGCGCGCGCTGTTCAGCTGACGGCGGGCTTTGTGCAATGCCTGATAAGCGGAGCCAACGTTTGCCAATAAAGCATCATGCTGGGCGTAGGCGTCGAGCATACGCCTTTGCTCCGCGGGTTTGGTCAAAGTCTGGAATGCGTGCTGTCCGTGAATGTCGATCAGTGTTTCAGACAATTGCTTCAGGGTGGAAGCGGGTACTGGAGTTCCGTTGACAAACGCTTTGGAGCGTCCGCTGGATTCAATCACCCTGCGCAGAATGAGTTCACCTTCAGATGTATCCAGCCCCTGTTCTTCCAGAATGGCTTTGGCCTGCTCGTTCAGGTCGAACATGGCAGAAATGGTGGCTTTTTCAGCGCCTTCCCGCACCTGCGAAGCGTCAGATCGCGCCCCAAGGGTCAGCGACAGCGCGTCAATCAAAATGGACTTTCCTGCCCCGGTTTCACCGGATAGCACGGACATGCCCGAATCAAACTCAAGCTGTAGGTGGTCAACTATGACGAAATCCTGAATGGTCAAACTACTAAGCATGGTGTCCGCTGTCTCTCAATCCTCGTGTGCGAGAAGCCAGTTCTGTGGGGCTGGCGCTCCAGTGCAACTTTTGCCGCAACATGGCGAAATAATCATACCGTGGCGGATGAAGCAGGTGAATGGGTTTGGGGGCAACCTGAATTCGGATTTGGTCTCCGACCCGCACCCGGTCGTTGATTTGCATGTCGAAATGCACGCCGGTTTGCTTGCCGCCAGTCACTGTGATCTCAATGTTGCTGCTGGCCGGCAGGGCAATCGGACGGTTGGTCAAAGCGTGTGGGGCGACAGGTACGATCACGATACCGGCCAGGCTGGGGTGCAAAATGGGGCCGTCGGCCGACAGCGCATACGCTGTGGAACCTGTCGGCGTGGAAAGTATCAGTCCGTCTGCGCGCAAGTTGTACATCAACCGACCGTCCACTTCCACCTTCAGGTCAACCATGCCGCCCACAATGCCGCGGCTGATCACAATGTCATTGAGCGCAATGTGCTCGGCCATGGGCTCGCCATTTCTCAAAATCTGGCCGTGCAGGTATTGTCTCGACTCTTTGACGCTGTCGCCGCGCAGGGTTTCGATGAGTGTGGGGTCAATGTCATCCAGACGGATGTCCGTCAAAAACCCCAGTCTGCCCTGATTGATTCCGATCAAGGGTATTTCGCTTTCGGCAAGGTCTCGTGCAATGCCCAGAAAGGTGCCGTCTCCACCCGTGATGACCGCGTAATCCGCGTTTGATCGAATTTGTTCAATGCTGGCGAAGGTGTATTTCTGGCAACGCAGGTTGTCGTTTTTCTTGCTTTTTGGTAAAACGGAATCGCAGACGAGTACCTTGAATTGATTGGCGATCAGCAGATCGGCCACGTCGCTCCAGATGGTCTGGCTGACCCTGGCGCCATGTTTTGCAAACACTGCAACGCAGACTCCCTGCTTTTTCGGCATGCTGAATGTCCTGTTTTTGAGCTAAAGTGTGGTTTTACCCGCAATCCTAGCGTAATTCATTTCGGTAGTAAGTCGATGATAGACGAACGTGCGCGCTCGATACTCAAAACCCTCGTAGAAAGATACATTGCCGAGGGGAGCCCGGTCGGGTCTCGTGCCCTGTCCAGATGGTCTTCGCTGGATCTCAGCCCAGCCACCATTCGCAATGTCATGGCGGATCTGGAAGAGTTGCGTCTTGTGACTTCACCCCACACCTCCGCTGGTCGCGTTCCAACCCCATTGGGTTACCGGATGTTTGTGGATTCCCTTTTGACCGTCAAGCCCCTGACGCAAGACATTCAGGCCGTACTTAGTCAGCACATCAAACAGGACGACCCAAACAAGGTGGTCAGCAATGCGGTGGACCTCCTGTCCAGCTTGTCTTCGTTTGCCGGGGTGATCACCGCGCCTAAAAAATCAGCAAGTTTTCGGCAGATCGAATTCCTGAGCCTGTCCGACCGAAAAGTCTTGTTGATCATTGTCACGCCCGATGGGGACGTTCAAAACCGCATTTTGATCACCGAGAAAAAATACGCACAGTCCGAGTTGACCTCTGCGGCCAATTATTTCAACCAGCATTTCTCAGGGTTGAGCTTTCGCGAGGCCCGGCAGCGTCTGGCTGATGAATTGGGCCGAATCAGCCAGGACATCAGCCAGTTGATGCAAGCTGCGGTGAATGCGGGCACTGAATCTGAAAAGAATGCAGTCGATGGTGTGTTGGTCTCAGGCGAGAGCCGCTTGCTGGAGGTCAATGACCTGTTTGCAGACATGGACCGTTTGAAACGCATGTTCGGCATGTTCGAGCAGCGCACGGAACTGCTGCGCCTGCTCGAAAGCTCAAATCGGGCTCAAGGCGTCCAGATTTTCATTGGGGGTGAATCCAGCTTGGTCCCGATGGAAGAAATGAGCGTGATTTCGGCACCCTACGACATCAATGGTGAGGTGGTTGGTACCCTTGGAGTGATTGGTCCCACCCGGATGGCGTACGAACGATTGATCCCGATCGTAGACATCACAGCAAAACTGGTTTCGTCTGCACTGTCTGATCCGCAATAAGACGTCCCTTCAGTATACTTTCCCGTTTGCATACAGGCCGTTTTTCTCATGCGCAAAGAACCACCATTCAAGCACGGCACGCCCCAAAAGACAGCGGTAGTGCTGATTAATCTGGGTACGCCAGACAACCCAGACACGCCCTCATTAAGGCGTTATCTTGGACAGTTTCTGTCCGATCCGCGTGTTGTCGAAATTCCCAGGCTGATTTGGTGGTTAATCCTGAATTTGATCATTCTGAGAATTCGACCCAAAAAGTCGGCGGCCAAATATCGCACCATCTGGACAGAAGAGGGCTCTCCGCTGCTGGCCATCGGCAAACGCCAAGTGGCTGCACTGGAGGCCGGCTTCAAGGCAAGGCGATGGGGTGTACGCGTTGAACTGGCGATGCGCTACGGCAACCCTTCAGTTGCCAGCGTTATGGACAAGCTCCGGCAAGAGGCCTACGACAGGGTGCTTATCCTGCCGCTTTATCCGCAATATGCCGCAGCCACAACAGCTTCTTCATTCGATGCCGTGTTTGACTGGGCCAAGCCGGTTCGCAATGTACCCGAGTTGCGTCTGATCAAGCATTACCACGATCACCCGGCCTACATTCATGCGCTGGCTGAACATGTACGAAGGCAATGGCGAAAGATTGGCACTCCCGATTTTGCCCGGGGTGACATTCTGCTGATGAGTTTTCATGGTGTACCCGAGAAAACCCTTTTGGATGGCGACCCCTACCACTGTGAATGCCACAAGACAGCACGTTTGGTCGCTGAAGAATTGGGACTTGAAAAAGCGCACTACCGGGTCACCTTTCAATCCCGGTTTGGCAAAGCCAAGTGGCTTGGGCCATACACCGACAAAACCTTGCAGTCTCTCGGTCAATTGGGCACCAAGCGCATTGATGTGATGTGTCCAGGTTTCATGGCCGATTGCCTGGAAACGCTGGAAGAAATCAATGATGAGGGTCGTGAAACCTTTCAGCACGCGGGGGGTGGCGAGTTCAACTATCTGCCTTGTCTGAATGATTCTGAATTGTCAGGCGCCATGCTGACCGAAATTGCCGGGCAGCATTTGCAAGGCTGGCCTGTGGACCTCGGCTACGAGGAGTCCGCTGCGGCTGAATTGAGCGCCAGTCGGGCGCGGGCACTCGAAATGGGCGCAAAAGAAATTTCCTGAATTTTTTTCATCAGACCCTTGAAATTGGGTCACATGCCCCGATTTACCTCAAATCGTAAAAAAGGAGGAATCGAGCATGTCAGAGCCCACTGGGAACAACAATCCGGAAGAGCAGGCGCAGGCCCGCGCCGAACAGGATGCGGCAGCCAAAGGTGAGCAGGCTGCCCAACCCGCCAGTGAACCGGTTCAAGACGAACTGAGCATTCTGCGTGCGTCGCTTGAGCACGCCCATCAAGAAGTCGAGAAAAGCAAAGAGGTGTACCTTCGTCTGGCCGCCGACATGGAAAACCTGCGTCGCCGCACCCAGGAAGAGGTCTTGAAAGCGCACAAATTTGCCATCGAGTCTTTTGCAGAATCCCTTTTGCCCGTCCGCGACAGTCTGGAGTCAGCGCTGGCACTGGAAAACCAGACTCTGGAAGCTTTGCGTGAAGGCGTTTCGGCCACCCTTCGAATTCTTGAATCCTCGTTCGAGAAAGGCAAGGTTGTGGTGTTGAACCCGGTGGGAGAAAAGTTTGATCCCAATGCGCATCAGGCTGTGTCGATGGTGCCCGGCGATTCAGTGGATCCACCCGTGCCCAGCAATCACGTGGTTGCTGTGCTGCAAAAAGGTTATTTGATCAATGAACGAGTCTTGCGACCCGCTTTGGTGGCAGTGGCTCAATAAAAAATCGCTTGATTCAAAATGCGCGGGCTTGAACTTTGAAATCAAAGCCCCATATCTGAATCAACTTGGAACAATATTCACGGAGAACACATTATGGGAAGAATTATCGGTATTGACCTGGGTACCACCAACTCCTGCGTAGCAGTATTTGAAGGCGGTGGCTACAAGGTCGTTGAAAACTCGGAAGGCGCACGCACAACTCCATCCATCATCGCCTACATGGAAGACGGCGAAATTCTGGTGGGCGCGCCCGCCAAGCGTCAGGCTGTGACCAACCCCAAGAACACCCTGTACGCGGTGAAGCGTCTGATCGGCCGCAAGTTTGAAGACAAGGAAGTTCAGAAAGACATCGACTTGATGCCCTATGAAATCCTGAAGGCTGACAATGGCGACGCTTGGGTCGGTGTACGTGGCAACAAACTGGCGCCTCCCCAGGTGTCGGCTGAAGTGCTGCGCAAAATGAAAAAAACCGCCGAGGATTACCTGGGCGAGGAAGTGACCGAGGCCGTGATTACCGTGCCCGCGTATTTCAATGACAGTCAGCGTCAGGCCACCAAAGACGCAGGCCGTATCGCCGGTCTGGACGTCAAGCGCATTATTAACGAGCCAACGGCCGCCGCATTGGCCTTTGGCATGGACAAAGCCTCCAAGGGCGACCGCAAAATTGCGGTGTACGACCTGGGTGGTGGTACGTTCGACGTGTCCATCATTGAAATTGCCGACATCGACGGTGAAAAGCAGTTTGAAGTGTTGTCCACCAACGGTGACACCTTCCTGGGTGGTGAGGACTTCGACCAGCGCATCATCGACCACATCATTGATGAGTTCAAGAAGAACAATGGCGTGGACCTGTCCAAAGACCCGATCGCTTTGCAGCGCATCAAGGCCGCTGCCGAGCGCGCGAAGATCGAGTTGTCCTCGTCACAGCAAACCGAGATCAACGAGCCTTACATCGCCATGGCCAATGGCGCACCGGTGCACCTGACAGCCAAGCTCAGCCGCTCCAAGCTGGAAGCACTGGTTGAAGACCTGATTTCACGCACCATCGAGCCTTGCAAGATGGCCATGAAAGACGCGGGCGTGTCTGTGGGTGACATCGACGACATCATCCTGGTCGGTGGTATGACTCGCATGCCCAAAGTTCAGGATGCAGTGAAGAACTTCTTCGGCAAAGAGCCACGCAAAGACGTGAACCCGGACGAAGCTGTTGCCGCCGGTGCGGCCATTCAGGGTTCAGTGCTGAGTGGCGATCGCAAAGACGTGCTGTTGCTGGATGTGTCTCCACTGTCGCTGGGTATCGAGACGATGGGCGGCGTGATGACCAAAATGATCGAGAAAAACACGACCATTCCGACCAAGTTCAGTCAGGTCTTCTCAACCGCCGACGACAACCAGCCTGCCGTGACCATCAAGGTGTACCAGGGTGAACGTCAAATGGCGCGCGACAACAAGAGCCTGGGTGAATTCAACCTGGAAGGCATTCCACCTGCACCGCGCGGTGTGCCCCAGATTGAGGTGACCTTTGACATTGACGCCAACGGCATTTTGCATGTGTCGGCCAAAGACAAGGGCACCGGCAAGGAAAACAAGATCACCATCAAGGCCAACTCGGGCTTGTCTGAGGATGAAATCCAGAAGATGGTGAAAGACGCCGAGGTGAATGCTGCAGACGACGCCAAGCGTCGCGAGTTGGCGGAAGCCAAGAACCAGGCCGATGCCTTGGTGCACAGCACTCGCAAGAGTCTGGGTGAGTACGGCGATCAGCTGGATGCCGGCGAAAAGGAAAAGATCGAAGAAGCCTGCAAGGCACTTGAAGAAGCTGCAAAAGGCGACGACAAGGCCGTCATCGACGACAAGTCAAAGGCCCTTGCTGAAGCCGCGCAAAAGCTGGGCGAGAAGATGTACGCCGACATGCAGACCAAGCAGGCTGCTGAAGGAGCCCAGCAAGGTGCTGACGCACAGCACAATGCAGGCGCATCCTCAGCTGGCAAGAAGGACGATGGCGACGATGTGGTTGACGCTGACTTCAAGGAAGTCAAAGACAACTGAGCTTGAAATGGCGGCTGCAGGTATTGTGGCCGCCGTCTTGAAGGGCGATAAACCACTGTGTGTGGTTTCGCCCTTTTTGTGCAATCGGGACTTGTCCCGCGCTACTTGAGACAAAGATGGCGAAAAGAGACTTCTATGAAATTCTGGGTGTGGCCAAAAATGCCACAGACGATGAGCTGAAAAAGGCTTATCGCAAACTGGCAATGAAATACCACCCAGACCGCAATCCAGGGGATTCCACGGCTGAGGCCAAGTTCAAGGAGGCCAAGGAAGCCTACGAAATGCTGAGCGATGCGCAAAAGCGTGCTGCTTACGACCGCTATGGACACGCCGGTGTTGATCCGAACATGGGTGGTGGCGGTGGTGCGGGCGCAGGCGGATTTGCCGATTTTTCAGACGCGTTTGGCGACATTTTTGGTGACATTTTCGGGGGTGGCCGTTCTGGCGGTGGGCGAAGCAATGCTTACCGTGGGTCAGACCTGAAATACAACATGGAAATTACGCTGGAGCAGGCGGCAAAGGGTTTTGAGACCCAAATTCGTGTGCCCGTGTGGGACAACTGCACCGTGTGTTCCGGCAGCGGTGCCAAACCAGGCACCAAGCCTGAAACCTGCTCCACTTGCGGTGGATCGGGTGCTGTGCGCATGACCCAGGGATTTTTCAGTGTTCAGCAAACCTGTCCGAAGTGCCATGGTACCGGCAAGATGATCGCCCAACCGTGCCACAACTGTGAAGGTTTGGGCCGCAAGAAAACCAACAAGACACTGGAAGTCAAGATTCCGGCAGGTATTGACGATGGCATGCGCATTCGCTTGAGCGGCAAAGGCGAGCCTGGCGTGAATGGTGGGCCCGCGGGTGATTTGTACGTTGAAGTTCATTTGCGTGAGCACAGCGTCTTCCAGCGTGAAGGCGACGACCTGCACTGCGAAATGCCGGTGTCCTTCGCGACGGCGGCTTTGGGCGGCACCATTGAAGTGCCAACTCTGGGAGGCAAGGCTTCCTTCGAGATTCCAGAAGGCACCCAGACCGGTAAAACGTTCCGCTTGCGGGGCAAGGGCATTAAAGGGGTTCGTTCGTCCTACCCCGGTGACCTGTTTTGCCATGTGGTCGTTGAAACGCCCGTTCGCTTGTCAGACCGACAAAAGGAGTTGCTGAAAGAGTTTGAGCAGTCTTGCACGGCCGATGGCGACAAGCACTCGCCACGCGCCAAAAGCTGGATGGACAAGGTCAAAGACTTTTTCGGTTAAATCAGATGCAAGCGCCAGGCAATAAAAAAACCGCCCTTGATTGGGCGGTTTTTTTTGCATATGCTTTTCAAGCAGCGGCAATGGCCCCAGAGGCTGCATTTTCCCCGGTGGCCTCGTAACCCAGGCGCACATAAATGGGGGCGTAGGGCTCAGCCTGGGTGACGCGCAGCAACCCTTCACGCGTCAATTCCAGCATGGCAATGAAATGAACCACGACGACGGGCACGCCACGCTGGACGTCAAACAAATCAAAAAATTCCACGAACTTCTGGGTTTGCAGGCGTCGCAAAATGAAGGTCATGTGCTCTCGCACGGACAATTCCTCTCGGGAAATGGTGTGAGTTTTGTTCAAGCTGGCGCGCCGCAGAATGGCCTGCCAGGCTTCTTTCAATTCATGGGGCAGTACGTCAGGCAGTCTGGCCACCGTCTCTGGGTCGTGGTGGGCGTGGCTCACCCAAAAGTCACGATCAATCACAGGCAGTTTGTCCAGTTCCTGGGCCGCCAGCTTCATCTGCTCGTACTCAATCAAGCGCCTCGCCAGTTCCGCCCTGGGGTCCTCGGGCTCGCTGCCATCATCTTTGGGGATGACGGGCAGCAACATTCGGGATTTAATCTCGATAAGCATGGCCGCCATGAGCAGGTACTCGGCCGCCAGTTCAAGGTTGCGATTCCGGATTTCGTTGATGTATTCAAGGTACTGACGTGTCAGGTCAGCCATCGGAATGTCGAGAATGTTGAAGTTTTGCTTTCTGATCAAGTACAGCAAAAGGTCAAGCGGGCCTTCGAAAGCCTCCAGAAACACCTCCAGGGCGTCTGGTGGAATGTACAGATCGGTTGGAACGTTGAACAGCGGCTCACCGTAGAGCCTGGCAAGTGCGAGGCCATCTACTGTGTCGGGGGTGGAGTCGCGATCTGACTGACCGGCCAACTCGTCGAGTTTGCTGTTCAATCGCCGACTTTACTTGGTGGAATACACATACGGCTTTTGGGGCACTTTGGCCTCTGAATAGCCTTTTTGCAGATTGCGGTCCAGTTGTTTGTCCCACAGCAGTGAGCGACCTTTTCGCTGTTCCGCTTCCAGATACTCGCGTTCGGTCTTGAGCTGATTCAAAAACTGGGTTGCTTCAGATTCGTATTTCATGTTTACCTCGAAGTGTTCGCAATGGGTTGTTAGCTGATTTTCATGCCTGGCAGGGCATTGGCGCCGGCAGTCAGCGCAGACAATGCGCTGTCGTCGTCAGACGCAGCGCAAAGCACCATGCCCTCGGATAGGCCGAATTTCATTTTTCTGGGGGCCAAATTGGCCACCACGACCACCTTTTGGCCCAGTAACTGGTCAGGTGTGTAATGCGCCGCAATACCAGAGAATATGTTTCTCGGTCTTTCTTCACCCAGATCCACTGAGAGCTGCAGCAATTTCTTGGAGCCTTCCACTGCGTTGCAGGCCGTCACCAGGCCAATGCGCAGGTCGAGCTTTGCAAAGTCGTCGATGGAAATGTAAGCACTGTCTTGAGCGTCCACTTGGGCGGTCGGCTGGCTTGATGATGCCTTGGCACTGACCTGTGCAGGAGCCTGTGCATTGCCTAGGGACTGCTTGTTGGCGTCGATGAGCGCGTTGATCTGCTTTTGATCCACGCGCTGCATCAGATGTTTAAAGGGCTGAACCGGCTTGGTACTGCTCAATGGTGTGTCAGTGTCAGACCAGGTCAGGCTCTCGATGCCCATGATTTGTTCAGCATTGATGGCCAGTTGTGGCAGCACAGGCTTCAGATACAAAGTCAGCAGGCGAAATGCTTCAAGACAGACTGAACAGGCCGTTTGCAAAGCCAAATCTGCCCCTTCCTTTTTGGCCAGTTCCCAGGGCTTTTCCTGGTCCACATAGGCGTTGACTTGGTCGGCACACGCCATGATTTCGCGAATGGCCTTGCCAAATTCACGGTCGTTGAAATGACCAGCGATGATTGGGCTTTTTCCGCGCAGATCGGTCAGCAGTGGGTGATTCATGGCTGAATCAAGCACCTTGCCCTCAAATTTCTTGACCAAAAAACCTGCGCTGCGGCTGGCAATGTTGATGTACTTGCCCACCAGGTCGCTGTTTACGCGGGCCGTGAAGTCGGCAAAACTGAGGTCGAGGTCTTCAGTGCTGGCATTTAGCTTGGCGGCGAAGTAGTAGCGCAGCCACTCGGGATTTAGCCCTTGCGCGATGTAGCTTTCGGCGGTGATGAAGGTGCCGCGCGATTTGGACATCTTTGCACCATCGACCGTCAGAAAGCCATGCGCGTTGACCTTGCTTGGGGTGCGCATGTCGGCAAACTCAAGCATGGCAGGCCAGAAAAGGGCGTGAAAATAAAGAATGTCTTTGCCGATGAAGTGAATCAGTTCACATTCACTGTCTTTGTTCAGAAACTCTTCCGGGTCGATATTCAGACGGGCGCAAAGTTGGCTGAAACTGGCGAAATAGCCCACCGGTGCATCCAGCCAGACGTAAAAGTATTTTCCGGGCGCGTCCGGAATCTCAAAGCCGAAATAAGGGGCGTCGCGGGATATATCCCAGTCTGCCAGTTTGCCGCTGCCTTCTTCACCCAGCCATTCTTGCATTTTGCGCATGGCCTCGGGTTGTAGCCGACCGGGTGTTGTTGTCCAGCTCCGCAGGAACGATTCACAACGTGGGTCGGACAACTTGAAGAAATAGTGATCTGAGCTTTTTCGGACAGGCGCAGCCCCCGAGACGGTTGAATAGGCGTTTTTCAGCTCGGTGGGTTGATAGGTTGCACCGCAGACCTCGCAGGAGTCGCCGTATTGGTCTTTGGCTCCGCACTTTGGGCATTCGCCCTTGATGAAGCGGTCTGGCAAGAACATTTCTTTGACCGGGTCATAGAATTGCTCCACCGGTCGCATTTCGATCAGGCCTTTGTCCCGCAATCTTTTGTAAATGAGTTCGCAGTAGGCCTTGTTTTCAGGCGAATTGGTGGAGTAATAATTGTCGAAGCCCACGCCGAAGCTTGCGAAGTCACGTTGATGTTCACCGCTAACGCGCTCAATCAGTGCCTCGGGCGTAATACCCTCGGATTGCGCGCGAAGCATGACCGGGGTGCCGTGTGTGTCGTCGGCGCACACGTAATACACGGTGTGCTTCTGCATTTTCTGAAAACGAACCCAAATGTCGGTCTGAATGTATTCGACCAAATGGCCAAGGTGAATGGCGCCATTGGCGTAGGGCAGGGCAGAAGTTACTAAAATTCGACGAGTCACGGTGCTGTTCTAGTGGTGAACCAAAGCCTGCTATTGTACTTCAAGGTGCTTGGGTTATTGCAGGAAATGTGTGCGCTGGATGGTGCCCGGAACCGGAATCGAACCGGTACGCCCCTTATTCAGGTAAGCGGCGGATTTTAAGTCCGCTGTGTCTACCAATTCCACCACCCGGGCCACAGGAATTCAATGGAGGCGAGGGTCGGAATCGAACCGGCGTACACGGAGTTGCAGTCCGCTGCATAACCACTCTGCCACCTCGCCTGAGGTGTGTTCAGACGATTGGACTCTGAACATGAGAAGGGGGAAGTGTAACACTTCCCCCTGGTGTTTGGAGCGGGAAACGAGGCTCGAACTCGCGACCTCAACCTTGGCAAGGTTGCGCTCTACCAACTGAGCTATTCCCGCGTTTCAACAACGTTGCCGTCGTTGAGAGAACGAAATTATAGCAAGAAAAAATTTCGTGTCAAACGATTTCTCAAAAAAAGATTATTTTTCGGAAATATATTTTTCCCACCCGCTTTTTCGCAGTTCGCAAGCAGGGCATTCTCCGCATCCATAACCCCAAGAATGGCGCTGGCTGCGGTCGCCACGGTAGCAGGTGTGGGTGTATTCGATCGCGATGTCGAGCAGTTTTTGGCCGCCCAATTGTTGAATTAAATCAAAGGTTTCCTGTTTGTCGATCCACATCAAGGGGGTTTCGAACCGGAATGAGGAGGCCATGCCCAGGTTGGTTGCAACCTGCAGGGCCTTTAGCGTGTCTTCCCTGCAATCCGGGTAACCCGAAAAATCGGTTTCGCACATGCCACCCACCAGCGATGTGAGGCCACGCCGATAAGCAATTGCAGACGCGATCAGGAAAAACACCAGATTCCGCCCTGGTACGAATGTATTTGGGAAACCATTTTCAGCCAGTTCGATGGCCCGCTCGTCAGTGAGGGCGCAATCGGAGATCTGGCCCAACCAGGAAAGATCAATGACACGATCTTCCCCCAGTTTGCTGGCCCACTCGGGAAAATGTTGGCGCATTTCACGAATGACCTGCAGCCGACAGTCGAGCTCGATTCTGTGTCTTTGCCCGTAATCAAACCCGATGGTTTCAACATGATCGAACCGGGTCAATGCCCAGGCCAGACAGGCTGTGCTGTCTTGACCGCCAGAAAAGAGAACCAGCGCCTTGGTCGCCATGAGTTGTCCAGAATTTTGAGTGATGAATGCCCGTATTTTATCGCACAGGCATAAAAAAACCCCGCCGAAGCGGGGTCAATCTTGGTTTGGGTGAAACCAAATCAGTTCGCCATGCCGGCAGACATGGCGTATTTGACCAGTTGAACGCTGGAGTGAAGATCCAGCTTTTGGAGCAGACGGGCACGGTAGGCGTCGATTGTGCGAGGGGATACCTTGAGCAGCTCAGCGATTTCGCGCCTGGGTTTGCCTTGTGCAATCAGGCTGAGAACCTGCTTTTCCCGGCGAGTCAATGAGGTTTCTTCGCTGGACTCAATCTGAATGGTGCTTCGGCTTTCGGCAGATTGAGTATTTCGTGCCTGTTCTTGGGTTGCAGTTGTCAACTCTGGAGCGACATATCGTTGACCGGTGGCCACTGCATCAATGGCTTCTCGCAATGTTTCGACCGATGACCGTCTACCCACGCAGGCCCAAACACCGGGCCTGAACGAAAGAGACAAAATAGTTTCTGTGCTTCCCTCACAGACCAGCACAATGCGGACATCCCTGAAGTGGGAGCCCAAGTGGTTGACAACTTCAATGCCATGGTTGTTGGAGGCTTCAATGGTTACTACGACGATTCGGGTCTCGGCGGTGGCAAGGTGATTGTCAATTTCTTGAAGGGTGGTGCGGTTGGTCACAAACATGGGTTGAAGGCTGACAGCCCGTGGCGCTTGCGCGCTTGGTATTCTGGGGGTCTCTGATCTAACGACCGAATCGGGTTTCATGCCATTGTTGTCTTTCATCGTTCCACCCATGTGTAGCTGGCTTGGCCAGTCAGTTCTTAGATTCATGATCGCCCCATGTAAGAATCGTTCTTCGGTGCCTTGCGTTTCATGTAATACCTACGACTTTTTGATTTGGATTCAGTAGGAATAGAGAAACTTGATTAGGAAGGATGGGGTGTTTTAGGGGGTTGCTTGTATATTTGTAGGTAAAAAGATTACAAGACCTAGTGATTTCAACTATCATTTGTTATGATCGCTCGAAAGGGGTACTCATTTGGGTTAATCTTTTGAGTCCCCCTCCAAATAGTCCTGGTCTATTTGGGTGGTAAAGCAGGGAAAAGATGCCCTAATTGAGCGATTCGGGTGTCCTGTGCGGCAGTAAATTACCCTAATAAATCTAACAAACGGACGGGTTTGTCTTGGAGACAATTGACCTTAAAGCCGAGCTTGCCTGCTTGATCGAGCGTGTAGCACAGCGCGACAAGGCTGCTTTTGAGCAACTTTACCGGCTAACTTCCCGAAAAATGTTCGCGGTTGCGCTTCGCATCGCCCGTGAGCCCGGGCTTGCTCAAGACGTGCTGCAAGACGCCTATATTCGTTTGTGGCGATATGCCCATACTTTCAATTCAGCGTTGTCCGCGCCCGAGACCTGGATCCATCAAATTGTTCGAAACCGTGCCCTTGATTTGATTTCACAGCAGGGCAACACCGTTAACACCATTCCCATTGAATCGTTTGCTGATTCTGAAAATGTTCAGGAAGAGTTTATGACCGAGTCGGCTGCGGCCAAATCGGATCAGGGGGATGCGGGTCGGTTAATGAACGCCTGCATGGACCGACTGGACGGAAAGTATCGACAGGTTCTGACTCTGGCCTACAACCATGGCATGAGTCACGGTGAAATATCCGAGCACCTGGATGTGCCACTGGGCACCGTGAAAACCTGGGCCCGCCGTGGATTGATCGAATTGAAAATTGTGTACGACGAATTGGAAGGCCAGAGCCACGCACAAAGGCAGGCAGCGATGAGCAAACCGAACCGCCCTGATTTTGAGACACCGACCTATTACAGCTAGGGGGAGACAGAGATGACAGACGAAGAAAGAAACTGGCTGGCTGCAGATTATGCCTTGGGGGTCATCCGGGGTGCTGAAAAAGCTGCTTTTGAAACCCAGCTGAAAACAGATCCAGCCCTGGCCGCTTCCGTGCTGGATTGGCAAAAGCGTTTGTCCGCGTTTCAGCCCGCAGGCGGAGTGCCGTACCCCACGATGAGTGAGACGGAGGTGGATGCCGCTTTGAATGCTGTGTTTCAGCGTGTTTTCACGGAAATCAACACGCAGTTCGACACACCACAGCAACTGCCCAATCCCTTGCAAAAGCTGTCGCCTGAGCAAATTTCTGCCATGCGCCCCATGGTCTCCCGTTTACTCGCTTCCTATGTTGTATTGCTGGAGCGCCTGAAAATTCAACAGGCCAAGATGGCCGGTGCTGTCTGAGTCAAGGATTCGTATGTCAGTCAAATATTTGTTCAAGGAAAGGCTGGAGGCGATCTGGAATTTCGGCTTACAGCAAGTTGCGGGCAAGCCATCTTCAGACAATCAGACAGAGTCGCCCAATTCCGTCTCTACCGACAAAACAGTGTCAGGCGTTGTGCGTGGTGCGTTCCCCATGCTCAAGCGGGCGGCGCTGATCTCTGTGTTTGTGAACCTGGTGGGTTTGTTTCCCGCGATTTTTTCCTTGCAGGTGTATGATCGGGTGATTTACAGGTCGGGCTTGAATACCCTGACCGCCCTGTTGATCGGTATGGCCATTATTCTGTCTGCGGATCTGATTCTGCGTTCGTTCCGCGCCCGGGTGTTGCGTGTGGCTGCTGTTCGTATTGATGGTGACATTGCCGGTCGTTTGATGAATAAATTGCTGGCGATTCCGCTGCGCAATCTGGAGGCACGGTCAACCGCGGCTTGGTACTCCTTGTTTAAAGACGTGGACACCGTCCGCGTGGTGTGGAGCGGTGCGGTGGCCATGACCATTCTGGATCTGCCATTTGCCATCCTTTCAATCGGACTGATTGCCACAATCGCTTTGCCTCTGCTGCCAGTGGTACTTGTCGGCCTGGCTTGCCTGGCCACCCTGTCTTGGTACAGCTCTGGCGAGTTTCGCAAGCGACGTGTCGAGGAATTCATGCTGGCACGTCGTCGGGATGAGGTGCTTGCGGAGGTTTGTCGCGGGCGTGAGGCCATCAAATCACTGGTTCAGGATGAATCTGCCAAGCGTGCATGGGTAGAGAGTTACAACTCATGGGTGCATGAGTCCTTTCAAAAAAACGGTGAAATGGAAGACCAACGCGAGTTGTCGACTTCCATCATGTTGTCGGTCAACGTTTTGATTACTGCCGTCGGTGCGTTTGCGGTGATTCATCAGTGGATGACTGTGGGTGGATTGATTGCCTCGAACATGTTGGCCAGCAAGGCCATTGGCCCGCTGGCCTCGCTTTCCGGGCACTGGAGAAGCATTGCGCACAGTCGGGAAGCGACGGATCGCCTGGATGCCGTTTTTGCCTCTGAAGAAGAAAAGCAGCACACCGGACTGAACCTGCCTTTGCCCTCAGGCGCATTGCGACTCGAAAGTGTGAGCTATCAGCACGTGGGTGCCCAGAAAAGCGTGTTGAACAGCGTGTCTGTGCAGTTGGGCCCACGTGGAATCTATGGCGTGGCTGGTGACAACGGCGCAGGTAAATCCACGCTGCTGAAAATATTGCGTGGCTTGTACACGCCCAGCGAGGGCCGTGTGCTGCTGGATGAGTACGATTTGTCCCAGTTTTCACGTCAAGAACTTTCCAAGTGGGTCGGCTTTTTGCCGCAAACTTCGTTGCTGTTTGAAGGCACCATCGTGGACAACCTGCGCCGATCCAACCCAGATGCGACCGATGAGCAAATTCTGCTGGCGGCCAAACGGTCTGGTGCGCACGACTTCATTGCCAAATTGCCTGACGGTTACATGACGCAAGTGGGCGAGGGTGGCAACCGGATGTCTGGCGGCCAGCGGCGACGAATTGCAATTACGCAGGCGTTTTTGTCAGACGCGCCGGTTTTGCTGCTGGATGAACCCACCAATGATCTGGATTTCGCGACTGAAACGCATTTGATGGCGGTGTTCAAGAGTCTGGCGGCGACCAAAACCATTGTCATGGTGACCCATTCTGTGCGCCTGATGTCCATTTGCGACAAGATTGTGTATCTGGACAAAGAATCTCGCTTGCATCTGGGTTCAACGCCAGAAATGTTGAAGCTTTTGTATGGCATTTCTCTGCCAAAACCTGCTGTGGCAGCGCCTGCGCAGGCAGTTCAACATGGCGTTGCCCCCGCAGTGGGCCACCAAAACGGCGCGGATGTTGATGCGGCGGCGTCGACCGGTGGCAAGGCAGCGCAGGCTTGACCCCTTTTTCGGATGATTGATTGAAATGTCAGACAAAAACACAGTGAAATCCCGAGAACTGGACAAGCCAAAGGCACCAGCCACCGAAATTTCGAGTATCTACAAACCTGCAGGTGGCACGTTTGACACCAAAAGCAAGTTTGCGCTGGGCCTGATCGCACTGGCTCTGTTTGCTTCCTTGTTCATCCGTGTTGACCAGGTGATTACTGCGCCCGGCAAGGTTGTGCCCTCCAGCAAGGTGAAAACCATTCAGCACTTGGAAGGCGGCATCGTAAAAGAGTTGCCCGTGAAAGAAGGTGACAGCGTCAAAGAGGGCCAAGTGTTGGTCGAACTGGATTTGGCAACTGGGGGTATCAACCTGGCCGAACTGAAAAGCCGACGCGCTGCACTGGAGGCAAGCCGCGCTCGGTTGCTGGCTGAGGCATCGGGGAAAAAGCCTGAATTTGACCCAGAACTGGCTGCTGATTACCCCGAGTTGCTGAGAACAGAAACCGCGACGTACAGCGCGCGCATGGCCGAATTACAGGGTGTGCTTGCCGTCAACCAGAGTCAGGAAGACGGGAACCAGAGCCGGGTCAATGAACTTCAGGCCAAGCTGGATGGTTTGCAGAATCGTGCCGTCACTGTGGCTCGTGAATTGGACATCACGCGTGAGCTGGTGAAGGAAAAGCTGGTGTCCCAGTTGGAGTATCTGGGCAAAAAGCGCGATTACGATTCTTTGATTTCCGAAATCAATTCCATGCGCGAATCGGTTCAAACGGCCAAGGCAGCCGTGGGCGAGCGCCGAGCCAACAAGCAAGAGGAAATGGGCAAGTTTAGACGCCGTGCGGCCGATGAACTGACCACTGTTGAGCGCCAATTGGCCAGTTTGAAAGATGAAATCAACCGGGCCAACGACCAGCGTGACCGGGCAGTCATTCGTTCGCCGATTGATGGCGTGGTCAAAAACCTGAAGCTTCAAGCTGTGGGTAACGTCGTTCGACAAGGTGAGCCCATCATGGAAGTGGTGCCCTCTGACGAGGCTTTGGTGATCGAGACCCGACTGTCACCTTCCGATCGGGGGTACGTCAGCGATGGACAAAAGGCAGACATCAAGATTTCTGCGTACGACTTTCTGCGTTACGGCACCTTGCCTGGGCACGTGACCCAGATTGCAGCCGACACCGACCCAGGCAATGCCGAGACTGGGCCTTTCTATCGCCTGGTGGTCAGCACTGACAAATCGTTTTTTGGCACACCCGACAAGCCGGAGCGCATTTCTACTGGTATGACTGCGGAAGTGGATATTCATGTGGGGTCTCAACCATTTATCTGGTATCTGATTAAACCCGTATTGAAATTGCGCAAAGAGGCATTCCGGGAGCCTTGATTGCTGCCAAGGCCAGTGGGCTACCGCGTTTATTTGTATATTGTTGTGTAACTGAATTTATCTGCAATTGGAGACAGCGTGACTGGCCGTGCGTTCTGTAAGAAAACCCTTGCGGTTGCGTTAAGTGGCGCGTTGACGTCACCTTCCTTTGTGTTTGCTCAGGATCAAAGCGTCACTGTTAATCAGGGGCTTGACGGTTTGTCGGGCTCTGCCACGGCCGGAATGTCTGATGTGCAGCTTGCAAAACTGCGTTTTGCCAGAATGGTGCGCACCAACCCTGACATCACGACTTCCCAGATCAATGTGAACGCGACGGCCTATGTCAAAGACGCGGCACAGGCAGCCTTCTATCCGAAAGTGTCAATTGGCGCCAATGCCAGTTCAAGTACCACCGTCAACAACGTTCAATCGACCGACATTACTGTATTGCAGCCTATTTACACTGGCGGCAGGTTGACCGCTCGCGCCAAATCTGCGGAGCAACAAGGTGTCATTGCCAATGGCGATTTCGACAAAACTGTTCAGGATGTGGTGACGGAGTCTTTTATTGCCAGCAACAACCTGTCACGAAACGCCTTGCTGGTTGAGGCCTCCAAGGCGGCCGAGTCTGCAGTGGCCGAGTTGCTCGCGCTGGAGCGCCGCCGCGTGGACTTGGGCGGTGGTGGAGTTACCGATGAGCAGTTTGCAAAGGCCAGGCTGGCTGTGACTCAGGATCGACTGGTTAATTACCAAGGGCAGTTGGATGAGGCCCGTGCAACCTACGCTCGCTATTTTGGTGCTTACCCGGATCCTTTGACGGTTCCTGAACTCGATGTGACGCGTGACATGTTGCCACCGACCATGGAAGAGGCGATCAACAAGGCATTGTTCGCCAGCCCTGAAGTCCGGCTGGGTGAGTACCAGATCAGCAAGGCGAGATACGACTACGACGCTGAAGACGCCAGTTTGTGGCCTTCGGTGGATTTGGTCGGTATTCAGCAGTTCTACCAGCAGCCCGATATTTACACGGGCAAAACTCAAAACAGCTCGGTGAATTTGCGTCTGTCCTACAGCGCATTCTCTGGGGGTGACCAGATTGCGCGGGTCAGACAGGCGCAGGCAACCATCCAGACGCGTCGAGCCCAGTTGGAATCCACCCGGATACGGGTTCAGGAGAATGTGCGGTTTCAGTGGGGCAAGTACATGGCCGGGGTGGGGCGATCAAACACCTTGAGTGGTGCATACAAAGAGGCCCTTCAGGTGTTCAAGAACCGCAAGCGCCTGCGTGATTTCGGTCGCGAAACTGTGATTGTCATGCTGGACTCTGAGGTTGAGTACTTCAACGTGTTGATCGCTTACATCAACTCGGTGTTTGATGCGCGAGAGGCCGGTTTTCGTTTGCTGAGGGCCATGGGCCAGATGATGCCAACCCCACATCAAGAAGGGGATTGGATCAGTCCGTTTTTCGCCAAAGTACCTGAGCGCGCAAAATTGCAGGACAACCTTCGTGCAACGGCTGACATTGCTTCAAGCCCGGCCGATGACAACATCGCAAGGCAGCTGGGCATCGCGGTGGATCAGGCAGACATTCAAAATGCGTCCCGCTTTGTACTGACGCCATCACAACGTCTCAGCGTGACGCGCAAAGCCGAAAACGAACGCATACTGAACAGTGAAAGCGAGCGCAGTGTCAGACCCGCACTAAAGACAGACACCAAGCTTGACAAGGATTTTTACTAAGTAAATCCTTGATTTTTGTCAGTAAAGTGACCAATATAAAGAACAGGCCCAGTTTTATCCCTTAATTGGACGAATCGCCACCCCTGCGTGGTGAGAAACTTGTAAGGGGGATTCAGGATGGCAGGTTCAATCATGGCAAACACTTTCGATACACCGTTCGATTTGACTGAAGAAGATCGCGCCTTGATGCGCGCAGAGCAGTCTTTTGCTGATCCTTCTTCCCTGAACATGCAGATCCTTCAGTCAACCGTGACCGGGCAGCCTTTGCTTGAACGCACTTGGGATTCAGCCCCCTCCGGCGCTTTGCTGAGAAGCATCACCGGCAGTCATTCTGACGCAGGTTCCCTGTACTCCGGTTTTCAAAACAACGATTTGCAGTCCACCTTGAATCTCGCCAGTGCCGCTTCGAACGCGGGACTTCTCGCCTCAGCAATGGCTTTGACTTCCCAGGTGGCCAGTGCCTCCCCTGCGGCGTTCGGCCAAGACAAAGTCAGTGACGGAACCAACCTGGCGGATCTGGGTGGCAAGGCTTTTGCCGTGCCTGGCGGCGATCACCCATTGCCTTTTGATCACCAGGCCGGCAACGCCACGCATGTTTACTCAACGTCTGCCGCATCGACAGCAGGTTCGCCTGAATTCATGCATTTGCTGGCAGGCCTGGACACGGCGAACAATCTCGCCCCTGCCCAAGCTGTGCCCAGTCTTGAACACGTAAACGCTTTGATACAAAGCCTCACCAGTCAGATTGATTCCCTGCACGCCGTGTTCAACCCGGTCATGCCCGGCTTGGGGTCTGAGGTGCAATCCATGGTGCCCGAAGTGGCGCACCTTGCGCCAGCAGATCTGACCTCCAGCATTGCCCATGACAGCGGTTTGCTGCAGGGCACGTTGGACACTTTGCATCTGGATACGGGCGCTGTGTCTTCGGGATTGGACAATCTGACATCAGGCCTGAATTCAGTCACAGACCTGGTTCATTCCTTGCCAGGTCTGGATGGTGTGACCAGTGCGGTGCACTCGGTGATTTCGCCCGTGACCGACACCGTGACCTCAGTCATTTCACCGGTGGTGAACACAGTAACGACTGTCACTGACCCCGTGCTGAACACGGTGACGGGCATACTCGACCCGGTGACTCACACCGTACTTGACCCCGTTTTGCACACGGTGACCGGCGTTGTTGACCCCGTGACCAACATCGTTACGGGTGCAACTCAACCTGTGTTAAATACCATCTCCACCGTGACGGAGCCGATCAGTCAGGTGACATCCCCCATTTTGCACACGATTACCGACCCCATTACCGCCATTACAGCACCCGTCACTGGCGGTACAACCGGCGGAACAGGTGACCTTCTGGGTGGTACGCTCAATCAGGTGGGTGGCATTTTGGGAACATTGTCTGCGCCAACCACCTCTGGAAGCGACAGCACTTTGAGTTTGAACACGCTGAGCAGCAGCATTTCAAGTTCAGCTACGGGTGGTGATTCTGCCGTGAACCATTTGTTGGGCGCTTTAGACCCGAATAAGCACGCCTAAAACGGTTCAGCTTATTGTTTTGACCTGAATCCGATTGACTGGTCTGGTTTGTATAATGGTTATGGAACACAAACCACGTACAGAACCATGAGATCAATCATCCTCGATGCACTGAACAACAGCCAGTCCGACCAGGGGCCGGGCGTGTTGATTGATCGGGTTCAAAGTTCCTCATTTCATTTGCTGGAAGGCGTCCAAGTTCATTCCGCCTCTTTTGCAGGCGAATTGCCTGGTCATCAGGTCATTTCAGTGGGTGGTGTACAATGTGCGATCGAACATTGTGTATCAGATGTGTCATTGACCCAGCCAATGGCTGAGCCTGTGTTGCCAGACACATCCTGGGTGGTTCACGACCTACACGGAGCAGTTATGGCGCAATCTCATGAAAACGCTCACCTCTTGAATTTGGGGCAAAGTCTGGCAGATCAGCTGCCCAAGATTCACCAAGGGCTTGAAGGCCAACTGAACCTGCATGAAATGGGGCAGTTGATCAGCGACTTGCAAAGCCAGCTGTTGCAGTTGAATCACACCACACAAAGCCTGTTTCCAGATTTGTCGTTGAATCTTCACGATGTGTCTGGCGCTTTGTCGAGTTTGCCCAACGGGGCATTGCTGACCTCGGTTCAGGCTGACACTTACAGCATTTTTGACACGTTCTCTCACCATGATCACGGGGTGGCGGGCGTGCACACCACGTTGGATGCGCTGTTTACATCGCCCGAGGCTTTCCCGCTGACGCTTGATTTCTCTGACAAACATCATGTTGAGCAGGTTCATGACCTGTTCTCGTCACACGGAAGCTCGTCTATCAGCACCAGTGCCAGTGTCGGGGGCAACGAGTTTGCAGGTGATTCCGGAACCGGTGGGCACGGTGGCCACAACGGCGGTTCCGGTCAAGTCTGATTCAGGCAGCTGCCAACAATTCCCGAAGCACGTAGGGCAGTATGCCCTTGTGTCTGAAGTACTCAACCTCAATCGGTGTATCGATTCGGCTCAGCACCTTGATCTCTTGGGTGTGCTCGTCGGCGCGTTGAATACGCAGAGTCAATTCCGCCTGCGGTTTGGTGTTGTCCTCCAGACCCAGCAGATCATAGGTTTCTGTGCCGTCCAGATTCAGGCTTTCCGCGCTGTCTTCACCCATGAACTGAAGTGGAATCACGCCCATACCCACCAGGTTGCTGCGGTGGATACGTTCGAAACTGCGGGCCAATACGGCCCGAACTCCAAGCAGTTGGGTCCCTTTTGCGGCCCAGTCTCGGGATGATCCTGTGCCGTATTCTTCTCCTGCGATGACCAGGGTAGGGGTTCCTTCCGCCATGTAAGCCGTGGCTGCGTCGAACACACTGACCAGCTTGCCATCTTTGAGGGTGAATCCCCCTTCGACACGACTGCCGTCCTCACGGGCCGGGATCATGAGATTTTTGACCCTGACGTTGGCGAACGTTCCACGGATCATGACGTCGTGATTGCCTCGCCGTGATCCGTAACTGTTGAACTGTTTGCTGCCCACGCCCTTGCTGCCCAGGTATTTGCCCGCTGGTGTGTCCTGTTTAAATGATCCTGCAGGCGAAATGTGGTCGGTCGTGACGCTGTCGCCCAGAATCAGCAAGGCTTTCGCACCCGAAATGGGTGCTGTGCCACCTGGCTGCATTTCAAAGTCTTCGAAGAAAGGGGGTTCAGCGATGTAAGTGGATTCAGGCCAGCTGTAGACCTGACCATTCGGCGCGGGAACCTGGCTCCACAAATCGGGGTCACTCGTGAAATTGCTGTAAAGCCGCGTGAATGTGGCTGCGTCAAGGGCAGATGGAAGCAGAGCCTGAACCTCCTGATTGCTTGGCCACAAATCAGCCAGATAGACAGGCTGACCATCGCTGCCTATGCCGATTGGATCTTTGGCCATGTTGATGCGTACGGTGCCAGCCAGTGCAAATGCGACCACCAGAGGGGGGGAGGCCAAGTAATTGGCCCGCAAATTTGGATGAATGCGGGCTTCAAAGTTTCGATTGCCAGACAGCACGGCGCAACCGATGATGTCGTGCTTGGTCAGCGTGTCATTGAATTCGGGTTTCAGGTCACCTGCATTGCCGATGCATGTGGTGCAGCCATAGGCCGCCACATTGAATCCCAGCTTGTCCAGGTAGGGTTGCAAACCGGTTTTTGACAGGTAATCGCTGACCACTCGTGACCCTGGGCCCAGTGAAGTTTTAACCCTGGGATGCACCTTTAGACCCTTTTCAACAGCTTTTTTTGCCAGTAGACCGGCGGCCAGCATCACACCTGGGTTTGAGGTGTTGGTGCAGGAGGTGATCGCCGCGATCATGACATCCCCTTGGCCAATGTCCACACCCGAGATGTCGGTGTTGTGCCGGGTGTGCAAGTGTGTGGCAGGTTTGCCAAATCCGTTGTCAGCCACGGGTGCAGAGAACAGTTCGTCAAACCGCTGTTTCATGTCAGACAGCAAAATACGGTCTTGCGGGCGTTTGGGACCCGCCAGCGAGGGCATGACCGTGTCCAGATCCAGTTGAACAACGCTGGAGTAGTTCAATGCGCCTTCTGCTGGAATGCCCAGCAGGCCCTGCGCCTTGAAGTAGGCTTCGAAGCGGTCTGCTTCGTCTGCGGTGCGACCAGTTTTGCGCAAGAACTCGACGGTTTTCTCGTCGGGTGGGAAAAAGCCCATGGTGGCTCCGTATTCGGGAGCCATGTTCGAGAGGGTCGCACGGTCGGTGACCGACAGACTGGCAGCGCCAACACCATGGAATTCAACAAATTTGCCAACCACCTTGTGTTTGCGAAGCAACTCGGTGATGGTCAACACCAGGTCGGTGGCAGTGACGCCCTCACGAAGTGCCCCGGTGAGTTCAACACCGACGACATCAGGAGTCAGGAAATACACGGGCTGACCCAGCATGGCCGCTTCGGCCTCAATGCCGCCCACGCCCCAGCCCACAACACCCACACCGTTGATCATGGTGGTGTGACTGTCCGTTCCCACCAGTGTGTCAGGGTAAAAAACCGTGTGTTCGGTGATGGCGTTGGCGGGTGCCGCGCACCGGACGCCCCGAAACAGGTATTCAAGGTTGACCTGATGAACAATTCCGATGCCGGGGGGCACCACTTTAAAGGTGTCGAAGGCCTGCATCCCCCATTTCATGAACTGGTAGCGTTCTCGGTTTCGCTCAAATTCCAGTTCCATGTTCTGCTTCAGCGCGTCGGCAGTGCCGTAGTGATCAACCATGACGGAGTGATCAACCACCAGATCGACGGGCACCAAGGGCTCGATCTTTTTGGGATTCTTGCCCAATTTGTCTGCCACGCTGCGCATGGCAGCCAGGTCCGCAAGCAGCGGGACGCCCGTGAAGTCCTGCAGCACCACCCTGGCGACGGTGAACGGAATTTCGGCGTCGCGGTGCGCCTTGGGCTGCCAATTGGCCAGTTGTTGAATGTGTGCTTCAGTGACTCTTTGACCGTCGCAGTTTCTGAGAACGGACTCAAGGACTATGCGTATAGAGACGGGCAGTTTGGACAAGCCCTCAAAACCAAGCGCCTGAAGCTTGGGCAGGCTGTAAAATCGACCTTTTAGCCCGGTTTGGGTTTCAAAGGTATCCAGGCAATCTGTGCTCAACTTGGACATGGATAAATTCCCTCCTTGTTGTCATGGTTAAATCAGTGCAGGTGGGCTCCTGGCAGTTCAGAGTCCTCGGGCAATTCCGCATGCATCAGTTCGCCTTCCGGGTTGGGGTACAGCGGTGACCCGCAGTCTTCGCAGTACTCCAGCGGGAAGCGTTCTTCCAGCACGGCAATGTGGCGAATGCCGACGTCTTTCAACAGCGCTTCAATCTTTGAACGAATCACCGGGTTGTCGGGCTCACTCTGGATGTCTTTTTCATACACGGGGTCAGGTTCATTGCCATATTCTTCCCCAATCAGGGGCCAAACCACACCGTGAACGATCTCGGGGCTGTCTTCAATGGAAAATCCGATTCGGTATTCTTCAATTTCGCCGCGTTCAACAAAGGCGCCTACGCTGGCGTGTATGTCTTTGACCGGCACATCCAACGCGCTCTCGAGAAATGCGGCAGAGGCACGAACGGAATAGGCGCGGGCTTCTTTTTCGGCTTCCCGGCAGGCGTTGTACAAGCCATTGGGTAACAACAGTTCGAGCAAACAGCCTGGCATCAGCTTTTGCAAGGCTTGGCTGCCCATGGTTCGCCATTTGTCCAGAACGTCTTCTTTGCTCAGCAAGCTTCCGTTGCTTTGTTCCTCCTGCCATTTGAAGGCAGGTTGACCCGTGGGCACGGCGATGACACCGATGAGATACCGCACATCCGATAGAAAACTTTGGGTTTCAGGCAAATTCTCGGTGTCGATGCGAACAAGCACGCGATCCAGTGCGGCCTGGCCGAGTTGGCGGGCCAGTTCTGCCGCTGCTGTATAGCTCTCAGGCAACTGATCGGGGCTGAACAGCATGTTGGTCAAAACCAGGTGTGAATGTTCGGACAGCACATGGCTTTTGATCAGCTGTGTGAATTCAGCGACCAATGACTCTTCAATTTTGCCTGAAGGAATGTTGTAGGTTGACCAGGCCAGAATGGGGACAGCAAGCAGCAGCAAGTCCTCTGATTCGCCCAGGCTGGGTGATTCCACGGTGTTTTCAATGGCGAAAGCCAGTTCGTCATAGGCTTTGTAATGCGTGCCGTACAGGTATTCCAGCGTCTGGTTCAGCGTGGTGTCACTTCGCCCCTCCAGAATGGGAGCCAACATCGCAAAAAGGCGCTTTTTCCAGTACCTTCGTTCAAGCCGACTTCCCGATTCGGCCAGCAAGACAGCCAGATTGGCCAGCGGTTTGGCGTATTTGGTCAGTTTGGATCTGGATGTGGTGTTTAAAGGCTTTCTGCGCATGAATGAATCCTTGTTCGATTCATTCCATTGTAGACCTTGCGGGCCTCTGTTGCAGGGGGAGGGGTGTTATTAGTTGGCGTCCAGTATCCGTTGTCCATCCGCAAGCAGGGCGTTCAATGGGTCTAAAAGGGTCTCCCACGATTGCTGCCGGCACTGCTTTTCCAGATCGGAAAGTCTGGCCGCAAACTGCTCAAAACCGGATACGGCAGCGCCGCCTTTCATTCGGTGAAGCATTTGAATCAGATTTTCCCGATCTGGATTCTGTGCTGCTTCAACGGCATCCCTCAAGTGTTTCAGGTCTTGCTCCAGTGCCACTTTGTAGCGCGCAATGATCCTTGACACCAGTTTCGAATCTTTTCCGACCAGGTTTTCCAATGCTGCAAGATTGGGCTGATGGACTGGCACATGTTCTGCAGGCCTGAGGTGCATGCTCAGTATGTTGATGACATCCTGTCGTCGAACGGGCTTGGAGACATAATCACTCATGCCCGCTTCAAGACATTTGTCTCGGTCAGTGGGAAGCGCGTTGGCGGTCATGGCCACGATCGGGGTGGGGCGCTTGCCGTGCCTGAGTTCATGATTGCGAATTTCGCGTGTGGCAGCAAGACCGTCCATGTTGGGCATTTGGCAATCCATGAACAGCAGATCGTATTGACCAGATTTGAATTTTTGAACCGCCTGCCGCCCATCAAAGGCAACGTCCACCTTGCAACCCAGCTGTTCAAGGGCAATCATCGCCACTTCCTGATTAACCGGATTGTCTTCCACCAGTAAAACTTGACCACTGAACGTGGTTGCGATGTCCGATTGGATCACTGGTTTGTTGCTGTGGTTGGAATCCGTTTGCAGGAACCGGTGCACCTGTTGATGTCCAAGCCCTTGTCTGACCAGCGCCAGAAGCTCTGTGAGTGTCTGTTTGAGCTTGGTCGTACCGCTCAGTTTGGGCATTCGCTTCACAATGGGGGACGCGTCTGTTGGGTCGGATGAAATCTCTGTTTCCAGCAAGAGCATCAGGGGTGCTGCATCTCCAAGCACGGCATTCAATTCTCGAGCCAACCACTGGCCGCTGAAACGGGGCATGTCCGCATCCACGATGGCCATGCAGTAGGCTGAATGGTTGTGAATGCCATATTCGATTTTCAGCAGTGCTTCTGCCGCGTTTTCGACGGCGTGCACTTCAGCCCCCCAGGCTGTTAATTGGGCCTCCAGCAATTCACGAGAGGCGGCATGACCGTGAACAAGCAGCACCCGTGACTTCTCAAAGTGCGGAGATTCCTCAGAGGTTTGGCCCCCATTGGCTTGGCTGGGGCACAACTCCAGCTCCAGTGTAAAAGTAGAGCCCTGGCCCTTGACGCTTTGGGCATGAATGTCACCGCCCATGAGGTGCGCCAACCGTTTGCTGATGGCGAGTCCCAGACCTGTGCCCTCGTATTTTCGGTCGGCTTCCTGGTCAACCTGGTAAAACATCTGAAACAACTCAGTCAGCTTTTCTTCTGGTATGCCGATGCCTGAATCGCTGACGGAAATTTTGACGTCATGCGCCTGACCGCGCTCAATTTGAACAATGACATGTCCGCGATCTGTGAACTTGATGGCGTTGCTGATCAGGTTGATCAGAATTTGCCGGATCTTCGCTTCATCGCCCACGAAATGGGTGGGCAGATCCCCAGCGTAGTGAAAAACAAGTTCAATGCCTTTTTGGCGGCTGGCCGGGCTCAACATGCTGCTGACATCCAGACACAGCCTTTCCAGGTCAAAGTCCTTGTTCGACAGTGTGGTGCTGCCTGCCTCCAGTTTGGACAAATCGAGCACGTCGTTGATGATGGCCAGCAGCGAACTGGCGCTTCGGGTAATTGTGCGTGCATAGTGCCGCTGGCGCTCGGTAAGCTGGGTTTCTTCAAGCAGTTCGCACATGCCGATGATTCCGTTCATGGGCGTGCGAATTTCGTGGCTCATGGTGGCCAAAAAAAGACTTTTTGCACGGTTTGCCTTTTCAGCCTCGTTTTTGGCCAAAAGAAGGGCATTTTTCGCCAGCTCGTTTTCTCGTTGGGCGCGCATGCTCAGGATCATGCTGCTCAGGCTGGTCCGCACGGGTTCCATCCAGTCTACAAGCGCCTGGCTGTATCCACCGGGGCGGTTGGCAATGGCGATCATGCCAACTACCTCTTGCCCAGCAATCAAGGGCATTCCCAGATAGGAATCCATGTTGCGGTGGCCATGAGGAAAGCCACCCGCGCGTTTGTCGTTGGCCGGGTCGTTCGAGATGATGGTTTCGCCTGTTTTCAACACATGACCGAACAGGTTGTCCAAGGTGCGAAAGTCCATGTGTTTCTTTTGCTCAAACACGGCATACATGGCTCTGGATTTGTCGTCCCAGGAAATGTCTGAAATGGCGTAGGCCCGCATGAAAGGAACCCCTTGCTCATCGTGCATGAGTTCCGACAGAAAGCCGTATTCGCTGTGCGACACCTCAAGGATGATGTTCAGGGTTTCGCTGAAGTGCTTCAGAACATTCTGGGTAGCCAAAAATCCACTGGTGATTCGGTTGATTGCAGCAAGCAGGTCCACCCCAGGCCCGATGATTCGCCCCTCCGTGTGGCTGTTGTTTTGCGTGACCTCAGGCATGGCTTGTCTCCAGGCCACATTGGGTTGAGTGACTCAGCTCCGTGTTGGGTGCAAGGGCCGAATTCAGGGGGCAGTCCAACCAAACCTCGACCAAGTTGCCTCGGCCCAGGTACTTCAAGTCTTTCAAGCCGCTGTGATTGGCCATTGCAATACCTCGGCCATGCAAATCAAATGCGCGTTCCTGTGAAAATTCAAGGTAAGGCTTCCAGTCAAAGCCGTGTCCCTGGTCTTCGATGGTCAAGCGAAATCGGCCCTGAATTTTGTCGACATGCACGTGCGCCACTCTGGCCCCTAGCACGGGGTCAGACAATCGTCGGATGATTTCGGTCTGCAGACACTCCTGTTCCAGCAGACGTGACTTCTCGTTGTATCCAATTTCCAGATTGCCGTGCTCAACTGCATTCATCAGCAATTCTGAGAGTCCGATCACCGCTTCATCGGCGTCGTCGGCCAAATTGGCCAACAAGGCTGCCAGTTGATTGGCCTGGGAAGGTGTTTTGAACTGAAAGCGAAGGCTTTCAGCCATTTGCAGACCCAGGCGTGTGGTGTTTAGTGTATTTCGCAACTCCTCGCGTTGAACACTTTGCTCGCGAATTGAATTCAGGGCAGCTTTTAAGATGTCGTAAGAGGCGGGCTTGGCCAAATAGAGTTGTGCCCCGCTGGCCAGACCTTCCGCCACGGCTTCCGACGTGTTGTTGCCCGTGAGCATAATGACCGGTAAATGGGCGTGGTCGGGGGTTTTGCGTAAAATCCTCAACAGATCAATGCCCGTGATGCCGGGCATGTTCCGGTCAAGGATGAGACAGTCGTAGAAATTTTTTGCAGCGCTTTTGATGTGCTCAAGTGCGCTGTTTGCGCTGTTGAGTGAAGCAAACTGATGCCCCATTTTTGCGAGCATTTCCTCAATGACCCACCTGACGTGGTCATCGTCTTCCACCAACAGTATTTGCATGATTCACTCCTTACTACACGAAGTGAATGTTAAATAACCTTTCAGCGAACTACCATGACGTGAATGTGGCCCCCCCTGACCGGGTATCCGTGCTTTCTTCATCGTACTGCCGGCAATCGGCATGAATCTTGATTGAATTTCGTGCAGGCCATACGCCAATTTGGGCAAGACTTTCTTTCAATTCGGTGGGGTCGAGCGGTTTGATGAGGTAATCCTGCATGCCCACCCGCATGCACTCCGTGGCGTCCGTCTCATTGTCTGAACCACTCAGGCCCACGATGGGTACGTGGGCTGTCTTTGGGTTTCTGCGAATGCGTACTGTGGTGTCAATGCCGTTTTCACCGGGCATATTCAGGTCCATCAGCACCACATGCACCACGTGGTTGCAAAGCAGCTCAATGGCAGCGTTTCCACTGTCCGCTTCAGCCACTTCACAGCCCAAAGATTCAAGCACCCACCTTGTGACATCCCGATTCAATGCAGTGTCATCCACTACCAGCACTTTGAGCCCTTTGAACGTTCCGGAAGGCAACTGATCAGGCATTGCCGTGATCTCAGGCTGCGGCGTTGGCATGCTGGTCAGCGGTTTGACCAAAGGCAGGCGTAGTCGAACCAGAAAAGTTGTTCCGAAGCCTTTGGTGGTGTCTACGACGAGAGTGCCACCCATCAGGCCAAGCAGCTCCCTGACGATTGCAAGACCCAGACCGAATCCACCAAACTCTTTGGCGATGCCTTCGTGCTCCTGAACAAAAGGGGCAAAAATGGCGTTCAAGCGATCTTGGGCAATGCCGGGGCCTGTGTCATCCACCTTGATTTCGACATCGGTTTCCAGCTCATTGACGGGCTGGAAGTTTAAAGAAATCTCGACACCGCCAAAGCGCGTGAACTTGACCGCATTGTTGACCAGGTTCAACACAATCTGCCTCAGACGCAGCTCGTCACCGAGAACGTGGCAGGGTGGGGCGCTCTTTTTTGCCATGCGCAAGTAAAGCCCCTTGTCTTTGGCGACGGGGCCCACCCATTCGATCATTCTGCCGATGACGGATTCCAGGTTCATGGGCTCTTGCTTCAGCACTGTTTTTCCAAGAGTCAACTTGTTCATCTCGAGGATGTCAGTCAGAAGGGCATCCAGATGTCGGGTTGCAAGCTCAAGCTTTCCAGCCAGCTTCGGCGTCTCATCCGCTGGCGCTGCTTTAATCAAGCCAGCCAAATTCACGATTGCGCTCAAGGGGCCGCGAATTTCGTGGCTGACTGTGCCCAAAAAACGCGATTTGGACTCGTAGGCAGCCTTGGCGTTCATTTGCTGCGCCATCAAGGTCTCAACTGCGTCTTGCAGACTGGTTGATTTGATGTGCAATTCCTTGTTCAGTTTTTCATTGAGGGCAGTAATTTGCACGCGCTCAAAATCAAGTTCTTCAATGACCTTTCGCAATTCGGTTTGGGTTGAGTGCAAGCCCTGGCGATGAACCTTTTCCCAATAAGCGAGCACATTGGTGTAGCGAAAAACAGCGAACATCACCAGCGATGAAAGGAGGGCACTGAAGACGGCCACCACCAGATGTGGACGATCGAACAGGTTATTCGACACAACAAGCTGCATCAGCAAACTGAAGGCCAAGAGAACGAAGGGACTGGTCATCAGGAACCAAAGTCCGACCCGTTTGGAATAACTTTCATCAATGTCGACGAGAAACCGCTGAAACACGCGGCCCTGAGTGACGCCGACCCAGGCCAATAACTGATAGGTCAGAGGGTCAGAAAATGAGATGCTGTGCTCTTGGGAAAATGGCCAGTACATCAGTGCAAACATGGACAGCGTCATGCACAACATGAACAAACCGTGTTCTATTTGGGCGGGCAAATGTTTACCGGCGTACAGCACAAGGGCCAAGGCTGCTGTTGCGGTCAAGGTGAAAACCAGGGTTTTGTCTGTATTGCCAGCGGCGTGCAGCAACTGCATTTCCAACACATAGGTCAGAAAGACCAACGGCCCGAGCCACAGTCTGATTGTTGTCAGTTTTGGATTTTTCTTGGCCCACAGGCTGATGGCCATCAGACCAAACAACACTATGGGAAAAGGATGACTGAAGGGCAGATGCAGTGAGTTGGGTGTTTTGTTGGAAGCACCCACCCAAAAACCGATCAGGTTAACCGCCAGAATCAGGAAGACAAGTGCGATTACCTGCTCATGAAGTCTTTTTAGACCCCTGACGTACACGTTGACTGGTTTCTCCAAGTAAGGCCCCCTCTGGATTGGACATAACCAATGCATCAAGAGCGCTTACTTGACTGTCTATGGTTTGCATATGACACATGTTGGACAATGCATGCCTTCAGGCATCATACACATTCTTTAGCGCGATAGGTGTTTTTTCAATCAACTTATTTTTCAGGCCACTGGCTTGTCCCGCAGGTTGGATTGTTCTTGCAAGCCGGGTCGAATCCATTCGGGTGGGGCCCAAATGTGCTTTAGACGGAGCCACGAAGTGCCGGGTTTCAATACGTCGCTGAACATGTCTTTCCACTCGTGGGTGTTCAAGGTCCAGATGTTGTCGGTTTTGGGTTGACGCACAATGCCGTACTCAACGGGTTCAACTTCAGGCTCGAAGGTGCCGAACAGTCTGTCCCAAATGATGAGCACGCCACCGTAGTTCTTGTCGATGTACTGCGGGTTGCGGCCATGGTGTACACGGTGATGGCTCGGCGTGTTGAACAGGTATTCAATCCAGGGTGAAAAACGTGTTACGGCCTGGGTATGAACGAAATATTGGTAGCCAAGGTTGATGCCATACGCCAGCAGTACAGCCCACACCGGGAACCCGATCAACAGCATGGGGGCCCAAAACACCTGATGCAGATTGACCGCGTAAAACAGGCTTTGCCGCATGGCTGTGGTTGTGGTCATGTTCTCACCGCTGTGATGCACAACGTGTGCGCACCAAAACCAGCGAATACGGTGGCTGGCACGGTGGAACCAGTAATAACAAAACTCAAGACCCAAAAACAGCCCCAAAAAATTCAAGGGGGTCACTGTGATGGTTTGAAATCTGAATCCATACATCCAGTGCATGAATGCATTCACAAACAGGGCAAACCACACCATTTCCATGGCCTGATAGCTGCCGCCGAGCAACATGTTGGTGATCACCTCGTTTTTGCGAAAGAAAAACGATTTGCCATGGCGCTTGAGGTAAAGGTATTCAACGCCCGTTGCACCGAGAAAAAGAGGCGTTAACAGGGTCAGAAAAGCCTGCTTCCAGTCTGGGTCAGGACCGAAAGCCATGTGTAGCCATGGCAGGGCCTGCTCAATCAAATGTTCCATTCGGTGTGTCTCCATTGTGAGTGTATGGAAACAGTTTGATCAGTTTTCGAATCACAATCTTGTCTTTACAAGACAATTTTTTGTGAATTCGCGCCATTCTTAGCGCAAGACTTTTCGCCAGGCCACATACGCTTGGGCCACTTCTGCCGGCTTCTCCATCATGGGTGCATGCCCAGTCTTTTTCAGACGCATCAACTCGGCCTCTGGCAGAGCCTGCTTCAGTTCGTCAGCGCCTGCCACATCAAGCACCCGATCGTTTTCACCCCATACAATCATGGCCGGCCCCTTGAAGCCTGAGGCCTGCAATTGGCTGGCCAGATCCGATTCACCCGATTTGAACGTTTTGTAGATTCGCTGGTTCAGTTCGAGGTCTTTCGCCGCCCGCGCCGCCATGGCTTTGATGACCACCTTGGGTGCAAAAGCGGGTCGTTTGTACATCACGAGGTCGATGAATCGTTCATACTCCGCCAGGTTTGAGGGGGTTAGCAAAATTTCTCCGGTCTCTGTGTAAAGGCGTAGCGCCTCGGATTTCCAGGAGGCCTTCATCCCTGCGGGGGCCAAAAACAACACGGAACCTGTTTCATCGGGGTAGGTGGCTGCATACAGGCCTGAAATCCAGCCACCCATGGAATTGCCGGCCAGGTGCGGCTTGCTCAATCCAAGGCTTTGAATGATTTGATGCAAACGGCGGGTTTGCGTCGGAATGTCGTACTCCGCCTGCAGGTTGCGGGTACTGCCACCAAAACCGGGTACATCAATGGCGTACACCGTGAAATGTTGGGTGAGTTTGGCGGCAAAGCGATTGAAGTTGTCTTTGGATCCTCCGAAGCCATGCACCAGCACCAAAGGCTCGCCTTGTCCGCCTTTCAGATAGGGTATGGTGAACCCCTCGATCCGCGTCTCATGTCTGCTCAATCCACAGGCAGATCTTTCCAGCGCAATCAGCCAGCCAGCCAGACCTTGAATTTCGCCTTCTGGCAGACAGAACGGATTTTTACGGCGGGTCTGGCTGAAAAGTCGTTGTGCAAAGGTGGCGGTCATGGCGGGTCTCCGGGTTTTAGTATGATTGGTTAATCGCCATAGAATAATCAAATTTCATCAACTCTGACAACGATTATTGTCAAATAATGAATCAACTCGTGCGCCAAGGTCATGTTTCAGCAAGCTATGTCAATCTTCTGTTTGACTGGCTGGAGGCTGTTCATCCAGCGCTAACCGGCCGGATGCCATTTGAGAGGCCATCGCCCGGTGAATTGAACCGAATCACGGTAGACCAATGGGCAGGTATGCTGGGTTGGGTGGATCAGGCACTTGGGCAGCCTGATTTGCCACTTCAGCTTGCTTCCATGGTGAAACCCTCAAACACAGGGCTTTTGGGCTACATCGCCTCTTGCTGTGGCACGCTGGGCGAGGCGTTTGCACGATTGCAGCAGTTCGAGCACTTGATTTACGCGGTTAATCAGTTGAGCGTTGTACTGGACAAGGACACCGTCATTTTGAGATGGGGTGACGAACACGGCAGGCCCGGCCATTTGGTGGACACAACAGCCATTGGCGTTTTGGTGGCGTTCAGCCGAACCTTGACGGACAAGCCTTTGAACCCCTTGCGTGTTCAGTTCATCAATCCCATGGTGGCCTCCATTGAACCCTACACCCGGTTTTTTCACTGTCCCGTTTATTTTGAAGCCAAGTGGACCGAGGTGGTATTTCCTGCTGAGGCCTTGAGCTGGCCGTTGCGCGCGCCTGATGCCGTGATGCGACAGATTCTGGACCAGCAAGCCGAACTGCTGCTGCGGAAAGTCAGCGAGGCCGCCTCGCCATGGCCGCAACTGGACCGGGCGATTCAGGAGACTTTGGCCTCAGGCAGTGCAAACATCGTGGATGTGGCCAGCAGATTGAACCTGTCGACACGCACTTTGCAACGCAGGTTGGGTGAGTTGGGGAGCCATTTCAGGCTGGAGTTGGAGCGTGTGCGTATCGGGATGGCCAAAAACATGCTGAAGCAGGGCGAAATGACCCTGATCGATCTGGCCAGTTTTTTGGCGTACAACGATCAGGCTGCCTTTACTCACGCATTCAAACGAACGGTGGGTGTGACGCCAGCCAGATACCGGAAATCGGTTCAACAATTCGGCTCAGAATAGACCGGATCGCCTACTTTAAAGGGCCTTTGTCCTATATCATATATAAGACTTGTGGGGCACCTTGCTCGCTGCCATTTTACGCGCTTGTAAGCCGGGCGGAATTGCCCCAAAATCGACAGGTTTTCATTTACTTCACCCAATCTAGGGAGCTTACTCATGCTTGAGTCTTATCGCCAACACGTTGCCGAACGCGCAGCGTTGGGCATCCCCCCATTGCCTTTGTCCGCACAGCAAACTGCTGATCTGGTGCAACTCATTAAAAACCCGCCCGCAGGCGAGGAAGAGTTTCTGCTTGATTTGATCACCAATCGCGTTCCTGCCGGCGTAGACGATGCGGCCAAGGTCAAGTCCGCCTTTTTGGCAGCACTGGTCAATGGATCTGACAGCTGCAAGCTGATCGACCGCAAAAAGGCCACTTTCCTGTTGGGCACCATGCTCGGCGGTTTCAACATCAAGCCATTGATTGACGCGCTGAACGACGCCGAAGTGGGTGAAATTGCCGCTGAAGCCCTGTCGAAAACCCTGTTGATGTTCGATTACTTCCACGACGTTAAGGAATTGGCCGACAAGGGCAGTGCAACCGCCAAGAAAGTGATGCAAAGCTGGGCCGACGCCGAGTGGTTTACCAGCCGTCCTGAAGTGCCTGCCAGCATCAAGCTGACCGTTTTCAAGGTCAGTGGTGAAACCAACACCGACGACTTGTCGCCGGCACCTGACGCCTGGAGCCGCCCCGACATTCCATTGCACGCGTTGGCCATGTTGAAAAACCCACGCCCCGGCATTGAAGCCGACGAACCCGGCAAGGTTGGCCCCATCAAGCAAGTGGAAGCCCTGAAAGCCAAAGGCAACCCCATCGCCTACGTAGGCGACGTGGTGGGTACTGGTTCATCACGCAAGTCAGCCACCAACAGCGTGTTGTGGTTCACCGGCGATGACATTCCTTTCATTCCCAACAAACGCTTCGGCGGTTATTGCCTGGGCAACAAGATTGCGCCTATTTTCTTCAACACCATGGAAGATGCCGGTGCACTGCCTATCGAGCTGGATGTCAGCCAGATGGAAATGGGCGACGAAATTGAACTGCGCCCCTTCGAAGGCAAGGCCCTGAAAAATGGTGCAGTCATTGCTGAATTCAGCGTCAAAACCGACGTTCTGTTTGATGAAGTGCGCGCCGGTGGCCGTATCCCCTTGATTATTGGTCGTGGTTTGACTGACCGTGCGCGCGCCGCTTTGGGTCAAGGCCCTAGCCCCGTGTTCCGTCGTCCTTCTTCACAAGCTGCTTCCAGCAAGGGTTACAGCCTTGCGCAGAAAATGGTGGGCAAGGCCTGCGGCGTGGAAGGTGTTCGCCCCGGCACATACTGCGAACCCAAGATGACCACTGTGGGTTCTCAGGACACCACTGGCCCAATGACACGCGACGAGTTGAAAGATCTGGCCTGTCTGGGCTTCTCGGCTGACCTCGTGATGCAGTCCTTCTGCCACACTGCGGCTTACCCCAAGCCCGTGGACGTGAAAATGCACCACGAGTTGCCCGACTTCATCGAGAACCGCGGTGGCGTGGCCTTGCGTCCAGGTGATGGCGTCATTCACAGCTGGTTGAACCGCCTGTTGATGCCCGACACAGTGGGCACTGGTGGTGATTCACACACCCGTTTCCCGATTGGCATTTCCTTCCCGGCTGGTTCTGGTTTGGTGGCTTTTGCTGCTGCCACAGGCGTGATGCCTCTGGACATGCCCGAATCCGTGCTGGTGCGCTTCAAGGGCGAAATGCAGCCCGGTGTTACCCTGCGTGACCTGGTTAACGCCATTCCCCTGTACGCCATCAAGGCCGGTTTGCTGACTGTTGAAAAGAAAGGCAAGAAGAACATTTTCTCTGGTCGCATTCTGGAAATTGAAGGTTTGCCACAACTGAAAGTTGAGCAGGCTTTCGAATTGTCAGACGCCTCTGCAGAGCGTTCCGCTGCAGGTTGCACCGTGCATCTGGACAAAGAGCCCATCATTGAGTACATGCGCTCCAACATCACTTTGATGAAGTGGATGATTGCTCAGGGTTATCAGGATGCACGCACGCTGACCCGCCGCATCAAGGCGATGGAAGACTGGATTGCCAACCCTGAACTGTTGAAGGGCGATGCCGACGCAGAATACGCTGCGGTCATTGAAATCGACCTGAAAGACATCAAGGAACCTATCCTGGCTTGCCCGAACGACCCTGATGACGTGAAGTTCCTGTCTGAAGTGGCTGGCGACAAGATCGACGAAGTGTTCATTGGTTCCTGCATGACCAACATTGGCCACTTCCGCGCGGCCGGTAAGGTGCTTGAGGGCAAGAGCGACATTCCAACGCGTTTGTGGATTGCGCCACCCACGAAGATGGACCAGCACATCCTCACTGAGGAAGGCTACTACGGCATTTTGGGCCGCACAGGTGCGCGCATGGAATTGCCAGGCTGTTCACTGTGTATGGGTAACCAGGCGCAAATCCGCAAGGGTTCCACCGCCGTGTCCACTTCTACACGCAACTTCCCGAACCGTTTGGGCATCGACACCCGCGTGTACCTCAGCTCAGCCGAACTGGCGGCAGTGTGTGCATTGATGGGCAAGATCCCGACCGTGGAAGAGTACATGGAGCAGGTCAAAATGCTGGGCACAGTGTCTGGCGACGTGTACCGCTACATGAACTTTGATCAGATTCCAGAGTTTGTGGAAATTGCCAACAAGGCGCAACTGGCTGCTTAAAGTCGGTTGTTGATCCGAAAAAGGCCACCGAAAGGTGGCCTTTTTTTATCGAATAACTTGCCCGTTGATGATTGTTCAATCACTCGTTGACGGCTTTCTTGTTCAAACCGGTGCTGCTCAACAAGCTTGCGCGACAGGCTTCAATCATGCTGTGTAACAGAGGGCGCACCTCTGCAAGGTCCATCAGCTTTCCGATCCGGGCCACATCCCGACCATCCGTGTGCTGCAGAAATGCACCCTTGTGGTCTTCTTCAAAAAATACAATTTGTGCATTCGGAAATACGATTTTCAACTCATCAAGATGTGAGCTTTCTTCGTCCCGAGGCAGGTTCATGTCGACCACGACAAGGGGCACCTGGGGCATTCTAAAATCGTCGGGATCCGGAATCCAGTCCAGTGTCTCGATCAGGTTCACGCCCATCTCGGCGAGCATGTTGCAATACAACATGCTTTTCAGTGGGTAGTCGCTGAAAACCAGACTGGGTTGAGAGTTGAGGTTCATGTGTACTGCAAAAAAAGATTCATGAGATGGCCATCATCATGTCACGAACCCCCCGGATTGTTTATTCCCAATCCGGGTTAGTTCTTTCTACTATGAATGTTACCTGCGATGTTACCTGTGCGTTTTGTGGCGCGGTTTTCGGGTACGATTAAGAGCTCAAAGAACAATGAAAGGAGACAGTGTTCATGGCTGGTTTTGGAGAGTACGACAAGTACGACGCCCTGGGTTTGGGGGAGTTGGTCACCAAGGGTGAGGTGTCCGCCGAGGAGTTGCTGGAGGAGGGCATTGCCCGTACTGAGAAAGTCAACTCCAGGATCAACGCCGTGATCAGACCCATGTACGAACTCGCAAGAGCGCGTGCCAAAGAATCATTTGAAGGCCCGTTTGCCGGAGTGCCTTTTTTGTTGAAAGACCTGATCGCGAGTTTTGCGGGCGTTGAAATGACCAACGGAAGCCGCTTCTACCGCGGCTTTGTACCCCGTGAAGACTCTGAATACGTGAAACGCTTCAAACAGGCCGGTTTGAACATTTTCGGAAAGACAAACACGCCGGAATTTGGCATTACACCTTCCACTGAACCAGATTACACCGGGGCAAGCCGAAACCCATGGGACCCCTTGAGAAGTCCGGGTGGATCCAGCGGTGGCGCTGCCGCAGCTGTGGCAGCGGGTATTGTGCCAATGGCCAGCGCCAGTGACGGCGGTGGCTCCATCCGTATTCCCGCTGCTTGTTGCGGTCTGTTTGGCATCAAGCCGACCAGGGGCAGGGTGCCTTCCGGGCCAGATCAGGCTGACGGTTGGTTCAACTTTATCGCTGAACATGTGGTGTCTCGCACCGTGCAAGACAGTGCGGTGATGCTGGACTGTCTGCAGGGCGATTACCCAGGGCAGGTGCTTCGCATCGCGCCGCCCGATAAATCGTACGCCAGTGCGATTGCGCGCAAGCCCAAAAAGCTGAAAATTGCCTATTCAACAGATCCGGCTTTGGGGGACTCCTTGCACAGTGATTGCCGCGAGGGTGTGCTGCAAACCGTCAAGCTGCTTGAAGAACTCGGTCACAAATGCGAAGAGGTTCGCCTGCCGCTGAACAAGGAGGACTTTATCTACGCCTACACCGTGTTGGTGTGTGCAGAAATGTCTGCCACCTTGATGGAAGGTGAAAAGATTCTGGGGCGCAAAGGCACATCGTCTGATTTCGAACCCAGAACCTGGGCCTTGATGAAGTTGGGTCGAAGTTTCCACGGTGGTGACGTTGCGGCTGCATTTCGCTACATGAACATGTTCTCTAGGCAATGGATGACCTATTTCCAGCCCTACGATTGTTTGTTGACCAGCACGCTTGGCACGCCTCCCATTGAAGTCGGTGGTCTGCGTCCAACACCTTCCGAACTTGTTCAGTTAAAGGCGCTTAGCCACCTTCCGATTGGATTCATCGCCAAGCAAAAAGACTTTGTGCTAAAGGCTGGTCACCGGGTGTACCAATACTGTTCGCAAACCATGCCCGCCAACGTGACTGGCCAGCCCTCCATGAGTGTGCCTTTGCACTGGAATGCCCAGAATCTGCCGATTGGCATGATGTTCACCGGTCGATTTGGTGAAGAGGATGTGCTGTTGAATCTGGCTTCGCAACTGGAAGAGGCGAAGCCTTGGGCCGACAAGCGTCCAGGCATCTATGCTGGCGTTTAACCAAACCGGTTTGCGCTTGAAATGGCCTGCATGCTTAGCACGATTGGATTGATCAATCGTTCTTGAACGTGCGGGCCCGCCTGTCTGTGCGCTTTCATCAAACTGGCCTGCATGGATTGGGCGGCTTTCAGCAATGGACGTTTGACCGACATTGATTGGCTTACATCGGAAAGATTGTCATTTTCCGATAGACCGCCTTGAATGCTACGAATCATCTGGTCAGTCAGTGCATGTTCTTTGCGAATTGCGTCAAATACAGCTTGCGAGTTGGCGGGTGCCAACTTGGCATATTGCTCAGCCATGGTCATGTCTGTCTTGTCCAAAGCTGCTGCCGTTCGATCGATGAACGATTTGAAAAACGGCCACTCTTTGTAAACCTTAATCAACTCAGTGACATTGCCGTGATCGTGCAGGGCAGTGCCCGTGCCGTAGAAAGCCGGTGTTGCCATTCCTGCCTGATACCATGATCCAACCCACGGAATCGCCCGCAGTTTTTCCAGCTTGAGCCCCTCGCCTGATGCTGAAGGTCTTGATGCGGGTCTGCTGCCTGCATTGGAATGACCAACAAATCCGATCGGCGTGCTGTGCTCAAAGAAGGTCGGCAGTTGAGGGTGTTTGTACAGCGCGTTGTAGTGTGCCCTGGCCTGATTGGCCAGTTTGTCCATCAAGTGTCCATGTTTGGAGAGCATCGGATCCGGTTTCTCATGCATGGTTGCCAGCGTCGATGCAAGCATGTCGCCCAGGTTTCCCGTACTGATTTCCGGTGTGCCGAATTTTGCGGGCACCTCTTCACCTTGCTCCGTTTGGCGGAACCCTTGCATCAGGGCTGCCGGGTTGCCTGAGCGTATTTCCTGGCTGTAGCTGTCGCCAGACCCCCTTGCTTCCGTTCCTCCTCGGCCGTGAAAAATCATCAGATCCAAACCGTGTGCCTTTGCAATGTCCAGCATCTTCGCCGTACCTTCATAAACCGCCCAACTGGAGGCCAGTGGCCCATCCAGTTTGTTGCTGTCCGAGTAACCAACCATGACTTGTTGGGGGTTTGCGCTGTTGGTCAGTATTCGGTTGTACCAGGGGTGTTCAAGCATGCCTGTCAATATTTTGGGTGCATTGTGCAGGTCATTCACGGTTTCTATCAGGGGAATGACATTCATTTTTAGTGTGTTGCTATCGGCAAGTCCTGCAAATTTCAGCAGAACCATCACTTCCAGCATGTCACTCAGCGTTTCTGTATTGGCTGTAATGCAGTTGGGTAGGGCCTTTTGGCCATAGGTGTCTTGAATGGTTTTGTAATTGCTGATCAGGTCAATTTCGCGTTCAAGATCCGAGTTCGCACTGGATTTTTCGAATATCAGGTCTGACTTCTCAATGGGTGTGTCATTTATCAGCACTGAAGTGAGAATGGCTTGCCGATCTTCTTCACTCAAGTTTTCATAATCCGTGTGCACATTTGCCTTTCGTAGCAGTTCCCCCACAGTTTTTTCATTCATTGCACTGTTTTGACGGATGTCCGTGGAAGCACCATGAAAACCAATGGCCTGTGCATCCAGTCGTAGTAGATCAAGTTCCGATTGGATGTCCGTCGGTAATTCAGGAGATTTGCTGTGGGCAGTTGATGCGTCTCTCGCCATGTGCTCAAGGTCATCCACGAACTCGCTGGCACTCTGATACAGGTCGCCTTGAATGGGCAGGGCTGACTCGCCAAGCAGATGTGCCCGCGTTCTCGCCAATTTTTCCAAACAGTCTTGCAAGTCACTTTCCCTGCCCTTCGTGCGTAGAAATGCGGCCAGTTTGCCATTTGCTGGATGGCTGTTCAGGCGGTTCTGATAATAATCAAATGCTGCAGTGCTCATGGTTTTAACAACTTCAGTCAACACTTTGGCATTAATGAATGGATTACCATCCCGATCGCCTCCCACCCAGTTTCCTGCTTCAATCAAGGCATTTTCCAGTTTGGGCTTCCCTGGTAAAAGGCTGACTTGTGCTTGTAGTTTTTGATGGATTTGATGGGATGACTGGTGTAAGTTTCGAACATAATTGGCAAACAATCGGGCTTCATCCTGAACACTGGGTTTCTGTTCTCGAACGCCTTGGTTTGCCCACACTTCATCGCACAGTTGAGCATGCGATGCTGGTGTATCTACCATTGAAAGGTTATCCAACAAGGCTTTGCTTGCCTCAGGTCGGTTGAAATGTGTGGGGTGCGCTGTAAATACCGGAGACACCTTGGCTTTGGCCAATTGCTGGGTGAATCGTTGTGGGCTTCTTCCCGAGTTTTCGAACAGCGTTGTCAAACCGTCCTTCAGGCTTTCGTCCTGATTGAACTGTTTCACGCGCCCGTGTCTTTCTGCGCCGCTCAGTATCGTCAGTTGGCTATTCAGGTATTTCAGGGTTGTGGAAATCAGTTCCGGGTGGTGCAAGTTGGATTGCACAAAATTCTCGATCATTGAAGGGGTGTCGTCTGATTCAGTGCTGTCATGAATCAGCGGTTCAATCAGCTTTTCAATCTGGGCTGCGTGCTCTGCCGAAAGACTTTGACGCAACTTGTTTTGCAGAACTCGATGGTTGGCCTGTTTGAGGTGCTGCAATTTTCTGGCAATGGGCCCCAATGGACGGATGTTAGGTCCATGCTCTGAATGTGAGCCTGCTAAGGCACGAGTGCATATTCCACTGTGGTTGAGTGATGGAATTTTGCTGGACAGGGCTGTGGCACGGAACATCGCTTTGACTCCATTGGTGAAGGGGTCTAAAGCGTAAGATGTAAGCGGAATGGTTAGCTGTGAAGGGGGATAGGGCGGACGATTGTCGTGCTACCTCGGTGGCTTTCGCTTAGGATCTTCGGGGTAGATCGCAGTCTTATATCAATTGAAACCTGAAGACCGAATCACTGAACAGCGTTTAGTGTCAGCAATACAGTTTCAGGTTCCATTGGGGTTTATTCTGCAGGCACTCGAACCCAACCTTCCATCAACACCCGTGCACTGCGGCTCATGATTGCTTTTTTCACCACCCATTGCCCGTTTTCCTGCACGGCTTGCGCACCCACGCGCAAAGTGCCACTGGGGTGGCCAAAGCGCACGGCCTCACGTTCAGTGCCGCCAGCAGCAAGGTTGACCAGTGTGCCGGGTACTGCGGCCGCCGTACCGATGGCCACTGCAGCGGTGCCCATCATGGCGTGGTGCAGTTTGCCCATGCTCATGGCGCGCACCAGCAGGTCGATGCCACTGGCCTCAACCACTTTGCCGCTGGAACTGGTGTAGGTTTTGGGCGGAGCCACGAAGGCCACTTTGGGTGTGTGCTGGCGGGTGGCGGCTTCATCCACATGCTTGATCAAGCCCATTTTGACTGCACCGTAGGCGCGAATGGTCTCAAACTTTTTCAAGGCCTCCGCGTCGCTGTTGATGTGGTCTTGAAGTTCAGTGCCCGTGTACCCGATGGCTTCGGCATTCACAAAAATGGTGGGAATGCCGGCATTGATCAACGTGGCTTTGAGTGTACCCACACCGGGCACTTCCAGGTCATCAATCAAGTTGCCAGTTGGAAACATGGAACCACCCGCGCCATCTTCCCCTTCATCGGCAGGGTCCAGAAATTCCAGTTGAACTTCCGCTGCTGGGAAGGTCACTCCGTCAAGTTCGAAGTCGCCGGTTTCCTGCACTTGTCCATCGGTGATGGGTACGTGCGCAACAATGGTTTTGCCGATGTTGGCTTGCCAAATTCGCACGGTGCAGGTGCCGTTCTGGGGCACACGGGCAGCGTCCACCAGCCCGCTGGCCACCGCAAACGAACCCACCGCTGAAGACAGGTTGCCGCAGTTGCCGCTCCAGTCTACAAAGGCCTTGTCGATGCTGACTTGGCCAAACAGGTAGTCCACGTCGTGGTCAGGCTTGCTGCTTTTGCTCAAAATCACGGTTTTGCTGGTGGAAGATGTTGCGCCGCCCATGCCGTCGATCTGTTTGCCGTAGGGGTCGGGGCTGCCGATGACGCGCAACAGCAGCTTGTCACGCGCAGCGCCCGGCTTTTGGCAGGCTTCCGGCAGGTCTTGCAGGCGGAAAAACACACCCTTGCTGGTGCCGCCACGCATGTAGGTGGCGGGTACCTTCAGCTGCTGGCTAGGCTTGTTGCTCATGCTTCAGCCCCTTCCAGAAAGTCTTGCGCAAAACGTTGCAGAACGCCGCCCGCTTCGTAAATGGACACTTCTTCGGCAGTATCCAAACGACAGGTCACGGGGAATTCCACGCGCTCGCCATTCTTGCGGGTCATGATTACAGTTAGGGTACCGCGCGGTGTGCGTTCGCCTACCACCTCAAACACTTCGCTGCCCTCAATGCCGTAGGTGTGACGTGTTTCGCCCGCCTTGAACTCCAGGGGCAGGGTACCCATGCCAATCAGGTTGGTGCGGTGAATGCGCTCAAAGCCTTCGGCAATAATCGCTTCAACACCAGCCAGCCGCACGCCCTTGGCCGCCCAGTCGCGGGAAGAACCCTGCCCGTAATCTGCACCTGCGACAATGATCAACGGTTGTGCACGGTCCATGTAGGTTTCAATGGCTTCCCACATGCGGGTCACTTTGCCCTCCGGCTCAATGCGCGCCAGCGAGCCCTTTTTCACCTTGCCGTCCGCATCGCGAACCATCTCGTTTTGCAGGGTGGGGTTGGCAAATGTGGCGCGCTGTGCAGTCAAGTGGTCACCGCGGTGGGTGGCGTAGCTGTTGAAGTCTTCTTCGGGCAAACCCATTTTGTGCAGGTATTCACCGGCCGCGCTGTTCATCAAAATCGCGTTCGATGGGCTCAGATGGTCTGTGGTGATGTTGTCACCGAGCACTGCCAGCGGACGCATGTTTTTCAGCGTTCTTGGGCGCGCAGCCAATGCACCCTGGCCTTCGGTGTCCCAGTAGGGTGGTCGGCGAATGTAGGTGGACTGTGGGCGCCAGTCGTACAGCGGGCTGGGGGCCTTTTCCACTGCGCCCAGGTCGAACATCGGGATATAGATTTGGCGGAACTGCTCGGGTTTGACGTGTTGGTTCACAATCGCGTCGATTTCCTCGTCGCTGGGCCACAAGTCTTTCAGGCGAATTTCTTTGCCGTTTACCACACCAAACACGTCTTGTTCAATGTCAAAACGCACCGTGCCTGCAATGGCGTAGGCCACTACCAGCGGTGGGCTGGCCAGGAAGGCCTGCTTGGCGTACGGGTGAATGCGGCCATCGAAGTTGCGGTTGCCGCTCAATACAGCAGTGGCGTACAAATCGCGGTCGATGATTTCCTGCTGAATTTTGGGGTCAAGTGCGCCGCTCATGCCGTTGCAGGTGGTGCAAGCAAAGGCCACAATGCCAAAGCCCAGCTTTTCCAGCTCGGTCAGCAAGCCTGCTTCTTTCAGATACAACTCGGCCACTTTCGAGCCGGGTGCAAACGAGCTTTTGACCCACTGCTTGCGCACCAAGCCCAAGTCATTGGCTTTCTTGGCCAGCAAGCCAGCAGCCACCACGTTGCGGGGGTTGCTGGTGTTGGTGCAGCTGGTAATGGCAGCAATAATCACCGCACCATCGGGCATCAGGCCTTGCTGTTCTTCGGCTTTGGCCTGGTCCAGGTTCACAGCGATGCCACGCTTGGCCAACTCGGTGGTGGGCATGTGCGCGTGTGGGTTGGAAGGGCCAGCCATGCTGCGGGTGACCTTGCTCAGGTCGAACTTCAGCACGCGCTCGTATTCGGCCTTGGCCATGCCATCGGCCCACAGGCCTGTGTGCTTGGCATAGTGTTCCACCAGCGCCACTTGCTCGCTTTCTCGGCCAGTCAGCTTCAGGTAGTCAATGGTCTGTTCGTCGATGTAGAACATCGCGGCGGTGGCCCCATATTCAGGCGTCATGTTTGAAATGGTGGCGCGGTCGCCAATGGTCAGGCTGCGTGCGCCTTCGCCATAAAACTCCACATAGGCACCCACCACGCGCTCTTTGCGCAGAAATGCCGTCAGTTCCAGCACGATGTCTGTGGCGGTGATGCCGGGTTGGCGTTTTCCGATCAGCTCTACACCCACAATGTCGGGCAGGCGCATCATGGACGCACGGCCCAGCATCACGGTTTCAGCTTCCAGACCACCCACACCCACAGAAATCACGCCCAGCGCGTCGACGTGTGGCGTGTGGCTGTCGGTGCCAACGCAGGTGTCCGGGAATGCGACGCCATCGCGCACTTGCACCACAGGCGACATTTTCTCCAGATTGATCTGGTGCATGATGCCGTTGCCCGCCGGAATGACATCCACGTTCTCGAACGCAGTGCGGGTCCAGTTGATGAAGTGGAAACGGTCTTCGTTTCGGCGTTCTTCGATTTCGCGGTTTTTGCGGAATGCATCGGGGTCAAAACCGCCGCATTCTACGGCCAGCGAGTGGTCGACAATCAACTGCGTGGGCACCACCGGGTTGATCTTGGATGGGTCGCCACCTTCTTTCGCAATGGCGTCGCGCAAGCCAGCCAGGTCCACCAAGGCGGTCTGGCCCAAAATGTCATGGCACACCACGCGGGCCGGGTACCAGGGAAAGTCCAGGTCGCGCTTGCGGTAAATGAGCTGCTTCAAGCTGTCGGTCAATGCGGAAGGCTCGCAGCGGCGCACCAGTTGTTCAGCCAGAATTTTACTGGTGTAGGGCAGGCCGTCGTAACTGCCGGGTTGAATCGCTTCAACCGCTTCGCGGGTGTCGTAAAAGTCCAGCGATGTGCCGGGCAGTTTTTTTCTGAATTGAGTGTTCATGGTGGTCACTCGCTCACTTGCGGTCTTTCAAGGGTACAAAGGCCTGGTCTTCTGGTCCAGTGTAGTTCGCGCTTGGGCGAATGATCTTGCCGTCAATACGCTGCTCAATGATGTGGGCAGACCATCCGGATGTGCGTGCAATCACAAACAATGGGGTGAACATGTCGGTTGGCACACCCATCATGTGGTAGCTGACCGCACTGAACCAGTCCAGGTTGGGGAACATCTTCTTGATTTCCCACATCACACTTTCCAGGCGCTCGGCGATGTTGTACATCTTCAGGTTGTTCTGTTCCTTGGACAGGTCTTCAGCCACTTTTTTGATGACCACGTTGCGAGGGTCGCTGACGGTGTACACGGGGTGACCAAAGCCAATCACCACTTCCTTGCGTTCCACGCGGGCGCGGATATCCGCTTCCGCTTCATCGGGGTTGTCATAGCGCTTTTGAATTTCGAAGGCCACTTCATTGGCACCCCCGTGCTTTGGCCCACGCAAGGCTCCGATGCCGCCGCAAATGGCGGAGTACATGTCGGAACCTGTACCGGCGACCACACGGCTGGTGAATGTGGAGGCGTTGAATTCATGTTCTGCATACAGAATCAAAGAGGTGTGCATGGCGCGAACCCAGCTGTCACGGGGCTTCTCGCCGTGCAACAGGTGCAAGAAGTGCCCACCGATGGAATCGTCATCCGTTTCCACCTCAATGCGCTTGCCGTTGTAGGCAAAGTGGTACCAGTACAGCAGCATGCTGCCCAAACTGGCCATCAGTTTGTCCGCAATGTCGCGGGCACCGGGGTGGTTGTGGTCTTCCTTTTCGGGTTTGACGCAACCCAGCACGCTTACGCCAGTGCGCATCACATCCATGGGGTGTGAAGAGGGTGGCAGCTGCTCCAAAGCCACTTTGACCGCAGCAGGTAAGCCACGCAGCGATTTCAATTTGGTTTTGTAGCTGGCCAGCTCAGCCACAGTAGGCAGCTTGCCGTGCACCAGCAGGTGGGCGATTTCTTCAAATTCACTGGTGGTGGCCAGGTCCAGAATGTCGTAGCCGCGATAGGCCAAATCGTTGCCTGTACGCCCGACCGTGCACAGTGCGGTGTTGCCTGCGGCAGTGCCAGACAGGGCAACGGATTTCTTCGGCTTGAAGCCTGGTGTAGTGGTTTGCTCAGACATTTTTAATCTCCTAAATCTTTCAAAAACAATAGTTTGTATTTAATTAATAAAGTTATTTCTGATTTTTGCTTTCTGCAAAAACGGCATCCAGTTTTTGTTCAAATGTGTGGTAGCCGATGCTGTCGTACAGCTCCATGCGAGTCTGCATGGTGTCCAGCACGTTTTTCTGGGTGCCGTCACGGCGCACAGCCTCGTAGACATTCTGGGCGGCCTTGTTCATGGCGCGGAATGCCGACAGCGGGTACAGCACCAAACTGATTCCAACGCTTTTCAGTTCTTCGGTGGTGAAAAGAGGCGTGGAGCCGAACTCAGTGATGTTGGCCAGAACCGGCACTTTGACTGCCTCTACAAACTGCTTGTACATCTGCAGATCGGTGATCGCTTCCGGGAAGATCATGTCTGCACCCTCTTCCACGCAGGCGCAGGCGCGGTCGATGGCCGATTGCAATCCTTCAACCGCAAGCGCGTCCGTGCGGGCCATGATCACAAATTCGTCCGAACCCCGCGCATCCACTGCGGCTTTGATTCGATCAACCATTTCGCCCTGGCTGACAATGGCCTTGTTGGGGCGGTGGCCACAACGCTTTGCGCCCACCTGATCTTCAATGTGCATGGCGGCAGCACCCGCCTTGATCATGCTTTTGGTGGTGCGCGCAATGTTGAAGAATGAGGAACCGAATCCGGTGTCAACATCCACCAGCAGGGGCGTGTCGCACACGTCGGTGATGCGTCGCACGTCAGTCAGTACATCGTCCAGCCCGGAAATACCAAGGTCTGGCAAGCCCAGTGAGCCGGCAGCCACGCCGCCACCACTGAGGTAAATGGCTTTAAAGCCGGCCCGTTTGGCCAACAAAGCGTGATTGGCGTTGATGGCACCGATCACCTGCAAGGGTTGTTCTTCGCGAACAGCCTGACGAAAACGAGCACCTGCTGAGGCATGAGACATGAATCACTCCTGTTTTGATTGTTTGACTTGAAATGCCATTTGGAGTGGCTACTGCAGGGTATGTGCCAGATAGGCGTTCTGTAAAAAAATTTCAATAAAATCTTTTATAAACAGATATATGGAAAATTATTTGAAACAATTTTGTAGTTTCTTGATTGTTCTATGTCTTGTTTTTATGTTGCATTTAATACATTATGATGTTTTAAATACGACAAGCGCTGGTGTATGAAACCCCGCATTGTAGTGTTCAGTATTAGTGCATTGGCTTACACCTTGCGGGAGATCTCACGGGACTATTCAAGTCAGGCCAATATTGAACTGGTGCCTCGAGCTTACGAGGACGCACTGGAGTTTGCACGAAACCGCTATTACACCGACACAGTGGATGTGTTTGTTGCCGCTGGCTCCAATGGTGCATTCCTGCAAAACCAGCTAGAGGCGCCGCTGGTCGTAATCCGGCCTGACGGGTTTGACGTCATGCAAGCCCTGGCGGTTGCCCGAAAAGGTTCTAGTCACGTGGGTCTGGTGACCTATGAAACGGCATTTGATGAGTTGGCGAACTTGACCCGCGCATTTGACCTTCCAATTTACACGCGCACCTACAGAACACCCGAGGACGCAAGGCAATCTGTTCGCGAACTGGCGCAGTTGGGTGCTGAGGTAATTGTGGGGCCGGGTCTCGTGAATCAGATTGCCAGCGAGATGGGACTTGAAAGTGTGTTGATCTATTCCCGTCAGGGTGTCATGAAAGCCTTTGACGAGGCGATTCGCCTGGCCTCGGCCAAGGCAGGCGGTACACCACGCTCCAATCGCCAAACCTACACTTATCACACTGAGCAAGACATTCTTGGCGACAGTCAGGCTGTCTTGGCCTTGCGCAACACCATCCGTGTGTGCGGGGCGGTGGATTTCTCTGTCCTGATACAAGGTGAGACCGGGGTGGGGAAGGAGTTGGTGGCGCAATCCATACACACTGCAGGTTCTCGGGCGGGCAAACCGTTCGTGGCAATTAACTGCGCCTCATTGACTGAAACCTTGCTCGAAAGCGAACTGTTCGGTTATGAAGAGGGTGCCTTTTCAGGTGCTGTTAAAGGGGGGCGTGCCGGCATGTTTGAAAGTGCACAGGGCGGTACGGTCTTTCTGGACGAGATCGGCGACATGCCCCTGGCCTTTCAGACCCGGCTGCTCAGAATTCTTGAGGATGGCAGTGTGAGGCGCATTGGCTCAGTGTCTGCGCGTAAAGTGGACTTTCGCTTGCTGGCTGCCAGTCACGTCGATTTGCAAAAAGCGGTTGAACAGGGCCGGTTTCGGGAGGATTTGTACTACCGACTCAATGAAATGCTGATCCTGATACCGCCGCTGCGTGAACGTCCTGAGGACATTGCCTCGCTTGCGGGTCATTTTTTGCGCACCACTCCAGTGAGGGTTTCTAACGCAAAGTTTGAGGCGTTTTTGAGCCTTGCTTTGCCGGTGTTCGTCACACTTGCATGGCCTGGAAATATTCGGCAATTAAAAAACGTCTGCAAACGAGCGGCAGTGTTGTTGACTCAAAATGCAGACATTCAGCAATGGCAAAGCTGGTTTCCGGATCTGCTTCAAACACCAGTGAATCAGGCTCCACTGCAGAACTTTGCTGACACCAGGTTGCAGGGTTTTGAATTGCTTGCGCTTCAATACGCGCAGGCCAAGGCCCATCAGAGGCCCGATTTGATTCGAAAAGCGTTGGCAATGAGTGGCGGGGAGGTACAAAAAGTGGCCGCTGCACTGGGGGTCTCGCGCTCCACCGTCTGGAGATTGATGAAAGCCGCCGCTGCAGCCGACCAATCCACTGTTTAAATCATCGCCTTGATATACAATCAGTTCACTGAATTTGACACAAATAGGCGCACACCCATGAAAAAAATACTGGCTTTGATGATTGCATCGGCTTTGATGCACGGATGTGCGGTGTACACCCCTGCCGGGTCGGTGGTCGTCGACCCCGCTGGCACCGGCGGGCACGGTGATGGCAATTTCTGCCCGCCCGGTCAGGCCAAGAAAGGCAACTGTTAATCGGGCCTCGGCCGATTTGGAGATCTCTGTTTGCCAAGTGACAACCTGAATTCGCCAGCCCGGGACGAGCTTCGCCTGTCCACACTGGCCAAGCGATTTTATCTGGATCACTGGGGGCTTCTGCTCAGTGTTTTTCTGATCTTTGCCCTGCTGGTCAGCTTGTGGTCCGTGCTGGCGCCCTTCGTTGCAGCTTTTGCGATTGCCTATGTGCTTTCGAAGCCCAGCCTATGGTTGTATGGCAAATTGCGGCAAAAAGTACCGCTTCCCGTGTGCGCATTGCTGGCTTTCGGTATTTTGCTATTGCTGCTGTCCTCGCTCGCGATGCTGTTTATTCCCGTGGTGGGCACCCAGCTCGAATTGATTCAGTCCAACCTGCCGCAATTGCTTGTGAATTTCAAAGCCAACTTGCTGCCCAGAATCAACAGCTTGTTCGGCGTCTCCTTGTCAGTGGACAGCAATGCGCTTCGCGACACCGTGGCGCACTACATCAGCGACAATCGGGGGGTACTGGCTTCCCTCAGCAGTCGCTTGTTGCGGTCTGGCTCGCAATCAGTGCTTGGTGTCACAGGTTTCGTCTCACTGATGACAGTGGCGACCCTGTTTATTTTGCCGGGTTGGCAGCAAATCAATCGACAGGTGCGCCAAGTGTTTCCGCCCCATGTCTGGAAGAGGGTGCATCCCCTTGCGCTTGAGATTGACACGGTGATGTCCCAATACATGAAGGGTGTTCTTACCGTCATGCTGTTTCTGGGTACCTTTTATGCGGTAGGGCTTAGCCTGGTCGGGGTTCAGAGCGGTTGGGCCATCGGCGTTCTGGCTGGCCTGCTGTCTATCGTGCCGTATTTGGGATTTGCCACTGCCTTGCTGATTGCACTGCTCACAGCTTCATTGGAGCTACAGGGGTTCTTGCCCGTCTTGCTGGTGTTGCTGGTTTTTGTGCTTGGGCAAATCATTGAAGGTTTTGTGCTGACACCGATGGTTGTGGGTGACAAAATTGGTCTGTCAGCCCTTGCTGTGGTGTTTGCGCTGGCCTTTTTCGGTGCAGTATTTGGATTCGCAGGCGTGTTTCTGGCCTTGCCCTTGGCGGCCATTTTCAAGGTGGCCTACGTCTACTTGTTCAATCGTTTTCAGAACAGTGCCTATTACCGGCAGGGCGAGTCATCGTGAATGTCATTCGTGTGATTTTTCATGTCAGCGACGCTGACAAGTGGCCAGTTGCATTGGCCAATGTTCAGAATCTCTTGCACGCAGCATCCGATGCATCGTCCGATGTGCATCTGCTCGCCAACTCGGGCGCTGTGGCTTTTCTGAACCAGGCAAGCAACCAGGAGCAGCTGCAACGCATGCACAATTTGACCGAGCTCGGCGCCCGGTTTTTGGTGTGCGCCAACTCGCTGAAGGGGCATGGCATCAGTCACGATAAGGTGCCTGAATGGATGACCATTGTTCCCGTGGGTGTGTTGACACTCATTGACAGGCAAAGCCAGGGTTTTGCTTACATCAAACCATAAAAGGACCCATTTTTCATGAAACGAATCAGCGCCCAAGGTCTGCGCGACCTCGCTCAGGCGGCTGCGGCCTCACCAAGATTGCGCATGAACCAGAATCTGCACAATGACTTGACCGATCCCATTCAACGTCTCGCCATTGCCATGGAGCCTGGCACATACATTCGCCCCCATCGCCATGAAAACACTTGGGAATTGCTGACTGCACTGAAAGGTCGCTTCGTGGTGCTTACTTTTGATGACGCAGGCGTGGTAACCCACCGTGCAGTGCTTGGGGACAGTGAGAGCGTCATCGAAACGCCCAAGCAAGGCTGGCATGCCGTACTTTCGCTCGACGAAGGCGGGGTCATCTTTGAAGTCAAGCATGGCCCCTATGCGCCTTTTGAAGACAAGGATTTTGCTCCCTGGTCTCCCAAGGCTGAAGATCCGAAGGCGGTCGAGTTGATGCAATGGTACCGGTCTGCCCAGCCCGGTCAGCGTTGGGCCGCTTGATAGGCTTTGTATTCAGCGGTTGCGCTGTTTGAGCACTTCAAAAAAGTATCGGTAGCTGGCCCGGTCGTGCAGTTCGCTTTTGAGCTGAATCGGACCCCAGTTGGCTTTCTCGGCCTCGGTCAGCACTTGCACCGCTTCATCGACTTCACTGTCGCTGGGCAGCATGGCAGACACAATGTGAACAATCTGCGCTGGATGAATGCTCCACATGCGCGTATAACCGAAGTCTCGCTTGGCTCTGGCCGCGTCCTCACCGGCCACCTCCGGCTGCGAAATCTGGCGGCTCACGTTGTGAGAGGGCACCTTGCCAAAGCGGTGGCAGGCGGCAGAAATTTCCAGCTTCGCCCTGCGAACCAGCGGATTTTCGAATTGACCCGGAGAATTCAAAGCCGATTTCGGAATGGCACTGCGGTGGCCCGACACGAAATCCATGATTCCAAAAGACAGCGATTCCACCTCCACCAAACTTGCGATCTCCTGAACTTCTGCCAATGCGCCGTGGGTTTCAATCAGTGCATGAATAGGCGGCATATCAAGACCTCGCGTCTGGCAAACCCCTTGAATGTGGTTGATGGCTTCTTTGATGTCACCGGCACATTCGGGCTTTGGAATCATCAGATAAGCAGGTGAGGGAACTTCAGGACTCAGCAAAGCCTCGATTTCAGGTTCGAATGCCTTGTCTCTAAAAGGGTGCACCCGTACGCCAGGCCTGCGTGCCTCCGGGCCATATCGGGCTTGAAAAAGTTGCAGTGATGCACCAGCCCATTGCACCAAGGCATCCACCTGTCCGTGCTCTGCGCCGTCTTCCAGATCCAGCGTGATGTCGAAACATGCGCCGATGGAATCCCTGACCTCCAGTGCCTTGTCGAAAAAGCGGGGCTTGCCAGCATAGTGGTCGCACACGGGCAGGCTTCTTGGTGTGTCTTCCTCGCTGTAAAGCACCGTTGCGATGTGCTGCAGGTCCAAAGTCTGTCTTTTGTTGTTCATTGTTTAATCCGCGCAATGCAAAGGGCATCCATAAAAAAAGGCCAGCATGTTTGCCGGCCTTTTCTGACAACACCAAGGTGTTGACTGATTACTTGCCCAACAGGTGTTTAACACCTTCGCGCTCGCCCATCAGTTCGTCAAGCGTGACGTTGATGCGTTCTTGGCTGAATGCGTCAATTTCGAGGCCCTTCACGATCTCGAACTTGCCGTTGGCACAGGTTACCGGGAAGCCAAACTGGGTCTTCTCGGGGATGCCGTAAGAACCGTCGGATGGAATACCCATGGTGACCCACTTGCCGTTGGTGCCCAGCACCCAGTCACGAACGTGGTCGATTGCCGCGTTTGCAGCCGACGCGGCTGAAGACAGTCCGCGTGCTTCAATGATGGCGGCACCGCGCTTGCCCACAGTCGGCAGGAATGTGTTCGCATTCCAGTCGTGGTCGTTGATCATGTCTTTGACAGACTTGCCGTCGATGGTGGCGAAGCGGTAGTCAGCGTACATGGTGGGTGAGTGATTGCCCCACACGCACAGCTTCTCGATGGATGACACTGGCTTGCCAGTTTTCGCGGCGATCTGGCTCAGCGCGCGGTTGTGATCCAGGCGCAACATGGAGGTGAAGCAATTTGGATCGAGATCTGGAGCAGACTGCTGCGCAATGTAGGCGTTGGTGTTGGCTGGGTTGCCGACCACCAATACTTTGACGTCGCGCTTGGCGTGGTCGTTCAGGGCCTTGCCCTGTACCGTGAAGATCGCGCCGTTTGCTTCCAGCAGGTCTTTGCGCTCCATGCCTTTGCTGCGGGGGCGAGCGCCAACCAGCAATGCGCAGTCTACGTCTTTGAATGCCACATTGGGATCGTCGGTTACCACCACACCCTGAAGCAGTGGGAATGCGCAATCTTCCAATTCCATGACCACACCCTTCACAGCGGGCAGGGCAGGCGTAATGTCCAACAGTTGCAAAATGACTGGCTGGTCTTTGCCAAGCATGTCGCCGTTTGCAATACGGAACAACAAGCTGTAGCCAATTTGGCCTGCAGCGCCAGTGACTGCTACGCGCATCGCGGGTTTGGTCATGTGTATCACTCCAATTGATTGAAAATCGAAGGCCACATTCTAGCTCTAATCCACCTTCAAAAGCGCAGAGGAAGGTCGATTCCGCTTCGATAAACTTTCAAAAGTCCTCTATAAGATATAAGATACAGCTCGTTCACGAATAACCTTTTCTGCATGAATCCAACATTCAGTCCACTTTATTTGCAAATCAAGAGCTTGCTGATGCAAAGCCTGCAAAATGGCGAATGGAAACCCGGCGAGGGCATTCCATCGGAAACCGAGCTTGCGGCCCGTTATGGCGTCAGTCAGGGCACCGTTCGCAAGGCGATTGACGAGTTGGCTGCAGAAAACCTGGTGGTTCGCCGGCAAGGGCGGGGCACCTTTGTGGCCACGCACAACGAGGCGCGTTCACAGTATCGTTTTCTCAGATTGCGAAATGATGTGAACGAATCAGGACATCCGAAGTCCCGATACATAAGCGTTGAAAAAGTACGCGCCAGCACTTCGGTTGCCAAGCAGTTGGACATCAAGCCCAGCGAGCTGGTTTATGTGGTAAAGCGAATTCTGGATTTCGAGGGCAAACCTCTGATTTTTGATGAAATTTGGCTTCCCGGTGTGCAATACAAAGGGCTTACACTGGAAAAGCTGCAAAATTGGGGCTCAACCCTCTACGGTTTTCTTGAGGCTGAATTTGGCGTGCGAATGCTGAAGGCTGTTGAGAGTCTCAAAGCGGTGAGCGCCCTGCCTGAGCAGGCCGAACGCTTGATGGTGCCCTTGGGCACACCTTTGCTGTATGTTGAAAGACTGTCCATTACCTACGCCGAAAAGCCGGTTGAGTTGCGGCGTGGTTGGTATGTCACCGACGGATTTTCTTATCGAAATGAATTGTATTGAATTGATTCAAGACTTTATGAGGTAAAACCCTTGTTTTTGAAGCAAATCACAGGGAATTCAGGATTGCGGTCCTGTAAAAAGTCAGTGATTTGGTTCAAAATAAAGGTTGAGTCTTATATAAAACCCATCTTTTTATAAAGAACTGTGCGCATGTCAAACACCGTCACCAAAAAACGTCCCGAATATCGGAACATTCACGTTACCCAGATCTTAAAGTATCGCTTGCCACTGGCCGGCAAACTGTCGATTTTGCACCGTGTCAGCGGGGCAATTCTCTTTCTGGCTTTGCCTGTCGTACTGCTGCCGCTTTTCGACAAAAGCCTCACCTCCGAGTTGTCCTTCCAGGATATGCAAGGCCTGGTTAGCAACCCCTTGGTGAAAATTGTTTTGCTTGGCCTGATCTGGTCCTACATGCATCACTTCTGCGCTGGCATTCGCTACCTGATGCTGGATGCACACATGGGCACCGACAAATACGCCGCCCAGAAAAGCGCAGGCGTTGTGTTCGCGGTCAGTCTCAGCCTGACAGCCCTGTTCGGTCTTAAATTATTCGGAGTGTTTTAATGGCTAGCAATATTGGACCAAAGCGCCTGGTCGTGGGCGCGCACTACGGCCTGAAAGAATGGATGGTGCAGCGTATCACCGCAGTCATCATGGCCCTGTACACCATTGGCTTGTTTTTGGCGGTGCTGTTCACCCCAGGTTTGAACTATCAAAAATGGGTCGGCTTTTTCAATTTTGAATTGTTTGCCTTCCCCATGGGCAAGATTTTGGCCCTGTTGGCCTTCTTTTCCCTCTGCTATCACGCCTACATCGGTATCCGTGACATCTGGATGGACTATGTCAAACCAACAGGCATTCGTTTGGCGTTGCAAGTATTCACAGCCTTGTGGCTGCTTGGTGCCGCAGGGTATGCGGCTGAAATTCTCTGGAGGGTCTAAAAAGTGACTGCAGTTAAAACTTCCCTTCCACGTCGCAAATTCGACGCGGTAATTGTGGGCGCTGGTGGCGCCGGTATGCGATGTTCACTTCAGCTCGCCGAAGCGGGCTTGAACGTGGCAGTTCTTTCGAAAGTTTTCCCGACTCGCTCACACACCGTGGCCGCGCAAGGTGGTATCGGTGCTTCTCTGGGCAACATGTCCGAAGACAGCTGGTACTGGCACATGTTTGACACCGTGAAGGGTTCTGACTACCTGGGCGACCAGGATGCCATTGAGTTCATGTGTCGCGAAGCGCCCAAGGTCGTGTACGAGCTCGAACACTTCGGCATGCCTTTTGACCGCAACCCAGACGGCACCATCTATCAGCGGCCCTTTGGCGGTCACACCGCCAACTTTGGTGAAAAGCCTGTTCAGCGTGCTTGTGCTGCGGCTGACCGTACCGGTCACGCTTTGCTTCATACGCTGTACCAGCGCAACGTCAAGGCCCGCACTCAATTCTTCGTGGAATGGATGGCATTGGATGTCATTCGCGATGCCGAGGGTGATGTGGTGGGCGTTGTGGCCCTCGAGATGGAAACCGGCGAAATCATGATCCTTGAAGCCAAGGTCACTGTGTTTGCCACGGGTGGTGCTGGCCGTATCTGGGCCGCGTCCACCAATGCCTTCATCAACACGGGTGACGGCATGGGCATGGCTGCACGCGCAGGCATTCCGCTAGAAGACATGGAATTCTGGCAATTCCACCCCACTGGTGTAGCCGGTGCTGGTGTGCTTATTACTGAGGGTGTTCGTGGTGAGGGCGGTATTCTGCTGAACTCTGAGGGTGAGCGTTTCATGGAACGTTATGCCCCCACGCTGAAAGACTTGGCACCACGTGACTTTGTGTCACGCTCAATGGACCAGGAAATCAAGGAAGGTCGTGGTTGTGGACCCAACAAAGATCACGTGCTGCTGAAGCTGGATCACCTGGGTGCCGACACCATCCTGAAGCGTTTGCCCTCCATCCGTGAAATCGCGATGAAGTTTGCCAACGTTGATCCAATCAAAGAGCCGATTCCAGTGGTTCCAACCATTCACTATCAGATGGGCGGTATTCCGACGAACTTCTACGGTCAAGTGGTTGCTCCCAAATCACCCGGTGGCCCCAGCGAGATCGTCAACGGCATGTATGCCATCGGTGAATGCGCTTGCGTGTCAGTACACGGTGCAAACCGTTTGGGCACGAACTCTCTGCTTGACCTGGTGGTGTTTGGCCGTGCGGCAGGCAACCACATTGTTGAGCAGAACTTCAAGGCCAAAACCCACAAAGATCTGCCTGCGGACGCTGGCGACTTCTCAGCAGCTCGCGTTGCCAAGCTGATGGACAGCAAAGACGGCGAATCAGTCCGTGGCGTGGCCGATGACATCCGGTCCAACATGCAGCAACACTGTGGCGTATTCCGCACCACAGAATTGATGGATGAGGGCGTGGAAGTCATCAACAAGCTCGCCAAACGTGCTGAAGACGTGTTCATCAAAGACAAGTCGAAAGTGTTTAACACAGCACTGGTGGAGGCCCTTGAGTTGGCCAACCTCACTGAAACTGCCAAGGCCACCATGGTGTCTGCGGCAGCCCGCAAGGAAAGTCGTGGTGCGCACGCCCACCGCGATTTCCCAGAGCGCGATGACAGCAACTGGATGAAGCACACCCTCTGGTATTCCGAGGGCAATCGTCTCGACTACAAGGCCGTCAACACGAAGCCTTTGACCGTCGAAACATTCCAGCCCAAGAAGCGCACTTTCTAATTCAGAGGTATCAGAAATGAGCGAAAAACGAATTGTAAAGTTTGAGATTTACCGCTACGACCCAGACACCGGCAAAGCACCTTACATGCAAAAGCTGGAAGTGGAGTTGCACCCCAACGACAAGATGCTGCTTGACGCGCTGTTGCGCATCAAGAGTGACGTGGATGACTCACTGTCAATCCGCCGTTCATGCCGTGAAGGCGTCTGTGGATCAGACGCCATGAACATCAACGGAAAGAACGGGCTGGCGTGTATCACCAACCTGCGCGATCTGAAGCAACCTATCGTGTTAAAGCCGCTGCCAGGTTTGCCAGTGGTGCGCGATTTGATTGTGGACATGACCCAGTTCTTCAAGCAGTACCACAGCATCAAGCCCTTTTTGGTCAATGAAACACCGCCTCCCGAAAAGGAGCGTCTGCAGTCCCCAGAAGAACGTGAAGAGCTGGATGGCCTGTATGAGTGTATTCTGTGCGCCTGTTGCTCAACCAGCTGCCCGTCTTTCTGGTGGAACCCAGACAAGTTCGTCGGCCCTGCTGGCTTGCTTCAAGCCTACCGTTTCATCGCAGACAGCCGCGACCAAACCACCAGTGAGCGTCTGGACAACCTGGAAGACCCTTACCGTCTGTTCAGGTGCCACACCATCATGAACTGCGTGGATGTGTGTCCAAAAGGTTTGAATCCGACAAAAGCGATTGGCAAAATCAAGGAATTGATGGTACGCCGCGCTGTTTGAGGTTTGCTTCTATTGAAGACAGTCCAGATCGGGGATGTCATCTGTCATACCCCGATCTTTTTGTGTAGTTTATGAATAATTCAAATCATCAATCCGATCCTGCCCAAAGGGCGCGCCTTCGCTGGAGGGCCCGCAGGGGTCTTTTGGAAAACGATTTGATTGTCCAAAAATTTCTGGATAATCATGAGCTTGAGCTAAGTGACGAAGACGTGGAGTCTTTGACCCTGTTGCTCGAGATGACCGATAATGATCTTCTTGATGTACTTCTGGGACGCAGGGCTCCAGAGGAAGAATACGATCAGCCCGGTGTGCGCAAGATCGTTCAGATGATGCAAAGCCTATAAGCCATTAAATCACTAAAAGGAAACCCGATGAGCACAGAAAACAAGGCCACGCTGTCCTTTACGGACGGTACCCCCTCGGTTGAATTTCCCATTCACAAGGGCACTATTGGCCCTGACGTGATCGATATCCGGAAATTGTATGCCTCCACAGGAAAGTTCACCTATGACCCAGGCTTCCTGTCGACCGCGTCCTGCAATTCAGCCATCACCTACATTGACGGTGACAAAGGCGAACTGCTGTACCGTGGATATCCCATCGAGCAATTGGCCCAAAACTGTGACTTCATGGAAGTGTGTTACCTGCTGCTGAACGGCGAGCTGCCAAATCAGGCACAGAAAACGGAGTTCGACAGCCGTGTGACCAAGCACACCATGGTCAACGAGCAGATGAATTTCTTCCTGCGCGGTTTCCGACGCGACGCCCACCCAATGGCCGTGATGACCGGTCTGGTTGGTGGTTTGTCCGCTTTCTACCCAGACTCCATGAACCTGATGGATCCTGCACAGCGCGAAATTTCTGCCATTCGTCTGATCGCCAAGATGCCAACCTTGGTTGCCATGGCCTACAAATATGGCGTGGGTTCCCCCAACATTTATCCGCAAAACAAGCTGAGCTACACCGCCAACTTCATGCGCATGATGTTCGGAAACCCTTGCGAAGAATATGAAGTCAATGACGTGCTCGTTCGCGCCATGGACCGCATTTTCATTCTGCACGCAGATCACGAACAAAACGCTTCCACTTCAACCGTGCGTCTGTGTGCCTCTTCAGGCACAAACCCATTCGCTGCCATCGCTGCCGGTGTGGCTTGTCTGTGGGGTCCATCGCATGGTGGTGCCAACGAGGCCTGCCTGAACATGCTGAGCGAGATTCAGGCCAATGGTGGCGTCGAGAAAATCGGCGACTTCATCAACAAGGTGAAAGACAAGGAATCTGGCGTTCGCTTGATGGGCTTCGGTCACCGTGTTTACAAAAACTACGACCCACGCGCCAAGTTGATGCGTGAAACCTGTCATGAAGTGCTGAACGAACTGGGCTTGCACGACGACCCACTGTTCAAGATCGCGATGGCACTGGAAAAGATTGCGCTGGAAGACGAATATTTTGTTTCACGCAAGCTGTATCCAAACGTCGACTTCTACTCTGGTATCGTTCAGAAGGCCATTGGTATCCCAGTGCCGTTGTTCACCGCCATTTTTGCGCTGGCACGCACCGTAGGCTGGATCGCCCAGCTGAACGAAATGATTGCCGATCCCGAGTACAAGATTGGCCGTCCACGACAATTGTTCAACGGCGCAGTTCACCGCGACGTCAAGCCTATCTCTTCACGATAAGCGTACGTTGCTTTAAAAAAGGCCGCCTTTTAAGGCGGCTTTTTTATTTGGCAAGCGTCTTCTACGTGCTTCTACTTAGGGTCTGAATCGCAGTTGCAGACCCCGTTTCATTCAAACCACAAAAAAAGACATCGCTTGAAACAGTGTTTAGATCGGTGCCTCTAATCCTGCTATCCTTTCATTAACTCTTAAGTCAGAACTTTTCTGGCTTTTGCTATCTAACCAAGGGCAAGGAGCCCAGCGGTTGGAAGGGGAGTGCGGTTAAACCCACGTGTGTGTGGATTCGGTCCGAACAGCGATAGCTGCGGTCGAGTCCGAACCCCACATCTTGAACGAGAAACTCGGAAAAAGGTGAAGCGCCAATGATGCGATCTTTTCAGCAAAACTCGTATTTGTTCGGGGGCAATGCGCCCTACGTTGAAGAACTGTACGAGGCCTATTTAGACAACCCCGGTTCCGTGCCAGAAAAATGGCGGGCCTACTTTGACCAAATGCAGTTGGTGCCTTCATCGCATGGTGAAGTCAACGAGCGTGACGTGGCCCATGCGCCCGTGGTGCAGTCGTTTGCCCAGCGTGCCAAAAAAGGCTTCATTCAGCCTCAGGTTCAGTCCGCTGACCTCGAAGTCGCCAAAAAGCAGGTGCACGTGCAGTCCATCATCGCGGCCTACCGCTTTTTGGGCTCACGGTTCGCCGATCTTGATCCATTGAAGCGTCAGGAACGCCCTGAAATTCCAGAGCTTGATCCCGCTTTTTACGGCCTTACCGAGGCCGACATGGACATCACGTTCTCAGCCACCAACACCTATTTTGGCCAGGATCAAATGACCCTTCGCGAAATCGTGAAGGCGTTGCGTGACACCTATTGTCGATCCATCGGCGTTGAATACATGCACATCAACGATCCGGCTCAGAAGCGCTGGATTCAAGAGCGCATCGAAGGCTCACTGGGCACAGCCAGCCTGACTGCTGACCAGAAGCTTCGTATTCTCGATCGTTTGACCGCCGCTGAAGGTCTTGAGCGCTATCTGCATACCCGTTACGTGGGTCAAAAGCGTTTCTCTCTGGAAGGGGGTGAATCCTTCATCGCTTCGATCGACGAGATCATCCAGCGCGCCGGCACCGAAGGCATTCAGGAAATCGTGATCGGTATGGCCCACCGTGGTCGTTTGAACGTGTTGGTCAACACACTGGGTAAAAGCCCAAGCCAGCTTTTTGAAGAATTCGAAGGCAAGCACGCTGATGATTTGCCTGCGGGTGACGTCAAGTATCACCAAGGTTTCTCGTCAGATGTCAGCACCCCTGGCGGCCCCGTTCACCTCTCGCTGGCTTTTAACCCCTCTCACCTTGAAATCGTCAACCCCGTGGTTGAAGGTTCGGTAAAAGCGCGTCAGGAACGACGCGGCGACAAAGAAGGCAAGCAAGTGTTGCCAGTGCTGGTGCACGGCGATGCGGCTTTCGCTGGTCAGGGTGTCATCATGGAAACCTTGAACCTGGTTCACACGCGCGGTTATGGCACGGGCGGCACAGTGCACATCGTGATCAACAACCAGATCGGGTTTACAACATCGGATCCTCGTGACAGCCGTTCAACGCTGTACTGTACTGATGTGGTCAAGATGATTGAGGCCCCCGTGTTTCACGTCAATGGCGACGATCCCGAGGCGGTCATCTTCGCAACCCAGCTGGCGCTGGATTTCCGGATGACGTTCCAGCAAGACATCGTGATCGACATCGTGTGTTTCCGCAAACTGGGTCACAACGAGCAAGACACACCGGCTGTTACTCAGCCTCTGATGTACAAAAAAATTGCACAGCACCCAGGCACTCGCGCGCTGTACGCTGAGCGTCTGGCCATGCAAAAGGTCATCACAGCAGACGACGCCGAGAAAATGATTGCCGACTTCCGTGCAGCCATGGACTCCGGCAAGCACAGTCGTGATCCTGTGCTCACCAATTACAAAAGCAAGTTCGCAGTAGACTGGTCTCCCTACCTGGGCAAGAAATGGACGGATGCGGCAGACACCTCAGTGCCTTCTGCCGAGTTGCGTCGTTTGTCCGAGCGTATTACCTCCATTCCTGAAAACTTCAAGCTGCATCCACTGGTTCAAAAAGTGGTGGCTGACCGCGCAGCCATGGGCCGTGGTGAAACACCGCTGGACTGGGGTATGGGCGAACACCTGGCCTTTGCGTCACTGGTGTCGTCTGGTTACGCCGTTCGAATCACCGGTCAGGACTGTGGTCGTGGTACTTTCACACACCGTCATGCGGTGCTGCACCACCAAGGTCGCGAAAAATGGAACGAAGGCACCTACATTCCGCTGGAGAATGTGGCTGAAGGGCAGGGGCCATTCACTGTGATCGATTCTGTATTGTCTGAAGAGGCAGTGCTTGGTTTCGAATACGGTTACTCCACTGCAGAGCCCAATGCGCTGGTGATTTGGGAAGCCCAGTTTGGTGACTTCGCCAACGGCGCGCAAGTGGTAATCGATCAGTTCATTTCCTCTGGCGAAGTGAAGTGGGGCCGTGCCTCTGGCTTGACCATGATGTTGCCACACGGCTACGAAGGCCAGGGCCCTGAGCACTCCTCTGCACGCATTGAACGTTATTTGCAGCTTTGCGCTGAAAACAATATCCAGGTGTGTCAGCCGACAACACCTGCGCAGATTTTCCATTTGCTTCGTCGCCAGATGATCCGCTTGTTCCGCAAGCCATTGGTCATCTTCACGCCGAAGTCTCTGTTGCGTCACAAAGAGGCTGTTTCTACGCTGCAAGACCTGTCTCGTGGCCACTTCCACACCGTCATCGGTGAAACACAAGAAGTGGATACAGCCAAAATCAAGCGTGCGGTGCTGTGTTCTGGTCGGGTGTATTACGACCTGGTGGCAAGCCGCCGTGAGAGAAACCTCAAAGACGTTGCGATTATTCGAGTCGAGCAGCTTTATCCGTTCCCACACAAGTCATTGGGTGCCGAACTGAGAAAGTATCCGAACCTGACCGAGGTGGTGTGGTGTCAAGACGAACCACAAAACCAGGGTCCCTGGTTCCAGATTCAGCACAACATTCTTGAGAACCTGAGCGAAGGCCAGCGCCTTGGCTATGCTGGACGCCCTGCGTCAGCGTCGCCAGCGGTCGGCTATTATGCCAAGCACAACGAGCAGCAGAAAGCGCTGCTGGATGCGGCGTTCGGCAAGCTCAAGGGTTTTGTGATCACCAAATAATCGAAGAATTCAAAAGGAAAAAATCAAATGGCTATCGTAGAAGTCGTTGTTCCTCAATTGTCCGAATCTGTCGCTGAGGCAACGCTGTTAACCTGGAACAAGAAAGTCGGTGACGCGGTCAAGCGCGATGAAAACATCATCGACATTGAAACTGACAAAGTGGTGCTGGAAGTGCCCGCACCCTCAGCTGGTGTGATCGTGGAAATTCTGCAAGCCGATGGTGCCACCGTGGTGGCGGGTCAGCTGCTCGCGAAAATTGACACTGAGGCCACTGCAGGTGCATCTGCACCGGCTGCGGCGCCTGCCGCTCCAGCAGAGGCTCCCGTTGCTGCTGCAGCGCCTGCCGCAGCGCCTGCTGCACCAGCTTCTGGCGCGGTGGCCATGCCATCTGCCGCCAAGATGATGGCAGAAAACAATCTGTCAGCCGGACAGGTCTCAGGCACTGGCAAAGATGGCCGTATCACCAAGGGTGACGTTATCGGTGCCATGAATGCGCCTGCTGCAAAGCCCGCCGCTGCACCTGCACCTGCCGCCAAGCCAGTTTCATTGTTGCCGGAAGTCAAGGCACCACTCGACCTTTCAACACTGATCGATGGTCGTCCTGAGCAGCGTGTGCCAATGAGCCGTCTGCGTGCCCGAGTCGCTGAGCGTCTGGTGCAATCTCAGCAAACCAACGCGATTCTGACCACCTTCAACGAAGTCAATATGAAGCCAGTCATGGATCTTCGTAACAAGTACAAAGACAAGTTCGAGAAAGAGCACGGTGTCAAGCTTGGCTTCATGAGCTTCTTTGTCAAGGCCGCAGTGGCTGCGCTGAAAAAGTACCCTGTGTTGAATGCTTCGGTAGATGGCAGCGACATCGTGTATCACGGCTACTTCGACATCGGTATCGCAGTGGGTTCTCCCCGTGGACTGGTGGTGCCCATTCTGCGCAACGCGGATCAAATGAGCTTGGCCGACATCGAGCAAAAAATCGCTGAGTTTGGCCAGAAGGCCAAAGACGGCAAGTTGACACTCGATGAGCTGACTGGCGGTACCTTCTCCATTTCCAACGGTGGCGTATTTGGCTCCATGTTGTCGACGCCCATTATCAACCCGCCCCAGTCCGCCATTCTGGGCATTCACGCCACGAAAGATCGCGCAGTTGTTGAAAACGGCGAGATCGTGATTCGTCCGATGAACTACTTGGCCATGAGCTACGACCACCGAATCATCGATGGTCGTGAAGCTGTACTGGGTCTTGTTGCCATGAAGGAAGCCCTGGAAGATCCAGCCCGCTTGCTGCTTGATCTGTAAGGAGTTTTTGACATGAGTGCAGATTACGATGTGTTGGTGATTGGTGCCGGCCCTGGGGGCTACATAGCGGCAATTCGGGCTGGTCAATTGGGTATGAAAGTGGCTTGCGTGGAAGGCAATCCCTATGATGATCCCAAGGGTGAACCACGTCTGGGCGGTACCTGCCTGAACGTGGGTTGCATCCCGTCCAAGGCCCTGCTGGCCTCATCTGAAGAATTCGAAAAAATCAGTCACCATGCCGAAGACCATGGCATTTCTGTGACTGGTGCGAAGATGGATGTGGCCAAAATGATCGCCCGCAAAGATTCTATCGTCGACAAGATGACCGGTGGCATCAAGTTCCTGTTCAAGAAGAACAAGGTGACTTTGGTGAATGGCTGGGCCAGCTTTGTGGGTAAAACCGACGCGGGTGTGCAGGTCAAGGTGACGGGTGCCAAGGGTGAAGAGGTGATCACTGCGAAAAACGTGATCATAGCCACTGGCTCCAAAGCGCGCCATTTGCCGGGTGTTCCTGTCGACAATGACATGATTTGCGACAATGAAGGTGCACTGAAATTTGGTGCTGTTCCCAAGAAGTTGGGTGTCATTGGTGCCGGTGTGATTGGGCTGGAGCTGGGTTCTGTCTGGCGTCGTTTGGGTTCAGACGTCACCGTACTCGAAGCCATGCCGCAGTTTCTGGCTGCAGCCGATGAAGGCGTTGCCAAGGAAATGCAAAAGATTTTCACCAAGCAAGGTCTGAAGTTCAACCTCGGTGTGAAAATTGAAGAGGTCAAAACCACCAAGAAGCAGGTAACCGTCAAGTACAAAGACGCGGATGGCAAAGACCAGCAAATGGTTTGTGACAAGCTGATCGTCTCTGTTGGGCGCATTCCAAACACGGATGGCCTGAACCTTGAAGCCATTGGCTTGAAAACCAATGAGCGTGGTCAGATCGATGTGGATGCGCACTGTCAGACCTTGACGGCAGGCGTCTATGCCATCGGCGACGTTATTCGTGGTGCCATGTTGGCTCACAAGGCCGAAGAAGAGGGCGTCATGGTGGCTGAAATATTGGCAGGTCAAGCAGGCCATTGCAACTACGACACCGTGCCCTGGGTGATTTATACGTCGCCCGAAGTGGCTTGGGTGGGTAAGACTGAACAGCAATTGAAAGCCGAAGGACGCCAGTACAAGGCGGGTCAGTTTCCGTTTATGGCCAACGGCCGTGCGCTGGGGCAGGGCGACTCACAGGGCTTTGTCAAAGTGTTGGCGGATGCCACCACCGATGAAGTTCTGGGTGTGCACATTATCAACTCGCATGCCTCTGATCTCATTGCTGAGGCGGTGATGGCCATGGAGTTCAAGGCGGCTTCTGAGGACATTGGGCGCATTTGCCATGCACATCCGAGTTTGTCCGAAGTGGTGAAAGAGGCTGCCCTGGCTTGCGACAAGCGTCAACTGAACATGTAATCGTGTTTGGTTGAAGCAACGACGGCTATCGGCTGGGAATCCAAAGGATTCTCAGCCGATTCTTTTGATGTATCGGCAAATTCATCGTGAACGTACAAGAATATTACGCACAAGCGTTAAAAGACCGCGGTTACACCGCCGACGCCGCTCAACAGGCAGCAGTCGATCGCATGCAGATTTTTTATGACGAATTTGTCGTGTATAAAAAAGCACGCAGCAGTGTCATTAAAAAGCTGATCAATCGGCCAGCAGTGCCCAAGGGGCTCTATTTGTGGGGTGGCGTGGGGCGCGGTAAAAGCTTTTTGATGGATTGCTTCTACAACAGCGTCAAGGTTAAACGAAAGGTGCGCCTGCATTTTCATGAGTTTATGCGTGGCGTACACGCCGAACTGGATGATCTGAAAGGCATCAAAGACCCCTTGGACGAGGTCGCGAACCGAATTGCCAAAAGATATAGGCTGATCTGCTTTGACGAGTTTCACGTGTCAGACATCGCCGATGCGATGATCCTGTACCGTCTGCTTGATCGCCTGTTCGCCAACGGTGTCACTTTTTTGATGACCTCGAATTACAAGCCGGACGATTTGTACCCGGATGGCCTGCATCGTGACCGCCTGCTGCCAGCCATTGAATTGTTGAACAGCAACCTCGATGTGATCAATGTGGATGTGGGCACTGATTATCGTCGTCGTACCCTGTCCAAATTACACACCTACCTGACCCCCTTGAATGACGAGACGGACCGTCTTGTGATTGGCGCTTTCAAGCAGCTGGCGGAAACTGAAGAGGAAGACCCAGTTCTGGAAATTGAGTCGCGAAAGATTCGTGCTGTCAAGCGAGCGGGTAGCGTCATCTGGTTTGATTTTCCGACGCTGTGTGGCGGGCCTCGTTCACAGAATGACTACCTTGAAATTGCAAGTCAATTCCAAACCGTTATTTTGTCCGGTGTGCCTAAAATGGGCGCAGGTATGGCTTCCGAGGCACGCCGATTTACGTGGCTCATCGATGTTTTTTACGATCACAAGCTTAAGCTGATCATGTCGGCTGAAGTTGAGCCGGAAGAACTCTATGTTGAAGGGGCCATGGCACACGAGTTTGTTCGCACGGTGAGTCGCATCGTGGAAATGCAGAGTCAGGAATATCTGGATTCGCCGAAGCGCAGTGCAGTGCGGCTTTAGACTGCTGTCCAAATTGCCCCAATCGCACTGCTTAGATTGCCCCAATCGCACTGCTTAGATTGCCCCAATCGCACTGCTTAGATTGCCCCAAGCGCACTGCTTAGATTACCCCAAGCGCACTGCCCGGTCTGTCTTTCCCTTGAATTGCCCATTCAACTTGTAATTGCCTCTGGCCTTGGAAGCCCGAGCGACAACTCGCCCCGGTAAAGCCGGGGCTCAGACAAGTCGCAGGTCGGGCATATTCCAAGGCTGCGAGTCAACATAGGTGGGGCAATTCTTGAATTGGGCTGCGACAGACCGGGCAGTGCGCTTGGAGCAGACCGAGGCGTCGGTCAAAGTTGGTGAACAGTGCAATGAGGGTCAAGCTGAGTTGGTCAGCAGGTCAGCAGGTCAGCAGGTCAGCAGATTGGTTTGAATCCCTCTACCAGTGTTCCGCGTGGTCAGGCTTTGCAGGTGGGTGTGTCACGCAGCGCGATTCAGGGTTGCCCGGCTGCTCGGAATCCGCAGCTTTGGAACATGCCCGACCTGCGACATGTCTGAGTGGCTTGCAAAGCCACGAGTTGTCGCTCGGGCTTCCAAAGCCAGGGTTCGGAACAGCGTCATTTCGGGCAAACCAAGCGCAAGTGACATGTACACCTGCAATAGCCAACCCTGCAAAAGCCGACCCAGCAAAAGCCGACCCAGCAACAGCCGACTCAGCAACCAAGGCCTTACTTCTGCCTCGCCTTTGCAAACGCCGCTGCAAACGCGTTGTTTGCAGGCGCCGAGTTGCGATCAGATCGAGGTGCTGAGCTCGGTCTGGCTTGATCTGCCGATCTGTGTTTTGGAGCTGATGCTGATGCCCGGGGCGCTTCGTCGCCGAGCCGCATGGTCAAGGCAATCCGCTTTCGTGGAATGTCCACTTCCAGCACTTTGACCTTGACCACATCCCCAGCCTTGACCACGCTGTGTGGATCTTTCACAAACGTATTGGCCAGTGCGGAAATATGCACCAAGCCGTCCTGATGAACACCAATGTCTACGAAAGCGCCAAAGTTGGCAACGTTGGTGACCACGCCTTCGAGCATCATGCCTGGCTTCAGGTCTTGAAGCGTGTGCACTTTGTCATCAAACTTGGCTGTTTTGAAACTGGGCCGTGGGTCGCGGCCTGGCTTTTCAATTTCGCCCAGAATGTCTTTGATGGTGGGTAAGCCAAATCGCTCATCGACGAACTCTTCGGGTTTCAAGCCTTTCAACACTTGGCTGTTGCCAATGAGTTTGTCGACAGGTTGCCCCACTTTCACTGCAATTTTTTCGACGATTCCATAGGCCTCAGGGTGAACGGCTGAGGCATCCAAGGGGTTGCTTGCACCATGAATTCGAAGAAAGCCAGCTGCTTGCTCAAAGGTTTTGTCGCCAAGGCGAGGCACCTTTTTCAGGTCGGCTCTGCTATTGAAACGGCCATTGCTGTTGCGGTAGGCGACCACAGATCGGGCCACTGTGCTGTTGAGTCCGGAGACTCTGGCAAGCAGTGCCTCTGATGCGGTGTTCAGTTCTACACCCACTGCGTTCACACAGTCCTCTACCACCGCGTCCAGGCGGCCCGACAACTGACGTTGATCCACGTCGTGCTGATATTGACCGACACCGATTGATTTCGGGTCGATTTTTACGAGCTCGGCCAGTGGGTCCTGAAGACGTCGAGCAATCGACACTGCGCCACGCAGGCTGACGTCGAGCTCTGGAAGCTCGCTGGAGGCCAGTGCAGAAGCAGAATACACGGAGGCACCTGCTTCAGACACCATGACTTTGGTGGCGTTCAGGTTTTTAAACTGCTGCAGCATGTCGGTCACCAATTGGTCGGTCTCGCGGCTGGCCGTGCCATTGCCGATTGCAATCAGTGCCACCTGGTGCTTGTTGCACAGTGCTGCCAGCACGGCGATGGATTCGTTCCATTGCTTTCGGGGCTCGTGTGGGTACACGGTGGTGGTTTCCAACACTTGGCCTGTGCTGTCTACCACGGCCACTTTTACACCCGTCCGAATGCCTGGGTCAAGGCCCATCGTGGCTTTCGCGCCGGCTGGTGCAGCCAGCAACAGGTCTTTCAAATTGCGCCCAAAAACAAGAATGGCTTCGTTTTGAGCCTGGTCGCGCAGGTGTGACAGCATTTCACTTTCCATGGAGCTGGCGAGCTTGACGCGCCAGGTCCAGCGACAAACATCCGCCAGGAAGTTTCCCCTCGGCGCGTCAGACAACTGGATGCGTGACAAGGAGGCCACAGTGGCTTCAAAAGGGTGGGGCGCCCGCGGATTTTCGAGTGACCAGAACTCGGGCAGATCAATTTTAAGTGTCAAATAACCCTGATCACGGCCACGGAGCATGGCCAGCATCCGATGTGATGCCACCTGAGACAAGGGTTCCTGATGGTTGAAATAATCTCGGAACTTGGCTCCTTCGTTTTCTTGACCCTCGACGACCTGAGATCGAACGGCACCGCGCTCTAGCAGGGTTTTTCGGATGTGGGCCAGTAACTCGGCGTTTTCTGAAAACTGTTCAGCGAGAATATCTCTGGCGCCTTCCAGGGCGGCCTTGATGTCAGCAACACCCAGATCTGCATTCAGGTATTTGGCGGCCTCCTGCTCTGGTTGGCATTCGGGGTTGTTCAAAATTTCATCAGCCAAGCCTTGCAATCCCGCTTCACGGGCGATCTGTGCTCTGGTGCGGCGCTTGGGTTTGTAGGGCAGGTAGAGGTCTTCCAGAAGCTGTTTGTTGTCAGCCTTTTCAATCGCAAGGCGAAGTTCATCGGTCAACTTGCCTTGTGAAAGAATGGACTCCAGAACGGTTGCCCGCCGGTCTTCCAGTTCACGCAGATAGTGCAAGCGATCCAGGAGGTCACGCAATACGGCATCGTCCAGTCCACCAGTGGCCTCTTTGCGGTACCGTGCGATGAACGGCACTGTGGCTCCGTCGTCGAGCAATTCCACCGCGGCCTGTATTTGTGCGGGTCTTGCGCCCAATTCTGTGGCCAACTGGGTGATAATTCGAGTTTGAACTTGTGTCATGGGTGGGTTTCAATGCGTTTGCAAAAGAGGCTGGAAATTTTGCCACACTACTGGGCTGTTTTTGGCGAACTACTTCCGTACAGGGCCAAGGTCTGCTGTGGAGTCCTTTCTCTTGTGGTCTTGTCGGCCTGTACCAGCCTACCACCCATGAAGTCCCGCAAGCCTGAAATGCCTCAGAATTACGAGCAGGCTCAAAGCTACATGGCGGGTCGTGAGCAGCAACTTGCAATTCTTGACTATGAATTGAATGAACAAACCCGTGCTTGCTACAAACGCTTTTTTGTGGCCAGTTGTCTGGACGATGTACGAGCCGAGAAGGCTGAGTTGCGCCGTGCTCACGCCGAAGCCGCAGACCGCGCCATGGATTTGATTCGCATGCACGATTATTCAGATCGTCAAAGGGATTCAAGGGGCAAGTCGGGTGCCGAGGTTCATCAATAATGCCGGGCCTGCAGCGCCCTGAGTGCATCACCCGGTGTCAAGACACGATAGAATCTTGAAATACATTCTAAAAAAGTGTCCATTAGACAACCTTGGGCTTATATGGTGACTACCCTAGACGCAGATGCCATTCGCAGGCGAATTGTCGAGCTTCAGGTCGAACATCGTGATCTGGACCAGATTATTGATTTGCTGATGGCACAACCCACATTTGATCAATTGCAGATTCGAAGGCTCAAAAAGCGAAAGCTGCAAATCAAAGACTCAATAACCCTTTTACAAATCCAGCTGGAGCCCGACATTCCAGCCTGAACACAACGCATGAACGATTTAAGCAGGCAAGTTGAACAGGCCCTATCACCAGACGGCTTGCTTGCCACAGCAATCCCCGGCTTTTCGCCCAGGCAGGCCCAGCTGGAGATGTCCCGCCGTGTTGCTGAGGCCATTGAGTCCACGCAAGCCTTGGTGGTTGAGGCGGGAACGGGCACTGGTAAAACCTATGCTTATCTAGTACCCGCGCTGCTGTCGGGAAAACGGGTGTTGGTTTCCACTGCGACCAAAACCCTTCAGGATCAGCTGTTTGCCAAAGACATTCCCATGGTTCGCAAGGCGTTGGGTGTGCCTGTTCAGGTTGCACTGCTGAAAGGCCGACAAAATTACATTTGTCATTTTCATCTTGAGCGGGCACTTCGTGAGGCGCGCCTGCCCACGCCCAGAGACGTCGAACATTTACACCGGGTGAAGCAATTTGCCATGGGCACCGACCGCGGCGACAAGGCGGATTGTTCAGGCGTTCCGGAAAATTCGCCAGTCTGGAGCTGGGTGACCTCCAACAAGGACAATTGCTTGGGGGGTGAATGTCCAAACGCGTCCGAGTGTTTTGTGAACAAGGCCAGGAGAGACGCGCTCGATGCCGAGGTGGTGGTGATTAATCATCATCTTTTTATGGCTGATCTGGCGCTGAAAGAGGAAGGTGTGGCGGAGTTGTTGCCAGCCTGTGATTTGGTGGTATTTGACGAAGCGCATCAGTTGCCCGAAATTGCGACCCACTTGTTGGGCCAGAGCATTTCGACCGCGCAATGCCAGGAGTTTTTGCGCGATGTCTTGATCGAAGGGCGTGCCTCCAGTGCCGATGCGGGTGATTGGGATGGGGTCATTCGCCCGCTTGAAACCCGTTTGAAGGACATTCGGCGTTTGGTGGGTGTTGAAATTGATGCAGCGCGCCTGACAAAAACACAATTCGCCGCCATTCCGGGGGTGCTTGCGGCCTGTGAGCAGTTCGAACTCGGAATGGAGCAGCTCATCGATTTCCTGGCGCCTTTGGCGCCGCGTTCAGAATCCTGGGTCAAACTTCAAAACAGGGCGGTCGAGCTGACCACGCGTTGGCAGGCCTGGTTTTTTGATTTGCTGGGTTCCCAGTCGGAAAAGGACACCCAATCAGTGCGCTGGGTGAATGTGACCGCGCACACCGTGCAGTTTTGCGATTCTCCGCTGGATGTGTCTGATGCGTTTGCCAAGCTGTATGCAGAGCAGCCCAAGGCATGGGTGTTCACCAGTGCAACCCTGAGCGTTAAAAATTCGCTTTCACACTTCACGCTGAGCATGGGGCTGGATGAATCGGTTGATCTGCTCCTGCCCAGCCCATTTGATTACGAAAATCAGGCCTTGCTCTGTGTACCAGAAAATCTGCCGTTTCCCAATGAATCGGGCTTCAGTGAAAAGCTGTGTGAAACCATCTGGCCTGTGCTGCGTGCAAGTGATGGTGGGGTGTTCTTCTTGTGTACCAGCCTGAGGGCAGTTCGCCTGGTCGGCGACTTTCTGCGCCAACGCATTGAAGAGCAAAGCCTCGGCTGGCAGATTCTTGTTCAGGGCGATGCATCCAGAGCTGAATTGCTTGAACAGTTTCGAGCTGCAGACAAACCTGTGTTGGTGGGGGCTGCCAGCTTCTGGGAGGGTGTCGACATTCGCGGCGACCAGTTGCGCCTGGTGATCATTGACAGGCTGCCTTTTGCACCCCCTGATGACCCGGTGTTTCAAGCCAAAAGCGATTGGGTGAAAAGCCGGGGTGGAAGTCCATTCCAGGATCTTTCTTTGCCCGATGCTGCCATCGCTCTAAAGCAGGGTGCGGGCAGGTTGATTCGTGATGAATCGGATCGTGGAGTGCTGTTGATTGGTGATCGCCGCTTGGTTGAAAAAGGCTACGGCAAAATGCTGTGGCGTAGTTTGCCACCCTTCAAAAGAACACGCGACCTTGCGGTCGCGGTGTCCTTTCTCAGTCCTTCCAGACTTGCCACCAGTGCGTCTTGATGTTTTGTTTCTCGGGCACTTCCATGTTCCAGTAAGGGCTGTTCGGGAAGTTTTTGTCGATCACGCGCTTGGTGTCTTGGGCAAGCTGGGCCATGTTCAGCTTTTGGTAGCAACGGTAGCTTAAAAACAGGGCCTCTTCGACCGAGGGCGTCTGTTCAAACCGCTTGATGACCTCTTGTGAGCGGTTCAAGGAGGCGAGATAGGCACCCCTGCGATAGTAATAACGCGCTGCGGCCAGTTCGTTTTGGGCCAGTGAGTTCACGAGATACTGTAGGCGCGCTTTGCTGTCCTCTGCGTATTTGCTGTTGGGAAAGCGTGTCACGACCTCTTTGAAGGCGTCGAATGCGGCACGTGTGCCCTTGGGGTCACGTTCGCTGAGATCTTCACCGGAAATGAGGGAGATGATGCCGCGGTTTTCATTGAAGTTGATCAAGCCACGCAAATAATAGATGTAGTCCAAATCGCGGTGGTTGGGGTAGAGCTTGATGAATCGATCTGTTGCGGCCAATGCCTGCACGTTGTCACCGCTTTTGTAATAGGCATAGGCAGTGTCCATCTGCGCCTGTTGGGCGTAACGGCCATACGGGTAGCGCGATTCCAGTTTTTCATAAAGTGAAATAGCCCTGTCGTAGTTGGCGCTGGCCATCTCGTCTTTGGCTTCTTCGTAAATGCGTGCTGGGCTCCAACTCTCGGTTTCATCGTAGGGCTTGGAGGTTCCACACGAGGCCAGCGCTAAAATCAGCACGGGTAGCATGAATAACTGCCATAATACGGGTGCCCATGTTTTGCGGGCTGCAAATGCTGTTTTGTTCATGTGTGTGCGAAACCTGCGTGTTTCAAAACGATCAATATTGGATGCCCATTATATCGGTCATCTGCGCTCGGCATCCATCTGACCCACTCAATTGAAAGATTCGATACAAGTTTATGAGTTCCCCTGAGAATGACAACGAATCGCTAACCGAAGCGATGACCACCAAAGTGCCTGTAGAAATGGCCGGGCAGCGACTCGACAAGGTCATGGCCGAACTGTTCCCGCAGTACTCCCGTTCCCGCTTGCAAACCTGGATGAAGCAGGATCGCCTGCTCCTGAACGGAGAAGCCTGTGGAAAGGGCAATCAAAAGGTGAAGGCCCATGATGAGTTGACGCTTAGCCCAGGTGTACTGGAGCACATGCAGGCTTTGGTGCCTGAGGACATGAATCTCAATGTGGTGGCGCAAACTGACGAGTACACGGTGGTGAACAAACAGGCGGGTTTGGTGGTGCATCCAGCCCCTGGCCACTGGACTGGTACGCTGATGAACGGTTTGTACCATCTGGACCCTGGTTTGATCGATGTGCCCAGGGCTGGAATTGTTCACCGTCTTGACCAGGACACCACCGGGTTGATGGTGGTTGCGCGCACCGAGAAAACACAGATCAAACTCGTTCAAATGTTGCAGGCCCGAATCGTCAAGCGTGTTTACCTTGCCTTGGTGTGGGGGCGGGTTACCCGGTCGTTTGTGGTGAACAAGCCCATCGGGCGAGATCCGAAAAGCCGCCTTCGCATGGCGGTTCTCGACTACGGAAAGCCGGCTGTGACCCATTTTCAACCGGTGGCCATGGGTGAGTTCATGGATGTACCGGTGACTTTGATGGTTTGCCGGCTTGAAACAGGCCGGACACACCAGATTCGCGTGCATGGCCAGCATGCAGGATTTGCCTTGGTGGGCGACCCCATTTACAAATTGAAGGGTGCAGGCAGTCATTCAGCAGCACGCATCCAACAAATTCAGTTGACGGATGGGTCCTTGTTCGAGCGGCAGGCACTGCACGCGGCACATCTGAGTTTTCCAGACCCTTCCCATTTTGAGGTTCGCGACGAAGATCTCAGCGTCGAGGATTGGGATTTGCAACTGGAAGGGCATGAATGGCCTGAGTTCCGGGCGCCCGTGCCTGAAGACATGCGCTTGCTCGGTGAAATGGCCGGTATTGATATGCACTCGGATGAGATCGCCGCTGCCATTGATGAGGCGGCTTTGGCGCACCGTGCTTCGGTGCTGGTGCGTTTCGAGACCGAAGAGGAAGAAGATCCGGAGGTGGAGGAGTGGCTGCTCCGATTTGTTGGCCAACGCTAGGACCAGAATTCAGTGGTGTTTTGGTGGGTGTGACCACGCGTGGTCAGGCCCCTGGTCGCGGCTTTAATCTGGCAACGCACGTGGGCGATGAATTGTCTGAGGTGCAAGGTCGGCGGGCTTTGCTTGAAGGTGAGGTGGGGGCACCCCTGGTCTGGTTGAATCAGGTTCACGGGGCCGATACCCTTCAGGTGTCAGCCCGCGCAGACACACACTTGTGCGCCCCTGCCGATGCCGACGCCAGTGTGACGCGCCGCACCGACATCGCCTTGGCTGTGATGACGGCGGATTGTCTGCCTGTGGTCATGGTGGCGCGTGATTCGCGGAACCAGGCCATCGCGGTGGGTGTTGCTCACGCGGGCTGGCGCGGACTTCATGGGGGTGTTCTCGAAAGCTGTTTGAACGCACTGATGGATGTTGCGCAGGTGAAATCTGAACAGTGTTACGCCTGGATGGGGCCAGCCATTGGACCTCAGTCCTATGAGGTTGGGGCTGAGGTGCGCAGTGCATTCGTGGACCAAGACCCCCAGGCAGCCACGGCGTTTCATCCTTCTCAAAGGCAAGGTCGCTGGATGGCCGACCTCTACACCCTTGCCAAGCAAAGATTACACAGTGTGGGTTTGGAAACGACGGTGGGTGGAGATTTTGACACCTTCACTGATCCACGTTGGTTTTCTCACCGACGCGCTCAGGTGCAATCTCTTCCGGCTGGGCGAATTGCAACTTTTGTTCGGCTTCTTCCTGTGCCTGGCGCTTAAGCCGACGGCTTTTGGTGCCCAACAAATACATCAGCACCGAGCAGGGCAAGAGCCCATAAAACAGAAACGTGGCTGCGCCCGCGGCAAAATTCGTTTCGGTGGCTGCCATCAGGGTGACGACGTACATCCAGCCGATGCCTACGATATACATGGGTGATGCGTTCAAAGTACTCGACGCGTTGATGGTGCAGTAAAGTGAACAGGCTGACAAGAGTAACCCAGGACAAGACATTTATTTGACAAGACAAAATGTTGCGATGCACAATAAGGGAATACACCATAAAAACCAGCCTGCGCACCCGTCATGAGGTGCATCCGCAAAGGAGAGGATTGTGAATAAGCAAATTCCGAGCTTCGAGGAAGTGTTCGGTCAACTGTTGCCTGTTGCCAAGCAAATGCAGACCCAGTTTCAGGAACAGGTTCAACAGCTCTTCTCCGGCGCCATTCCGAGCCTTCCTGTTTCCGAGCACACGCCCAATCTGTTGGGGTCTGTCGGGCCTTTCATGACCTCGGTCATGAGCGCATTCCAGCATTCTTTGGGCAAAGTTCCCTTGAACAGCTTGAGTCAGTTGCAATCCGAGTACGCCACTGAGTTTTCAGCTTTGTTGTCCTCCGCGTTTTCATCGATGCCCAATGTGGGCGAGGAAACTGGCAAGCATGTGTCGCTTGATGAATGGATCAGCGACGACAAACGGTTTGCATCCACAGACTGGCGGGATCACGGTATCTATGAGTTAACCGCTGCCCTGTACTCGTTGAATGCGAAGTACACCCGAAAAGTGGCCGAACTCATGCCTGCAGAGGGCCGCGAGAAGCGACAGATCGATTACGCCATTGAGCAGTTTGTCGACGCCATGAGCCCATCGAATTTTTTCGTTTCTAACCCTGAAGCACAAAAGAGATTGCTTGAAACCAAGGGTGAAAGCCTGACTTTGGCCATTCAAAACCTGTTGGGTGACCTTCAGAAGGGCCGAATTTCCCAAACCGATGAATCGGCTTTCGAAGTGGGCGTCAATGTGGCCCGTTCCGAGGGCGAGGTGGTGTTTGAAAACGCGCTGTTTCAGCTCATTCAATACAAGCCACTGACCGAGCAGGTCGGGCAGATACCCATGCTGTTTGTTCCGCCTTGCATCAACAAGTTTTACATTCTTGACCTGCAACCCGCCAATTCTTTGGTTCGTTACGTGGTTGAGCAGGGGCACACGCTGTTTTTGGTGTCCTGGAAAAATCCGACCCAAGAGGAGCAGGCGCTGACTTGGGACGATTACATCGAGCACGGTGTAATCAAAGCCATGGACGTCGTCAAGAAGATTCGCAAACAGCCCCGTTTAAACGTGTTGGGCTTTTGTGTGGGCGGTACTTTGCTGGCCACCGCCTTGTCGGTACTGGCCAACAGGGGAGACGACAGCGTCAACAGCGTGACATTCTTAACCACCTTGCTGGACTTTGAGGACACGGGCGCTTTGGGCGTGTTTGTGGATGAAGAACAGGTGCGCGCCCGCGAGGAAACCATCGGCAACGGCGGATTGATGTTGGGAAAGGACTTGGCGAGCGCATTTTCAAGTCTTCGGCCCACCGATTTGATCTGGAATTATGTGGTCAGCAATTACCTGAAAGGCGAGAAGCCAACCGCGTTTGATTTGCTGTACTGGAACAGCGACAGCACCAATTTGCCGGGCCCGATGTTCTGCTGGTACCTGAGAAACACCTACCTCGAAAACAATTTGTGCGAACCCGGCAAGGTCGAAGTGTGTGGCGAACCGGTCGACCTCGGCTTGATCGACATGCCGGTGTACGTGCTGGCCACCCGCGAAGATCACATCGTGCCTTGGCAAACTGCTTACCGCACTACTCAATACGTCAGTGGTGACGTGCGTTTTGTATTGGGCGCAAGCGGCCACATTGCCGGGGTGATCAACCCAGCCGCGAAAAACAAGCGCAGCTTCTGGCGCAATGACAACCTGCCTGACAGCGCACAGCAATGGCTGGTCGAGGCGACAGAGGTGCCCGGCAGTTGGTGGAATGACTGGGCTGCCTGGCTGGAAGACAAGAAGGGCAAACTGGTGAAGGCACCGGCCAAGGCTGGCAACCCGACCTACAAGCCCGTGGAGCAAGCCCCCGGGCGTTACGTGAAAGCGCGTATCTGATTAACCTGTACACGGAGAAAACAAAATGACTGAAGTGGTAATCGTGGCCGCAGGCCGCACGGCAATTGGCAAGTTTGGCGGTTCACTGGCCAAAATTTCAGCACCTGAACTGGGTGCGCATGTGATCAAAGGCCTGCTGGAGAAAACCGGCGTCAAGGGTGAACAAATTTCTGAAGTAATTCTTGGTCAAGTGTTGGCGGCAGGATCTGGCCAGAACCCGGCCCGTCAGGCGGTCATCAAAGCGGGTTTGCCTGTTTCCGTGCCTGCCTTGACCATCAACAAGGTGTGCGGCTCCGGCTTGAAGGCAGTGATGTTGGCCGCGCAAGCCATCGCCTGCGGCGACGCTGAAATTGTGATCGCCGGTGGTCAGGAAAACATGAGTGCAGCCCCACATGTGATGTTGGGCAGCCGCGATGGCTTCCGCATGGGTGACGCCAAGTTGGTGGACACCATGATCGTGGATGGTCTGTGGGATGTCTACAACCAGTACCACATGGGTATTACCGCTGAAAACGTGGCCGAGAAATACAGCGTGAATCGTGCTGAGCAAGACGAATTTGCGGTGAAATCACAGAACAAGGCCGAAGCCGCCATCAAGGCGGGGAAATTCAAGGATGAAATCATTCCGCTGAGCATTCCACAGCGCAAGGGCGACCCAGTTGTGTTCGATACAGACGAATTTCCAAGGTTGGGCGCCACGCTGGATCAAATGACCGCGCTGAAGCCTGCATTCAAGAAAGATGGCTCGGTGACTGCCGCCAACGCGTCTGGCCTGAATGACGGTGCCGCGGCAGTGATGTTGATGAGTGCCGCCAAAGCCAAGGAACTGGGGCTGCCGGTTCTGGCCAAGATTCAGGCGTATGCCAGTGCTGGACTTGACCCCACCATCATGGGAATGGGCCCCGTGCCGGCCTCCAAAAAGTGCCTTGAGAAAGCAGGCTGGACTCCCGCGGAATTGGATCTGATGGAAATCAATGAAGCATTTGCTGCGCAGGCTTGTGCAGTGAACAAGGAAATGGGTTGGGACACCAGCAAGATCAACGTCAATGGCGGCGCCATTGCTTTGGGTCACCCCATCGGCGCTTCAGGTTGCCGCGTGTTGGTCAGCCTGATTCACGAAATGAACAAGCGCGATGCCAAGAAAGGCCTGGCCTCTTTGTGCATTGGCGGCGGTATGGGTGTTGCCTTGGCTGTTTCACGCTAAGTTTTTAAATACATAAACAAAATAGGGATGTGAACATGAGTACTCAAAAAATAGCATACGTCACCGGTGGCATGGGTGGCATCGGAACCTCAATCTGTAAACGACTGTGCGAAGACGGCTTTAAAGTGGTGGCGGGCTGCGGCCCCAATTCACCCCGCAAAGACACTTGGCTGGGTGAAATGCGCAACGCCGGTTACGAGGTGTTTGCCAGCGAAGGCAATGTGGGCGATTGGGAGAGCACCAAGGCCGCTTTTGACAAAGTGAAAGCTGAGCACGGCACCATTTCTGTGCTGGTCAACAACGCAGGTATTACGCGCGACGGCATGTTCCGCAAAATGAGCCTTGATGACTGGAAAGCGGTCATCGACACCAATCTGAACTCGCTGTTCAACGTCACCAAGCAGGTGATCGATGGCATGGTTGAACAGGGTTTTGGCCGAATCATCAACATTTCCTCAGTGAATGGTCAGAAGGGCCAGTTTGGTCAAACCAACTACTCAACTGCCAAGGCCGGCCTGCATGGTTTCACGATGGCTTTGGCACAAGAAGTCGCCTCAAAAGGAGTGACTGTGAACACCGTGTCGCCCGGCTACATTGGGACTGACATGGTTCGGGCCATTCGCCCTGAAGTGCTCGAAAAAATTGTCGCAACCATTCCTGTGAAACGCTTGGGTACGCCTGAGGAAATTGCATCCATTTGCGCCTGGCTGGCCTCTGAAGAGTCCGGTTTCTCGACAGGTGCAGACTTCTCGGTCAATGGTGGTTTGCACATGGGTTGAGCGTGCAAATTCCATTTGCGCGAACAAGTTCGAAAAAGGCGGTATGATGTTGCACTGCACGTGAATTTCATGTGCGGTGCAACAACGACTTGTAAAAGAGAAGAAGAGGCATGACAGACGCGAACCGACTCATTAAAAAATACCCAAACCGCCGACTTTACGACACCCAAACCAGCAGCTACATCACCTTGGGCGACGTCAAGCAGTTGGTTCTCGACAATGAAGCCTTTCAAGTGTTGGACGCCAAAAGCGGTGAAGACCTGACCCGCAGCATTTTGTTGCAGATCATCCTTGAAGAAGAAACGGCGGGTTCGCCCATTTTCACTTCCAGCATGTTGTCGCAGATCATTCGATTCTATGGCAATGCCATGCAAAGCATCATGGGCACTTTTCTTGAGAAAAACCTGCAGGCCTTCATGGACATCCAGGGCAGTTTTCAGGATCAGGGCAAAAACATGGTGGATGGCAAGCAATTTGCCAACCCCGAACTGTGGTCACAGTTCATGAGCGTTCAGACGCCCGTCATTCAGTCCATGATGAGCAATTACATCGATCAAAGCAAAAACATGTTTGTGCAGATGCAGGACCAGTTCCAGGAGCAGACGCGCAGCTTGTTTGGCAATTTCGGGTTTCCCGGTACAGATCCCTCATCCAAAAACAAACCCGACCCTACAAAAAAGTAACAGGCCAACATGCAAAACAACGCAAACGCCACCAAGCGCCCACCCAGTGTGGGCTTTGTTTCTTTGGGATGCCCCAAAGCCCTGGTTGACTCCGAGCGGATCTTGACCCAACTCAAGGTGGAGGGCTATGAGGTGGCGCCCGAATATCAGGGGGCTGACCTGATCGTGGTCAACACCTGTGGCTTTATTGACAGCGCGGTTCAGGAAAGTCTGGACGCCATTGGAGAGGCCATCGCTGAAAATGGCAAAGTGATTGTGACGGGTTGTTTGGGGGCGAAAAACGGTGACGAGGGCAAAAACCTGATCACGACCCTGCATCCCAAGGTGCTGGCAGTGACAGGGCCACACGCCACGGAAGAAGTGATGCAGGCGGTTCACACACACTTGCCGAAGCCGCATGATCCATTTATCGACCTGGTGCCGGACCACGGTGTCAAATTGACACCCAAGCATTACGCGTATTTGAAGATTTCTGAAGGTTGTAACCACCGTTGCACGTTCTGCATTATTCCGGGTATGCGCGGCGACCTGGTGTCGCGGCCAATCGGTGAGGTCATGCGCGAGGCCGAAAGCCTCAAGAAAAGCGGTGTAAAAGAATTGCTGGTGGTCAGCCAGGACACCTCGGCCTACGGGGTTGACCTCAAATACCGCACTGATTTTGTCAATGGACGGCCAGTCAAGACCCAGTTTCTGGAACTGGCCCGTGAACTGGGCGATTTGGGCATTTGGGTGCGCATGCACTATGTGTACCCTTATCCGCATGTGGATCATGTGGTGCCATTGATGGCAGAAGGCAAGGTTTTGCCGTATCTGGACATCCCGTTTCAGCATTCGCACCCGGATGTACTAAAACGCATGAAGCGCCCCGCCAGCGGCGAGCGCAACATCGAACGCATTCGCGCGTGGCGTGCAATTTGCCCAGACATTACCTTGCGCAGCACGTTTATCACAGGCTTCCCGGGTGAAACAGAGGCTGAGTTCGAGCACCTGTTGGATTTCATCGCTGAAGCGGAACTGGACCGAGTCGGCGTTTTTGCGTATTCACCCGTGGAGGGGGCCGTGGCCAACAATTTGCCCGACCCTGTGCCGGAAGAGGTCAAAGAAGAGCGCCGGGCACGACTGATGGCCCTTCAGGAAGAAATCAGCCTGAAGCGGAATCAGGCCAAACTGGGCAAGGTGTTGCAGGTGTTGGTGGACGAAACCGACGACGAAGGTATCGTGGCGCGTAGCGCTGCTGACGCACCTGAAATCGACGGCAATGTGTTTGTTCCCATGCCAGAAGATTCCGCTAAGCGCCCTAAGGTGGGCGATTTTGTTTCGGTTGTGATCGACGATTGTGACGAGCACGATTTGTGGGGCCAATTGCAAGGTTGAGGGGTAAACAAGCAAACAGAGGCGCAATTGGAATGCGTCCGACTGGATTGATTTGACTTGAAGGAGATTGAAAATGACACGTGAAGTGGTGGTAGTAAGCGGTGTGAGAACCGCCGTGGGTGATTTTGGTGGAAGCCTGAAAGATTTTTCACCAACCCAGATGGGCGCCATGGTGCTGAAAGAAGCGGTAGCCCGTGCAAATGTGGCCCCTGAATCCGTAGGGCATGTGGTGTTTGGTCATGTGGTGAACTCAGAGCCGCGTGACATGTATCTGGCCCGAGTGGCAGCCATTGAAGGCGGTCTGGACAAGACGACGCCTGCACTCACATTGAACCGCCTGTGCGGTTCTGGCTTGCAAGCCATTGTGACCGCAGCACAGGCGATTATGCTGGGCGATTGCGATGTGGCTGTGGGTGGTGGCGCTGAAAGCATGAGCCGTGCGCCCTACATTCTGCCCAGCGCCCGTTGGGGTGCGCGCATGGGTGACATGAAGGGCATCGACATGATGGTGGGTGCATTGCATGACCCGTTCCACACCATCCACATGGGTGTGACCGCTGAAAACGTGGCCAAAGAATACGGCATTACCCGTGAAGACCAGGACGCTTTGGCGGTTGAAAGCCACAAGCGCGCTGCCAATGCGATCGCACAGGGCTATTTCAAGAGCCAGATTCTGCCGATCGAGGTGAAAACCCGCAAAGGCGTGGCCGTGTTTGACACCGATGAACATGTGCGTGGTGACGCAACCCTGGAAGGCATGGCCAAGCTGCGCGCCGTGTTCCAGAAAGAAGGTACTGTGACTGCGGGTAACGCATCTGGCTTGAACGATGGTGCAGGCGCCGTGGTGTTGATGGAAAAAGAAGCCGCTGCCAAGGCAGGTGCAAAGCCACTGGCCCGTTTGGTGGCCTACGCCAACACAGGTGTTGAACCCACACTGATGGGCATTGGCCCGGTGTCAGCCACGCAAAAGGCACTGGCCAAGGCTGGGTTGACCGTTGCCGACATGGATGTGATCGAAGCCAATGAAGCCTTTGCGGCGCAGGCCTGCGCAGTGACCAAGACGCTGGGCCTTGACCCTGCCAAGGTAAACCCCAATGGCTCGGGCATTTCAATTGGTCACCCCATTGGTGCCACGGGTGCCATCATCACAGTTAAGGCGCTTTATGAATTGCAGCGCATTCAGGGCCGTTATGCGCTGGTTACCATGTGCATTGGTGGTGGTCAGGGCATTGCCGCCATTTTTGAGCGGATGTAATTCAAATCAGCCACTGGCAAACAGTGTCAAGCCCACCGAAGTTGATGCAGTAATCAGTCTGCAGCTGCACCGCGGGCTTGGCCCTGAATGCCACGCTGGCGCCTGAAATAGACATCATTTTCAGATCGTTGGCACCGTCGCCCATCACAATGGACCGGCGGCTGTCAATGCCCATCTGCGTGCAGGTTTCTTGCACGGTTTCCATTTTGGCTTGCCCGTCGATGATGGGGCCTAGCACCTTGCCGGTCAGGTGACCATCCACAATCTCGAGTGTGTTGGCGCGGGTGTAGTCCAGCCCAAGCCGTGCTTTCAGCTTGTCTGTGAAAAAAGTGAATCCACCCGACACGAGCAAGGTCTTCCATCCGTTTGTTCGGGCGAAAGCCAGCAGGTTTTCTGCACCGGGTGAAAGGCGCAGTCGTTCGTTGTAAACAGCGTCCAATGCACTTTCCGGTACACCCCGCAACAAGGCGACCCGGCGGGTCAGACTTTCTGTAAAGTCTGCAATTTCACCGCGCATGGCAGCCTCAGTGATTTCGGACACTTCCTTTTTCTTGCCCACGAAATCGGCAATCTCGTCGATGCATTCAATGGTAATCAGCGTGCTGTCCATGTCCATGGCGAGCAACTTGAACTGGTCAGCATTCACTTGCGATTCAAGCAGCGCGTAATCAAACTCGTGAGTCATTGCGACGGGCTTGAGCACCTCTTGCAACAAAGTGGCGGTCAGCGTAACGGCCTCTGGGAGTTCGCAGACGTATCGGTTGTGTTTGACTTCAACGCCAAGCGTGGGCAATTGAAGGGCTTCCAGTGCCTCCAACACGCTGTGTTTTTCCAGTCGTGGTGAGGTTAAAACGAGTCGGCTCATGGCAGATTCTCCGGCGTGTGTGGGTTCAGGCAGGCTGGCCTGCCAGTTGCTTGATCAGGTTTTTCATCATGGTGACCCGATCACTCAGATTTTCAATGCGCTTGTTGATGCGCAGTTTGTCAGGGCCTGCCAGTTTGTAGTCGCGCTCTTTCTGGATCAATTGAATGATTTTTGCAGCATCAACATTGGCATTGGGCTCAAACTGAACGACCGTGGCCTCTGTGGAGCTGTCAATCTTTTGTACACCCAACGGCTTTGCCAGTATCCGGATGCGATGTGTTTCCAGCAGGGCTTTGGTTTCTTCGGGCAGCTTGCCGAACCGGTCGATCAGGGCCTCTTGCATGTCGCTGATGTCATCCATTGTTTCGGTGCTGGCCAGCCTTTTGTACAGCGTAAGCCTTTCGTGCACGTCGGTGCAATAGCTTTCGGGCAATAAGGCGGGGGTGTGCAAATTGATTTCAACGGTGGCGTTCAGTGGTGCAGTCAGGTCGGGTTCCTTTCCAGACTTCAAGCTGCGCACGGCGTGGTTCAGCATGTCGGTGTACATTTGAAAGCCCACTTCATGCACATTGCCGCTTTGGTTGGCACCCAGCACTTCACCCGCACCCCGGATTTCCAGGTCATGCATGGCCAGGTAGAAGCCGCTGCCAAGGTCTTCCATCATGGTGATCGCCTCCAGGCGACGGCCCGCATTTTTGGTGAGCCCCTCTTCATTGTTGACCATCAGGTAGGCGTAGGCCTGATGATGGGAGCGACCCACACGGCCCCGCAATTGATGCAACTGTGCCAAACCAAACTTGTCGGCCCGATGGATCACGATGGTGTTGGCCGTGGGTACGTCGATGCCGGTTTCGATGATGGTGGTGCACAACAAAACATTGAAGCGCTGGTGATAAAAATCGCGCATCACCCGCTCAAGATCGCGCTCAGGCATTTGGCCGTGGGCGATTGCAATTCGGGCTTCAGGCAGAATTTTCTCGAGTGCTTCCTTGCGGTTTTCGATGGTGTCCACCTCGTTGTGCAGGTAGTAAACCTGCCCGCCGCGCTTCAGCTCGCGCAAAATGGCCTCACGGATCACGCTGTCCGTTTCACGGCGTACGAAGGTTTTGATGGACAAGCGCCGCTGTGGCGCGGTGGCGATCACTGAAAAGTCGCGTATGCCTTCCATGCTCATGGCCAGGGTTCGCGGAATGGGGGTCGCGGTCAAGGCCAGCACGTCCACCTCGGCGCGCAGGTTTTTCAGGGCCTCTTTCTGGCGCACGCCAAAGCGGTGCTCCTCGTCGATAATGACCAGACCCAGTCGTGAAAACTCGATGTCGGATGACAGCACCTTGTGCGTGCCGATGATGATGTCCGCTTTTCCTGAGTTGATCAGGTCGATGGCTTCGCGAATTTCCTTGGGCGACTTGAATCGCGACAATTCAACCACTTTGACCGGCCAATCAGAAAAACGGTCGGAGAAGGTCTGAAAGTGCTGTTCAGCCAACAAGGTAGTGGGTGACAGTAAAACGACCTGTTTGCCATCCATCACACTGACAAATGCGGCGCGCAAGGCAACCTCTGTTTTTCCAAAACCGACGTCACCACAGACAAGCCGGTCCATGGGGCGGGGTGACAGCATGTCGCCGATCACGGCATTGATGGCTGCGGCCTGATCGGCTGTTTCTTCAAAGCCAAATTTTTCAACAAAGGCCTCGTAGTGGTTGGCGTTGAGCTTGAATTCATGGCCTTTGCGCAATGCACGTCGCGCATACAGGTTGAGCAATTCAGCCGCCGTGTCACGCACCATCTTGGCCGCTTTGTTTCGCGCTTTTTCCCATTGGCCGGAACCCAATGCGTGCAGTGGTGCATTGTCGGGGTCAGCGCCGCTGTAGCGGGAAATGACGTGCAATTGGGACACCGGAACGAATAGATTGGATCCGTTGGCGTAGTTCAAGTGCAGAAATTCAGAGGCGCCTTCACCCAGATCCATCGTGGTCAGGCCCTGGTAGCGCCCGATGCCATGTTGCTGATGCACAACCGGGTCGCCCGGCTTCAGCTCGGACAGGTCCCGAATCATGGATTCGACATTGCTCTGCCGTTCCTGGCGACGTCCGTTCTTTCTGCGTGGTGCTGCCGTGGCAAACAGCTCTGATTCGGTAATCAGCGCAATTCGCGGGTCGTGTTTGTGGAGGATTCCAAAGCCTGTGTCCAGCGTGGCAGTGGCCATGCAAAAGGCTTCGCCCGAATTGACGGCCTCTTGTAATGTGGCGTAAGTCGCGGGCTTTAAACCATGTTCATTGAGGTATTGCAGCAGCGTTTCTTTGCGCCCTTCGCTGGGCGCAAGCATCACGATTTGCTGGTAGCCAGGCTTCTGTTCCAGAAAGGATTTCAGCTTGTGCAGCGGATTCTCTGCGCGGCGCTCAGCCGACAGGTCGGGCAATGCGACGCCGCAATACTCGGGCACCATGGCGCTTTTGGCACCTGAAAGGTTGACCCGTGCAGCCTGATTGAACAGGGAAAAAAACAGTTCAGCCGACAGGTAAATTTCAGCCGGGCTCAGTATGGGGCGCTCAATGTCCTTACTGAGAAATTGGTGTCGCTGGCGTGTTTCTTCCCAGAAGGTTTGCAGCGCGTCATCGACCGCACCGTGTTGCACCAGCACCGTTTCGCGTTTGGGCAGGTAGTCGGCCAGCGTGGCCGTTTGTTCAAAAAACAGGGGTAGGTAGTATTCAATGCCCGCGCTGGCCACACCGTTGCCCATGTCGCGATAGATGGAGACTCGGGATGGGTCGCCTTCAAAGCGCTCTCGCCAGGCGCTTCGGAAGCGCGCGCGGGCTTGCTCGTCCAGTGGATATTCACGGCCGGGCAACAATCGCATCTCGCGCACTGGGTAGAGGCTTCGTTGAGAATCCACATCGAATGTCTTGATGGATTCGATTTCATTGTCGAACAGATCGAGTCTGAAGGGCAGAACCGTGCCCGTCGGGAACAGGTCGATAATTCCGCCTCGAACACTGTATTCACCCGGGCTCATGACCTGTGACACATGGCTGTAACCCGCTGTGGTCAACTGCTCGCGCAGCTTGGCTTCATTGATTTTTTCGCCGGTTTTGAAGAAGAATGTGGTGCTTGCCAGAAAGGCGGGCGGTGCCAGGCGTTGAATGGCGGTGCTGGCTGCCACCAGCAACACGTCCAGATCGCCTTGTTGAAGTTGGTACAGCGTGGCCAGTCGTTCAGAAACGAGGTCTTGGTGTGCCGACAAGCTGTCATAAGGCAGGGTTTCCCAATCGGGCAGGTAATGCACGCGCAGTTCGGGGGCGAACAGCTTGATTTCTTCCAGTAGCCGGGTGGCGTCATGCGTTTTTGCGCAGACCACCACATTCAGCTTGCCTGCAGTGGTGGTACTTTGCAGAAGCTGCGCCAACAAAAAAGAATCGGCACTGCCGGGCGGATGCGCCAAGGTGAGCCTGTGGCCAGGTTCGACCGCGAAAGAAGAAGTAAAATGTGACAACATAAAACAGCTTAAGCCCACTGGCCGTTTTTGGCGGGCGTGGGCGGTATTGAATTGACCCGTATTATAAGGCGGCAAACTGCCGCTCAGGACGCTACACGCATGGCAACATCTGCCAAATATTATGGATTGGTGCCCGCCGCGGGGCAGGGTAAGCGTTTCGGGGCAGATGCGCCCAAACAATACGCCGATTTGGGCGGCCTTACCGTGCTTGAGCGCAGTGTGAATGCGCTGTTGGCCGACGATCGCGTTCACAAGGTATTTGTGGTCTGCGCACCAGATGACACGCGCTGTGCGAGCCTTTTTGAATCGGTGCCCAAGGTTAAAGTATTGCCACTTGGTGGCCGGGAACGAGTCAACACCGTGTTAAATGCATTGCAGTATCTGCTTGAAAACATGTGGGTCTTTGAAACAGACTGGGTGTTGGTGCATGACGCTGCGCGACCCGGTTTGACCCGTCATCTGCTGGCCCGATTGATTGACCAGGCCAGTGAGCATGTGGCAGGGGGGTTGTTGGCACTGCCGGTCGCAGACACGCTAAAAAAGGCGTCTGTCAGCGAGGAAGGCGACACCAGCAGCCAGACAACGGTGTCGCGCACCAACATGTGGTGCGCCCAGACTCCACAAATGTTTCGCGCTCAGGCGCTTAGCCTGGCTTTGGCTGAATGCCTGTACCAGGGGGCTGAGGTCACTGACGAAGCCAGTGCCATTGAAACCATGGGCATATCGCCTTTGTTGGTGATGGGCGGACTTGAAAACATGAAAATTACCCAGGCCCAAGATCTTGAATACGTGCGTTGCCTGTTGAACCTGCAGCCATTGGATGGTGAAGCCAATTGAATTTGAACGATTTTCGCAAATTGCGTGTGGGCCAGGGTTACGACGTGCATCAGCTGGTAACAGGCAGACCCTTGGTGCTGGCTGGCGTTCAAATACCCAGTGAAAAGGGCCTGTTGGGTCACTCCGACGCCGACGCCTTGCTGCATGCCATTACAGACGCTGTTCTTGGTGCCTGTGGATTGGGTGATATTGGTCGCCACTTTTCAGACACGGATGCCCAATACGCGGGTGCAGACAGCGCCCTTTTGCTGCAGGCCACGCTTGAGAAATGCGCTGTAGCCGGTTTTGAATTGATCAACGTCGACAGCACCGTGATATGCCAGAGCCCCAAACTGGCCGCTCATATGCCTGCCATGCATCGGCGTCTTGCAGAAATCTGCGGTTTGCCCACCGACAGTGTGAACATCAAAGCGAAAACCAATGAAAAGTTGGGTTATCTGGGGCGTGCCGAGGCCATTGAGGCGCAAGCCGTCGTCCTGATGATTCAAACGGGTGTGTCCGATGCGTGATTCAGATTTTGTGTTGGGTTTGTCCACGAGCTCGGGTGCTGCCCATGTGGCGGCAGTTCAAGCAGGATCAGGTGGTGCCCTATTGCTCGGTACAGCGTTCAAGGTGTTGTTCGAGTTTTCAATCACGGAATACCGAAGCCAGTCGGCCGAACTGCTGCCCCGCTTGGGGCAAGGCATGGTGCAAGCTGGCTTGACTGGCGCGAATTGTCTGGCGATTGCCGTTGACATTGGGCCAGGCGGTTTTACGAGCCTTCGCACGGCTTGTGGTGTTGCACAGGGGCTTGCAACAGCATGGCAGGTGCCCTGCGTGCCACTGAGTAGTTTTGAATGCATGGCCGCCACCTTTGCAGCACGGAAAGATCCGGATGCAAGTAAGGGCGGGGAGGGGGTAGAAGCAGCCTGTCTAATGGACGCGCGTCTTCAGGAGGTGTATGCCGCCCAATTGGTCTTGCAAGCCGACCGCACTTTGTGGATCAAACAGCCCGGCCTGCTGCCTTACTCAAGCGCAGCGCTGCATGAGTTCACGCGTGAGGCGACCAATACACTTGCGGATGCACCCATTCGAGCCGATTTGCTGCCGCAGGCCTTGGCTGTGGGTACTTCGGATGTTTCCCTGGGTTTGGGAACGGCGGCACTGGGGCATGTGCGTTTTAGTCACGGGGTTGTGGCCACGCCCTTGGACTGTCAACCCTTGTATGTGCGTGAAAAGGTGGCACAAACCACCCAGGAAAGGCGAGCTGCACGAGATGTCAATCTTTAGCATCAAGGCCATGACGGAGGCCGACCTGGCGGCGGTGGCAGAGGTCGAACAGGTAATCTATGAATTCCCGTGGACCGAGCGCAACTTCGGAGATTCTTTGCGTGCGGGGTACGATGCACACTGCATGTGGATTGATCACCAGTTGGCCGCCTACCTTGTGATGATGCGGGTTGTGGACGAGTACCATTTGTTGAATCTGTCTGTACGGGCCGATCTTCAAGGGCATGGCTATGGCAGGCACTTGTTGCAGTGGGGCATTGGACGTGCAAAAGGTGCCGGCATGGATGGCATGTTGCTGGAAGTGCGGCCCAGCAACGTCGCTGCCAAAACACTTTACGAAACTGAAGGGTTCAAGTTGATTGGTGTGAGGAAAAATTATTACCCTGCACGTGAGGGGCGGGAAGACGCTTTGGTCCTGTTCAAACGGTTTCAAGACATGGGTATGTGATGATGAACAAGTCAGAATTGTTTGAGGTCATGGGGCTGGGGCCTGTCTGGACACTTCGACATGTTCAGAATCAGACTTTAGAAGAGGTGCGTATCGTGGCCGTGGCTCCTGGGGTGCCATTGCTTGGCACCGAACCCGACACCACAACGGCCGTTGGGCTGTTGTTGTCTAACGTGCTGGCCATGTTTAAAGCTCGTCCGGTAATTTGTTGCCAATCATTCGATGATTCTCGGGTGCATTCTGCAAATCAAATACTGGCTTTTGCCACGCCGATTCCAGATTCATTGCCAGAGACCCTTTATTCGCGTCTTATTCAGCTTCCCACCCTTGAAAGCATGCTGACAACGGGCAGTTCCAAATATCAGGCGTGGCGGAATTTGATGCACCTGCTTGAGCCCTAATCCAGTCTCTAGTCCTGAATTGTGGGCTTTTTGGGGGTGAGTTGAACAGTTTGCCCAATCATCGGCCGTGTTACCTTGGGATATTGCAGATGCAACACCAAGTGAGACCAGACCATGATTTACTCCAGCGCACCAACCCTGTGGGAGCGCCTCCATTCAAAGCCTTTGTTCGCAAGGGTTCCAGTCAGTCTGCCTCAAGACATTCTAAGCTTCCTAGAGGCCGTCAATGAACAGACCGATTATCAACTGCATTTTGCGCGGCCCTCCGATGAAGTACTGACTTCATTTACAAACGCGCTTGCGAAACTTTCTGCCATCGAAGGCGAGACACTGAACACAAATACCCTCGGTTTTGTATGGTTGATGGGGCTTGAGAGCGGTTATCACATCGAGCCGATCGCCTACCCGAATGGTGATGTGATGGGTTCAGTGGTTTTTTTAGCCGCTGACAGAATTGACCAGACTGCATTGTTACTTGCTATCCTTGACACCGGATTTGAACCCGTCATGCGATCGTCCAGCCACAAGCGCGCCTCAGAGGTCGTAGAAGCAGTCCTACAACGGATAGATAGCCACTATCTGGGGCTAGCCCCTTTTCTTGAAATAAGCACTCATGGTGGAGATCTGTCTTTCGCTGTGGAGGGCTTGCTCGCGAGTGCTAATTCGCATCAGGACAATGCTGTGACCTGGATGAACTTGAGCACAGCACTGTTTTCTCTCGGGCAGAGGGATCTGGGTTTGTCCATTCAGTCCCAGGCATTACAGATGTCGCGGCATTACACGCTGCAATGCTGTGAGCATTCGACCGGACCAGTGATTTTGCTGCTGATGGCGGATGGCGATCTGGCTGAGAATACTCCGCTGGACTGCCTGCTGGATTCGGGACCCTGTCGAATTGAGGTTTTTTACTCAACGGTAGATCAGCCCCTTCCCGTTGATGGCGTGGCTTTTGATGTGTTGATGGTTGGGTTGTCCGATACCCATAAAAACAGACCGATTTTGAAGGCAATTGAGAAGAGTCTAGTCAATTTCGATCGACCCGTGATTAATCGTCCACAGTTCATTCCGAACGTAGAGCGGGTAAAGGCAAGTGAATTGTTACAGCAGGTCGATGGGCTCTTGATGCCACCAACCCATGAAGTGGCCAGGTCTGTACTGACCCAATTTGTTGCCAGTGCAACAGGCTCGGCGCTTGTGGGTGACTGCGAGTTGCCCTTCATCGTTCGGCCAGTGGGGTCTCACGCAGGCCGATCGCTGGAGAAGATTGTGAGTCGAGAGGATCTCTCAGGCTATCTTGCTGAGGTGGCCGACGACTCGTTTTACGTGTCCCGGTTTATTGATTACAGCAATTCGGATGGATTGTATTCGAAGATGCGCGTAGCACTGGTCGACGGTGTGCCGTATCCCAGCCACTTGGCCATTTCTGAGCATTGGATGATTCATTATCTCAATGCGGGCATGTATGAAAGTGCTGCAAAGCGTGAGTGTGAGCGGGCTTTTTTCGAGAATTTCCATGAGTTTGCCGCCCGTCACCAGCATGCATTGAGTGCGATTTATGAGCGCTGTGGCCTTGACTACATTTGTATCGATTGCGCCGAAACGCCTGACGGCCAACTGCTGGTTTTTGAAGTCGATCACGCCATGGTGGTGCACGCCAAAGACCCCTTGGAATTATTCCCCTATAAGCAGCGCTACATGAAGAATGTGCGGGTGGCATTTGAGCGCTTTGTGAAAGGATTAAAGCCATGATTGCGATTGATCAAACACTGCATGCCAATCAGTTGAATTTTTCTGGGGGTCCAGGGGCTTTGCCACAAGCCGTGTTGGATGAAGTGCAGCAAAGCATTCAGTGTGTGCCTGAAACCGGTTTGTCGATCCTGGGCATCAGCCACCGTTCAGACTGGTTTGAACAGGTCGTATTTGAGCTGGAACGCAACGTACTGAGCTTGATGGGACTGGGAAGTGACTACAAGGTGCTTCTGCTTCAGGGTGGAGCGACCCAGCAGTTCACGATGGTGCCCATGAATTTTCTTGGTCGTCATGACGGGGCACATGCAGACTATCTCGACACGGGTTATTGGAGCGCCAAGGCGCTTCCAGATGCCCGCATTCAGGGCGATATTCGAGTGGCTTGGAGTGGTCGCTCTGAGAATTACGCACGTTTGCCCGAAGACCATGAGTTGCTTTTGTCACCTTCGGCCTCCTACCTGCATTATTGTTCGAATGAGACAGTGGAAGGACTGCAATTCAACCGGGTGATCGGGCTGCCTGGGGTGCGCAGGGTGTGCGACATGTCTTCTGATTTTTTGTCAAGACCGGGTCAATACGATCAATTCGATTTGATGTATGCCCATGCTCAAAAAAATCTGGGGCCTTCGGGCGTCACTTTGGTTGTGATCAAGCGGGAGTTATTGGAGCAGGTCCCCAAGGGACTGCCCAGCTTTCTGGATTACAGAGAGCAGGCCCGAGCCAATTCAATCCTGAACACACCGCCCGTGTTTGCAATCTATGTGGTGCTGCTTGCTACCCAATGGATTCGCCAAACGATAGGAGGGCTAGACGCAATGGGTGAAATCAACCAATCCAAAGCGGCTTGTTTATACCGGGTGATTGACCAGTCAGACGGCTTTTACAGATGCAGGGTGGCGCATGATGATCGGTCAATCATGAATGTGGCCTTTTCACTGCCTGATCCGGGTTTGCAAGCCCATTTTTTGGCTGAGTCTGCTTTATTGGGTTTTTCAGGGTTGGCTGGTCATCGAAGTGTGGGTGGGTTGCGCGCATCTTTGTACAATGGGCTGGAGCTTGCTGCAGCAGAACATCTGGCCGAATTTATGAGCGACTTTGCGCAACGTAACGGCTGAAATCTTGTAAGAATAGTTTGCGTTTACGGGCCGATGGGCTTTTCTTCACCGATGCAGGCCTCAACATTGAAATGCTTTTGAGCATAGTAATGCCGCAGAATCACCAGGGTCATTGACCCCATCACAAAGCCACCGAACATCAGGATGACGGTGTTGACGTGCACATCAAATTTGATCAGGAATGAATACAGGCCCAGCATAAACAGCACAGACAGGTTTTCGTTGAAGTTTTGAATGGCAATTGAGCGACCTGCGCTCATGAGAATGTGACCGCGGTGCTGCAAAATGGCATTCATGGGTACAACAAAGAAACCACTGAGCGCCCCGATGATGATGATCAGCAAATAGGCGGTGCCCAGCTTGTTGACAAACACCATCGACATGCAAACCAACCCCATTGCCACACCGACGGGCAGCACCCGCATCGACTTTTTCAAGGGGACATACTTGGCCGCCAGCACGGCACCAAATGCCACACCAAAGGCGCACACGCCCTGCAGCACGGCCCCTTTGTTCAGGCTTAAATTCAGTGCCACTTGCGCCCATTTCAACACAATAAATTGCAGGGTGGCGCCCGCGCCCCAAAACAGGGTGGTCACCGCCAGAGATATCTGCCCCAGCTTGTCTTTCCACAATTCGGCAAAACAGCCGAAAAATCGGCGTGTCATTTCAACGGGGTGGCGTAGCTCAGACACGTAGCGGGCGCCTGTGTCCGGAATTTTCATGTTGAAAAGACCGGCGATGACATAAGCCAAGGCAATCACAAACACGGCCACCTCGGCAGGCGTGTCCATGTGTTCAAAATAACCGGGCAGTTTGGTGTGTAAAAACCAGTCGGCGACTTCCGGGGTAATCAGCAAGCCGCCCAGCACCGTGCCCAGGATGATGGACAACACGGTTAGGCCTTCGATCCAGCCGTTGGCCTCCACCAGTCTTTCATGGGGCAGCAGTTCAGTCAAAATGCCATATTTGGCCGGAGAATAAGCTGCGGCGCCCAGGCCCACCAAAGCGTAAGCAAGCAGGGGATGCAAGCCATAGAACATCAGAACGCAGCCCGCCACCTTGATGGTGTTGGTGATCAGCATCACCTTGCCTTTGGGTAATCGGTCTGCAAAGGCACCCACAAAAGGAGCCAGCAGGACGTAGGACAACACAAAAAAGGATTTTAATAGCGGCGTCATCCACTCGGGAGAATGGATCTGCGTCAGCAAAGCGATGGCTGCAATCAGCAGCGCATTGTCGGCCAGCGACGAAAAAAACTGCGCCGCCATGATGGTGTAAAAGCCCGGTTTCATTCAACAGAAGATATCACGAGCCTGAATTTATTCTGGCTCGCAGGTTGGCTGCTCGTTCAATGTTGTTGTGGCGTTATATCATATCCGGACTGATCCAAGACGTCTTTGCTGCCAAATATGCCTCGCCCCATCCGCGCTCACATTGATCCTCAAGCCGTATCATTCAATATCGAAAACTTGAAAAAGCGCATGCCTGATGCGACTTGCATGGCTGTGGTCAAGGCTGATGGCTATGGCCATGGGCTGTCCCGAATTTTCACAGGGTTGGCCAATGCCGATGCACTTGCCCTGCTGGAACTGGACCGTGCGGGTCGGCTTCGGGAGATGGGTTGGTCAAAGCCGATACTGCTCTTGGAGGGCTGTTTCGACAAACCCGATATTGAGCAGGCCTTGGCCCTGCGTTGTGACTGGGTCATCCACAACCAGCAGCAGCTGGCGGTATTGAACAGCGTACTGCCTTTGCTGCGACACACTGAATTCAAGCCAACTTTCTATCTGAAATTGAACACCGGCATGAATCGACTGGGCTTTGACAAAGGTCAAACCCAAGCCGCCATTGCGTCACTGACAGACATCGTGGCGGCCATTGGAGCCCCCACGCCTGTCATGATGACCCACTTTGCCAATGCAGACGCAAGTGACCTTCATGACACTGCCGTTTCTCCGGCGCATCAGCATGCACGATTGATGGACGCCAAGCCCCCGCACTGGAAGGCCTGCCTTGGCAATTCGGCGGCCATCCTGAACTGCCCCGATCTGGCTGGCGACATTGTTCGGCCCGGCATTGCCATTTATGGGGCAAGCTGTGGTCCACATTCAGCGGCTGACTACGGCTTGCGTGCTGTCATGTCACTGAAGAGCGAGGTGATCGCCGTTCAATCGGTCAAAAAGGGTCAATATGCGGGTTACGGGTCGCGTTGGCAGGCCCGGCAAGACACGGTTATTGGAGTGATCGCGTGCGGATACGCCGATGGATACCCTCGGCATGCGCCAGACGGTACGCCTGTCTGGGTGCAAGGTCGTCGTTACCCGCTGGCCGGCAGGGTGTCTATGGACATGATGACCGTCGACCTGGGGCCCGCAAGCGAAATCAAACCCGGCGCACCCGTTGAATTGTGGGGCAATCATTTGCCCGTGGATGAAATTGCCAGTGCGAGTGGCACCATTGGTTATGAGTTGCTCTGTGCGGTCACGCCGCGCGTTCCCTGTTTGATAGGAAGTTGAAACCGCATGGCCAAAGTAAAAACGCAGTATCAGTGCACGGAATGCGGTGCGGTCTTTTCCAAATGGCAAGGGCAGTGCAATGAATGCAGTGCATGGAACACACTCGTTGAATCCGCAGTCAGCCCGGGCGCAGCCAAAAACCCGCGCTTTACGGCATTGGCTGCGCAATCGGCCCAGGTGGTCAAGCTTTCCGAAATCGAAGCAGAGGAACACCCACGATACAGTTCGGGTGTTTCTGAATTTGACCGAGTTCTGGGTGGCGGTATGGTGCCTGGTATGGTGGTTCTTTTGGGTGGCGATCCTGGCATCGGCAAATCAACGCTGCTTCTTCAATCCATGGTCACGCTGTCGCAAACCACCCATGTGTTGTACGTCAGTGGTGAGGAGTCGGCCGGGCAAATTGCCCTGCGCGCTCAGCGCCTTGGTCTTGAGAACACCGACCTTCGCGTATTGACAGAAATTGAACTCGAAAAGATCCTGGCTGAAATTCAAACGCATCAGCCTCGGGTGCTCGTGATTGATTCCATTCAAACACTTTACACCTCAGAACTCAGCTCTGCGCCAGGGTCAGTCAGCCAGGTTCGGGAGTGCGCCAGCCAATTGACACGCGCCGCCAAGTCTTTGGGCATCACCACCATTCTTGTGGGCCATGTCACCAAGGAGGGTACGCTGGCTGGGCCTCGGGTTCTTGAGCACATTGTTGACACCGTGTTGTATTTCGAGGGGGATTCCCAATCGTCGTTTCGATTGATTCGTGCGTTTAAAAACCGTTTTGGTGCGGTCAATGAGCTGGGTGTATTTGCCATGACAGACCGCGGCCTAAAAGGGGTCAGCAACCCCTCGGCCTTGTTTTTGTCACAACATTCCGAGTGGGTGGCCGGTTCCAGCGTGATGGTCACTCAAGAGGGCGCAAGACCGCTTCTTGTGGAAATTCAGGCCTTGGTGGACTCATCCCATTCCCCAGCCCCTCGACGCTTGTCGGTAGGCCTGGAGCAAAACCGACTGGCCATGTTGCTGGCTGTGCTGCACAGGCACGCAGGGCTTGCATTTTTCGATCAGGACATTTTCATCAACGCCGTGGGCGGTGTGCGGATCTCTGAGCCAGCGGCCGACTTGGCCATTGTGCTGGCCATGGTGTCCTCGCTTCGCAACAAGCCTTTGCCGCGCGGCTTGGTGGTGTTCGGCGAGGTCGGACTGTCGGGTGAAATTCGCCCGGCACCTCGGGGGCAAGAGCGGCTTCGCGAGGCTGCCAAGCTCGGCTTTACGCATGCGATCGTGCCTCAGGCCAACTTACCCAAGCAGCCCATCGAGGGCATTCAGGTGATTGGTGTGGACCGCATCGAGAAAGCCCTGAGTGCATGGCGTGATTCCTTTGATGTAGCATAAGCGCACCAACTACAAGTAGTGAATAATCGGAGACAAATTGAAACATTCCCGCAGTCTCGGCCGGGGCGGCTTGTTGTGTCTGGCGCTGTTGCTGGGCGCTTGTTCACGTGGTCAACCTGACACCACCGAAATCATTCGTCCAGTTCGCGTCATGGCGCTGAAAGCCACTGGTGCCGTATCCGATGAGGTGTATCCGGGCCAGGTGGAGCCGCGCTATGAAGCGTCGCTGGGCTTTCAAGTGGGGGGGCGCCTGTTGCGCCGTGTGGTTGAGTTGGGTCAACACGTCGACAAAGGGCAGGTGCTTGCACAAATTGATCCGCGCGACCTGGCGCTGGCTCAATCTGCCGCTCAGGCCCAGTACGCTGCCGCACAGGCCGATTTTCAGCAAGCCGTCACCGACCTGAAGCGCGCCAACACCCTGAAAATGCAAAATTTTGTGAGTCAAGCCCAGGTCGATCGCGCGCAGCTGGCGCGTGACGCCGCTGAAAGCCGACTTGCACAGGCGCGCTCGCAACTCAATGCCCAGGTCAATCAAAGCGCGTATGGCAGTCTGCGTGCGCCGGGAAATGGCTACATCACGAAAATTTATGCCGAAGCAGGGCAGGTGCTGGCTCCCGCGCAACCCGTGCTTCAGTGGGCCGGGGAACATGACATCCAGGTGCGAATAGCCGTGCCCGAAACCCGCGTGGATCAGTTTTCTGCGGGTCAGGTTGCCACCGTCAAATTGTGGGCTGAGGGTGACCCTTTGACCGCCAAAGTCCGGGAGGTGTCGCCTGTTGCTGACCCGGTTACACGTGCCTACCCGGTTTATCTGGATTTGCCCGGTGTAGACCAAAAAAGCGCCCGCTTCGGCATGAGTGCCAATGTCATTTTCCAACGTGCACAATCGGACTCGGCTTTCAAATTGCCCGGCACTGCCCTGGTGGCTGATGAAAAGGGTGCTTGGGTGTGGGTGTTCGATCCCGAGAGCAAAACCGTGCATCGGCGAGCCGTAAAGCCGTTTGGTGTCACTGAAAGCAGCTTTTTGGTCAAAGATGGGCTGAGGGCGGGTGATCTGGTGGTAATTGCCGGCACACACGTGCTGAACGAAGGGCAAAAAGCCACCCGTTTCATCGAACCCGCAGATGTGACCGCGCATGACTAAAAAAATCAATCTGTCGCGTTGGGCGCTGCACAACCAGCCTCTGATCCGCTATTTGCTGGCTGTTTTTCTTTTCGCGGGCGTTGCTGCGTTTTTCGCATTGGGCCAGGAAGAGGATCCCCCTTTTGTTTTTCGGGGCATGGTGGTCAAAGCCCTGTGGCCGGGCGCAACCGCCATGCAAATGGCGCAGCAGGTTGCAGACCCGATTGAAAAAGTGCTTCAGGAGCTGCCCTACGCAGACAAGATCCGGTCCTATTCCAAACCGGGCGAAACAGTCATCTTTCTGCAGCTGAAGGACAGTGCGCCACCCAAGCAGGTACCCGACATTTGGTACACCACCCGAAAACGGGTTGGCGACATGGCGGCCACCTTGCCGCAGGGTGTCAGAGGTCCGCTTTTCAACGACGAGTTTGGTGACACCTTCGGCGTGATGTTGGCCTTCTCGTCCGATGGCTTCAGTTACGCTGAATTGAAGTCATTCGTGGATGAAGCGCGTCAATATCTTTTGCAAGTGCCCGATGTCGCCAAGGTGCAGCTGATTGGTGTGCAGCCAGAAAAGGTGTTCATCGATATTTCTCATCGCAAACTGGCTGAACTTGGCATTTCTGCACAAAACCTGATCGCCCAGATCAACAGCCAGAATGCGGTTGCGCCGCAGGGTGTGGTCAGCTTAGACCATGAAAAAATCTGGGCCCGAGTGCAGGGTCAATTCAATTCAATCGATGACCTCCGCAGCACGCCCATTCGCGCCAACGGCAATACCATTCGCCTGGGCGACATCGCCAATATTCACCGCGGCTACGAAGATCCGCCCGTGTCGAAAATGCGTTTCAACGGGCATGAAGTGATCGGTGTAGGCATTTCCATGGTCAATGGTGGAGACATCATCGCTTTGGGAAAAAACCTGGAGAAGGTGGAGCAAAAAATTCTGCAAACCCTGCCCGCCGGCATTGAAATGAGCCGGGTGGCCGATCAGCCCAAAAGCGTCGCCAGTTCAGTGGGTGAATTTGTCAAGGTGCTGATCGAAGCCATTGTGATTGTTCTGGGCGTCAGCTTCGTCAGCTTGGGCTTGCACACCAAACCGTTCCGGGTGGACGTTCGCCCGGGGTTGGTTGTTGCCCTGACCATTCCGCTGGTGTTGGCCACCACGTTTTTGGGCATGAAGTTTTTCGGCATCAATTTGCACAAAATTTCCCTGGGTGCGCTCATCATTGCTTTGGGTCTGCTGGTGGACGATGCCATCATCGCTGTGGAGATGATGGTCAGAAAGCTGGAGGAGGGCTATTCGCGCTTTGAGGCAGCAACCTTCGCTTACGAGTCCACGGCCATGCCCATGTTGACGGGCACATTGATTACCGCAACGGGTTTTTTACCCATCGCATTGGCCAAGTCCGCTGCGGGTGAGTACACCTTTTCAATTTTTGCGGTCACCGCATTGGCACTGCTGTTGTCATGGCTGGTTGCCGTGGTGTTTGTTCCGTACCTGGGTTATCTGATTCTGAAAAAGCCACCCGCCGCCCAGGCTGGGCATCACGAGGTGTTCGATACCCCGTTTTACCAGGGGTTCCGAAAATGGGTGGCCTGGTGCGTCAATCACCGTTGGTTAACCATCGGAGTCACGTTACTGGCTTTTCTAGGGGGTGGATACAGTTTCAAATTCATTGAGCAGCAGTTCTTCCCGGATTCCAACCGTCTGGAGATCATGGTGGATCTCTGGTTGCCTGAGGGCAGTGCCTATCATGAGACTGAGGCCCAAGCCATCAAGCTTGAGCACTGGCTGGCCAAGCAGCCTGAAGTGCAAGGCTATGCTGCCTTCGTGGGCGACGGTGCGCCTCGCTTCTATCTGTCTTTGGATCAAAAGTTTGCGCAAAGTAACCTGGCCGAATTCATCGTCACACCCCACAGCTTTGAGGATCGCGAGCACCTGCGTAAAAAGCTCGAATCGGTTCTGGCCAGTCAGTTTCCCGATGTGCGTGGCAGGGTCAACCTGCTGCCCAACGGGCCACCGGTGACGTATCCCGTTCAGTTTGTCGTCAAGGGGCCAGACCCTAGGGTGGTACGAGGTGTGGCCGATCAGGTCAAGAAAGCAGTGGCCAGCAGCGCCTACACACGTGCCACACACGACAACTGGAACGAAAACGTCAAAGTGCTCAAGCTGAACATCGACCAGGCGCGCGCACGCGCCCTTGGGGTCAGCAGCGAAAGCATTGCCCAAGCCTCTCAAGTGGTTCTTTCTGGGGCACCCATTGGGCAATACCGTGAGAACAACAAGCTGATCGACATTGAGCTGAGAAATCTGCCGGGTGAGCGATCCAGTCTTTCAGAATTGACCAACGCCAACGTGCCCACGGCCAGTGGCGCATACATTCCGCTGTCTCAGGTGGGCAAAGTGACCATCGGCTTTGAGCCAGGTGTGATCTGGCGTGAGAATGGCGAGTTTGCCGTAAGCGTACAGGCCGATGTGGTACCTGGCGTACAGGGAACCACCGTCGCACTGGCGCTCGACAAAGCCTTGCAACCCATGCGGCAGGCCTTGCCCCTGGGGGTCAGTGTCAACCTGGATGGCCTGGCCTCTGATTCGGGCAAGGCGCAAGAATCCATTTTGGCGAACGTGCCCCTGATGCTGTTTATCGTACTGACCTTGCTGATGCTGCAACTGAAAAGTTTTGGCCGAACCTTGCTGGTGTATTTCACCGGTCCACTGGGCATTATCGGGGCGGCCATCGCGCTCATTCTGACCGGCAGGCCTTTCGGTTTTGTGGCTCAATTGGGTGTCATTGCCTTGTTTGGCATGATCATTCGCAACTCGGTTATTTTGGTTGATCAGATTGAGCAGGACCGGTTGGCAGGCGTAGATCCATTTGAAGCGATCGTGGGTTCTGTCATTCGCAGGGCCAGGCCGATCTTGCTGACCGCTGCGGCGGCGGTGTTGGCCATGATTCCTTTGATGCGCTCGCAGTTTTGGGGGCCGATGGCGGTGGCTATCATGGGTGGTTTGATTGTGGCCACACTGCTGACCCTGTTTTTCTTGCCCGCCTTGTACGCAGCAGCCTATCGCATTCAGGAAAAATCACCAGCGCAAGACCTGAGTCGTCCATGAAATGCTGAACTTTTTCCAGGGGGTGAGCATTTTCTGCTCGGTCAACAACAGGTAATTGCTTGGCTTGTGCAGGTTGAACTCGGCAACCCGCATGCGAAAAAGCGCCCTGAGCGGCCTTGCAAATAGCCTGAGTGTTTGTGGAAGCCGTTTCCAGGCAAGTTCCGCTTCTTCTCGTAGTGTTTTTGCCATGCTGATGAAGAGGGCAGTGGTCCTTTCGTCGTGGGCCCGTTGACGAACTTGCTCCGCTGTCACCTCATGCTGTTGGAGCCAGTCAACCGGAACGGGTTGGAAGTTCTCGTCCAGATACTTGGCCAGACGAAGCAATTGGCACAATTCAATTGACCAGGCCCAAAAATTCAACAGTTCATGCAGTTGTTTGGTGTCCGAAACGCCCGCCTTGACCGCAATCAAGTGGCTCCAGGGTTCGAGCTCCCGAAGCGTGGTGGCATGCCAGTCGGCGAGCGTGTTGTGGCGCTTGACCTCACAGCTGTCAACCATCTGTTCGATCAAGTCACCCCAGGCTGCTTCCGGCACGGCGTTGATGTGATGTTGGCCAATGGCCTGGATGATGGGGTGCTGCGACGCCTGTGTTTTGGCGTCGACCAGTGCGTTTCTCCACCAGCCGAGTTTGACCTGCGTCAGCCCGGCTTCAAGCTGCTTCATGCTGGTGCTTCGAATTTCATGGGCCAGGGTAAAGCAGCCCAGCCAGAACGCCCTGTCTTCCGGATTCTGAAACAACAGTGCGTAGTGCAGGGAAGAACCCGGCTGGCAAACCTTTTCAGAGCAATACGAAAAACTGTTGGCTGAAATCATTCTAGGAACACCCGTAGTACAACATTCGGATTGTAAATCAATGCAAAAGAATTAATTTGCGATTATTTTGGATATCCAAATAAATTCAGGCTATAATGCGCGCCTGCTTTGCTTCCAGCCCAGGTGGCGAAATTGGTAGACGCACCAGATTTAGGTTCTGGCGCCGTAAGGTGTGTGGGTTCGAGTCCCTCCCTGGGCACCATGGTTCAAGCTCGCTTTATCAGTTGACCGCATCTTGCCCCTATTTTGGGGTGTGGTTTTGCGGTGGTATTGAAAAACGCCTTCTTTTCCCCGATTCAAGATTGTCGCTGTCCTTTAGAACGGTCAAAGTCATTTCCCTCGCCAAGCCTGTCAAGAAAGAGCCGAACCGTGAGGTATAGGCGCCAGGCTGCCAGTTTGCAGAATTCATAATTCGAGTGCTTAAAACCGAAGCAGGCGCACTGCGGCTGCCAAACCCCTTGCAGACTTGTGTAAGATATCGTCAAGCGTCAGAGCCTTGCCCGATTTGCGCGGGCGGGTTTGTGCCATCCATTAACCTGGGGCCTGTAACCGGGGCCCCTCTGAGTTCACGAGTTTTAAATGACTGAGAATACAAGCACTGTTAGCCCACTCGAGAAAACGCTCTCTCTGAAGCTGTCAGTAGACAAGATCAACGCTGAAGTAGACAAGCGCCTGAAAAAAGTGGCAAAAACAGCCAAGATGCCTGGTTTCCGCCCAGGTAAGGTACCCATGAAAATGGTTCTGCAGAGCTATGGCCCTCAAATCCATTCTGAAGTGCTGAACGACGAACTTGGTCGCACCTTTTCTGAAGAAGTTCAAAAGAACGACCTGCGTGTGGCGGGTACTCCCAGAATTGAAGCGTCCAAAGACGACGGCAACGAGTCTGAGCTTGAATTCAGCGCCACTTTCGAAGTGTTCCCAGAAGTGAAATTTGGCGACTTCTCAACCATTGAAGTTGAAAAAACAGTCGTTGAAGTGTCTGACGCTGAAGTTGAAAAAACGGTGGACATTCTGCGCAAACAGCGCGCCACCTTTGCGGACGTTGATCGCGCTGCTGCCGATGAAGACAAGGTAACGCTTGATTTTGTGGGCAAAATTGACGGAGTTGCATTCGACGGTGGTACAGCCAGCGACTTCTCTTTTGTGTTGGGCAAAGGCCAAATGCTGCCCGAATTTGAAGCTGCAGCCCGTGGGTTGAAAGCCGGTGAAAGCAAAACCTTTGACCTGAGCTTCCCTGAGGACTATCACGGCAAAGACGTTGCCGGTAAAACAGCCCAGTTTGAAATCACTATCAAAAAGGTTGAAGAGCCCAAGTTGCCAGAGCTGACTGAAGAGTTTGCCAAGTCCATGGGCATCGAGGACGGCAGCGTGGACAAACTTCGCGAAGACGTGCGCACCAACTTGATTCGTGAAGTGAGCAGCCGCACCAAAGCTCAAACCAAGGAATCAGTCATGAATGGGCTGGTCAAGGTTGCTGAGTTTGACGTGCCCAAAGCGCTGATTGAATCTGAGACCACTGAGCTGGCTGCCCGTGCGCGTCAAGATCTGAAGGCGCGTGGCATGCAAAACGTGGAAGAGATCAAGCTTCCGGATGATTTGTTTGCAGCTCAGGCCGAGCGTCGCGTTCGTCTGGGTCTGATCGTGTCTGAACTGGTCAAGCTGCACAGTCTGCAGGCCAAACCCGAACAGGTGCGTGCATTCATCGAAGAACAGGCGCAAAGTTACGAAAACCCTGCTGAAGTCATGCAGTGGTATTTCCAGGACCGCGCCCGTTTGGCGGATGTAGAGGCTGTTATTCTGGAAGACAATGTCGTGGAATGGACACTGGGCCAAACCAAAGTGGTCGAGAAAAAGCTTTCTTTTGATGAACTGATGGGAAATAAGTAAATGATGTGGAACCCTCGCTCAATGACTGGTAATTTTTCAAATTCAACTGTGATAGAACCCCAGGGCAACATGTACGTGCCCATGGTGATCGAACAGAGTGGTCGGGGCGAGCGTGCCTATGACATCTACTCCCGCCTGCTCAAAGAGCGCGTGATTTTTTTGGTGGGCCCGATTAACGACCAGATGGCCAACGTGATTGTTGCCCAGATGCTGTTTCTCGAGTCCGAAAACCCCGACAAAGACATTGCGCTGTACATCAACAGCCCCGGTGGTTCAGTGTCGGCGGGCATGGCCATTTACGACACCATGCAGTTCATCAAGCCTGATGTGTCTACGCTGTGCACAGGCCTGGCTGCCAGCATGGGTGCCTTCCTGTTGTCATCGGGCACCAAGGGCAAACGTTTCTCCCTGCCAAATTCCCGAATCATGATTCATCAACCACTGGGTGGTGTGCAGGGTCAGGCGTCTGACATCGAAATTCACGCCAAGGAAATTCTGTATCTGCGTGAGCGTTTGAACGGTATCCTGGCTGAAAACACTGGCAAGTCGATCGAAGAAATTGCGCGTGACACCGATCGTGACAATTTCATGGGTGCGGATGCAGCCAAGGATTACGGTCTGATTGACGACGTTCTTAAAACACGCAGCCAGAAAACTGACAAGAAATAAGGTAGTAGCCCCGAGGATTTGAGCATGTCAGAGAAAAAAGGGTCGAGCGAGAAGCTCCTGTACTGTTCGTTTTGCGGCAAAAGCCAGCACGAAGTTAAAAAACTGATTGCAGGCCCGTCCGTGTTCATTTGCGACGAGTGCATTGAGCTTTGCAACGACATCATCCGCGATGAGGCCGCGGAAGCCAACGCCACTGGCGACGGTGACCGGCTGCCCACACCCCATGAAATTCGCACGATCCTTGATCAATACGTGATCGGTCAGGACCGCGCCAAACGCGTGTTGTCTGTAGCGGTGTACAACCACTACAAGCGCCTGCGCCACATGGGCAAAAAGGACGACATCGAGCTGACAAAGAGCAACATTTTGCTGGTCGGCCCAACCGGTTCTGGTAAAACACTGCTTGCTCAAACCCTCGCACGGCTTTTGAATGTGCCCTTTGTGATCGCCGACGCAACCACCTTGACCGAGGCTGGTTATGTGGGTGAGGACGTTGAAAACATCATCCAAAAGTTGCTCCAAAACTGCAACTATGAGGTTGAAAAGGCCCAGCGCGGTATTGTCTACATCGATGAAATCGACAAGATTTCCAGAAAATCAGACAATCCTTCCATCACGCGCGACGTGTCGGGTGAGGGTGTTCAGCAAGCCTTGTTGAAACTGATCGAAGGCACTGTGGCCTCTGTGCCCCCGCAAGGTGGCAGAAAGCATCCCAATCAAGATTTTGTTCAGATCGATACCACCAATGTGCTGTTTATCGTCGGTGGGGCTTTCGAGGGACTCGACAAGATCATTCGCAACAGGTCCGAACGTTCCGGCATCGGCTTTGGTGCGGAGGTCAAGAGCAAGACCGACGAAAATGTCGGCGCCATGCTCCAGGACGTTGAGCCGGAGGACCTGATCAAGTTCGGTATCATCCCAGAATTGGTGGGCCGTTTGCCTGTATTTGCCACGCTGGAAGAGCTTGACGAACCAGCACTGATCCAGATTTTGACCGAACCGAAAAATGCGGTGGTCAAGCAGTTCCAGAAATTGCTCGAAATGGACGGTGCTGAACTGGAAATTCGACCCTCTGCGCTCAGCGCCATTGCCAAAAAGGCGATACAGCGCAAAACTGGCGCGCGTGGCTTGCGCACCATTCTTGAGCAAGCTCTGTTGGGCGTGATGTACGATTTGCCCAGCGAAGGACAGGTCAAGAAGGTGGTCATTGATGAGTCCACAATCACGGGTGAGGGTCAACCGCTTCTGATCTACGAAGATGCACCCAAGATCGCAGGCAGCAAAGACAAATCGTAGGCTTCAGAGCCCCCGAAACAGGGGTTTTGAGCGTGAAAGATCCAGAAAAAGCCCGACTTTCATGTCGGGCTTTTTCTTTTCGGTGGTATTGTTTTATTTGAGGCTTGAATAAGCGCGTTTTGCCCCCACAGTAGTATCAAGTTTTAAAAAGGTGAAAATTATGTCAGCGACCAACGTGCTTCCCGAACAGATTATTGACCTGCCATTGTTGCCCCTGCGGGATGTCGTGGTGTTTCCACACATGGTCATCCCCTTGTTTGTAGGTCGCTCCAAGTCGATCAAGGCGCTTGAAATTGCCATGGAAAGTGGCAAGAGCATTCTTTTGGTTGCCCAGAAGTCTGCCTCCAATGATGAGCCCAGCGAAAAAGACATTTATGGCATTGGCTGTGTGGCCAACGTCCTGCAAATGCTGAAGTTGCCCGATGGCACCGTCAAGGTGCTGGTTGAAGGCGTGCAGCGTGCCAAACTCGAGAAAGTACAGGATCTGGAAACCCATTTTCAGGCGGAGGCCCTGCCTTTGCTGCCCGATCCGTCCCAAAGCCCTGAAACAGAGGCTTTGAAGCGTGCCGTCATGGCTCAGTTTGACTCCTATGTGAAGTTGAACAAGAAGATCCCTCCCGAAATTCTGACCTCACTTTCTGGCATTGACGACACAGGCCGGCTGGCCGACACCATCGTGTCGCACCTGCCCTTAAAGCTTGAGCAGAAGCAATCCATTCTGGAAACCTTCAGCGTGTCCGCGCGTCTTGAGGCGTTGTTGGCCCAGCTTGAGTCTGAAATTGACATTCTTCAGGTTGAAAAGCGCATTCGTGGTCGAGTTAAGCGCCAGATGGAAAAAAGCCAGCGCGAGTACTATCTGAACGAACAGGTCAAGGCCATCCAGAAAGAGCTGGGTGAGGGCGAAGACGGCGCTGACATGGAAGAACTTGAACGCAAGATCAAGGCTGCCAAAATGCCCAAGGAAGCCCTCAAAAAGGCTGAGTCTGAGCTTAAAAAACTGAAATTGATGTCGCCCATGTCGGCTGAAGCCACTGTGATTCGAAATTACATCGACACCCTGGTCAATCTGCCTTGGAAAAAGAAGACCAAGATCAACAACGATCTGGCCAACGCTCAGCATGTGCTGGATGAAGACCACTATGGTCTTGAAAAGGTCAAAGAACGCATTGTGGAGTACCTTGCAGTGCAACAGCGTGTTGACAAGCTAAAGGCCCCAATCTTGTGTCTGGTTGGCCCTCCCGGCGTGGGTAAAACCTCATTGGGGCAGTCTGTGGCGCGTGCTACCAACCGCAAGTTTGTTCGCATGGCTCTGGGCGGTGTGCGTGATGAAGCCGAGATTCGTGGTCACCGCAAAACCTACATCGGCTCCATGGCCGGTAAGGTGTTGAGTAGCCTGACGAAAGTGGGTGTTCGTAATCCACTGTTTTTGCTCGATGAAATTGACAAGATGGGCATGGACTTCCGGGGTGACCCTGCTTCGGCGCTGCTCGAGGTGCTTGATCCCGAGCAAAACAGCACCTTTGTGGATCATTACGTGGAGGTTGAATACGACCTGTCGGACGTCATGTTCGTGGCCACTGCCAACTCATTGAACATTCCTCCGGCATTGCTTGACCGAATGGAAGTGATTCGTTTGTCGGGTTACACCGAGGATGAAAAGGTCAGCATTACTCAAAAATACCTGTTGCCCAAGCAGATGAAGAACAATGGTGTGAAGGCGGATGAGCTCTCAGTCTCTGAAGCCGCCATTCGTGACATCATCCGTTACTACACCCGTGAGGCGGGTGTGCGTGGCATGGAGCGCGAAATCTCCAAGATCTGCCGCAAGGTGGTTCGTCAGGTCTTGTTGGGTGGTAAAGACAAAAAAGTGGCTGTGACCCCCAAAAATCTGGACAAGTTTCTGGGTGTGCGCCGCTACAGCTTTGGTTTGGCTGAAAAAGAAAACCAGGTGGGGCAGGTTACCGGTCTTGCCTGGACAGAAGTGGGCGGCGACCTGCTGACCATCGAGACTGTGTCCATGCCCGGCAAGGGCAACATCATTCGCACCGGTTCTCTGGGCGATGTGATGAAAGAGTCCGTTGAGGCGGCACGCTCAGTGGTGCGCTCACGTTCAACCCGCCTCGGCATCGTCGACAGCGTGTTCGAGAAGCGTGACATTCACGTTCACGTGCCTGAGGGCGCTACGCCCAAAGATGGTCCCTCAGCCGGCATTGCCATGACGACCGCGTTGATCTCAACCCTCACGGGTATCCCCGTGAAATCCTCCATTGCCATGACAGGGGAAATCACGTTGCGTGGGGAGGTGCTTGCCATCGGTGGTCTGAAGGAAAAGCTGCTTGCAGCCCATCGTGGTGGCATCAAAACTGTGCTGATTCCTGAGGAAAACGTCAAGGATTTGGCTGAAATTCCGGCCAACGTGAAGAACAGCCTGGAGATTATTCCAGTCAAATGGATTGATCAGGTCATTGAAAACGCCTTAGAACGTTTGCCAGAGCCACTCGCGCAGCAACCTGAGATGTTGTCATCGAAGACTGACGATGCCGTGGCAAATCCTGCTGTAAAGCATTGATCTGTATAAGAAACTTGATTTAAAAAACCCGACTTGAATGTCGGGTTTTTTTTTGTGTGTTTGGCAAGGTGTTTTTACACCTCGAAAATTAACTGAGAAAATCGCGCAAAATGGCTTGACAGCTAGGTTTGCGCCATGTCTAAATTAGGCACTGGAAGCTACGTGGCGCTTACCTAGAGCGCCGTTTTTTTTGTCACCAAGAGGGGGCTTATTACATGAATAAAACCGAACTGATCGACCAAATTGCTGAATCAGCAGAAATCTCCAAGGCAGCCGCTGGCCGCGCATTGGATGCAATGATTGACGCTGTGAAGACCACCCTGAAAAAGGGCGGTTCAGTAACCTTGGTTGGTTTTGGTACCTTTGCTGTTGGCAAGCGCGCTGCTCGCAGCGGTCGTAACCCACGCACTGGCGCTACCATCAAAATCAAGGCTGCTGCTGTGCCTAAGTTCCGTCCTGGCAAGGCCCTGAAAGACGCAGTTAATTAATTTACAAAAAAGTAGCTCGGGCTATTGCAGAGTAAATTAAATTCTGTATATAATTGCGGTCTTGGCTGATTCGCAAAAGCGACAGTCACTAGAAAACAAGAATAAAGTCGATTGACCAAATTCCAAGATTGTCTAGTGTATGTCGGGTGCTTAGCTCAGTTGGTAGAGCGGAACCCTTACAAGGTTTAGGTCGGGAGTTCGAGCCTCTCAGCACCCACCAAGATTTTGCGAAACAGTTCAAAAAACCAACTCAGGAGTGGTAGTTCAGTTGGTCAGAATACCGGCCTGTCACGCCGGGGGTCGCGGGTTCGAGCCCCGTCCACTCCGCCAAAACAAAAAAGCGATGCAACCTTCAAGGTGCATCGCTTTTTTTTATTCTCTTTTGCCTCAGTACACCTTGAGGTGCGTTACCCTCAAAATTGCTTGTAAATCCTTGCTCATTCCCGAGGGAGACTCGAGTTTTGATCCAATCCCGTCGCACCACGCATTCAGCCTCAGACAGCAAGCTGCTGTTGTACGTACCAGCCATGGACTGTGCCAATGAGGAGCGCGAAATTCGACAGTTGTTGAAGGGTGTTGTTGCTGAATCGGCGCTGCATTTTCATCTGTCAAACCGACAAATTGAAGTTCAGGTAGATCCAGGGCAAATCGACGAAATCATTCAACCGATTCGCAAGGCTGGGTTTGAGGTTCAATTGATTCAGGCCCGCGAGGACAGTGAAGCGCTGTTGAGTCGTCAATCCCGATTGGAAGCCTTGCGCGCCAGTGTTGCCTTGGTGTTTGCGCTCACTGCTGAATTCATTCATGTTCTGAAATTCGACGATGGGCCGTTTCAATATGTCGGCATGCTGTTTGCCGGGGTGGGCATTTTGCTGGCAGGCGGGTCAACATACCGCAAAGGTCTGATAGCCATTCGGCAGCTTCGCATGAATATCAGTGCCCTGATGAGCGTGGCCGTAACGGGGGCCTTTCTGATTGGTCAATGGCCCGAGGCAGCCATGGTGATGGCGCTGTATGCCTGTGCGGAATGGATCGAAGCCCGCTCAGTCGGACGCGCCAAAAACGCGGTGCATGCCTTGTTAAAGCTTCGTCCCGAGCGGGTTCACATGCAGCAGTGCTGCGGTGGCTGGAATGAGGTGTCAGTGGATCAAGTGCCCCGAGACTCGCTCATACGAATTCGACCCGGTGCCAGAGTTCCGCTGGATGGCGTCATTGAATCGGGGCAATCGACGTTGGACGAATCTTCTTTGACGGGCGAAAGCATGCCCGTGGACAAGCACCCGGGAAGCGTGGTGTACGCAGGCACCTTGAATCAAACTGCAGAGTTGACTGTTCGGGTAACAGCGACTTCAACCGAGGGCGTGTTGAGTCAGGTGATCGCAGCGGTTGAGCAGGCCCAGCAATCAAGAGCACCCACCCAAGGCCTGGTTGACCGCTTTGCCCGCTGGTACACCCCACTGGTATTTTTCATCGCCTTGGGTGTGGCGTTTGCTGGGCCCTTGCTGTGGCACCTGTCATGGTTGGGTGCAAGTTACAAGGCGTTCGTATTGCTGGTGATTGCCTGTCCTTGTGCCTTGGTCATTTCAACGCCGGTCACCATTGTCAGTGGTTTGGCCAGGGCGGCGCGAATGGGTGTTGTCATCAAAGGTGGTGCATGACTAGAAGCCGCCCGTGATATTGCTGTGCTGGCAATTGACAAGACGGGAACCTTGACGGTCGGCTGTCCTGTGCTGGCTGAGGCTGAGTTTCTGGATTCGGTCCAAGATGAAGCCGTGGTTCGAGCGTTGGCCATTGCCATGGCCGAGCGATCTGATCACCCCGTGGCCAAGGCGATTGCTCAGGGCTTGCAGCCAGAAGGCGAGCCTGTAGATTTGCCTGTCTTGCAAGACTACAGCGCGGTCGCCGGGCTCGGCGTTCAGGCGCACTGGAATGATCAGTCCTGCCAACTCGGCAATAGGCGGCTTTTGGATTCTGTTCAATGTCCGCAAGCGCGTGCACAGCTTGGGCAGCGACTGAATGACATGGAGACAGGGGGCAGATCAACGAGTGTATTGATGTGTAATGATCACGTGCTTGCCCTTTTCGCGGTAAGCGATGAAGTTCGGCCTGGTGCGGCGGCGCAAATTCGTCGCCTCAAGGGTCTGGGCCTGCAAGTCGTGATGCTTACCGGTGACAATCCGGTGGTTGCACAGGGCGTTGGCCGGTCGTTGGGAATTGAAGATATTCGTGCCAGTCTCTTGCCCAATGAAAAAATGGAGCAAATCAGGCATTTGCGTGCGGAAAGCGCCGGCTTGGTGGCCATGGCGGGCGATGGAATCAATGATGCGCCTGCTTTGGCCAGTGCCGGGCTGGGGTTTGCCATGGGTGGGTCAGGAACTGACATCGCCATGGACACGGCCGACATTGTGGTTATGAATGACAATCTGGCCCGCATCGTCGACACGATCGAGCTTTCGAAAAAAACTCGCTGGGTGTTGTGGCAAAACATTGTGTTGGCGCTGGGCATTAAGCTGGTTTTTTTGTATCTCGCGGTGTTTCAAGAGGCAACCATGTGGGAGGCCGTGTTTGCCGACATGGGAGCCAGTCTGTTGGTGGTGTTTAATGGTTTGAGGTTGCTGCGTTAGGCGCCAACGCAGACCAGCTTCAGGTATCATTGTCCGTTGTTTTTAACCTGACTTGGCCTGCCCACATGTTTGATTTTGTTCGCAACAACCAAAAACTGATGCAGTTTCTACTGCTGCTGTTCATTGCGCCTGCTTTTGTTTTGTTGGGTGTGAACCGATATGAAGGTTCTGGTTCCGGGCCAAATGTATTGGCCACTGTGGGTGATTACAAAATCACGCAGGCCGAGTTTGATCAGGTCAAAAGAAACAGGATCGAAGAGGCCAGACAGCGCGCTGGGGCGAACTTCGACCCGAAGCAGTTTGACAATCCACAGGTCAACAAACAGCTGCTTGACACCATCATTTCTGAATACCTGCTGCAAAAAGACGTGGCCAAAGAATACCTGACAGCGTCTGACGAGGCTTTGCGTACCGCCATCCTTGAGACCCCCGCTTTTCAGAAAGACGGAAAGTTCGACATGGACACCTACAAGGCTTTGCTGGCTGCACGTGGCCTGACGCCCGCCAGCTACGATGCCAATCTGAGATTCAACATGGCGCGCGACCAGGTTCTGAATCCCTTGTTTGAATCGGTGTTTTTTACCAAGTCGCTTCGCTCTCAGATTGACAACGCGCAGTTGGCTGGTCGTGTGGTTCAAACACGCACCATTGGACTGGATGCCTATTTGCCCAAGGTCAGCGTAACCGACGATGAAATTACAAAGTACTACAACGACAACAAGTCCGCATTTGAAACACCCGCGACCGCCGATGTTCAGTATCTGGTGCTAAGCCCCGCTGACATCAAGGCGGGTATCGAAGTCAGTGATGCCGATGTGCAAAGCTACTATGAGCAGAACAAGGCCCGGTTTTCCACACCTGAACAGCGCAAGGTGCGCCACATCCTGCTGCCGGCCGAAGAGCAGGGCAAGACCCCGGCTGAGCTAAAAGCGGCAGCAGAAAAGGTACTGGCTGAGGTGAAGGCCAATCCTGCTGATTTTGCCAAGCTGGCTGCCAAATATTCAAGCGATGCGGGTTCGGCCAAGAATGGCGGCGATCTCGGTTATTTTGGCAAGGGTGACATGCCCGCCGCTTTTGAGCAGGCCATGTTCGCGCTTAAAAAGGATCAGATCAGTGATTTGGTGAAGACTCAGTTCGGGTATCACATCCTGGAGGTGACCGACATTCGAGGTGGTGATCAGAAGCCGCTGGCTGACGTTAAATCTGGAATTGTGTCTGAGATCAAAAACCAGAAGCTGACTGTGGCCTTTGCCAGTGCTCAGGAAACCTTTTCTGAAAAGGTCTATGAGGGCGGGCAATCTTTTGACGCAGTGGCCAAGCAGCTGAAGTTGACGCCAGTGGATTTCAAGGGGCTGACTCGCCAACCTGCCAAAGACACCCCCAAGGTGCTGGCAGACCCCAAGTTGCTCGATGAGCTGTTCTCGGATGAATCCATCAAGAGCAAAAACAACACCAAGGCGATTCAAGTTGGAGACAGCCTGGTGTCTGCTCACATTGTTTCCTATCAGGCAGCAGCGCCCAAGCCCTTGGCTGCTGTGAAAGACACCATTTTGAAGCAATTGAAACAGCAAAAAGCGGCTGAGCTTGCAAGCAAGGACGCCGACGCCCTTGTTGCCCAGTTGAACGACGCAAAGGCGGACAGCGCAAGCCGACAGGCAGCGCTCAAAGACTTTGACGCTGCCAAAACCATTTCAGCCATTGGTGCCAAGGGTGTGCCTGGCCCTGTTGCACAAGCGGTGCTGGACACTGGGGCATCCAAGTTGCCCAAGGCCTTGGTTGTTCCACAGGGTGACAAAGGCTTTACAGTGGCCTGGGTGTCCGCAGTGGCCGATGCTGAGGTGGTCAAGAAAGACGCGGATCCGCAAGTGTTGAACTTCTACAATGGCATTGCTGATCAGTCTTATCAAGAAGCCTTGGCGCTGGCCGCACGTGAGGTGCTGGCCAAGCGCATCGGTGTTGAAATCAAGAAGCAGTTCTGAATACGAACACCCTGATTGTCAGGGTGTCAGGGTGCCTGAAAGTGCTGGCCAGATGTTGTCCAGTACTTTTTCTTGATAGTCTGCATTGGGGTGTATTCCATCGGCCTGAAACGCTTCGGGCTTGTCAGCAAATCCTGCCAGCATGAAAGGCACCAGGGGTACTTTCTCCTTTCTGGCCAGTGTCGGGAAAGTCTGGTCAAATCGACGGGTGTAGTTCGGGCCGTAATTGGGTGGAATTTTCATACCGACCAGCACGGTTTGAACCAGGTTTTGCCTGGCCGCTACAATCATGCTGCGCAGATTGTCCTGCATCACCTGCAGTGACAAACCCCTCAAACCGTCGTTGGCGCCCAGTTCCAGAACCATGTGACTGGGTTTTTGGGTTTTCAGCAATTCATCAAGCCGAGCTTTGCCGCCTGCCGTCGTTTCGCCTGAAATGGACGCATTGAAAACGCTGCAGTTCGGGAACTTTTCGGTCAATCTCTTTTCCATAAGGTGTACCCATCCCTGATCGGGGGACAAACCGTAACCCGCAGACAAACTGTCGCCCAGCACCAGAATTTTGCAATCTTTTGGTGTTACCTTTGCAGCGTACGCGGTGGGTGCAAGTGCGAATGTTGCGGCCAACCCGATGGTGGTCAGCCCGATTGACAGGGCGCGCTTTACATGACGAGTGGTATCAAAAAACATGAGTAGTCCTATATTGGAAGTCAAAAACCTGAGTCAGATCATTCAGGACGGCGACAGCACCTTGAGCATACTAGAAAACATTACTTTTTCTATAGATCAGGGGGAGGCCGTTGCAATTGTTGGTGCGTCCGGCTCGGGCAAATCGACCCTGCTGGGCATGCTTGCTGGTCTGGATACGCCCACCTCGGGCGAGGTCAATTTTCTGGGGCAAAACCTGGCTGCCATGAGTGAAGACAGTCGAGCGCGACTGCGTGCCCAACATGTGGGATTTGTGTTTCAGAGTTTTCAGTTGCTGGACCATCTGACGGCCCTTGAAAACGTCATGCTGGCCACTGAATTGACAACCATGTCAAATCGCGAAGAGGCCTGTATCAACATGCTTCAGAGGGTGGGGTTGGCCAATCGGATCCACCACACGCCCAAAACCCTGTCTGGCGGTGAGCAGCAGCGGGTGGCATTGGCGAGAGCCTTCGTCCGAAGGCCCACCGTGGTTTTTGCCGACGAGCCCACTGGCAGTCTTGACTTTGCGACGGGCCAGCGTGTGATTGATCTGATGTTTTCCCTTCAACGAGAGCAGGGCACCACGCTTGTGCTGGTCACCCACGACGACAAGTTGGCGGCCCGTTGTGGGCGACAGTTAACGATTGCCTCTGGCGCGCTTGTGCAGGAAGTGGTTTAGCTGCTGGTTGATCCGTGTGATCAACACGGAGGCGCCAGCAACCTCGGGCCCGTGGGTTTCATCGGGCAGCGGGTCTGCAGCCAGGCCATGCAGCCAGACGCCTGTACTGGCTGCTTCAAAAGCGGAAAGTCCCTGTGCGAGCAATGCCGCAATGCAACCGGTAAGCACATCGCCACTGCCGCCTGTCGCCAACAATGAAGAACCTGTCAGATTGATTTCACTGCGCGCTTTGTAGACCGTCAACGTGCCTGCCCCTTTCAAAACCACCGTGGCATTAAAACGCTCGGACAGCGCGGTTGCGGCGCTCAGGCGATGATGTTGTACCCACTCCGTGCTGGTGTTCAGCAAGCGAGCGGCCTCCAGGGGGTGTGGCGTCAACACAGTTTGCCAACCCGCTTGAATTCGATGAGTCATGCCATCACCTAGAGTGGCCGAGTCTGTGGCAAGCAGGTTCAACGCGTCTGCGTCCAAAACAAGGGGTTGGTTTGCGCGAAGCACACGATTCAGCACCTGCTCTGCCAGACCACTCTGGCCCATTCCAGGCCCCACTGCAAGCACAGTGGAAAAGGTCAGGACGTCTTCAAGGCTTTTGTTCATCAATTCAGGGAATTGAAAATCGAGCAGCGGTTGATCCGCTTGATCCGCCAGCAGGCTGTAAGCCACTCGACCTGCTCCGCACAAAATGGCGCTTCGGGCTGCAAGCAGTGCGGCACCCACCATGCCTGAGCAACCACCAACTACACTGACACTGCCGTGGTTCCCTTTGTGATGGGCATGCAGGCGATGAGGAAGTCGGGCCGTGTGCTGCTGATCACTGGGGGCTTGCAGGGCATCGGGCTCAATAAGGCGTTCGCAGTTGAGCGGCTCAATCATCAAGGTCCCGCACAAGTCTTTGCCTTCTGAACTCAACAGACCCAGTTTGCATGCGATGTAGCTCAATGTGACGTCAGCCTGTACGGCTGGCCCCATCGCCAGACCGGTGTCGCAGTTCAATCCACTCGGCGAATCAAGCGAGTACACCCGGCGACGGTTGGGGCTGTGGTTGATTAATTCGATCCATTTCGCAATCAAGCCCTCTGCAGCGCGCGTTATGCCAATTCCCAGCAGACCGTCCACGATCCATGAATCGCGATCAATGACAGGGTGACGCGCATCCACCAAGGGTATCGGCACGCTGTCAGCCAGCTTCTTTGCGTTTTGTCGGTCTTTTGAGCCGGTGTGCGGGTCCGCGATGTCCATCAAAACCACATTGACACCTGCTTGAGCCAGCGTGCGGGCGCAAATCAGTGCATCTCCACCATTGTTGCCCGGGCCTGCCAGCACCAACACTTGCGCCGGCTGCAATTCGCAATGACGCAGGTCGTCGAGAATTCGGGCTGCGCTGCGTTCTCCTGCAGCTTTCATCAGTTCAAATGAGTCAACAGCCTTGAATGCGGCTTCTTCCGCCGCCCGGGTCTGGGCAACAGTCAGCACCGGAAAGTGGTCTTCTCTGGGGTACAACCAGGCAGTGTGCAAGTCGGTGTCGGGCATTGTGGTGTTTTCTCGCCATTAAGTCAGTGGGGTGGGTGCATAACCTTTATAATTCAACATTCACTCAATCTTTCATCCAAGCCGTCATGTCTCTCGCTTTGTCCTCTGAAGATCAATTTGTCGTGTCTACCCTGTGGGGCGCCCGCGCACTGTCTGCTTTTCGTGCTGAAGGTCTGCTCAAAAAGCTTCAGGCGGTCAATCCGAATGTGACGGGCGTGGCGGCTCGGTATGTGCATTTTGTCGCCAGCAAAGCGGCGCTGTCCAGCGCCGAGATGAAAGTGCTTGAGGGTCTTCTCGATTACGGCGACCCCGCTGAACAATTGAACGGTGTCACCTTAGAGTGCGTGGTGGTGCCACGCCTGGGTACGGTTAGCCCCTGGGCCAGCAAGGCCACTGACATCGCTCACAATGCAGGCCTTGAAGGCGTGGTTCGCATGGAGCGTGGCGTGCAGTTTCAGCTTGAGTTCAAGAAGGGCTTGCTGGGCGGCGCAAAAGTACCGGAAGGCGCTGCGCTGGACGCCTTGAAGGCCTGCCTGTTTGACCGCATGACTGAAACCGTGCTGCCAGACGATTTCAAGGCTGAAAATTTGTTCGTTTCGCTGCAGGGCAAGCCCCTGCAGATCGTTGAACTGAACGGTGATCGCGCTGCCTTGGTGAAGGCCAACAGCGAGTTGGGTCTGGCGCTCAGCGACGATGAAATTGATTACCTGATGGACGCCTACAAGGCGATGGGCCGTTCGCCCACCGATGTTGAACTGATGATGTTTGCGCAGGCCAACTCTGAGCATTGTCGCCACAAAATATTCAACGCCAGTTGGGTGGTTGATGGCAAGCCGGAGGACATGTCGCTGTTCGGAATGATCCGAAACACCCACAAAACCACGCCGCAGGGCACCGTGGTGGCCTACTCGGACAACGCAGCAGTGCTGGAAGGGGGGCAGGCCGACCGCTTTTTTGCAGACGCAGATGGTGTTTATCGCCCTCACACAGAATTGACGCATTACCTGGCGAAAGTGGAAACTCACAACCACCCCACTGCCATTTCGCCTTACGCGGGTGCGGCAACCGGCTCGGGCGGTGAAATTCGGGATGAAGGCGCGACAGGTCGCGGTGCGAAGCCCAAAGCCGGTCTGTGCGGATTTACCACTTCCAGCCTGCGCTTTGGTGCGCCGGAAAGCTGGGAATCCGGCGTAGATGCCACCTTGCCGCTGGAAAAGCGGGAGGGCTTGAACGCAGCCGCCGTTGGTTTGCCCAGCCGCATTGCCAGTCCTCTTCAGATCATGATCGAAGGCCCAATTGGTGCGGCCAGTTTCAACAATGAGTTTGGTCGCCCAAACCTGGGTGGCTACTTCCGCACCTACGAGCAACATGTGGGTGACACGGTGTACGGCTATCACAAGCCCATCATGATCGCCGGTGGCATCGGCAGCATTCGCGACAATCACACCCACAAGATCGACCTGCCTGCCGGCGCCTTGTTGATTCAACTCGGCGGCCCTGGCATGCGTATCGGCATGGGTGGCGGCGCAGCTTCCTCCATGAACGCAGGTACCAACACCGAGGCGCTTGATTTCGATTCTGTCCAGCGATCCAACCCTGAAATGCAGCGTCGCGCCCAAGAGGTGCTTGATCGTTGCTGGACCCTGGGTGATAACAATCCCATTCTGTCCATTCATGACGTGGGTGCAGGTGGTTTGTCCAACGCATTCCCTGAGTTGGCTGACACGGCGGGCAAGGGTGCCACATTCAACCTGCGCAAGGTCAATCTGGATGAGTCGGGTTTAAGCCCTGCCGAGATCTGGTGCAACGAGTCTCAAGAGCGCTATGTGTTGGGCATTGCGCCTGAGTCTTTGTCGCTGTTTGAAGCCTTGTGCGCCCGTGAGCGTTGCCCGTTCAGTGTGGTGGGTCAGATCACCGACGAATTGCAGTTGAAAGTGCTGGACGAACAGTCTGAAGTCAGCCCCGTGGACATGCCCATGGAGGTGCTATTGGGCAAGGCCCCGCGCATGGAGCGCAACGACAAGCGACAAGCCCCCAAGGCAGCTCCGATCGATCTGGCCAACATCGAAATTGCACCGTGTGTGCAGGGTGTGTTGAAGCACCCCACGGTGGCTTCCAAACGTTTTTTGATTTCGATTGGTGACCGCACCGTGGGCGGTATGACTGCCCGCGACCAAATGGTTGGACCCTGGCAAGTGCCAGTGGCCGATGTGGCCGTTACCCTGAACGATTTCACCGGTTACACTGGTCAGGCCATGACCATGGGTGAGCGCACGCCGTTGGCAGTGCTGAATGCACCTGCGTCTGGTCGCATGGCCATTGCCGAGGCGCTGACCAACCTGCTGGCAGCCCCGGTCGACAAGCTTGAGGATGTGAAGTTGTCAGCCAACTGGATGGCTGCCTGTGGCACGGCAGGGCAAGACGCGGCCTTGTTTGACACCGTGAAGGCGGTCGGTATGGAGTTGTGTCCACAGCTTGGCCTCGGCATTCCCGTGGGCAAAGACTCATTGTCTATGCGCACCCGTTGGCAGGAAGAGGGTGTCAACAAGGAAGTGTTGTCGCCCGTCAGCTTGATTGTGTCCGCTTTTGCCAAAGTGAATGACGTTCGCCAGACCCTGACCCCTGTGCTGGACACCACGGAAGACACGGTGTTGGTGCTGGTTGATCTTGGGCAGGGCAAGCAGCGAATGGGCGCCAGTGTCTTGGCGCAGGTGCTCAACCAGATCGGCGAGGCGACACCCGATGTCGACAATCCTGAAGCCATCCGCAGCTTTGTTGACGCCATGAAAGTGTTGCGCGCTGAGGGCCTCGTCAAGGCCTATCACGACCGTTCAGATGGCGGTCTGCTGGCCACCCTCAGTGAAATGGCCTTTGCCAGCCGTTGTGGGGTGTCAATCAACCTCGACATGCTGACCATCGACCCCACCATGGCCGATTGGGGTGATTTCAAGATTCGCCCCGAACAGGTCAGTGTGCAGCGCAATGAAATCACGCTGAAAGCCCTGTTCAACGAAGAATTGGGCGTGGTGTTGCAGGTGCCAGCGCAGCGCAAGAGTGAAGCCATGAACGTGTTGCGCAAGCACGGCCTGAGCGCACACAGCCACATTGTGGGCAAGCCCAACGATCGGGATGTCATTGAGTTTTATCGCGATGCGAAGTGTGTGTACTCTGAAAGCCGTACCACTTTGCAGGCCTTGTGGGACGACACCTCCTGGCAAATTGCCAAGCGCCGCGACAATCCGGCTTGCGCCGACTCCGAGCACGAGGTGGCTGCCCAGTTGCCCGATTCGCTGGTCTGGAAGCCTGCATTCGACACTCAAGAAAACCCGGCAGCGCCCATGATCAAAAGCGGTGCCAGGCCACGCGTCGCCATTTTACGTGAACAAGGCGTGAATGGTCAGCTGGAAATGGCTGCCGCCTTCACCTTGGCCGGCTTTGAAGCGGTGGACGTGCACATGAGCGACCTGTTGACGGGCAAGCATCAGCTGGCGGGTTTCAATGGTTTGGCCGCGTGCGGTGGCTTTAGCTACGGCGACGTTTTGGGCGCGGGCGAAGGATGGGCAAAAACCATTCGTTACAACGCCGTGCTTGCTGATCAGTTTGCTGCGTTCTTTCAGCGCGAAGACGTTTTTGGTTTGGGCGTTTGCAACGGTTGCCAGATGATGGCCACATTGTCTGATCTGATTCCGGGTGCAGACACCTGGCCGCGTTTGATGCGCAATGAATCCGAGCAATACGAAGCGCGCTTGGTGCAGGTCAAGGTGCACAAAACACCGTCCATTTTGTTGCAAGGCATGGAAGGCTCGGTGATTCCGGTGGTTGTTGCGCACGGCGAAGGTCGAGCCGATTTCAGCCGCCAGGGCAAGATGGATCAATTGCTGGCCGGCGGTTTGATGGCGGTTCAGTACACCAACTCCAAGGGTGAGCCCACTCAGCAGTATCCATTCAACCCCAACGGTTCGCCCAATGGTCTGGCTGGCTTTACCACGCCGGATGGTCGATTCACGATTATGATGCCGCACCCCGAGCGTGTGTTCCGCAGCGTGCAAATGAGCTGGCACCCTGGTGATGCTGGCGAGTTTTCACCCTGGATGCGCATGTTCTTCAACGCCCGCAAAGCCATGGGGTAAATTTGAAGGTGGACCAGCATTGGCCCTTGGGCGTGTTTGATGTGCAGTGCACGGCCTGCCCAAGGCTGGCCAGTTTTCATGAGGGCAACCGCACCAGGTATCCTGACTTTTTCAATGCGCCTGTTCCGCCGTTTGGGGACCCTTCAGCGCAATTGCTGATCGTAGGGCTGGCACCTGGGTTGCAAGGCGCCAACCGCACCGGTCGGCCGTTTACGGGCGATTATTGTGGCGACCTGCTTTACAGCACGCTCCACAAGTTCGGGCTTGCCAACCGGGCAGTCTCGGTTGCGGTGGGTGATGGATTTCAGCTGGTGAACGCCCGTGTCAGCAACGCTGTAAAGTGTGTGCCCCCGGAAAACAAGCCTACGCCTGCCGAAATCAAAACCTGCAATCGTTTTTTGAGCCATGAATTGGAAATCAGCCAGCCCAGGGCTGTTCTCGCCTTGGGGTTGGTGGCCCATCAGGCTGTCATCAAAGCTCAGGGCCTTGCCCAGTCTGCTTTCAAGTTTGGTCACGCCGCACAACACCAGCTGTCTGCATTTCGACTGTTCGACAGTTACCATGTCAGCCGTTACAACACCCAGACCGGCCGCTTGACCGCGCCCATGTTTGAATCGGTGGTGCAGGCAGCCTGCGAATTTCTGGAGCACGGCCGTGGTGGATGAACACGCTGAATTTAACATCGCCGAGTTTTTGAAACAGCTGACGACCCGGCCGGGCGTGTATCGAATGATCGACGCCAACGGCGTGGTGATGTATGTGGGCAAGGCCAAGAACCTCAAAAAGCGGGTGTCGTCGTATTTTCAAAAGACGCACGCCAGCCCCCGCACTGCGCACATGGTGGAGCGCATCGTGAGGGTGGATGTAACGCCGGTGCGCACAGAGGCAGAAGCCCTGCTGCTTGAAAATAACCTGATCAAAAGCCTGAATCCGCGCTACAACATTCTGTTTCGGGATGACAAGTCTTACCCGTACCTGCGCCTGACCAATCACCAGTTTCCACGCGTGGCCTATTATCGCGGTGCTGTGGACAAAAAGAGCCAGTTCTTTGGCCCTTATCCAAATGCCTGGGCCGTGAAAGAAAGCATTCAGATATTGCAGCGCGTGTTTTTGCTGCGCACCTGCGAAGACACCGTGTTTGCCCACCGGTCCAGGCCCTGCCTGCAGGCCCAAATACAGCGCTGCAGTGCGCCATGTGTGGGCCACATTTCCCCAGAAGATTACGCGCGCGACGTGGCTGCCGCCAGCCGTTTTCTTCGCGGTGATCACAAGTCGGTGCTGGCTGAACTGGAAGAAAAAATGCTGGAGGCCAGCGGACTGCTGGAATTCGAGCGTGCCGCCATGTACCGCAATCAGATTTCAGCCCTTTCACGTGTGTTGCAAAAGCAATCGGTCGACACCACCGGTGGCGACGACGACGCCGATGTCATCGCCGTGGTGGTCAAGGACGGCACGGTGTGCGTGAATCTGGCCATGGTGCGCGGTGGTCGGCACTTGGGTGATCGGCCGTTTTTTCCGACCATCGCACAGGTGGACGACGACATGGCCAACGAAGTGCTGGAGGCATTTCTAAGCCAGACCTACGTGGACCGGCCTTTGCCCGCCGTTCTGGTGGTCAATCAGGACCTGGATGCCCCAGAATTGATGGCCGCACTCAGCGAGCAGGCCGGACGACGTATTCATTTGATACGCCAGCCGCAGGGTGATCGCAAAAAATGGCTGGACATGGCCATCGACAACGCGGTAATTGCCATTGAGCGGAGAGTGGCTGAGCGCGGTTCTGCCCAATTCAGAACCCGCGCCTTGTGTGATCTGCTTGGGCTCGAGAGTGTGCTGGAAGAGCAGATTCAGCAACAAGGCAATGTGGATCAGCCCGACAGCGATGCGCCAGTGGACATACTGGCCCAGCTGCGCATTGAGTGTTTCGACATTAGCCACACTGCAGGTGAAGCAACCCAGGCCTCGTGTGTGGTGTATCACAGCCACGACATGCAAAACAAGGAATACCGGCGGTACAACATCGAGGGCATTACCCCCGGTGACGATTACGCGGCCATGCGCCAAGCCCTGACCCGTCGCTACCAGCGCGAAGGCAAAGCAGACATGCCCATGCCGAACGTGGTACTGATCGACGGTGGAAAAGGGCAAGTGGGCATTGCGCGCGAGGTGTTTGAAACCCTCGGGCTGGACATCAGTCTGATTGTGGGCGTTAAAAAGGGTGAAAACCGAAAAGTGGGCCTCGAAACCCTCGTGTTTGTGGACGGCCGCCCTGACCTTGAGCTGGGCGTGAACAGCCCAGCCCTGATGCTGATTGCTCAAATTCGAGACGAAGCCCATCGCTTTGCAATCACAGGCATGCGCGCCAAGCGTGCCAAGGCAAGACAGGCCTCTGCGCTGGATGAAATTGAAGGCATTGGTGCCAAGCGCAAACAGAAGCTGTTGGTGCGTTTTGGAGGGCTGCGTGGCGTCAAGGCGGCAAGCATCGAGGATTTGCTGACGGTCGAGGGTATTTCCCGAACCCTTGCCGAAGAGATATACCGGCGTTTGCACTAGTTCCCTGCTATATTCTTGACCATAACAAAACGACAACAGAAGAGAAGACAGTCATGCCTTTGAATATGCCCATGTTGCTGACCTGGATACGGATCGTCTTGATCCCGTTGGTGGTGGGCGTTTATTTTCTGCCAGACACCCTGATGACTGTGGACATGCAAAACTGGGTAGGCGCCTGGATTTTCGTGGTAGCCGCGGTGACCGATGCCTTTGACGGCTATTTGGCACGCCGCTGGAATCAGACCTCTGCATTTGGCGCTTTTCTGGACCCCGTTGCAGACAAATTAATGGTGGGCGCTGCACTCATCGTATTGGTGGATTTGAACCGCATTGGCCCATTCATCGCGCTCATCATCATTGGTCGTGAAATTACCATTTCAGCACTGCGCGAGTGGATGGCCAGCATTGGCGCACGCAACAGCGTGGCCGTCAATTCACTGGGCAAGTTAAAAACCATTGCGCAGATGGTGGCCATCCCGATGTTGTTGGCCGACTCAAGCTGGATGGGCATTGATCTTGCCTTTCTTGGAACGCTGCTGATTTATGTGGCCGCAGTGTTGACGGTTTGGTCCATGTGCTACTACCTCATAAAGGCCTGGCCCAGCATTCGCGAAAAAAGCTGACGCAGCTCACGCGTCGAACTCATGAACAAAAACAAACAATTACCCGAAGCGTACCCGCTGCGGCAGTCACTCAACGACGAAGTGCATTCCCGGCCAACCGAGGTGCTTTGGCCGCAGGAAAGGGTGTTTCACATTGCCTTGCTGGTTCAAAAGGACGTGACGGCCCAGATTGTTGAGCAACTGAAGAAGTTGATCGACTATTGCGGCTGCCCCGAGGTGTCGGATCTTGAACTTTCTGCACCTCAGGTGAATTTGAACCTGAACCTGGGCGAAGCAGCACTGCGTCTGCGGCTCGAAAAGCACAACGAGTTCATTAGCCTCACCTTTTTTGAGCGTGCAGACCACGCCATCGTGTTTGATCGCCCTGTGACCCGACGCCTTCCACCCAGTTGGCTTGCGGCGTTGCCCGGTGTCATGTTGGTCGCTATTGAGCTGTTTGTTCAAAAAACCACCAAGGTGCGTGAGCCCCACGAGGTGGCTGGTTACTTTGATGGCAACACCTTGATCGGTGGCATGATCGCCAATGGCGCTGGTCAAGCCTTTTCTGATTTGCGGATTGCGGATCGTGGCGCCACCCGTATTCTGATTTGTAACTTGAAAATGGGTTCTCGTCAGCTTGGCCGTGTTGTGCAGCGTCTGATCGAAATGGAAACCTATCGGATGATGGCACTGCTCAGTTTTCCGGTTGCGCGGTCCGCCATTCCCAAATTGACGTCTTACGAAGAACAATTGGTGCGCCTGGCCACCGACATGTCGAACACCAGCAAGCCCGAGGTGTTTTTAACGGTGACCGCCGAAGACTTGGAAATGGATCGTCAGCTGCTTTCACAGCTGACCGATCTGGCTGCCAAGGTTGAACAGCTTAGCGCTGAAAACCGCATGCGTTTTACCGCAGCCGAGGCTTACACGGATTTGGTGAAAAAGCGGATCACCGAGCTTAAGGAGCTGCCGATGTCTGGCATGCAGACCTTTGGTGAATTCATGGACAGACGTCTTGCCCCAGCCATGAAAACCTGTACCTGGACCGCGCGGCGTCAGGATGAGCTGGCCGCGCGTATTTCACGGATTACCCAGCTTTTGCGCACCCGCGTCGAAATCGAACGGGAATCACAGAACCACCGTTTGCTGACGTCCATGGACCGGCGTGCCAAATTGCAGCTGCGTCTTCAGGAAACGGTTGAAGGCTTGTCGGTTGTCGCCATTTCCTACTACGGTGCCAGCGTGTGTGGATACATAGCCAAGGGCCTGAAAGAACTGGGTATTTTGCACATTTCGCCTGAAATAGTGATTGCGGTGGCCATTCCTTGCATTGCGATCACGTCATTCATGAGTTTGCACGCCATGAAAAAACGCCTTGGTTTGGATGAAAAACACGATTAGTTCTTGTACCCACTGATTGAATGTGGTTATAATTGCGGGCTCGGAAGCTTGGCAGAGCGGTTGAATGCACCGGTCTTGAAAACCGGCAGGGGTGCGAGCCCCTCCAGGGTTCGAATCCCTGAGCTTCCGCCAATTCGAAAAAACCCGCCCTTGTGGCGGGTTTTTTGTTTCGGCAGCGTGGTGTCAGTTGCAGGCAAAGCAGATGGGTGCTTCTCGGCTGGCGTCTATACAACCACCTTGGGCATACACCCCTGCGGGGTCTCGATAACGCATCATGTTGTCGGCAATAAGCGCCAGCCTGTCTTGATTTTGAAGTGTCTTTGCCACCTCTTGCGCAACAAGGGTTTCGTCGATTGTTGCCATCCCCGTTGCGTTGCTTGAAAGTCCATCTCGCCAGTGATAAACCTCCACGCATTTGGTCATCAGGCTAAAGGGCTTTTGTTTGTCCCAGAAATTCGTGAATTTGCCTTGACCCAAATAAATGACCCATGAGCCCTCATAGCCGGCCACATCGGAGGAGGGAAGGTCTGGATTTTTGAACCAGACCCGATCACCCGGTGTGTAAAAACGCATGGGAAATGGGTTGTCCAGCGAGCCCGATTCAACTAGAAAGTGTTCGTGAAAACGGCTCGATTGAAGTGGTTCAATGTTCCACTGTTGCAGCAGTTCAGTGTACTGCCTGGGCCGCCTTTGCCGAAGTACCTTTGAGATGCCCAGCAAGATGACATATTCAGTGGCTCGGTAACACGAAAAGGAAAATCTGTCGCCAGAAAGTGCGGGCTGTGTGGTGAACTCAAGTGCTTCCACCAAATCCTTTCCCGCCTTCAGCGTAAAGCCTTTGTCTTCGTCGTAGGACCAGAACTGGGTAGGTCGATGAACCGCTTCCGTGTGAAAATTCATCTCGGTTTTTGCTGCAGCCTGAGCGATTTCTGCCCGCATTTCCAGATGTATGTTCAATTCGTCGAGCGACGTGAATTCTGCCGGAAACGGGTTGGCCAGCATGCAAATCAGGATTTCCGTGAGCGGGCGCAGTGCGGGTGGTGATTGTCGGTATTCCGGACTCACCTGTATTCTTGCTGTGTCCTTGTCTGGTAGCCAACGGACCAGCCAGTCCATCTTCAGGCAAACCTGTAGCACATCACCGCCTTCCAGCGAGTGCCAGTCCACGATGTGTGAGAGGCCGTGCCTGTTGAACAATTGCCATAGCGCATCCGTGTGAATTGATTGTCGGTTGCGGGTGATCTTGATGCCGCTGAATGGGGTGGCATGAACCTTTTTTTCAGGCCGTGGAAAGGGGCGGCTAGCCATGGTCGATGTGTTTTAAGTATTTATTAAGCTGATATTTAGACCAATCACACGAGTAAAGTTCCATGGGTCCTAGCGTAATTTCAACCGTTTTCGCAACTAGTTCCAGGAGTCATCGTTGCTGGTGTCGTCAAAGTTGTTGTCGTTCCAGCTACTGTCATCTTGCAGCCCAAAGTCGTTTCCTCCCATGTCGTAGTTCGCTTTACTTTCATTCGGAATTGTTGCCAATGAGTTCAAAGCTTGTCCATTCCCGGATTGATGTCCGTCCAGAATGCGGTTCATCAATGCCTCGCCTGCAACCACGCCCGCACCCATTGCGGCACCCGTTGCTAGGCTTCCGAGAAGCCCAGAGCCGCCACCGCCTTGTGGGCCAACAGGTGGATTGGCGTAACCGAATCCACCTGAAGTGGGGAAATTGCCGGGTATCTGTGCAAGTGCTGGATCAGGTCTATTTCGATTGCGCATAAAGGCAATCAATGAAATCGCAAACAGGGCAATTGCAAGCCATAGTCCCCAAGGCAAGCCGGTTCTATGAGTTAGAGAGGAAGAGCTTGCGGCTGGCCCTGTTGGACCTTGCAGTTGGGTCTCCAAAGCTACGACGGCCTCAGGTTTTGCAAAGCCCATTGAGGGTTCAAGTGCCTTCGCCCTGCCAAATTCAACCCGTGCACGTGCTAGATCCCCTTGTTTTGCTGACAGCTCTGACTCAACGAAGTGGGCCTTTGCGCTGTTGGGGTGATTTTTCAGGACTATGTCCATCATGGACTGTGCTTGGCTCAGGTGGCCAGATTCTGCAGCTTGATACACCTCTTTGATGGTGGGCTCGCTGGCTGCACAGGCCAAGCCAGTTGCCATAATTAATAAGGCAAACAATGTGGAAAACAACGCCGATTTTTTCATGGTGCCATGCCCTTTGTTAAGTGAGTTAGCTGGCAGCTTTAACGCACGAACACAGCCTTCGGCGGACAGATGACGCATCGGTCAGATGATGGTAGACTGTAGGAGTTATATAGGTTGTAATTCATGTGAAAAACGTTTTTGTCGCCTTTTTGCTTGCCTTGACCATGCTGATTCAAAGCGTGGCGATGGCTGCCATGCATGCGCCAACGTTCAGTGCGAGTGGCACAAAAGCTGCTGCGCTTCATCAAGTTGAGGTGGCCTCCATATCGATGGATTGTCACGACATGGGCAAACACGGCAGCCAGCCTGGCGACATGAAACACAATTCGCCGTGCGGTCAGCATTGCGCCATATCCGCCGGATTTCTTCCTTCTGAAGTATTGCACTTCACCGACGTTCAAAGCCCCGTGTTTGGGGCTCAAATTCTTCCCAGCCCTTTGCAGGCGGAGCTTGCTCGTCTGGAGCGACCACCCAAAGCTTGATTTCCCCAGCCTTGATCGCACGGATTTAGGACGCTAGCGTGTCCTGATCCTGTTTCAACGCGTCTCTGCATTGAGACAAGCAGGAAATCAATATGTACAAATTTGCATTTTACAAAACGGCCTTGAGTGCTGCCTTGGCACTGCTGGCTATGCCCCTCTCCGTCAAAGCCGAAGCGCTCGGCGGCGAAGGCAATCTTCTAGGTGGCTACCAACGCTACTCAGAGCCCAAGCTACAGAACTGGAACCTCGCCAATCAGCGGGTTCGTGACCATGGTGGCTGGCAAAACTACGCCATGGAGCCCTATCAGGATCAGCCTGAGACAAGCGCGCCAGCCAGTGCGACCCAAACCGCACCTCAAGCCCCTGCAGCCAACCCCCCAGGCCACATGGACATGAAAATGCACATGCACATGAACGGGCATGGAGGTCAGCCATGAAAAGGTCTTTGATTTGCATGGCCACGGCTTTGGCCTTGAGTGCCTGCACGACTGTGAACATGAAAGACGATTTGGGTCAGGTTAACGGACAATACTCGTCGTTTACAGCGGGCAATGCGCAGTTGTTCATGAATGCTGAAGAACAGCAACAAGCGCGTGAGCAGGCGGAGGCACTGTTGGCCAAGCCGCTTGACATGGCTTCGGCTGTGAAGGTCGCCTTGCTCAACAGCCCTGACTTTCAACGGGTATTGGCCATGCACTGGGCGCAGGCCAGTGCAGCGGCTCAAGGTGGCCGCCTTGGCAATCCGGTTTTTACATTTGAAAGACTGGCTTCAGTCGATGAACTTGAGTTGACTCGCACCTTGAGTTTTGGCTTGCTGGATGTGCTGACCTACCCCTTGCGCAAAGGGGTGGCCGACCGCAATCTGAGGCTGGAACAATTGAGACTGGCCGCAACCGTGGTGGATCAGGTGTCGATGGTTCGGAAGGCATGGGTAATGGCGGTGTCGGCACGCCAGATGGCGGTTTATTCGCGCCAAGTGCTGGACAACGCTGAAATTGTGGCTGACCTGGCGAAGCGATTGCAGGCCGCTGGCAATTACAGCCGTTTCGAGGGTCTGCGAGAGCAGGTCTTCTACGCGCAGGCAGCTGCGGACTATGCCGTGATGCAAAACAAAGCCAGCCAGGCCCGCGAGACTCTTGTTCGGGCACTGGGGCTGAGCAATGAACAGACCGCACAATTGAAATTGCCAGAGCGTTTGCCCGATTTGCCGAAGCAGCCAGCACCACCTGGAAATTGGGGGGCTGAGGCCCTGCGCACGCGACTCGATGTTCAGTTGGCCAAGGCCGAATTTGACTACGCCACCCAAGCGCAGGGTGTGGGCAAATTGTCGAGCTTCACCGACGTGGAATTGGGTTTGCGCCGCAAGACTGTCTTCAACGACAGCAACGGCACCAACACCACACCCACCGGGTATGAATTGGGTATTCGTTTGCCATTGTTTGATTGGGGTGGTTTGAAGCGGTCTGAAATGAAGGCGGGCACCCTGGCCGCAGCCAACCAGATGGAAGCGGCTTTGCGCAACGCGGGCTCTTCACTTCGAAGTGCCTATTCCAATTATCAAACCGCGTATGCAATTGCCCATCAATACCAGGATGAAATCGTACCCATGCAGAAGACGCTCGTCGATGAGGCCCAGCTTCGTTACAACGGCATGATTGTGGGCACCTTCGAGCTGTTGGCCGAAAACAGAAACATGATTGCAAGCGTCATGAAGGCGATCGAAGCGCAATCGGATTTCTGGATGGCCGACGGTGAATTGCAGGCTGAGCAGGTCGGCAGACCCGCCAACAGGGGACAATGAAATGAATTCAAGACGAGAGTTTTTCAAGAAAACGGCAATGACCGGCGGCGCTGTGGCCGCAGCAGCCGTCAGCAAAGTGGCGCTGGCCGCCATTCCTGAACCGGTTATCCAGACCTCACCGGACACCATGCCGCCACTACATCCAGACACGGGGCGGCCCTACAACCCGGTGGTCACCCTCAACGGCTGGACTTTGCCTTGGCGCATGCACAATGGCGTCAAAGAATTTCACTTGGTGGCTGAACCCGTGGTGCGTGAAATGGCACCTGGAATGAAGGCGCACCTGTGGGGTTACAACGGGCAAAGCCCGGGGCCCACGATTGAAGTGGTTGAGGGCGACAAGGTGCGAATTTTCGTAACCAACAAATTGCCGGAGCACACCAGCGTACATTGGCACGGGCAGCGCCTGCCCAATGGCATGGATGGCGTGACCGGCCTGAATCAGCCGGGCATTGCCCCCGGTAAAACCTGGGTGTACGAGTTCGTGGCCAGACGCCCCGGTACCTTCATGTATCACCCCCATGCCGATGAAATGAGTCAAATGGCCATGGGCATGATGGGCATGTGGATCACGCACCCCAAAGTGCCAAGCGCCTTGATTCGTGAAGCGGATCGAGATTTCTGTTTCATGCTCAATGGGTACGACATTGAACCCGGTGCTTACACGCCGAAGATCATGACGATGCTGGAGTTCAATCTCTGGACCTGGAACAGCAGGGTGTTTCCGGGCATCAGCCCACTCTGTGTGCGCAAAAACGACCGGGTGCGCATTCGAATTGGCAACCTGAGCATGACCAATCATCCAATTCACATTCACGGGCATGAGTTTGAGGTGACAGGGACCGATGGCGGTGCCGTGCCCTTGGGGGCGCGTTGGCCTGAAGTGACGACCGACGTTGCCGTGGGTCAAATGCGGCAAATCGAGTTCATCGCCAATGAGGAGGGTGACTGGGCCTTTCATTGCCACAAAAGCCACCACACCATGAACGCCATGGGGCACAAGGTGCCGACATTCATTGGTGTTGACCACACTGGTATCAGCAAGAAAATGGTGAAGTTGTTGCCCGATTACATGGCCATGGGCGACCGCGGCATGGGTGACATGACCGAGATGGACATGCCACTGCCTGAAAACACGGTTGCAATGATGACAGGCGACGGACCCTTTGGCTCGGTTGAAATGGGAGGCATGTTCAGTGTGTTGAAAGTCAGGAAAGACCAGAAGCCTGGCGATTACAGCGACCCGGGCTGGTTCAAACATCCCGACGGCACTGTGGCCTATGAATTCAAGGGGCTGGTGCGTGAGCCGCAGCGCAATTCATCGGCTGGCAAAGGCAGCATGCCGGTGAAATATTCGGCCGATGTCCCGAAGAATCTGGAAGTGAAAGTCAGCAAACCCGGCTCAAGCATGAGCCACGAGTAATTTTTAAAGGAGCAATACACATGAAATTGACGACATTGACCAAGCCACTGTTGGTGGCCTGCCTTCTTGGCTTGAACGCGATTGCGCATGCAGCAGACCCCAATGCAGAAATGGTGCAGGGCGAGGTGAAGAATGTGCTTGCCGACCAAGGCAAAGTGACTCTTAAACACGGCTTGATCAAGAGCATGAAAATGCCGCCAATGACCATGAATTACAAGGTCAAAGACCCCGCCATGTTAAAAGACCTGCAGAAAGGGGATCACGTTGAATTCCAACTGGATTCAGACATGGTCATTGAGGACATTCACAAGAAGTAACTAGTGGTGGCGCTGACGCAGCAGGGCATGAATCCACACCAGTTCATCCCGCTGTGCAGCCCACATGCTTGCAGCCATGTTCCGTACAACGGGGGTTGACGCATTGCGCCGCGCGTAGTCGAGCATGGGCAATGCCGCGCTGTGGTGGGCGGCCATCAAATGAAGGAACTGCGTGTTGGCTGCATCAGGCGGGCTTTGCGCCAGTTCATTGATTTGTGCCATTGTGGCCAATCCTTCCATGCCCAAGCCAGAGGCATTGCAACGGCTGATGAAGGCGAGGTCATCCAGCGTGGCGTGGGGAATCATCCAGTCCATCTGGATTTTTTGAGGGATCACCGGCGCGTTCCAGGACAGCAACAGAGCACGAAACATACCTGTCTCGGTTCGCTGCTGGGCTGCGATTTGATGCGCCAGCTGTGCCACTTGCCCTTGCGCTTTGGGCAACACCAGTTCAGCCAGTGTGATGGCCTGATCGTGGTGATAATTCATCATTTTCAAAAACGGAATATCCGTTTGCCACAGCGCGTTCTGCGTCTGTTGGCTTTTCCAGTGCTGAACGAAAAGGGCGACACAAGCGCCCAGAATGGCGCCTACCAAAGCGACCAGAAGGATCGACTGGCAAGGTCTTTTTTGAAGAAACGGATGGCTCTGAGTCATCTTTGCCTTACTGGAAAGGATAGACGCCTCTCTCAAACTGCAGCACCATGAAACCGTTGTCCTGACAGGTCACCCAAAGCTGATTGCCCCTGAATTCGGGCGGCGAAGAGCACCAGTCTGCCGACAGGTCTGGCCCAATGCTGAGCTTGGTGGGCACGCCCAGCCCAAGATTTTGAACGTCACTGACCGAGGGGCCGTAACCGGCAGGGCTTCCTGCGTGTTCAGAGCCAGGTAATACAGCGGTTTTTCCTGTTTGTGCAGGTGGGTTGTAGTACGCGATTTCCTTGGGTTGCAGCGGGTTGCGAATGTCAAAGACCCGCACACCCGATTGAAAATAACCACAGGCCAGGGCTTGCGGATCGTTGGTGCGGTCTACGCTGCAATAGTGTGCTTCGTAGCCAAACAAGCCGTTGTTGCCGAGGTCCTTTTGTCGAAGGTCAACATGCGCTGGCTGCTGTATTTGAAGACGTATTTTGGACAGGATGGTGGGTTTGGTTTCGTCCGAAATATCGAGGATCCGCGTGGCACCTGTTCCGAATTCGTCCACCACAATGAGCCGCGGCTTGCCCTGATAAAACACCGGTATGGTGTGCTGGGAAATGTTTCCGTCTTGCCAGAAAATCTGTCCCACCGGTTTAATGATGGGCAGCGGTTTTCGATTCTGGATGTCGCTGACGTCCAGAATAATCACGCCGGCTGGCGCTGCACTGGTCAGGTACATTCGTGTGCCATCGGCGTTGAATGAAAACCCGTGGTTGGGCAGCAGGCTATTGCCGATGTAGACAATGCGAGGACTGGCCGGTTTGCTGATGTCAATTGCAGTGATCGTTCCCCCGGCTGAGCTGGTAGACCAGTAAGTGTTGCCATCCGGGCTGAAATTGCCCTCATGACCAATGAAGTTGGCAGGCACACTCAGCGATCCTGCCAATCCGTTTAGCAGGCGAGGGTGGGTGCAATCGCCAGAAATGTCGTAAATGTCAATAAAGCCGAGTCCTTCGATGGGACCGCCCGCCACCCCTGCCAGCAACTGTCGTTCAGGGTTGACTTTCAGGCTTTCCCACGTGCCAGCCTGAAAGGCTGTACTGGTTAAGCTTTCAACATACGCAGGCGCTTCGGGTTTGCTCACATCCACCACTTGCACTCCCTGCATTTTCTTGCTCAAAGTGCCCGCAAATGCCGTGGCCATGTAGGCACAGTTTTTATAAACCGGATTGACCCAACTGGCGCCTTCGCCCTGGAACTGACCTATTTTTTTCAGGTTGCAGTTGTAACCTTGTTCACTGCGCCCGCTGGTTCGGTCTTCAATCGGCACACGCCCTTGAACAGGCCCCTCTGGCAGGTCACCACTGCTACAGTTTTGAACCGGACTGACCTGCAGTGTTTGTGTCTCCTGAGTTGAAACCACTGAGCCCGAGACGCTGGCTTGACCATTGCTGCCGTCGCCTCCGCAGCCCGACAACAGGGCGGCTGACGCGAATACAAGCGACAGACAAATGTGAGTGCGTTGCGTTTTTTGCAGAGTTTTCGGGGGCATCTTTCACAGGGCGGTTGTGGTTGTCTGAGTCATTGATACCCATGGGTAACCAGTTTTAGATGTCATCGCATTCACCCATCCCCCCAAATTAGGATGGCCCTTTTGCGTCTTTTTCCGGCATTGTGTAAAAAATGAGTAAACACAAGTGTTTTACATCGGTTTACATTTATGGAGGTGCGATTATTATTGATCAATCGGTAGCTCAATCACGCAGGTCCAAGTCAGAATGATCAAGGCTTCACAAAGCAGGCAAACGCCCATTGGCAGCCATCCGTTTGCGGCAGACAGTCGCATCGGGGAAGTGGTGCAGGCCAGTGGTGTCGGTATTTATGAATATGACATAGTAAACCGAGCGTTTTTTCTGTCTGAATCTGCGTTTGCCTTGTTGGGTCATCCGCTGTCCGCCATGCCCCAATCCATCGAAGAGTGGTGGAATTTCATGCGCATAGAGGACAGGGAGAAAAGTCGTCAACATGCGCGCGACTCTTTGCACGATCCGGCTGTGAATTACTACGAGGTGTCCAACCGCTTTGATCACCGCGATGGTCATGAGGTCACCCTGCTGACGCGCGCGCGAATTTTTCGCGACGATGCGGGCAAGCCTTTGCGAATTTTCGGCGTGTACATTGACATCACAGAGCGACTGAAACTCGAAGAGGCTGTTGCCCAAAGTGAAATGCAGGTGAAAGCGGAGCGACTCGCCTCAGCAGAAAAGGACAGAGTGATGTCAGCCATCAGTCATGAGGTGCGAACCCCGTTGAACAGCATTCTGGGGTTTGCCAAGTTGATCAGACAGACGCTGGAAGCTCATCGAGATCAAGTGGAGCCAATTTTGCCCAAGGAGCTGTATGCCGATTTAAATCAGATGGTGGAATCTGCCGAGCATCTGGATCACCTTTTGACTGATTTTCTGGATTATTCCCAGCTCAATGCGAAAAACCTCAAGTTGGTGTGTGTGCCGTTTGAGCTTGCAGACGCCGTGGATCAGGTCAGTCAGCGCCTGTTGCGATCATGTTCGGCGAAAGGTTTGGGCGTTGAGCTGGAGACTCGAATCAACAATGTGCGCGCCAGCCTTGCGAATTTGACTTTGTTGGGTGATCAACAGCGCGTGGGTCAAGTGCTGGACAATGTGTTGTCAAATGCCACCAAATTTTCAGACAGTGGTCGAATCCAGTTTTCCGTCGATGTGAACACCAACTCTGACTGCACAGTCGCACAACTCCGCTTTCGAATTTCGGATCAGGGTTGCGGTATTCAAGCTGAATACGTGCAGCGCATGTTTCTGCCCTTTGAACAATCACATAGAACCATGAATGGTCAGCTTTCAGGCACAGGTCTTGGCCTGGCGATTGTCAAGGCCTTGAGTGAAGCCATGGACGGTCAAATACGGATTGATTCCAAACCTGGGGTAGGCACTGTGTTTGAGTGGTTTGTGGTTATGCCCCTGATTGCCTTACCGACTCTCGGCAAGACCACGGTTGCTGCCGCAATTCGCGCCCCCGCACGCGCTTTGAGTGTTCTGATCGCTGACGATGTTGCTCTGAATCTGAAAATTCTGGAGCGTTTCATTCACAATTCAGGTCATTTCGTGACAACCGCCTCCAATGGGCAAGAGGCTTTGGAAATGGCGGAGAAAACCCGCTTCGACGCCATATTGCTGGACATTGAAATGCCCTGTTTGACGGGCTGCGAGGTGGTTCAGTTTTTGCGGGCAGGGGCAGGGCCGAATGCTAAAACGCCCTGCTATGCGCTCTCGGGGCAGGCGTTTGTCAAAGACATCGAGCTGGCCATGCAGTCAGGGTTTGACGCCTACTTTCCAAAGCCCATCCAGTTCGACCAGCTGCTTAACAAGCTGGCCGAGCCGAGTGACGCAACGGTCAGTTAACCCACTTAGTGATCGGCGGCCACCCTGACAAACGGCCCCTTTGCAAACCAGATCGGCACTGCCAAGCACACCATCAAAATACCGCAGGTCAGCATCACATTGTTGGTCGACAGCATGTAGGCCTGTGATTCAACCACACGATTGGTCATCGCCAGTGTGGCGTCATGACCCAACCCCAGTTGACCCAGCTGGTTCATGTAACTTTGGGCTGGCGCGTAGCTGCTGGTGATGTTTTCAGCCAGATTGGCATGATGGAACTGCGCACGGTGTTCCCAGTAGGACGTAATAATCGCGGTGCCCATACTGGACCCCATGTTGCGAAGAAAGCTGTTCAAACCGGATGCGCCCGCCATTTCCTGTGGTGAAAGGCCCGACAGGGCGATGGTGATGATCGGCAGAAAAAAGCAGGATATGCCCACACCCATGATCAGCCGGGTGGTGGCCAAGGTGGCAAAGTCCACCTCAGAGGTGAATTGCGCACACACGTAGGCGTACACGGCAAACATGCTGAAGCCAAAAGTAGCCACGGCGCGAGCGTCCAGCCTGCCAATGTTGGCACCCACAATCGGCCCCATGAACACGGCCAGTACCCCGCCCAAGGCCATGGTTCGACCTGCCCATTCGGAGGTGTAACCCAGTTGGGTTTGCAGCCACAGCGGGAACACCACGTTCGAGCCAAAGAATGCCAGCGTGCCCACCAGCATGCAAATGGAGCCCACCAGAAAGTTGCGATGGGTGAACAGGTGCACATCCACCAATGGGTGCTCGTCATACCACTCCCAGATGACGAGGATCACCAACGCAATGGCAGACACCACGCTGAGCGCGACAATGGTGGGGCTGTTGAACCAGTCCAGTTCGTTGCCCTTGTCCAGCAAGATCTGAAGTGAGCCCACGCCCACCGCCAGCAAACCAAGACCCACAAAGTCCACGGGCTTTTGAACCGAAGGCGTTTCGCGGTTTTTGAACAGGGCGTACACCAGCACCAAACAAATTGCCCCAACTGGCAGGTTGATCAGGAAAATCCAGTGCCAGCTCAAGTTGTCGGTGATCCAGCCACCCGTGAGTGGACCGATAATGGGCGCAGCCACGGTCGTCATGGCCCAGATGCCGGTTGCAAGCCCCTGTTTCTCGGGCGGATAGGCTTGCAGCATCAGAGTTTGAGACATCGGGATCATGCCCGCGCCGAACACGCCCTGCAGCACGCGGGCTGCCAGCAAAATCTGAAAGGAGGGGGCCAGGCCGCACAATAACGAGGCCAGCGTAAAAAAAGCCGTGCTGATCATGAACAGACGCACTTGTCCAAGCCTGCCGGCAAGCCAGCCTGTCATGGGCAGCATGATGGCCTCGGCCACCGCATAGGAGGTGATTGCCCAGGTGCCCTGAGCTGGCGCAACGCCGAGATCTCCGGCGATGGTCGGCACAGACACGTTCACGATGGTCAAATCGAGAATGTTCATGAATGAGGCCATGCCCAGCACCATGGTGGCCATCAGCCGCAAATTGGGCGGCAGCGGCGGATGGTTGTGTGAACGGTTCCCGAAGCGTTTGCTGTTCATGATGCGCTCAGTTCTTTTTTCAGCAGTGCGTTGGCATAGTCGTCGGCTTTCTGGGCAACGTCATCAAACACGGTGGTTTTCTGGGCAGACTGTTCCTGCGCGGGCACCATCAGGGGGCCGTCGGTGTTGTGGGTGTCCACCGTGACGTCCATGGACAGGCCGACGCGCAAAGGCGCTTTTTTCAGATCGGCCGGATCAATGTCGACACGCACTGGAAGGCGCTGGACAATCTTGATCCAGTTGCCGGTGGCGTTCTGGGCAGGCAACATCGAAAATGCACTTCCGGTACCTGCGGAAAGGCCAGACACCTTGCCGTGAAAGGTCATGGAGCTGCCATACAGATCAGCATGCAATTCAACAGGTTGCCCGACGCGAATGCGTTCCAGTTGGCCTTCCTTGAAGTTGGCATCGACCCACACGTCTTGCAGTGGCACGATGGTCATCAGCGGCGTGCCCGGCATGATGCGCGTTCCCACTTCCACGTTGCGCTTGGCAATTTGACCCGCCACTGGGGCAACGATGGTGCCACGCTGCAGGTTGATGTACGCCTGCCGCACCTTGGCCACTGCCTCAACCACTTTGGGATGCTCAGCCACCTTCAGATCGCGGGTTTGGTTCAGAGAGGAAGCCAGTGACGCATTGGCCTGGGTGTAACCGGCTTGCGCCTGTTTGTAGGCTGCCTGTGCCGCAGCCAGTTGTGCGTTGGCTGAATTCACGGCAGCCTGGGCTGATTCCAGTTCTTCAGCCGACACGGCACCCTGCTTGAAAGCGGCCTGACGTCGGGCCAGTTCAGATTGCAGGCGTTTGCCCTCCACTTGCAGGCGTGACACCTCTTCCTGGGCACGGGTAATGTCGGCCTTTCTGGCGGCCTGACTTGCGCGTTCAATGTCCACCTTGTCATACAAAGACCGAACCGAGCGGACCGTGTCAGACAGCTGGGCCTTGGCTTGAGCCAGGGCCAGTTCGGCATCGGTCTCGTCCAGTTTGACCAACACCTGGCCGGCCTTCACCGTCTGGTTGTCGTCAACCAGGATGGCCTTGACGTCGCCCATGACTTGAGAGGAAACGTTGACCATGTCGCCCTGTACATAGGCGTTGTCGGTGTTTTCACTGTATCGGCCCCAGATGAAGTGGTAAGCGCCTACTGCAACGCCGACCAGGACGGCACTGCCTAGAAAGATGCTGATGGCCTTTTTGCGTTTGGCCTGTTTGTCGTTCGCTGTGGTTTCAGGTGTCGTGCTCATGATGAATTCTCTGTGGTTTACTGCTTGGTTTGTGTGTTGGCGCTGCTCAGTTCAGTCAGCACGTCTTTGTTTTCATAGCCGCCGCCCAGGGCCTCAACCAGGTCAACCTGGTTGCCCAAGGCCTGAAGTTTGGTTTGCAGCAAGCGTGTTTGTTGGGTACGCAAGGCCAACTCAGCTTCGATCGCAGGCATGGAGGAGTCGATTCCCAGCTCACGGCGCTGTCTGGCTCGCTTGGTCAGATTCTCCAGGCTGGCTGTACGTGCCTCTTGAGACTGTATTTCCTCATTGAGCTGTTTCAGCAAAATAACTTCGCTGATGACCTGTTGGGCTGCGCTGGTGATGGACCCTTCGTATTGGGCCTTCAGTTCGTCAAATTTCGCTTTTTTCTCCGCCGTGGCAAATTTGACCTTGCCGCCGTCGAAGATCGGAAAATCAACCACGCCGCCCAACAGAGATACGCGGCTGTCCGGCTCGGTCAGCTTGCTCCAGCCAATCGACTGATTGCCAATGTAGCCGTTCAGGTTGATGTTGGGCAGGGCTGCCAGGCGTGTGGTGTCAACCTCTGCAGCGGCAGACTGCACCATAAAGCGTTGCCCCACCAAGTCGGGTCTGCGGGCCAGCAGAGACAAGGCAATGGGCTGTTCGGGGCTGTAATTTAGGATGGGGTCGGGCAAGGTTTTGGGCAAGGCGGCCACGGCTTTTTCAACCACGGCCGTGTCGCCGACCAGGCTTTCGGTGGCTGCGATGTAGCGGGCCTTTTGGCCCTCTGCCTGATTCAACAGCAGTTCAGTTTGAGCCAAAGCGTCGTTGGCACGGTCCAGACCATTGCCATTGTCCAGTCCCAGATCAAGTCGAGTTTTTTGTAGATTGACCATTTGCTCGTTGAGGGCTTTGATGGCCTGCAACTGGTCGATGTAGGCACCGACCCAGCGAATTTGCACATAGACCTTGGCGATGTCGGTTGACAGTTTCAGGGCGACCATGGCGCGTTCCGCTTCAGCCGCTTTCACCTGACCTTCAACCGCTTCAATGGCTTTGGCCTGACGACCCCACAGGTCGATGTTCCAGCCCAGGTTCAAGGTGGCCACGCCCTGTTCCATGGACACACCAGAGAAGGGGGGCGGTACGTAATAGTTTTTGCTCAGCTTTTGCTTGTTCAGATCAAGGTGCGTGCCCACTTGTGGCAATTCGTCGGCGTGTAGAACCCCGATTTGTGCCATGGCGGCCCGTGTCCGGGCGTCGGCGGCGCGCAGGCTGGCATTGTCTTTCAGGGCCTGGTCGATCAACTCGCTAAGAATTGGATCGTGAACGGCCTGCCACCATTTGGTTTGTTTGAACTCGATGGGCGGGGCCGACTTCAAGGGCTCATTGTGACTTTGCAGCCAGTTGGGCATTTTGTTCAGGTTGTAGTCACCCACCCCTTTGGGCGCAATGGCACAACCTTGCAAGGCCAGCACGGCAACACTGGCGGTTATTGCGGCAACCATTGGTCGCAAAGCACGTTTGTTATTCACCATTGGCGTTATTTGTTGGTACATGGCAGCTTTTTTCCGGTCAACATTTTGTTGATAAGGCGGGTCAGGGTTTCTTTCTCGGGTTCGGTCAGTGGCGAAAGTGCAAGCTGATAAGCGTTCCACATTTTTGGCAACAGGTGTTCAACCTGGGTTCGGCCTGCTGGCGTGAGCTCCATCCAGCAACTGCGTCGATTGTCCAGATCAGGAATGCGGGCAACCCAACCTTTTTCAATCAGAAAGACAGTGGTCTTGGTGGTGTTGGGGCCTGAATGGCCGATGGCTTTGGACAGTTCTTGGGGGCGACGTCGAAAGTCGGCCGAACCATACAACATCGCAATCACCATCCAGTGCGACAGCAAAAGCCCTTCAGGGGCCAGCGTGTCTGCCGCGGTCTGTTCCATGGTTCTGTTTGAAAAGTGAATGAGTCTGCAGAGCAACACATCAGAAATGGGAAAAGCCGGCTGGCGGCTTTTGACCACCTGCAGGCTTTTTTGCAGCTGTTCGATTGCGGATATGGGTTCTTGTTCCATTGCTTTGCTAGTAAATTGTTTACCAGTAAATTATATGATTGCAAACGGTGTTCGTCAACTCAGGGTGATTACTGATTGTTCTGGGGTTGGACACTTGAAATTTTGAACGCGCGGGTAACATAAGCTGCGTCTCGCCGGTGTCACTCTGTTTTCGGAGCCTGCTGCCTTGGTATATTAGGGAAAACGAGAACAGGAGACCGGAATTGACGCAATTCCACCGCAGCGCTGATCTGTCCAAACTGATAGACCAGGTGATTGGAACGCTTGGCAAAGACATTCGAATCGGACTGCCCTTGGGTTTGGGAAAACCCACTGAATTCGTCAATGCACTTTATCAACGGGCCAAGGCAGACCCCACACTGAAGCTGACCATCCTGACAGCACTGTCTCTGGAAAAGCCAAAACCGGCTTCTTCTCTTGAGGCCGCCTTTTTGAACCCTGTGCTTGAAAGGGTGTGGGGTGACTGTCCAGACCTTCAATATGCGGTGGACCAGACCCAAAATGCTTTGCCGCCGAATGTGCTAGTGCGTGAATTTTATTTTCGGCCCGGCAGCCGATTGAAATCCGCCAGTGCACAACAGCAATATGTCTGTGCCAATTACACGTTTGCCGCGCGTGAGGTGTTCAATCAAGGTTGTAATCTTGCAGCCCAATTGATTTGTTTGCCTGATCAAGGCGTTCACGACGTGGTGTCGCTGTCTTGCAATCCTGACACGTCCATTGAACTGGTGCGCTGTTTGAAGGCCAGTGGCAGGCCGCATCTGGTGATTGGGCAAGTCAACAAAAACCTGCCGTACATGGCAGGCGATGCCGAAGTTCCGACCGGTATGTTCGATCACCTCATTGAGGTTGACGCGTTGAACCACACCCTGTTTTCCACGCCCAAAACGCCAGTGGGCCTTGCTGATTATCTGATCGGATTGCGTGCCAGCGCTTTGATCGAGGACGGCGGTACATTGCAAGTGGGCATCGGTTCTTTGGGCGACGCGCTGGTGCATGCCTTGGTGCTGCGCCACACCCAAAACACCGATTACAAAAAGTTAATTGAGAATTTTGGTTTCACACCCAGGGAGCTTGAGCTTACAGCAGAGGAGGGGGGAACAGCGCCCTTTGAAAAGGGCCTGTACGCCGCCACTGAAATGTTTATTGATGGCTTCGTGGAGTTGTACAAGGCGGGTGTGTTAAAGCGCAAAGTGTACGACCACTGGGCCTTGCAGACGCTGTTCAATCGCGGGGAAATTGAAGGTGAACAGATACGCCCCGACTGGCTGGACAAATTGGCTGAATTGGGTGTTCGGGAAATTGATGAGTCGCAGTTGGCGGTGTTCAAGCGCCACGGGCTTTTTGTGTCTGAATTGAGCCTGAACGGCATTTCTTTCTGTTTGCCGGGTACTGCGCCGGTGGTGGCCAATCTGGCGGATCCGGCAGCGCGTCAATGGCTGCGTGAACATGCTTTGGGCGACAGGCTGAAAAACGGTGCTGTTCTGCATGGTGGCTTTTTCCTCGGCCCGGCCAGTATGTACCGTTTTTTGCGTGAGCTCAGTGCGAATGAACGGGCACTTTTCCAGATGACTGGCGTTGAAAAAGTCAATCAGCTTGATTTGAATCCTGTGTTGTACAAGGCCCAGCGCAGAAGTGCGCGTTTCGTCAACACGGGTTTGATGGTCACCCTCAGTGGTGCGGTGGCCTCTGATGGATTGGACTCTGGGGCGGTCATTTCCGGCGTGGGTGGCCAATACAATTTTGTGGCCATGGCCCATCAGCTACAAGGTGCCAGAAGTGTCCTGCTGATTCGCGCAGTGCGCGAGCAGCCTGGCCAAAAGCCGCTCAGCAATGTGTTGTTCAATTATGGGCATTGCACCATACCGCGTCACCTTCGTGACATTGTCATCACCGAATATGGAATCGCTGACTTGCGCAGCAAGACTGACAACGAGATTGCCAAAGCATTGATCAACATCGCTGATTCAAGGTTTCAGGAGATGCTGCTTGTTCAAGCCCAGGCGGCCGGAAAGATTGAACCTGGATATAAGGTGCCCGCCGAGTTCAGGAACAACTTGCCCGGTGTTGTACAGGCCCGCTTGCTGCAAGGGGTGGATCACGCGGTGTTGCCCCAATTTCCCTTCGGCACGGACTTTACGCAGCAAGAGCAACGTTTGATGGATGCCTTGCTGCACGTCAAGGAGGCCGCAGCCATCAAGTCGTCTTTGCGGCTGGCGTTTGATACCTTGTTTGAGGGCGGAGACGAGCCGTCTTTGAGTGCTCAAATTCTGGACGATTTAAAGCGAATGAAGCTGGATGCACCAAGTACTTTCAAAGAGAAAGTGACCAGGCATTTGCTGATTAAGGCTTTGAAGGAGGTTCATGCCGATGCCTGAATTGAATGCCCCAGCGCCCCATGCGGTCTTTGTGTATGGCTCGTTGATGTACAACCCGGTTTGGGAAAGTGTTGTGCAGGGCGATTATGGCGTTTTGCCAGCAGAACTTCGTGGATATTCGCGTTATCGCGTTCCTGGAGAAACCTACCCGGCGCTTATCGAAGACTCGGCAGGGGTGGTGCAGGGTCGACTTTGGCTCAATGTGGATGCAGAGGATCTTGTTCGACTGGACAACTTTGAGGGCGATGAATATCGTCGAACGCTTGTGCAAGTTGTTGATGCCCGCGCCCGCATGCAAACTGCTTTTGTGTACGTGTGGCAAAAGCCGGAGTTGTTGGATGGTGTGCCTTGGGACGTGTCCTATTTCGAGGCGGAGGGGCTGGGTCGATTCATGCAAAAACACGTGGCCAGCTGGCAGCGCTCGGGCCGTAGGCAAGAAGAACATTGAGGAAAGACGGCATGACTTACATTTTGGCGTTGGATCAGGGCACAACCAGTTCACGGGCTATTCTGTTTGATGAAAAAGCCAGGGTTCTGGGTTGCGCTCAGCAGGAGTTTGAACAGATTTTTCCCAAGTCGGGTTGGGTCGAACACAACCCGGCCCAGATTTGGAGCACGCAGATTGACTGCGCCCGAAGGGTTCTGCAGCAGGCTGGCGTATCGGCCTCTGAGGTTGCCGGCATCGGCATTACCAATCAGCGTGAAACAACCGTGGTTTGGAACCGAAAGACCGGTGAACCAATCTACAACGCCATCGTCTGGCAAGACAGGCGAACTGCCGCATTGTGCGACAAACTGCGTGAACGTGGCCATGCGGCTGCGGTTGCAGACGCCACGGGTTTGGTTATTGATTCCTACTTTTCAGCCACCAAGCTGGCTTGGGTCTTGAACAATGTGCCTGGTGCGAGGGCGCAGGCTGAACGTGGCGAGTTGGCTTTTGGCACCATCGACACCTGGTTGATCTGGAACTTGACGAAAGGCGCCGCCCATCTGACTGATGCCAGCAATGCCTCGCGAACCATGCTTTACAACATTCACACCCACGCCTGGGACGACGAACTGTTGGCTCTATTTGACATTCCGCGATATGTTCTGCCCTCCGTGGTCGACACCAGTGGCTTTATGGCGGTCAGTTCGGCTGATGCATTGGGTGCTCCAATTCCGATCGCAGCCGCCGCCGGCGACCAACAAGCGGCCACTTTTGGGCAAACCTGTTTCAGTGCGGGTGAGGCCAAAAACACCTACGGCACAGGTTGTTTCATGCTGCTTAACACTGGGCATGATGCAGTGCGCAGCCACAATCGCTTGTTGACCACGGTGGGCTGGCGCATTGCGGGGCAAACGCACTACATGCTGGAGGGCAGTGTGTTCATGGGGGGTGCTGTCGTGCAGTGGTTGCGGGATGGGCTGGGTTTGATTCAGTCGTCAGCCGAGGTTGAAGCCCTGGCAGGCAGCGTGCCGTCAACGGACGGTGTGACCTTGGTGCCAGCCTTTGCAGGACTGGGTGCGCCGCATTGGGACCCCTATGCCAGAGGCACATTGGTGGGCATGACCCGCGGCAGCACCAAAGCACACATTGCCCGCGCAGCGCTGGAATCCATCGCGCTTCAAACCGTTGACCTTGTGCAGGCCATGCAAAGGGATGGGGCAAAGCCGCTGACCGAGCTTCGAGTCGATGGTGGCGCATCGAATAACAATTTGTTGATGCAAATTCAAGCGGATCTGCTGGGTGTGCCCGTGGTAAGGCCCACTGTGACGGAGACCACCGCGCTGGGTGCTGCTTACCTGGCAGGGCTGGCAGTGGGCGTGTATGAAAGCCAGGCCAGTTTGCTTGAAAAGTGGCAAGTGGACGCCCGGTTTGAACCAACCATGAACATGGACGAACGCGGTGCTTTGCTGGATCGCTGGCACCGCGCGATTGAACGCTCAAAGGGGTGGGCTGATGCTTAGCCGTGCAATGCACCTGGGTCTGCTGAAAAAGGCCACAGAACAAAACACAGAATTTGACGTGATCGTTATTGGTGGGGGTGCGACAGGTTTGGGCACTGCGCTGGACGCCGCCACGCGTGGCCTGAAAGTGCTGTTGCTGGAGGCGAATGATTTTGCCAAAGGCACCAGTTCACGAGCCACCAAACTGGCCCACGGCGGCGTGCGTTATCTGGCCCAAGGCAACATCAGCCTTGTGCGTGAAGCCCTGCATGAACGAGGGCGAATGTTGGCCAATGCGCCCGGTTTGGTCAAACCCCTGGCCTTCGTGATTCCTGCCAGAAACTGGTTTGGCAAGCTGTTTTACTGGCTGGGTTTGAAGGTGTATGACTTATTGGCCGGGCGCTTGGGTGTGGGCCCCACCACGCTAATGAGCCGCAATGCCGTGCTAAACGCCATTCCAACCTTGAAAGCCGACGGGCTGGCCGGTGGTGTGCGTTATTTTGATGCCCAGTTTGACGACGCCAGGCTGGCGATCGCGCTTATGAAAACGATTCACAGGCAGGGTGGGCTGGCCGTCAACTATGTGCGGGTAACCGGCTTTGAGAAAAAAGAGGGTCGAATTTGCGGCGTCAGCGCGCAAGACACTCTGGGGGGTGACATCTTTCATCTCAAGGCCAAGGCGGTTGTGAATGCTACCGGGGTTTGGGTTGATGAAGTGCGCAATATGGATGACCCGTCGCATGCCAAAATTCTGAGTCCAAGCCAAGGTGTCCATGTGGTGGTTGATTCCCATTTTTACCCATCCAAAGACGCGCTGCTGGTTCCGAAAACGGCCGATGGGCGGGTTTTGTTTGTGGTGCCATGGCTTGGAAAGACCCTGATCGGAACCACCGACACCGCCCGGCAGGATGCCCCCCTGGAGCCAAAGCCACTGAAAGGAGAAATTGACTTTGTGCTGAACACAGCAGGCCAATACCTGAAGAAGGCGCCCACCCGGGCAGATGTTCGCAGCGTCTTCGTGGGTCTTCGCCCATTGGTCAAGCAGGGCCATGCAAGCAGCACCAAAAGCATTTCACGCGAACACACCATCCTGACCGATCCAAGTGGCCTTGTGACCATCACGGGCGGCAAGTGGACCACCTACCGAAGCATGGCTGAAGAGGTTATGAATGTGGTGGTCAAGCAGCACAGCCTGAGGGCTGGGCCCAGCAAAACCGCCGCTTTGAAACTGGACGAGTCTGCCGCAACGGGGGTGGCCAATGCGCTGGACGCCCGATTGGGCCTGACACGGTCCGACATGGAGTTTGCGGTCAGCGATGAAATGGCGGTTACCATCGAGGACATTTTGGCTCGACGAAGCCGGGCGTTGTTTCTGGATGCTGAAGCCGCGCTGGCCTGTGTGGATGAAGCGGCTGATGTGCTCAGGATGATGCTCGGTGTGAGTGACGTCGAATTGCAAAGACAGCGAGATTTTTTCGAGGAACTGGTTAGGCAGTATCGGGTGTAGAGGGTGTTCTGGTTTTCATTACCGTGACACCTGTATTTCGTGGTAAAACGTAATCAAAAGGCACGCCGTTCTTGACGGAAGCCCAAATTCAAAACATCATGTAACCCATCAGTTATATTCGCGTAAATATTTGCATCCAAATTGCTTACTAGCCAGTAACAAAGCGGATGGCTGATTCAAAAATAAAAAGGCTCACACACGAGTCATAGGAGACATACAAGATGACAAATTTGCGCCTGCGCAACAGGGTGCTCTTGGGTGCCATGGCATCCGCTTTTATCGGGCTTTCTTCATTTTCTGATGTAGTGTTGGCCGGCGGTACGGCTTTTGACGCCGACAACATTTCGGGCATGGGTTCTGCGGGTGCAGGTCAAGCTGCAGAAGCCAGCGATGCCTCTGTGATTTTCTACAACCCAGCGGCATTGACCCGCTTCAAGCAGGCTGAGTTGACCCAAGGAGTTGTATTTACCACGGTCGAACACACCTACACGTCGTTACAAAACAACGATGGTGCGCCAACCAATTCGGGTTCGCAGGGCTCCAAGGGGCAAGTGTTTGATCGCAATCCAGACGGGTATGATGCTTCAGCAATAGCGCCTCACACCTATGTGGCTATTCCACTGTCTCCCAAAACTGTCATGGGTTTCAGTGCCTCAGCCTCTCAGGCTCTTTTGTTGCACTACGACAGCCAGTTCCCGGGCCGCAATCAGGGCAAAGACATTGACTTGAAAGTGACTCGACTCAACCTGGGCGTAGGTCACAAACTGACACCTACTTTCTCTGTAGGTATTAACGGTTCCTATGAGCGTTATTTCCAGAATGCCAAGGTGGCTTTGAACTACCGTGAGGCTGTGCGTGCACAGGCCGGTAATGCGGGCGTGGCTGCGCTGGATGGCGCGGCGGCTACTGGTCAGGCCCCACCTATTCCGAAAGAGGCAACTGCCATTGTTCGTGTGTTCGGTTACGCGTTCAACGCGCAGCTCGGCGCGTTGTGGGAGCCGACAGATCGCACAAGAGTAGGAATTTCCTATCGACCGAAACCCAGGTTCAATGGCAACGAGGGCACTTTTACCATCAACGAAAATCCGGACGGTACCGCGTTTCGTCAATTCTTGACCACCCCGACCGCAGCGACCCTGTTGCCAACAGCACCTCAGTCTGCTGCCGACTTGAACCCCTACCAACGCGCCAACCAGAACATCACGTTGAACGACGAATTGCGTTTGAGTGTGTTCCATCATTACAACCCCAAGTTGGATTTGATGGCCACCTACACGCGTGAAGACTTCAGAAGCGCAACTCTGAAGTACGTACGAGACAACGGAAGAACAATCGAGGACATCCCCCAAAACTATCAGGTTACAAATTCCTATCGTATCGGTGCCAACTATAAACTGTATCGTCGCTTGATCGTTCGTGCCGGTTATGCGTATGAAACCAGTGCAATTGACGACGCCACCCGGATCACGATTTTGCCGGACAACAACCGTCGTTACTATGCGGTGGGCGCAACCTACCTGGTTGATCCCAACACCGACGTACACTTTGCATTCCAACGTTTCCAGATTGATCCGGCGGTGGTTGGATTGAACCAAGGTTCACAGCCTCCCGAGGTGCGTGGTGGTCGGTTTTATGGTATTACCAACACTCGGATTAACTTCTTTGGTGTGGGTTTGACCCAGCGTTTCTAAAAATTTGTACAAAAGGGCACAAATGCTATTGCGTTGGTGCCCTTATTCATGCATAATCTCGCTTCTTTACAGCGGCTGTAGCTCAGTTGGATAGAGTACTTGGCTACGAACCAAGGGGTCGTGGGTTCGAATCCTGCCAGCCGCACCAAATTTAAGCAGTAAGATCAACGGGTTAGAGACAAAATCTCTAGCCCGTTTGCTTTTGTGGAATTTGGCTGAGTGACTTTTGAGTGACTTTCGCCTGTCGTTTCAGCGATTCCAAACTGATATTCCACCGGTTTGCTTCGTCCTTAATGCTTTCCAGTGCCTCAAATATTTCGACGATCTGGGCCATTGAGTAATGCCCAGTGATGTTTTTGTTCGAATGCCAAAGCACAGCAGATACAGTGTTCTCCTGAACTCCGGATTCACGAAGCCGAAGGCCCACGGTGTGTCTCAAATCATGAACGTGCAAGTCGCCAAGGCCCGCCTTCTTGCGCCCGTTCTGCCAGCCGTTGTTCGACATACGTTCAATCGAATGGCCACGGTAGGTGAAAACATACTCCGGGTGCACACCCCTTTGCGCTTCGATGACCTTTTGAGCCACCGTGTTCAGCACCAGTACCGCCTCGCGTTTTCGCTCCTCCTCAGCCTTTACATGCTTTGGTGGAACTACAAACACTGACACACCGAGCTGAGGGATTGGGATTTCCCATTCCCATTTCAGGCTACACACTACATCATCACGACAGCCGGTGTTCAAGATGAATAGCGCCATGGCGGCCAGGTGATCTGCGAGCTTGGGTAGCAGCCTGCGCTGTTCATCCCACATGATCGGTCTGGGTGGCCTTTGGTCTGTCAACTTGAGCAGGGTAATCATGGGTGCGGTGAGCAACCAAGTAAGCCCGTCTTCATCACGCCAGTCACGCGCAGCCAAGTTCAAAATTCGCCGAACTATGGCAAGGCTGTGATTGATCGTCTTATTCTTTCGGCCCTGATCCTTTTTCTCTTCCACAAAAGACTTTAAGGATCCGTTGTGGATTCGATCAAGGTGTAATTGACCGATGTAAGGCATCACTGCCTTTAAGTGATAAATGTCCGATTGAATGGACGGCTTATTGGCATGCAGGTGCAAATAATGAATAGCTGCCTCTTCAAACGTTCGCTTCGGTCGGGTGCCGTGAACGAACGTTGTACGAAGCCCCTCGAGTTGACGGATTAACCAGCTTTCGGCCTCTTCAAAAGAGCAGAAGCCAGACTGTTGAATCCGTTGCTTTCGGTAGACCTTATCGACCTTATAGCCGCCGTCCTTCGTGGACTGGATACCTGTTGTGCGTCCCATAGAGTTCCTTCTGGGCGCTTACTACCCACGCCCATCTTATATGTTTCCCAAGCTCGGTCAATATCCTCTTTCTCAAACACCGTTGATGTCCCAGCTCGAATGCCAGGGCCCAGTAGTGGCGCAATGTTGGTGTCGAAAAATTTGCGCTTGACTCCGAGGTATTCTCGGGCCTCTTGAATGTTGTAGCCTCGTTTATCCATTGCTCTCATTTTCCCAATTTCGATTCATGGTTCCACTTTGCGTAGGTCCGCCAGGGCACCTTTCGTCCATTGACCAGAAAGCCCCAGTCATTTCTTTTTTCACCCACGAACCAGAGTGTCCAGACCCCATTTGAAGGAACGTAGGCAATTTTGTGGAAACACTCCGCGCGCCGATGCACCACGCAACCAGCGGTCCGAATGTTGCTCCTGCCCACGATGTCCTGTTCGTCGTAGTACCCCTTCAACACAATGCTGAGGTTGTCCGCTGGGTGATCGTGGAGATGTCTATCCGCGTCTGGTCTAAAAATGTGATGGACCCGGACACGAGCCCACATAGGCACCCAGTCGTAAGGAACATCAAAGCCATCTTCGTCTTTGGTCAGCAAAAACTTGGGCGTCAACCACCATCGGTTCATGTAACCCTCAAGGTGGTAGTAAGGCCGATTCATAGCGCTATGAATTATTGAGTTGGCCAGGCCTGGCCACCGTCGGATGAGAAGTGCAATTGTTCGGTAGATCATCATTCCTGCTCCAAAAATTGGTAGATGCCGAACGGCTTGCCCCATTTGTTCTTTCGATTGCCGACTCGCTTGATGGCGCCATTTTTCACCATAAGGCCAACCTGTCGCGAGCATTGTGTTGGATGTTTCCCTTTGGACCTGGCAAGGTCCGCGATTGTCCAGTTGGTGGGCAGCACGTTGCTACCAAGCAGGCGTTCTATTTGTTCCGTTGTGATCATGCTGTTTCTCCCAATATCTTCTGCAATCGGGCATGCTCAAGAACTGTTTTTCCGCTGGGTAATAGGAGCTGACCAAGGAAGGCCCCCTCAAATGACAGCACGCCAGTTTGAATGGCCGTGATCTGCCCTTTGATCCAGTCGCGCAGGATTGAGTAGACGGCCACGCTGGCCACTTCCATGGCCTTGGCTTCGTGCTGGGCTTTTGATTTTTGCATGCGGCTGGTGTAGGGGTGTTCTTTCAACCAGGCTGCGGCGTACCCTTTCATGGAAGCTTTGACGCTGACCATTTGGCCACGGTACTCAAACTGGACGAGAAGTTCACCCGCTTCGTCATCCAACATGCTGCCAAACTTTGAGCATCCAAAGCCGCGTAGCAGAGTTTGAAGTTCCGCCAGGGCCTTGCCACCGGCTGTGGTGTTTTCATATGGAAGGGTCATATTGCCCCCCTCGCTATGCGCTCCATTGCATCCATCACTTCAAAAGCAATAATTTCAGCCAAACTTCCTATTGATCCTTTTTTTGGAATTGATGCTTTGATTGACTGTAAAACTTCTTCAACAGTCAACCGCACCGGGGCGGGTGGTGCCTTGAAATACTCGGTGCACGTCTCGCCTGGCTCAAGGTGCCTCTTAATGTCGGCTGCTTCCTCTGGATCTGTGGTGAACGACACTGCGTTGTTGTTGAATTCAAAATACCAACCGTCAGGGGGCTGGGATGCCGGCTCAGCTGGTTCTGCGATTAAGGTTTCAGCCGCTATAGCCGGAATTTGAGCCTCAGGTTTGACGGTGTTGTCATTTTCAGATGCCTTACTCATTGGATGTACTCCCAGCCAGCGCAAACTGATCCGACGCAGACAAGAATGATCATTGCAATACTGACCAGAAAGACACCTCCGGCCAGACTGTAGAAAACGATTCCAAATCCGCTTGCTTGACGCTTGGCGATGCAGTAAACCGATGTGAATCCGCAGAAAAAGAGAAAGAGTGTGAGTAGGCCTGTGGAAGTCATGCTGCCACCTCCTCACTCTGAATAACTCCGTTCTCAATCCATTCGACGGTGATGTGGTCTGGCAGGCCGTGTGGCTTTTCTTTCAGCGTGGCCAGCAACAATGCCCCTTCCAGATCTTTGTTTGCCACTAGGTCGTCGATCAGGTTGATCAGCTGGATGCGCCCCGGGTTGTCCAATACATCGACGCGATCGAGGATCACAAAACCAAGTTCGGAGATTGCTGCGATCGCGCAGGCAATCAGAGTGTCGACTCGCCATTTGTGTGATTCGGAGAGCAGTCGGTATTCGTGACCGTCTGCGACGATCTCCATGTTTTCTGAAATGTGGATCTGACCCCACTGAGCCACCTCTGAGAACGTCGCAATCAAGGTGTTCAATTGGTTGACGGCCTGGCCGACAAACTCAGCCGGAATCCCATCTGGTTTCAGGGCCTTTGCGATTTCATCCCAAGCCTGAACGTCTGCGTGATGCCCGGCGGCCAGCTTTGTTCTTGAGTTGGAATCAGCGATTTGTCGACGCTCATCTTTGGCTGATTTGAGTTTATCTTCGACCAACTTCCTCTCGTCGCGGAAAACTTGAAGGTTTGCCTCAATCTGATTTTTGGCCTTGGCGTTTTCTTCGTTATTTGTGGCCCCCTTGACTTTCTCCTCCAAGGCTACGACCAGCTTTGCTGCGGCATCGGCTGCTGCCAAATCCCGCTTGCCGTTGTCCACGCTGCGTTGAATGAGATCGAGAGCCTTTTGATATTCAGGCAGCTTGCCAGCCAACTCAGGGTCGCCTTGTTGGCCAATAGCGCCATGCTCGGCCTCATAGCGGGCAATGATGCCGCTGTGTTCGTACCAGTCCCCCGTGTAAACGCCATTGAGGAAATCGAGGGCGCGGGCCATGTCATGAATCAGGCCCTCGCGCTTGCCACTTGCCGCAGACTTGGCTTGTTCGACTTTCGTTTTCCAGTCTGCCAACTGCGCTTCATCCACCAAAAGTTTGTCCTGAATGCGCGCGTACAGCTGGCCTTGTTGCCTGGCCTGATTGATCTCTTCTTGAATGGCCTTCACATCGATCAAGTCGACGTTTTGAAGTGCACCCAGGCGCTGATTGGCGTCATCAATGTCGGCACCGATCTCAGTCAGGTCTTTCTCAAGTGATTTGATGTCGTCATCAGACATCGTTATCTGCGGCACCGGTGCCGACCATTCTTTGGCCTTTTCGCTGCCGTAGGTCTCGCCAGTGACCGCGCGCCATGCCCCCTTGGCTTCTGTAGCCTTTTTTGCAGCCTCGGCCTGTGCACTTGAAATGCCGGCTGCCAAAAGCGGCACCACTTCGTCGGCCTTTTTCTCATTCACCCCGCGTTCTTTCAGCTTTGCGATGATGGTTGCTGGTGTGATCTTTGTGCCGGTGAGCTTCAATACAAATTCACGTCGAGTGTTGGCATCAGCAGTAGCGAACCTAGAAGGCTCGAGACAGTAGGGCAGTGCTCCGTGGCTGATCTGACCCTCTCCCTCGCCTTTGGGAAGAACCAGCGATGTGGTGCCTTGGCTGTGTTCAATGACGATGCTTGAAACCTTTTCGCCATCTCGAACGAGTTGCTTGAATTCGTTTTTCTTTGTTACCCGGGTGGGTTCCTCAATGAAGGCATGTTTTAAGGCTTCTCCAAGGGAGGACTTGCCTTGACGATTGTGTCCGGCAACGAGAACCACTGGTGTTTGAAAGCGAATCTCAGCGTGTTGCACGCGCAGAAAGTTGTCTACTTGGATTGAATTGATACGCATCTTTATGCTCCTTGGAGGTCAAGTTCTTGTTGTCTGGCCAGCAGACTCAGGTGTGTTTCGTAGCCCATCAGCTCGCAAAGAATCGCTACATGCCGGCCGTCGGTAATTTCAACGTCAGCCTTGAAACCGATTTCTACAAACTGGTGCTGGCTGATATCGATCTCGGGCAGCGGTTCGCCCTCGGGGGATTTCAGAAAAGGGCGGATTTTGAATCCGCCGAGCTTGGCTCCAATGAAGCAGATTCCAGAGACATCCAGCTCCATGTTCGCCATCTCAAGATCCCAGTGAAACTCGCCAAGTTGCGGCATGCGCAAACCCTCATCCGTAAACAAAAAAGCTCTGAGGGATGGGGAAAACTCTGGAAGAATGTCGATTGCTGGAGCTTCAAAGGACAGCTTGATTGTGGCGCGCAAGGTCCGGCAGTCTTGTGGCCCCACCTTTCTAGGTACCACTTCTCCGATCATTACCAAAGCGTCTCTCAGTTCAAAGGCCATGGTTTCCTCCTTATTCCATGCTCATTGATTGCTGACTTGCGGCGGCGCGCCGCCGCTGTCTGGTCTCACCAGAGGGATCTGCTTGCTGATGGGCCTGTGCTGTTGCCTCGGCCGCTTCCTCAGCTGCAATTGACGCTTTTTCTTCGTCTGTTAATCTGCCAGAATTGAATTGCGCAGCTGGCTGAGATTCATTTTCGATAGCGGGCTGATCCTCTGGAATGATGTTGTAATCACCCTCGAAGGCCTCATCCAGGCGCTGATCTTTCCCGCCGTCGGCCATGCCGTCGAGCGCGGCCGCTGTTTGAAATTCAATGGAGAGAGGCAGGTACTTGGCCAGGCGCCGAATGACTGTTTTCCGTCCCATTTCAATAAAGTTGTCTTTCCAAGGGCCGTACTTGCCTTTGCTTTGGCTGGCCAGCATGATTTCGTTGACTTGTTCAAGGCTCATGAACTCAAAGCAATGCCCGCCATCTTTGAGCTTTGCAACCGCATAAAACCCAAGCACGCCGCCTCGGTCTTGCATGGCTGGTACGTGCGTCAGTTGCTCGTCAAGTCCGTAAACCAGTTCGAATTTGTCGTTGGCACACACCTCATGCGCTGCGATCGATACGATCTGGCCGGAGCGGCGAGCAAGGTCGATCAAGCCTTTGTAGCCGATGATCACCTGAACAGATTTCACCCAGCGCTCGTTGCCCTGGTTGTCTTTACGCTTGGTATTGAAGGGAACCAAATAGGCGTGGCCAAGTACGGTATTGGGTTCAAGGCCCATCTGTGCGCATTGGCCAATTGCACCAACCAGGCTCGGAACATCGCATTCAGCCAGTGCCGGAGTGGTAGTTGCTGCGATTTGAGCAACTTTCATCAGGCGTTCTGGATTTAGATGCCTAGGCAGCATCTTTACAATTTCACTCTTTTTCTGGTTGAGAAAGTAGGCGACCTTTTCTTTGGGCTTCATGCTGGCCAGAACATTTTGTTCTCGGACCTTTGCCAAATCGGTAGTGTTGGTGGTTGTATTCATGTCAGTTCCTTTTGATGAAGTTGATTACCTGCGCCAGAAGCAGTCGTTGAAGTTGGGACAGAATTTCTTGTGGCAGAGCATGCTGCGGGGGTTGCCAAAGGGCGGGATGATTCCGTGGATGATCAGCGCGGCATGGTGAAGAAGGCCCGGGCGACTTTTGTCGCCAAGTAAAACTGCCTTGGCTTCACGGATCTCGCTTGTTGCGATTGCCTGTCCCGCGGGGGTTTTTCCGGTTTTCATGCCGATGATCTTTGCAGGCAGGTCGATTGGGATTCCGGTCGAGGCCTCAGCGAGGATCTCGTAGACACCAATCTGCGGTGCATGAGCCTGGGTTTTCGCCTCGCCATGGCTGACCGCCTGAATCCCGCTTTTGAGGTCGCCCACTCCGAATCGGAGCTCATTGCGAAAGATCCGGTCTGTGCTGCCAGTCAGCTCGAGGCTGACATCGTTTAGGATCAGGCTTTCGCACTTGGCCTCGACGGCCACAAACTCATGTTTTTGGCTTTCCTCTCTGCAATACTTGTTGGTAAGTGCTGCAGCAATCGACTCCGCTTCGTCGCGACGTAGATCCCAGACGGTGTCTTCATCGCTGTCGCGAAGAGTATCAACGGCGCACTGTGTCGCTGCAAAAATGCTGGGTGCCTGACCGTTCAAGACTTCAGTGTCGTAGTGCGCGGTACCCGCATGAATGGCCGTGCCCATAGCAGCACGATCCGACTGGGGCACTCGCTTACCTTCAAGGTGCACCGAACACCAGCGATCAGCACAATCGAACAGATCGGACACACTCGAGGCACGCAGCCGAACAGGTGGTCGGTTGGGTAGCAGCTCGAGCAGCTTCATGTAGGCTTCGCTCACAGCTTGCCCTCCCGCTGCAGATCTGCGCGAATTTCGCTGTACAGCTCGAGGTGGCCACAGGGATTGCGCCAAGCGTCGACGGTCATCTTTCGATCACCATCCCAGTCTGCAACTTTGAAAGGCTCGCCGCGTGGTCCTCCGCATTTGCGACACACCCAGGGCAGCACAAGTTTCAGCGCAAGGTAGCCGCCGTGGTTGTCAGAGCCTGGAATGGTTACCATCTTGACCTGTGGCAGTTCGGTAGTTTCAGTCATGCCAACAACTCCCGACGTGCAATGGTCAGGCGCGGTAACCAGCCGAATCGCTTCCAGGTCTCGCGAACGTCAGTGTCCTCAGAGCGGCGGTATTCAAATCCCGAGTCGACTTGAAGCTGTTTAACCAGGCTGACCACTTGAGTGCGGCTTTCGATGGGGTGCACTCGCAAATGACTCGTCTGCTCCATCAGTCTCAGCGCCTCTGATGTACGACCGCCATGGACCAATTCAAAAATCTTCGCTGTTTGTTCGGGGGTTCTCATTTGGATGCCTCCTGAAGGTGCTGCTGGGTCTGTGCTTGAGCTTCTTGTCCGGCCCAGTAACCGAATGCAAAGCCAAGGGCGAGGAAGAGGGTGATTGCTTGAAGTCGATTCATTTCGCACCACCCCCTAGTGCTTGAGGATTTGCTACGTGAGGGAAGAGCCCGATATCGGCGGGCTTTTGAGCCATCCAGATCTCGCCGGTGGGATCAAGGTGGACTTGCATCTGGCGAAGGCGGGCCAGCTCGGCCTGCGCTCTCTTGTAGACGCGCTGATCTTCCGTGTACTCGAATGACCAGTCGAAGCTACGAAGCGCGGCAATGTACTGTTCCTGCGTTGCGAGTTCGTCGGTGTGTTGTTGGTGTGACATGGTGACCTCACGTGTTGAATTGCGTGAGTTGATTAAACACCATGTTTATTTATAAGTCAAACATCATGTTTAAAAATTCATTGAATTCACCCAAGAAGGGAGGAGGGGAGGTCCGTTCTGGTTTGAGTGAGGGGAAAGACAAACTGTCCCTTTTTCGTCTTGTTGGCTGCACGCAGCGATTCCGCTGACTTTGTGAAAGGAAATCTGATCAGGAGCGGAAGAAAATTAAGCGCTGGATCAAAGAATAATTGAATTGCCTAAAATTATTTCCGACTGGTAAACGTACCCTCAGACTACCTAGTGGGGGACGTTACATCTGGCCTTTATTCGGACATCACTTAACGCTTTGTTACGAATAAAAATAACGGTTGACACCCATAAAATTTATACCCATAATTTATACGGGTAAACATGCGGATTCCATGATGACTGTCTTTCCAAAACCTATTGCGTTGAACGATCGAAACATGCTTGAGATAGTTCGAAGAGTTGCGAAAGACTCAGCCAATATTATTTGGACTCAACATTCCAAACAGAGAATGCATGAAAGGAAAATCACTTCCTCACAGGTTATAAAGGTTCTGCTCAGGGGTGCTATAACGGAATCGGTTTACCAGACACCGGCTGGTGATTGGAAATGTACCATGAGCCACGTGATTGCTTCTGATGAGATATCAGTTGCCTTGGCGGTAAGGTGGGATGCGTCAAATTTGGTTGTCATCATCACCGTATATTGATTAATTAAGGGGGAAATATGTACCACTACATTGAGTGCGGTTTGGAAAATGTGTGGCTTGTAAATGGTTACACGATCAAAGAGATTGAGGGCTATGGTGAAGTAGTCTCTTTCGACGATTTGTGCGGATTGCACAAAAGCATTGGGACATCTTTGACCAAGAAAAATTATCTTTCCGGTGATGAGTTTCGTTTTCTTCGCAAAGAATGTGAGCTCTCACAGGCAAAACTGGCTCATTCACTTGGAGTAAAAGAGCAGACGGTTTCGCTGTGGGAACGAGGTATGGGTATTCCTAAGTATGCGATTAAAGCAATCAAGGGCTTGTATCTGGAGCATGTTAACGAGAATCCGACTTTTGAATCGATTTACAACGCGCCTGAAATTGAAGTGGACGTTGAAACGGAAGACGGCAAACTTCAATTTGAAGAGCGCGATGGAGCTTGGACCCTACCAATCGCAGCATAAGACGAAAAAAAGCCAAGGGCTGGTACCCTTGGCCATTTCCCTGCCTGACTGGGTTTTGACCCCACTCAGTCAATGATAAGCAAAGTGCTCATCGCTTCGCAATCGAAGTGTACTTTGTAAAGTCATTCCAAGGCAAGAGGTCAGTTCTTATATAGGTGCTAAATGAGCATACAGAAAGAACTGTTTGAGCACGACATTGATGATCACGTCATCATTTGTCGCCCTTGGATAACGCTGCGTAACGGCAAGCGACTTTACGCCTGGCAGGTTGGCAAAAAAGCCTTCTGCTTTCCGGCGAAGCGGAGGTAAGTAAGAAAAAGCCCCACCTAGTGGGGCTTCTTTATTTTACGTTTGAGTGATGTTGAATTTTGTTTTTGCAAGAAGGTTTGACACAAGTTCACTAAGATTGGTGGAATATTTCCTGATATTGGCTTTTCGAAGTAAGTCAAACGCGCCCCTGTGTCTTAGTATCAAAAGCCTCAGATCACCAATATCGGAAAATCTCAGAGAAGCACTTAAATACGCACCAAGATTACCTTTGTTTTCGCTAATCCAGGCTGAGGCTCTAATTTGGAACTCCTCTAATGCCAGTCCATCCAGCTGATTCACTACGTCGGTATCTTCATTTCGTGCAGCAAAAATCAAGTGCAGAGGTTCTCCAGATGGGTAAATTAGCAAACCATCTAAAAAAGTCTCCTCTCCAATCTGCTGGGAGTCTGATACGACGATATAGAAGCTAGGACCAGCAATGCCTATTTGAGCTTCCTGAATTTTCATTATTCACCCTTTGGAAAATATTCCTTCACCCCTTCACCAAAACTTCTTTAACGTCCACGACGCGACAACTCGCCCGCAGATCACCAATGAGTCTGCTTCCTCAGCGGTCAACTTCTCTGATTCATAAAGCCGGTTGTCACTGATGATGGCCAGCACGTTACCGTGAAGCATCTGCAGGCGCTTCACCTGGGTCTCCGTGCCTCGGCAAATGACATAAATCCCGTCGCCGTCAAAGTGCCGAATTGCAGAATCAACAAACAGGATGTCTCCGTTTTCGATGGTGCCCTGCATTGAAGTGCCGCGAGCGGATATCAAGCGGATGTTGTTGGTGTTGCTGCCCAGGTTCTTTTTTGCCCAAGTGTCGAGGACATTGATCTTGCGAACGATCTCGGGAAATTCGACAGGTGAACACCCGGGCCCTGCTGAAGCCTGAACATCGAGAAGATCGAAACTCACATAGTCGCTATTGGTTTCAGCAATTTCCTGCCCACTGCCAAATTCCATGGGGGTTTGGCCAGTTTCCAGCCACACGGCGGAGCAGCCGACCGTTTTTTGTGCGGTCAGCATCCCTTGCTTCGATATGCCGCGTTCCTCCCAGTTGTTCACTGTTTGGGGAGACACATTCAGATGTCTTGCCAGCTCGGACTGGTTGCTGATGTTTTTGAGGGCTTTGGCTGCCTCGTAGAGCCTTTTCATTTGTATGTGCATCGAAGCATTCTCATGGAACTAAACACCATGTTGTTACACGCCGTGTTTGACTTGTTTTTAAACATGGTGTTTAATCAAGCTCATCTCTATTGATCAGCGAGAAGAGCATGTCTTCAGACAAAGAAATTATTCAGCGCCTCGGAGGCCCCTCCGAGGTTGCCGAACTTTTGAACTTCGACAAAAAGAAGGGTGGTGTTCAGCGTGTGCAAAATTGGTTGACAAGGGGCATTCCCGCAAAAATCAAACTTGATTACCCACACCTCTTCCTGTCTGAACATCAATCCCAGTCAAAAGGCTTCAAGCCAAAAATCAGTGGCTGATCAATGGGCCCATTCTCTTTTTTTTCCCTTTTTTTGACTTTCCGAATGTTTCCGAATTTTTCGGAAGAGGTAAGCCATGCAGATTGAAATGCCCTTTTTTGAATGTCCAGAAGATGCCTTGAAGTCGGCTGTTCAGGCCTTGGGTGGTGCAAAGGCAGTGGGTCAGATGATTTGGCCCGACAAGTCAGTCGACGCAGCGGCGCGCCTACTTCTTGACTGTCTGAATCCTTCACGCGCTGAAAAACTTGATGTTTCTCAGGTGATTCTAGTTTTCACCCGGGCGCGAGCTGCTGGCCATCACACTCCGTTTCTTTGGTTTGCTCAAGAGGTTGGCTACGAGGCCAAGCCGGTAACCAAAGAAGAAGAGGTTGATCGCCTGACCTTCGTGATCGAAAACTCTACCAAGCAGCTCGAGGCCGCGCTTGGTCACCTGGCTAAGCTGCGGGCAGGGGGTTAAATGGCAAGAATCAGAACCATCAAACCCGAGTTCCCTCAGTCCGAAAGTATGGGTCGAGTCAGCCGTGATGCGAGACTGCTTTTCATCATGCTCTGGACAATCTGCGACGATTCGGGGAGGGCTCGCGGAAATTCGCGAATGCTCGCGAGCCTTCTTTTTCCCTATGACGAGGACGCGCCGAGCAAAATCGAGGACTGGCTCCACGAGCTGGAAGAGGAAAATTGTCTGGTTCGCTATGTGGTCGAAGGATCAACTTACCTGCAAATCTGTAAGTGGTTGAATCATCAAAAGATTGATAAGCCCAGCCAGTCCAAAATACCCCCATTCGACGAATCCTCGCGAATATTCTCGAATCCTCGCGAATCCTCCCCGTTGGATCAAGGATCAAGGACCAAGGATCTAAGGATCAAGGAGGGGAACGACGACAGCGGTGATTTATCGAAGAGATGCGCGCGAGAAAATAAACCTTCGTCGTTGTCGTCGCCCCCTGAAGACGAAAAATCCTCAGATCCAGTCGAACGAGATCCGATCGCTCAGCGTTCGGTTGAAATCTCGGTTTTGCTTCGCAACCACGGTGCCGCAGTCCAGCCTGGCAATCCGCATTTGCTCGAATGGGCGCGAGAGGGACTGAGCGACGCAAAACTTCTGGCCGCACTGGAACAGGCCCAGAGCCAAAGGCAAGAGCAGAGCAACCCACAGCCCGTCAATGCCGGCTACCTCAACTCGATTTTGCAATCAAAGGCTCGTGCAGGGCCGAGAGGCCGAAATCCTCCCCAATCCCTTTACGAGCAAAACATGGAAAACGCGCGCCGCGCCAAGGCGATGATTTTTGGAGACCAAAGCGATGAAGCCAACTGATTTTGAAGCTTTCTCGGCAATGCTCTGCGCCGTGAGCGAGATGTACGGGAAGACAGTGAGCGAGTTCGCAAACAGCCTGTACTGGAATGCGCTGCAGAACTACGAGCTGAATTCGGTCAGACAGGCATTTGATCGACACGTCAAAAACCCCGACACGGGCCAGTGGATGCCAAAGCCTGCTGACCTGATCCGCATGATGCAAGGGTCCACGCAGGATAGCTCTATGTTGGCCTGGAGCAAGGTCGACAAAGCGGTGAGGGTGGTTGGGCCCTACCAGACGGTCACTTTTGACGATCCAGTCATCCACCGTGTGATCAGCGACATGGGGGGATGGGTCGACATCTGCTCAAAGACCGACGCCGAGTGGCCATTTGTGCAGCGTGAATTTGAGAATCGATACAAGGGTTATGCGACCCGGGGAGAGATCCCCGAGCACTTGCCTTCATTGGCCGGAATTGCCGACGCCGAGAATCTGAAACAGGGGCACCAAATGCAGCCCGTGACGCTGATCGGCAATCGTCGGCGGGCAGAGTCGAATTATCGATCCGGCAGCCATGAAGCGGGATTGCTGCAAATCAGCACGCTGCTGCCCGAAACCATCCAACGCATTACAAACAACCAAGGAGACAGGCGTGAGGCATGTTGAAAATCCGCAATTGCGAACATCAAACCCCGGGGGTGTACAAGTTGACCTGCCTGGACTGCTGTGTGCAGCTGGTGGCCAGCACGAGGCCGAGCAAGGCACATGCGCAGGCGATGTTGGAAGCCATCAACAGGGTGATCGGCTCGCCAGGACGGGCGAGGATTCTGGACGCACTGGCGAAAAGTTTGCCTCGGTCAGATTCTCAGTGCCAGGCGCCCCAGTCGGTAAAGGTCGACCCAAATTCGCAAGGCGGGGGAAATTTGTGACCACCTACACGCCAGAGAAGACGGTCAGCTTTGAGAACCTTGTCAAGCTTTATGCGAGCCAGGCCATGGCCGGTAAGAAGTTGCTCGACAGCATGGTTTGCGTCGACATCCATCTGTGGATTTCAGTTCCAGCTTCCTGGTCGAAGAAAAAGCAGCACCAGGCAATCACAGGGGAAATTCGACCCATGACCAAGCCCGATGCAGACAACGTGGCAAAGGCGATCTGCGATGCGATGAACGAGATTGTCTACACCGATGACAAGCAAATCGTCGATCTTCGGGTTAGCAAGTTCTACGCGGAGCAGCCACGCTCTGAGGTAACCGTTTCACCACTGGGGGCTGCATGACCGAAGATTCAGAATTCCTTTTTGACTGCACCGATCATGCTTTGCGGTTCGCATTCCAGTATTCAAGCCAGCAGTCGCCCAGCTCTCCAATGCTGCGGGCAATGGTTGGCCCAACTGGCACCGGCAAGGGACTCTCTGGGTTGGATGGCGCTGGACAGGCAGGGATGATTCTGGACGTTGTGAACCGGATGTCACGCGAAGAAAGGGATGTCATCACGGCACGATTCGGACAGGTGACTCACGAGTGCCCATGCTGCCATCAACAGACCTCCACGCAAGACTGGCGCAGTGCCGTTTCAAATCTGTCCATGTGCGATGAGCTCCATGACCTTGCCAGAGACGTTAGGATTGCAATCGTTCAAAAGGTTCTGTGCAGAAGAGCCGTCGAGGTGGCGGGCCTTGGCAGTCAGTACGGCATGAACGAAAGAACTCTGCGGAATCGAATCAAGAAATTCCGGGACAGGATCTTCAAGGTCGAGCGCCGGGCCCTGTGTCAGCTGGATTCCTTTTTTGCGGCCACAGGACTGATTCCTCCTCAGGTCTGATTCGTTGAGTCAACTCAGCAAGACCAATGAATCGAATCCGTTTTTATTCGACTGGTGTAGGATGAGTTGCTCGAGTTTGCATCCATGCGGAGAAATTGAAATGGCGGAAAAAATGAGTCAGTGGCAAGTTGCAACTGCGGCAGAGGCACTGGCAGCAGCTCAATTTGCAAGGTTTGGTTGGGACGTTTCTGTGCAATACGGTGCGAATTTGCCTGAGTTTGACCTTGTTGTGACACGCGGCGATGCGATGCTTAAGGTGTCCGTCAAGGGAAGTCAGGACGGTGGCTGGGGGCTAACTCAGTCGTTTTTGAAAAACGCGGATTATCATGCTGCCGCGGATGTCTGGCTCAAGAGACATGGCAACAAAACGGTGATGTGCTTTGTTCAATTTAAGGGATGCGAGCCTACAGAAATGCCGCGACTTTACTTGGCCACCCCAACAGAGGTTGCAGCTTGGCTCAAACATGCGGCCGATGGAAGGGGAGATACAGTTTTACGGGAATTTCACCAGTGGGGGCCCTCGGCCCAGGCTGCTGGGACCGTAGATGAGATTCCCCCCGATTGGAAAATGGATGCGTCTTGCATTGATAGACTCCTATCAACACTCAGGGCCTGAAGGACAAGTCAAACCCAAACAGATTGATTCGCTTGTTAATTTCGAATCAAATCCTGTCCTTTCAACCAACATCAATGACCGTGCTTGTAACCCCCTCTTTGAAGCCATAGACTCAAAGTTCAAACTATAGGAGAACTGTGGCATGGAGAAGGAAAAGGTGTGGGCAGTTACTGTGGCAAACCCCTCAGAAGGGCGGCAATTTAGCTTTGAAACTGTTATGGATAAGGAGCCGAGCGGCAGTCGACTCAGTAATTTGGTGAAACAAGCTCTAGAAACGCAGCTAGGTCTGGAATTCGGGATAATTGACCAACCGAGGGGTATCGATGACCCAAACAGGTCAGTGGTGGAATTTTGCGGTTGGTCTGTGTTGTCAATTAATCTCAAGCAATGAATTCTTGACAGATTGCCGTTTTGCGGCAAAAATCGGTCTTAATTCGATATTGTCCAGAAACCGTGCCCAGAGTGATCTGCGCGCGGTTTTTTGCTTTCTGGACCATTCAAAGCTTGTCTCCTCCACCCTCCGCGAGAGTGGATTTCAGCCCGCCCAGCGCGGGCTTTTTCATTTCCAATGGCGCGCAAAGCGGTAGGGCACGCGCTTAACAATATGCCTCCGCAAACACCGACGTTTAGAAGGCTCTGGTTCCTTACCTCACGGGTTCCTGCCGGAGCGCGGGCGGTGTTCAGTCGCCCACGGTTGTTGTTTTTCCGAAGTTTTTACACCCTATAAAAAGGGCACCTTTCCGCAGATTGGTTACATGTCCACCGAAAATTTAAATCTCTGTGATATCGATACGCTGATTCCATACGCAAGGAACAGTCGAACCCATTCCGAATCGCAGATTTCTGAAATCGCTTCGAGTATTGAAGAGTTTGGCTTTGCTGGATCGATCGTTGTACGCGACGGTGTGATTGCAAAAGGTCACGGAACACTGGCAGCTGCAAAGAAAATTCTGAGCGCTGGTAAATCAATCTATCCGGCACCAGGTAAGAGGGCAGGTGCCAGTCCATTTCCAAAAGGCATGATTCCAGTTCTTGATGCGAGCGGATGGAGTGACTCCCAATTCAAAGCGTTTGTAATCGCCGACAACAAGCTGGCCACGAAGGCCGGCTGGGACACGGATCTGTTGGCGCTGGAGATTCTCGATCTGCGAGAAGAAAAGTTCGATCTCAGTGTCTTGGGGTTCTCCGACATTGAACTGAATGAACTCAACAAAATTTCTGGTGCCGGAGCCTCTGGCGGTCTGACGGATCCCGATGAAGTGCCCGCTGCACCAGAGAAGCCTGTGAGCAAATCTGGCGACATTTGGATTCTTGGTGACCACCGCTTGATGTGTGGTGATTCGACCCAGGCCGGCGATGTTGCCCGCCTGTGTGCAGGATCGAAAATTGACCTCTTGCTGACCGATCCGCCCTACAACGTCGCCTACGAAGGGGGCACCAAGGACAAGCTGACCATTGAAAACGACTCAATGGATGACGCTTCATTTCGAGCTTTTCTGCGAGATGCATTTTTCGCCGCCGATGCGGTTTTGAAGCCGGGAGCCGTGTTTTACATTTGGCACGCCGACAGCGAGGGTTTCAACTTCAGGGGGGCCTGCCGCGATGTGGGCTGGAAGGTCGCACAATGCCTGATTTGGAAAAAGAGCAGTCTGGTTATGGGTAGGCAGGATTACCAATGGATTCATGAGCCATGCCTGTATGGTTGGAAGACTGGTGCGTCCCATCTATGGGCTTCTGACCGAAAGCAGACGACTGTCTTGGAGTTCGATAAGCCAAGCCGAAACGCAGAACATCCAACCATGAAACCTGTGGCACTGTTTGAGTATCAACTCCTGAACAACACCAAGGGTGGTGACATCGCCCTCGACATTTTTTCAGGGTCGGGCACCAATCTGATTGCCTGCACCAATCAAAACCGAGTCGCCTACAACATGGAATTTGATCCTCGCTATGTTGACGTGCAGATCAAACGTTGGCAGGACTACACAGGCCAACTGGCGGTTCGAGAGCAGGATGGGCTTTCATTTGCCGAGGCCAAGGCGCAAGAACCCATAGAGGCATGACATGGCACGCCCTCCATTTGTACCCACCGAGGAACAGCGGTTTGTAACCACGGTGATGCTGGCCTGTGGCATGCCCCAAGAGTTTATCTGTAGCCAAATCATCAACACTCAAACCGGAAATCCCATCAGCAAGAAGACCTTTGAGAAGGCCTTCAGAAATGAGATCGACAACTGCAAGTTGATCGCCAATGCTCGGGTCGCGCAGTCTTTGTTCAAAAAGGCGATAGGCACAGGGCCTCAATCTGTCACGGCAGCCATCTTTTGGCTCAAGTGTCACGGTGGTTGGAAGCCGGTTGAGGCGATTGAGCTGACGGGCAAGAATGGCGGCCCAATCCAGCAACAGACATCGACAAGTGACCTGACCGACGAGCAGTTGGAAAAGGAGCTTGCCAAATATGGGATCAAACTTTGAAAAGCTGGCTCTGGTTAAGGAATGGAGATTAAGGCAGGCCAGGAAGTCATTTGCCTCCTACCGGCAGCTCATCAATCCCAAGCTGAAATGGGGCTGGTGGAATGAAGAGATTGCGGCAGAGCTACAGACTTTCTACGAAGACCTTGTAGCGGGTAAAAAGCCGGTCCTGATCATTCAGGCGCCTCCCCAGCATGGCAAGTCAGTTCAGATTGTTGATTTCATCAGTTGGCTGGCGGGGAAGAACCCAGATCTCAAGACGATCTATGGATCGTTTTCTGACCGATTGGGCCTGCGCGCAAACTTGCGTCTGCAGCGCACTTACGATTCAGAAATTTATCGGGAAGCTTTTCCTGACACGAACATCTCAAGGGTTGGTGAGAAGGCTGGTAGCAGTCGCTATACACGGAACCAGTCCTTTCTCGAATACGTCGACAAAGAGGGTTCCTTCAGAAACACCACGGTGATGGGACCAATCACCGGCGAGTCTCTTGATCTTGGGGTGATCGATGATCCGATCAAGGGTCGGAGGGATGCCAACAGTCAGACAGTCAGAGACTCGACCTGGAACTGGTTGACCGATGATTTTCTGACTCGGTTCAGCGAAGACGCTGGCCTGTTGATCATCCTGACCCGATGGCACGTGGATGACCCTGTTGGTCGTTTGATTGCCAAAGACAAAACGATTCGGGTGCTGAGTTATCCAGCCTTGGCCGAGGAAGACGAGCCGCATCGGAAGAAAGGCGAACCGCTATTTCCTGAACACAAAAGTTTGGAATTCCTGCTCAAGCGCAAAGCGATCATGCCAGAGCCCAACTGGTTGGCGCTGTACCAGCAGCGGCCGATTGTGGCCGAGGGCAATCACTTCAAGCCTGACAAGATCGAAATCGTTGATGCAATTCCGGCTGGCTGCAAGTTCGCGCGCGCTTGGGACTTTGCAGCCACCACAGATGGCGGCGACTGGACTGTGGGGTTCAAGCTGGGCCGCATGCCCGACGACCGTTTCATCATTGTCGATGTTGTCCGGTTACAAGGCGGGCCAGAAGATGTCGAGATGACTCTGAAGAACACCACGGTGAGAGATGGCTCAGCATGCAAGGCTCGAATCCCGCAAGACCCAGGTCAGGCTGGAAAGGCCCAGGCCAAACGTCTGATCAAGCTGCTGGCGGGATATTCAGCCACCGCAAAGCTCGTCTCTGGTGACAAGGTGACAAGGTCCAGCGGATTTGCCGCGCAGGTGAACATCGGCAACGTCATGATGCTGCGTGCCGACTGGAACACGGCACTCACCGACGAACTTCGCTCCTTTCCCAATGGCAAGAACGACGATCAGGTTGACGCAGCCTCCGATGCCTTTGATGAGCTGACCAGCACGTCAAATGGACTGCTGGACTTTATTGAGCAACAGATGGCCGAGAGCGCCGACTGAGCAACAGACAAACAACATTCTGGATTTTGATTTATGGCCGATGGCGAAAAAAAACCAATCGAGTCCAGCCTCATTGCCCGTGTCTCCGGTGCGATCAACTACATGTTTCGTGGTGTGGCGCCTACCGACTGGATGAGCCCGGGCCAGCCGATCGACCCGGTCGCCCCAGACACGGCCAAGGGTCGGGAGTTTGATTTTCCGGTTGGTATCAACACGACCACCACGCCCCGTTCCTATGAGCGGGTTTCGTTTTCACAGATGCGCGCCTTGGCCGATGGGTATGACCTGCTGCGTCTGGTGATCGAGACAAGAAAAGACCAGCTTGAAAAGCTGAATTGGAAAGTGGTCAAGCGCGATGGCTCGGAAGCAGATGACCGGGTTAATGAGGTCACGACGTTTTTGACCTTTCCAGACAGAGAGAATACTTTCCACACCTGGGCCCGGATGCTGGTTGAGGACATGCTGGTCATAGATGCCCCAACGATTTATCCGCGTTTTACCCGGGGTGGCAAGTTGTACTCACTGGATTTGATTGACGGTGCCACTATCAAGAGGGTGCTTGACGGAGAGGGTAGGACGCCGATTGCGCCCGACCCAGCCTATCAGCAGATCATCAAGGGGGTGCCCGCTGCCAACTACAGCACCGATGAGCTGATCTACTACCCGCGCAACAAGCGAACTCACAAGGTGTATGGGTTCAGCCCCGTCGAACAGATCGTTATGACGGTCAATATCGCGCTGCGCCGACAAGTTAACCAGCTCGAGTATTACACCGAGGGAAACACACCAAACCTGATTTTTGGTGTTCCAGACGATTGGACCCCAGATCAGATCAAGTTTTTCCAAAAGTGGTGGGATGATCTCAACAAAGGCCAGACCAAACACAACGCCAAGTTTGTACCCGGTGGAGTGGCGCCTCACGACACCAAAGCCCAGGCTCTGAAGGATGAGTTTGATGAGTGGCTTGCACGGGTTGTCTGCTTTGCCTTCAGCATCCCTGCAACAGCGTTCATCAAGCAGACGAACCGCAGCGTAGCGGAGCAACTCAACGAGACCGCCCAGCAGGAGGGGCTTCTGCCCATCATGAATTGGCTGCGATCCCTGATGAACCTGATCATTTGGAAGTTCTTCGGGTACCAGGATCTCGAATTCAACTGGGATGAAGAGTATTCGATTGATCCGCTCAAACAGGCCCAGATCGATGACCTCAAAATCAGGAACGGCAGTCGAATGATCAATGAGGTTCGAAAGGAAGACGGTAAGGCTGCTGTGGATGGTGGCGATGTTCCCCTGGTCTACACCTCGTCCGGTCCCGTTCCATTGACCTCCTACCTGACAAATGCCGAGCAACCCGTTGTTGCGCAAGAGACGGCGGGTGTAGTGGTCGAAAAGCTCGAGCAACTCGGTAAAAAAAAAGCCCAGAGTCTGGCTGTAGAACGTGCGCAGGCCAAAGTCAAACGCATTACTAAGCGCTTCCTGCGGGCTCAGGCCAGCGAGATCTCCAAGCAACTTGGCAAGGCCATGGGGCTGACTGCAAAGGCTGAACAGGATCGAATCAGTGAAATCCTCAGTCAGATTGACCTGACCGGTTGGGCCGTTTTGGCCGGTGACATTCAGCCCATTCTCGAGCGTATTGCTGTGCTCGCTGGTAAAGCCTCTCTTTTGGAATTGGCCATCGACAACGAGGACATGCTGAGCCAGGTCAATTTGAGAGCGCTGCAATGGGCCAAAGACCGGGCTGCCGAACTGGTCGGCATGAGAGTGCTTGAGGATGGCACCGTAATTGAAAACCCAAACGCTCAGTGGGCGATCACCGAAAGCACCCGAGAAATGCTGCGGGGCGACGTGGTGACTGCGCTAGAGGAAGGCTGGAGTAATGCCCGACTTGCTGACGAGATTGCCGACAACTACGCATTCAGCGATGCCAGGGCAGAAATGATCGCCCGTACCGAAATTGCTCGTGCGGATAGCCAGGGCAACCTGATTGCTTGGGACGAAAGCGAGGTGGTGGTCGAGAAGGCTTGGCAGGTCTCCAACCTTGGCTGTTGCGATGCCTGCGAGGGCAATAAGGAGCAGGGTCGCATTCCTTTCAAGAAGGCGTTTCAAAGCGGCGACCAAACCGCTCCAGCGCACCCCAACTGCCGGTGTGTGGTGGTTCCTTTCACCAATGATGACGAATCTGACCAGGAGTAGATCCCCATGAAGAAAATTGAAGACAAAAGCAACGGTGTTTTGAAGAAGCTGTACGGCACCATTGAAAAAACCGAAGAGCTCGATGACGGCACCATCAAGGTGTTTGGCTATGCCTCGACTGCTGACGAAGACGCGGACGGCGAGACCATCACGCCAGAAGCCATGAAGGCAGCGCTGCCGGATTACATGAAGTGGGGCGCTGTGCGTGAAATGCACCAAGCCAAGGCCGCGGGTACTGCAATTCAGGCGGAAGTGCAGGACGATGGAAAAACCTACTTTGGTGCCCATGTGGTCGACAGCGAGGCGGTGAAGAAGGTCAAAACCGGCGTCTACAAAGGCTTTTCGGTTGGCGGTAAAGTCACCGGGCGCGACGACCTGAACAAGGCCATCATTACCGGTATCAAGCTGGTCGAGGTCTCACTGGTGGATCGCCCCTGCAACCCAGAGGCCAAGTTCACGATGTTCAAGGCAGACTCCATTGAACAGCCCAGCGCTGAAGGCGAGCAAGAATCCAGTGGATCAGTCGAAGAGCCAGCGCCAGAAAATACAGGTGGTGATGCTGAAGGCGCGGCCAAAGCCGAAGACCCAGAGGGCCGAAAGTCACCAGATGCACAAGCCATCGAGGAAATCGCCAAGATGGTGGACGCGGGCGAGCTGAGCCCTGCGGACTTGCTGAAGCTGGCCAAGACCGCCAAGCAAAACGCTGGTCAAGGCGAGAAACTGGAAAAGGGCATGTACGGCGTGCGTTGCCTTGCTGATCTGCTTCAGACCTTAAATTGGTTGAAGGAAGATTCAAAGTGGGAAGCTGATGCCGAGGGTGATAATTCGCCGGTACCAGGCAAGCTCAAAGATGCGGTTAATGCGCTTTCCGCCATTCTTGTTGAAATGGTTGCAGAGGAAACTGCGGAGCTGACGGCCAACGATGGCGTGAAGGCTTCTGCTGAGGGTGCCGTGACCGAGATGAATGATTCTGTAGCCATGGCCGACAAGACGGGTGACCTCGCAAAAGCCGGATCTCGAAACAGCAAGGCTGATCAGGAAAAAATCCAGTCGATGCATGACATGGCGGTGGGCCTGGGTGCTGCTTGCGGCGCTGCTGAAAAGCATGATCACACCGAAGACTTAAAGAAAGTTGCTGATCTTGAAGACTCCCTTCAAAAAATGACAGCCGAGCGCGACACCTTGCAAAAGCGTGTGAAGGAGCTGGAGGCCATGCCCGCCGCAGGCAAGGGCGTCCTGAAGGCTGTAGCAAAAGCGGATGATCTGGAAGACGACGAGATCAGCAAGGCTGCAAAGGATGAAGAAGAGTTCCTAAAGACCGCAACGCCCGAACAAAAGGCGCTGTATGAATTGAAGAAGATTCATCAATCTGGTGGGGTAGTGGTGACGCGCCGCTAATCAACCCCTGCCAATCAAAGTCTGGTCTCCCCGGGGGACCTCAATCAACAAGTTCAACGAAATCTCAAGCCTGCCCTGTGCAGGCTTTTTTCATGGAGAAATGAATCATGGGTGCAACTACTCAAGAAACTCTGGACGCGCTGAAAGTGGCGCTGTCCAAGTCCGATGAAACTTTATCAAAGTCGATCACCACGGCCAACGGCCTGGTCGCCTATGACCTGCAGGGTCCAGCCAAGAATCTTTATCCCGTAGTCACACCGCTGCGAAACTCAATTCCTCGGGTGCCCGGCAACGGCGGCAAGGCCACCAACTGGGTAGAGGTCACGAAGCTTGAAGGCTCAGGCTTTAACGCATCACCTTGGGTGCCAGAGGGTCAGCGAAGCGCCCGCATGAGCATCACCAGCGCGCCAAAGGCTGCCAACTACGTGACCATCGGTGAAGAAGACAGTTTGACCTTCGAAGCAGAAAGCGCGAGCAAAGGTTTCGAAGATACCCGTTCCACCATGGCCATGCGTCTTTTGCAAAAGACCATGCTCAAGGAAGAGGCTGGCATCATTGGGGGTAACGCTTCTGTGGCTTTGGGTACACCAAACACCCCAACTGTGACCGCAGACACGTCCGGTGGCACAATCGCTGATGGCACGTACAACGTGATCGTTGTGGCCTTGACTCTTGAGGGTTGGCTCAATGCCACTCGCACGGGGACCCTGGCAGTGCCGACCGCAAAAACCATTACCGGCGCAGATGGCGAGACCTATGTGCTCAATGGCGGTTCATCCAACAAGTCAAGCGCTGCCAGCACTGGCGCCATTTCTGGTAGTGGTGCAAACATCATCAGCGCCAGTGTTCCGGTTGTAACAGGTGCAGTTGCCTACGCTTGGTTTGTGGGCACGGCTGGCAACGAGACACTCCAGGCATTTACAACCATCAACAGCGTGGTTTTGACCAGCCTTTCCAGTGACAACCAAAATGCATCAGCCATCGCCGCGGATTACTCTCGCAACAACGGTCTGGCCTTTGATGGAATTCTGGCTACAGCCTACGCCAGCGGTTCTGCTTACACCAATGCATTTGCCAGCGGTGTGGTCGGGGTTGGTACGAAGCTCACCGCTTCTGGACGCGGCAGCATTGTTGAAATTGACAACATGTTCAAAGAGCAGTGGGATCAGTATCAGATTGGTGTCACCGTGTTGTACGTGAACAGCCAGCAACTGAAGGACATGACCGACAAGGTCCTGGACAACTCGAGCGGCCCTCTGGTTCGTTACAACAGCGACGGCAAAGAGGCCTACAAGCTGTCTGCAAGTGGCGTGATCAGCTACTACTTCAACCCCTTCACTGCGGACGGCGGCCGTCTGATTCCTGTGAAGCTGCATCCAATGCTGCCACCCGGCACGATCATTGGTTACTGCGAGGAGTTGCCAGCTTGGTACCAGAACAACAACGTGGCCAACGTTGCAGAGATGCACTGCCGCCGCGATTACTACCAGCTGGATTACCCACTGCGCACTCGTCGTTATGAGACCGGTGTGTACGCAGAGTGCGTGCTGGCCATTTACGCGCCATTCGCCACTGCTGTTCTGACCAACATCGCCGCTGGCTAATCGCCCGCAGTCGATCCAGCCCCGGCCACGCGCCGGGGTATTTCATCTTGATGGAGAAAACGATGCCAGACGTAAAAATGAAGTGTTCAGGCCCGGGTGTGAACTTTGGCGGCGAAATCTTTGAAGCTGTGGACGGCTTCGTAATGGTCCCTGTGCATGCCGTACAGACTCTGATCTCTCACGGTCTGAAAGTTGTCGAGGACGAAATTGAAAAAGTCTCGGGCAGAGGGGGCAAGAAAGCCAAGACCGAAGATCCAACGTCAGAGCCTACGCCTGCGCCAACCGATGCACCGACTGAGCAACCCAACGGTGCCACGAAGGTTGATGAAAAGGCTGCAAAGTAAGCGATGGCTTCCGGCGATTTAACCACCCTGGCTGATGTCAGGGCTTTTCTCGGCATCTCTGGTGAGGCTGATGATCAATTGATCACTCGGATGATCACTGAGCATTCTCAGGCAATCCAGAACTACGTGAACCGACAATTAACGAGCCAGGATTACGCAGAGACTCTCGACGGTTATGGTGGCTTTACACTGCTGCTGAGAAACTACCCCATTACCGCGATTTCCTCGCTCTCAGTAAATGGCCGAACGATTCCGGCCGCAGCAGGCTATTCAGACCCCGGTTATCGCTTCAGAAATTATGAGGTTGTACTCAACGGTTACCGTTTTGACCGTGGCCTCATGAATGTTGAAATTGCGTACACCGCTGGATTTGAGACTGTGCCCTCCGATCTCGCTGGCGCCTGTATCAAGTGGGTGGCAAGCAGCTACCGGGAAAGAGAGCGACTTGGCCAGGCCAGCAAGCAACTCAATGGTGCCGAGACCGTGAGCTACATCGTCAAAGACATGCCTGACAGTGTAAAGACCGTCTTGAAGCAATACATGCGAGTGGTTCCGCTATGAAAATCTCAGCGCAGGTGGTTGGTCAAGAACGTCTTACATCCAACCTCAGTCAGTTTCCCTCGGCGGTCAGGCAAAGTCTGGTCCGCGAAGTTACGAAAATTTCGATTGATCTGCAGCGCAAAGTCGTGAGTCAAAAGTTGCACGGCCAACTACTCCGACAGCGCAGCGGCCGGTTGGCGCGATCAATCAACCAGCGGGTTGTCGAGGATGACCTGAAGGTGACAGGTTCGGTGGGGACGAATGTCTCCTACGGCAAAGTCCACGAGCTTGGTGGAACGTTCAAAGTGCCGCAACACATGCGAATGATGCGACAGGCCTTCGGCAGACCGATCAAAGAGCCGCGCTTGGTCACAGTGAGGGCGCACAGCGTTACCTTTCCTCAGCGGTCGTTTTTGCAGTCCTCGCTCGATGAAATGCGCAACGCAATCGTAAGTCGATTGACCGCCGCAGCTCAAAAGGCTGCTTCAGATCTCTTCGAGGGTTGATCCAGATGCAAAGGGAGCAGATTTACAAGGCGCTGTTCGATCTGATTGGCGGAGTCTCAAATTTCGTCACCAAGTCAAGAAAGCTCAAATTCATCGACGAGATGAGCCGGGTGGACATGCCTGCGCTTTTTCAAGTGCAAGTGGATGAAACCCCATCGACCACAACAGGCCAGCCCACACGCTGGACATTGTCTCTGGAGTTGTATGTCTACGTGGATGTGGGTGAGGACGAGAGTGTCTCACCCTCAGAAGTCATGAACCCGATTCTCGATTCGATCACCAATGCATTCGATCCCAGTCCCGTATCAGCCCGCCAGACGCTCGGTGGCCTGGTTCATTACGCGCGAATCGGCGGACAAATTCGAACCGGGGACGGCGCGACGCAGAGTCAGGCAATCGCCATCATCCCTGTGGAGATCATGGTCGCATAAAAAATCATTTACTCAGGTTCAACTCACCGGCCCCTTTGATGGGGCTTTTTTTCGCCTTGGGAGGCAACAATCATGCAAAACGTATTCGGCTCCGGCATTTTGTGGGGCATTCAAAACACCGATGCAAACGGCAACTTGGTGGCCAATCCAACGCCGATTATTTTCGGCACCTTGCAGGACGTATCGATCGACACCTCGTTCGATACCAAGATGCTTTACGGTCAGAACCAGTTTCCTGTGGCTATTGGCCGCGGCAAGGGCAAGATCAGTTGCAAGGCCAGCTTTGCCAACATCCAGGGCGACATGATTGGCAACTTGCTGTTTGGTCAGTCCATCACCAACGGCATTTTGTCGGCGGTCTACGACACAACCGGTGCTGTCATTCCTGACACTACCTACGAGATCACGCCGACAGTCCCCGGCAGCGGTGCTTTTTCCCGTGATCTGGGCGTGATCAACGCTACCACTGGCCAGCCTCTGAAGTTGGTTGCCTCAGCTCCTACCACTGGTCAGTACACGGTCGCCGATGGCGTTTACACATTTGCCGCTGCCGATGTTGGCACGAAGGTGTTCATCAGCTATGAATACACCGCAACTTCCACCACAGCCAAGCAGCAGACCGTTCAGAACGTCACCATGGGCTATGCCCCCACGTTCCGAGCCGACCTGTACATGCCCTACAACGGCAAGAGCCTCATTTTCTCGTTGCCCAATTGCTTGTCGAGCAAATTTTCGCTGTCGACCAAACTGGATGACTTCGCAATTCCAGAATTCGATTTTGATGCCTTTGCCGATGCCTCTGGCAATGTGATGACCTGGTCCTCTACGGAGTAATGACTGATGAGCAAAATTGAAGGAGTCACCATCAGCCTGGGCGGGGAGGATTATGTCGTTCCCGCTTTAAATTTCCGCCAGATCAAAAAGATCCAGCCTGACATCCAGAAGTTGGAAAACCTCTCTGGTGGACTGATTTCTGATGAGGAAATGGAGGTGATGGCCAAGGTTGTTCATGAGGCCCTGTCCCGCAACTATCCAGATATCACTCAGGATAAGGTTCTGGATCTCTTGGACCTGCGAAACGCTCCCATCGTGGTGAAGGCGATCATGGGTATATCCGGGTTTGAGGCCAGAGAAGCGGGGGAGGTGAAGGCGGGGAGTTAGATTGGGATCAGTTGTATTGCCACTTGATAGCCTCCACCGGCTGGACTTGGGAGTACATCGACGAACACATGACAATTCCCCGCCTGCAGGCCATGACAAAGTACTGGGAGACCGCTCCACCTGTGCATGTCATGGTTGCTGCCTACTTTGGCATCGGGAAAAAGAAGAAACAGGCCGAACCTGTTGACATGGAAGAACTGATGCGCAGTTTTCCACAGTCCCCTAATCCGTCTATGATATTTTGATGGATATGAAGCCAAAAATTACCGACATCGAGGGGCCAGAGCCCTTGAAACCCTACTTCTTTGAAGGGATTCATGGCGTATTGATTGACGCAGCACTGGCCGAGCTATCGCACAGCCTGGTACCTGCAACCCTAACCATTCAGAAAATCAAAGTCGGTGAAAGTTGGACATACTCAGTCAATTACATCAACGACAAGGGCAAATAATGGAAATGACCTCAAACGATCAGATGGTGTTCTGTCGGGCATGTGGACACAAAATTCACAACTCGGCACCCAGCTGTCCCTCATGCGGCGCGCTTCAAAAAGTCAGTGGTGGTGGTTCAGATAAACGCATCCTTCCGGCATTGTTGCTGTGCTTTTTCTTCGGTTTGTTTGGTGTGCACCGCTTTTATGTGGGCAAAACCGGAACCGGCGTGCTGCAGTTTTTCACCTTTGGCGGGTTAGGGGTCTGGGTTTTAATTGATTTCGTAATGATTGTTTGTGGCAGCTTCACAGACAAGCAGGGAAATTTCCTGAAGCAGTGGACCTGATGGTTCAACAATCCAAAGACAGCCACCTTCGGGTGGCTTTTTTTATGCCTGAATGGTTTTGAATATGAGCAACGAAAATAAAGTTGAGGTGCAGTTTGGTGCCGACGCCACAGGCGTGCAGGATGGTGCCAAGCAGGCAGCAGACTCAATTGCTCAGGCCGTGCAGAGCATCAAGTCAACGCTAGAGGGCATCCGCTCGGATATGTCCGCAGGTTTGAAGCTGAACACCTCAGCATTTGACGACCTCGCCGCAAAGGCGCGCACCTCAGGTCAAGGCGCCACCCGGTCTATCGAAGACGCCACCAGTGAGATGAAGTCGTCTCTGGATCAAATGCGTACCGATTTCGGTAAAGGCTTCAAGATCAACGGCACCGAGGACCTGACTCGCATGAAAAGTGAGGCCGCGTCGGTGTTCAGAGAAACTCGGACTGCTGCCGAGCAGTATCGGGCCAAGCTCGCCGAGCTGGACGCCATGTACAAGCACGGTGCCATTGATGCCGAGACATACAGTAGAGCGGTAGACAGGACAAAAGCGAGCTTTGAGCGCGCAAACGAGGGCACAAGTGTCTGGTCTCGCGGCCTTGGTCAACTAAAGGTTATGGCCCTGGGCTTTTTGAGCCTTCGGCTCGGCGAGCAGGCCTTGTCAATCATGGCAGACTTCGAACAACTGGAGGTCGCACTCACGGGCCTGTATGGAAGCCAGGAGAAAGGCAAGCAAGCCTTTGCCTGGATCAAGCAGTTCGCTGTGGACACCCCGTTCGAAGTGCGCGATGTTGCGCATGCTTTCCAGACATTGAAGTCCTACGGAATCGATCCAACAAATGGCAGCCTTCGCGCGATTGCGGATATGTCTGCCCGAACTGGTCGCGGCACTCAGGGCTTGGAGAGTGCAACACTGGCACTCGGTCAAGCCTGGACCCGAACAAAACTCCAAGGCCAGGACATCCTGCAGATGGTTAACGTCGGTATTCCAGTCTGGGACATCTTGGCTCAAAAGACAGGCAAGAACACCTCCGAGCTGATGAAGATGTCCGAGAAAGGGCAACTGGGACGCGATGCCATCATGGCCTTAATGCAGGGCATGGAAGAAATGGCTGGCGGGGCCGCTCAGGCTCAGATGGACACATTGTCCGGCAAGTGGTCGAACTTCAAAGATGCAATCGCCAACAGTCTGGATGAGATGCGTGAGGAAGGTGCGACCGACGGTTTGAAATCAGGAATTGAAGAACTCACCAATTTCATACCTCCACTGGCCAATACCTTCATGGCCATGGGCGAGACAATCGGCTCAGTTTTCACCAGCATCGTCGATGTTTGGTCAGAGCTTACCGATGCGATCAGCGATGGAGTAGGTCAGCAGGTCGGGCTGTGGGATATGTTGAGAGGGGTTCTGGAGGTTATTCGCTGGGGCTTTATTGGTCTGAAATCGGCAGTTCAAGTCGTATTCGAGACTCTCGGGTTTGCCGTGGAAAACTTCATCAATGGGGTAAAGACACTCGCTGGTGTCCTGAAGGCAGCACTTTCTCTGGATTGGGATGGGGTCAAGAGCGCCTATTCTCAGGGCTTTCAGACAATGGAGGACTTGGCAGTCAAGCACGGTCAGAACATCGTGAAGAAGTTGTCGGCCAACAGAGAAGAAATGTTGAAGTTTTCGGCGATGTACCCGGATGCAGGCAAGGGCCCCAAGATCGACACATCCAGTCACATCAATGCCAAGACTGGCAACGCTCTAATCGACAAAGCGACAGGAACCAAACAAACCTCACGTGTTGGCCAGTGGTCGGCCGAGCTCGCTGAAGAGAAGGTGTACTACCAGCAATCAAACGATCTGCGCGAATACAGCAAGCAGCAGGAACTCGCTTACTGGCAGGAGGTGCTGAGCAAAAACAAGGTCACCGCGGCTGAAAAAGTTCAAATCACTCGAACCATGGCCAACCTGCAACTACAGATCTTGAAAGAGCAGAAACAGCGGGAAGGGCAGCTGACTCTCGAAGGTATAAACAACACCGAAAAATTGGGGATGGACTCAGTAGCAATGGCCGAGCAACATGCTCAGGCCCTGGTGCAGGCGGGTCAAATCACTCAAGAAAAGCTGCTCATCATGCAGCAACAGTTTGAGGATCGAAAATTCAAGATCATGGCTGATGCCCAGCAGCGCAGAATTGATCTTTTGAAAAAAGACCCCAACAGCGATCCGGTTGCCCTTCAAAAGGCACTGGACAAGCTGCAGGAAATTCAGCGCAAACACACCCAGACCATGGCAAAGCTGCAAGATGATGTACTCGTCAACAGCAAGCAGCAATGGGAAAAAGTTCTGCAGCCGTTCTCCCAAGCTTTTGATCAGTCGATCAGCGGGATGATTCAGGGTACCCAGACCTTGCAGCAGGCCATGGCAAATATCGGACAGGCGGTGGTCGCTGAGTTCGTAAACATGGGCGTCAAGATGGCAACCCACTGGGCCGCGACAGAGCTGGCAAAGACAGCGGCCACCGTGGAGGGAACTGCGACCAGAACAGCGGTTGAGCAAGCAGGTGCAAATCAGAGCATCGCGATCTCGGCGTTTGCAGCGATCAAAAGCATCATGAACAGTGCTTGGGAGGCTATGGCTGGTGCATTCAAAGCGCTGGTCGGCATTCCGGTAGTAGGGCCTGCGCTCGCCACGGGTGCAGGCGCCGCAGCATTTGCGACTGTTTCTGGTCTGGCTGGTAACGTGGCCAGTGCCAGAGGTGGCTTCAACATTCCGGCCGGCGTGAACCCGCTTACTCAGCTCCATGAAAAAGAAATGGTTCTGCCCGCACACATCGCAGATCCGATGCGGGACATGTTGGCTGGTGGCGGTGGAAAAGGATCAGCTGTGCACATCCATGCCAAAAGCGACAAAGACATGGTCAGGGTGGGCGACTTGAAGAAGCTTCTTGGTCAGATGAACCGCAATTTTGTACACATCAAAGATTGATTAAGGGTAGGTGTTGAATGGGAGTAGCTCCGAAGCCGGTCCCGCAGCTCTACCCGACACCAAGGGCCTCGGGTGGTTTGACCGACGCCTACACTGACATTCTGGGTGGTGAACCGCTGCAGTCGAACATGGCAGGCACCCAGACTGCCATCAATCACGGTGGCATCAGTGCCGTGGTGACTGTGGTCGCTGGTGGTCCAACTGGAAAGCAGGTGATCATTCCCGAATCTTGGTTCGGTGGGAATGTGACATGGGTGAGGGGATTGTTTGCGCTCAGCGTGGTGCCCAGGTATTCGGACTTTATGGCCGACTTTACCGGCCCCGATTTGACCAATTACGCTGATTTCGACCAGGCGGCGACCAACGACTTCAGCGGTGGTGTTTTGTCGACCACCATACCCGTATTGGCCAGCGTTGCCGTTGGCACCCAGTTGCAGGCTTATTACAGCTACAGGGACGGCACCCGATCCATCAAAGGCCAGGCGGTGGCGGGCTATCCCAGCCTTCACACTGATCCCTATCAGGGTACAGCCAACGATGGCGACAACTATCTGATGCACTCGCTGTATCACGCCTACCACACCAGCCTCGACGAGAAGTATCGTGATCTGGCGGACAGAATCGGTCTGGCCTTGCTGGATGCAGGTCGATTTGACAGCAACCATTTTGCCTTCAGCATTCCGTTCTCAGCGGCGGGTGGCCAAGTGGGTTTCTACAGCTACAACGCCCCGACCACGCCGTTTGCTGTCGACAATGACGCCTTTGGTCTGAACATCAAGACCACGGTGAATACCGGTGGTCCACCCTACAATTACGCCGGGTTTGGACTTTGGCCCACCATTCCGATTATTGACGGATTTCCATTCAGATCCCTGGACATTCGGATGATCGGAGACGGTAGCGGTCGCAAGCTGCCCGTTAACCTGAATATCGCTCCTGACAAAGGCGCAGATGGTGATTACTACTACCAGATGAACATGCTGCCTCAGGATAGCTACGCTTCGGTTCTTTACAGCATCAAGCCCGCTGATTTGTGGAAGTCAGACAATGTCGTCTACGACAGTGCTCACCAAGACTTCAGTTACGTGGGCACCTACGGCAGTGATGTCGCTACTTTGCAGGACTTTGCAGATGTGCCGCGAAAGCGAATGCTCAAGCGGTTCAATTACAACTTTGCTGGAAATGGCAGTGGTTATGCCGGCATGTACATGGGACCTGCCTCAGCATCCAGTGAAAGCTCAGATGGCCTGCATGTCAGTGTTTATTCTGCGCATGACGCCGTGGCAACCTTGACGGCCACAGACAGTGCTGATGTGGATCATGTCGTTTACCTGTTTTTGCGACAGGGATGGACCGATCTGGTGATTCCATGGGTGGGCAGCATACCGGCAACCCCGATTTCAACACTGCCAGAGTACCCTGAAATTCTGTACTACCCACAGGTCCAGAACCCAGATCTGGCAGGCCTGTATTTTGGAGCCGATCAGGTTGGCTTCAGTCAAACTGCATTCACTCATCCAATGAGCCAAATTGCATTTGATGCGGTCTACAAGATGTATTCAATCGAGTCGCCGCTGATTTTTGGACTGCGCAACAAGGGTGTTCCACTCAAAAATATTCCAGGCCTGTCCAGCGCCTTTTACATACCGGGGTCAGATGCCAACACAGTGGCTTTCGATGCGATGAGCTATGGGTCTGTGGTAACCATGGCGGATGTGACACCCAGTCTGTTCAACGGCCTGCAGATTTCGTTTCCAAGCAATGATCTGGGTACTGAGTACAACGTAACCTTCAACGCCATCGACTTTCAGATCGATGTTTTAGACGGGCCGGTCTCTGATCCAACGCGCTATCAGGGCATTCCGCGGTACACCTACAAATGGCAGGTTTCTAACGGTTTCGTGGGCTACGGCAGCTGGCGTGGGCCTTCCTCGCCTGGTTATTTGTGGGCCTCCGGGTGGCACTTTAGCGGAATCGTGAACCCCGACAATGGCCGCGCCATGAGTGCCATGATTCTGGATTTTCTTGAAGATGCGCAGAATGAGTACAAGGTCTGGTTTCCGGACAAACAGATCGGGCCCTTCTTGCCGAGGTATGGACGCACTTCTTGGGAGGCGTTGAACACGCCGGGGTACGTGAAAGGGGTCTTCCAGAGTGGAACGCTCAATACCTGGTACTACCCAGATTTTGACGACTGGTATGGCTACACATACCGGGCCTTGCTGTCTGTTGCCCAGTATTACTTCTACACCCGGTCGGCTCAGGCTAAGTCAATTCTGGACAACTGGATGGCCTGGCTGGACGTTTACATCATCGCTGACGGTGATTACTGGTGGCCACCTAGCGCGTTCAACAACGACGGAACTGTGGGTTACACCTACCACCCGGTCTACGCCTACACTTGCATTGCTTCGGCATGCATCCTGAAATATTGGGTCGATGGGGATCCTCTGGCGCAGAAGTGGTACCGAAGGTTGTTGGACGACATGTTTGCTCGGCAACGCCAGACAGCCACCGGGGGATTGGCGGGGATTTACCCAACTGCCGAGGGTAGCGGTTACACATTTGCCAACCTCGTGTTCACGGTCAATGCTGGAGCGACGGCCCCGGTTGCCACTGCTTTCATTGCCGGCGGCAAGATCACCCACTACGAAGTGACTGACCCCGGCAGTGGCATCACCAGTCTGACGTTCACGATCGATGGAGACGGCAGCGGTGCGGCAGGCAACGCCTATCTGAATGACGATCTGGTCGGCGCCTTCAGCGATTCTCATGCAGGCTGGGAGTTGTCCGAGATCTTCAACACCTACGCCATGGTGGTGCTTGGTGATCGACCTGGCGGCACTGTGAGCTACCCGATCACGCCCACTGCTGACGACATTGCGGCCTTTGAAGGGCTGATCGATTTTTACATTCGGACTTCACGAGACGCGCGGCCTAGCGCCTGCACAGCGCACTGGATGCCGTTGCATGAATGGCGGGTTGATCCCTATCACAACGGAGCAGGCATCGAAAACCCGATGATTTCGGACACGCATGCCAAGGGCGCGATGTGGACTGAGACGATTGGTCCTACGTTTTTCGCAGCAGTTGAGTATGCGCGGTACACCAGTGACTGGTCATGGGTTGATGCACTTTATTCGCTGGTCCTTGAGTTGACCGGAAACATTAGGAGCAAAGAATTGGCTGTATTTCCAACACTTGAGGGTTTGAGCTGGGAGGTGAAAACCACACCCACGTTCAACACCATCACACATCGCTCGATATCTGGCTATGAGGTCCGCGCCGCCTTGATGCAGTACCCGCTGTGGCAATTCTCGCTGTCCTACGAGTTTTTGCGCAACAACGCTGCTCATGAGGAGCTGAAAACCCTGCTCGGATTCTTCTTGGCCAGGCAGGGTAGTTTCAACGCCTTCCTGTATTCAAACCCCAATGACAACACCGTGACCGATCAACTGGTGGCCACTGGCGACGGCTCAACCAAGGATTTTCAGCTGATCAGATCCTACGGTGGTTTCATCGAGCCCGTGCAGAATCTGAACGGCTCTCCAGTCATCAAAGTGGATGGGGCGGCCATGGTAGAGGGCACTGATTACACAGTCAGCCCAACCGGCATGCTGTCACTCAGCACAGCGCCTGCCTCGACCAAACAGGTCACGTGGTCGGGTGCATTCTATTACAGGGTTCGATTCTTGGCAGATCAGGCCGAGTTCAACGAATTCATGAAGGATCTGTTTGAGCTCAAGCAGCTCGAGTTCGTGGGAAGCACGATGAACAAGGTGTAAACGCATGAAGACCGCTTCTGATTCACTGAAGGCCCTGCTGGCCAGCAATGAGTTTTTGTTTGCCGATCTGTACACGATCACTCTGATCAATGGATCTGTTTTGCGATACACGAATGCAGATGGTGCTTTGGTGTATGGCGGCAACACCTTTGCAAATCAGCGCATTGAGCGCACAAGCATTAAGTCCTCCATTGGCGTGAACGTGGACACAATGACCGTGACGATTCGGGCTGGCCTGGGTGATTTGATCAATTCGGTGTCATTTCCACAATTTGCCACGCAGGGTGGCTTTGACGGTGCACTCGTTCAGCTGGATCGAGCGTTCATGTCCAGCTTTGGCAACACCAACGCAGGAGTGGTGAATCTGTTTTTTGGAAGGGTCTCTGAAGTTCAGCCCAGCCGAACCTCAATTGATCTGACGGTCAGTAGCATGACTGAATTGCTGAACATCTCCATGCCGCGAAATCTGGTGTCGCCGGGCTGCATTCACAATCTGTACGACAGTGGTTGCGGGCTTGATCAGGAATCGTTCGCTCTTTCCCGAAGCGTGACTGCAATCAGCAGCCCCACAGAATTCGCAATCAGCGGTTCTGACGCTGATGGTCTATTTGATGCGGGAAAGATCATCGTAACTTCTGGCCTGAACGATGGTGTGGTGCGCAGCGTCAAGACGTTTTCTTCGAGCACTTTGAGCCTTGCACAGCCCCTGCCTTTCGAACTGGCAGTGGGCGATACCCTGAAGGCTTATTTTGGCTGCGATAAATCAAAGGCAACCTGCTCAGCCAAGTTCAACAACATCATCCATTTTCGGGGTTTCCCGTTTGTCCCCGTTCCCACAGCTTCGATGTAGGAATGTTCATGAAAGAAGAAATGCAAAACGCAGTCATTGCGGAGGCCATGACATGGCTGGGCACGCCTTGGCATCACAGGGCCCGGGTCAAAGGGGCTGGCGTGGACTGCGCACAGTTCTTGATTGCGGTCTACAGCGCTGTCGGCTTAATCGATGAGTTTGATTCAGGTGATTACCCGAAGGACTGGCACCTGCATCAAGACGAACCCCGATTCAAAAACTGGTTGCTCAGATTTGCCGATCCTGTGGACAAACCTCAAATGGGCGACGTAGTCATGTTCAGGTTTGGGCGACATGAGTCGCATGCTGCCATTGCTGTCGATTTTCCAACCATTGTTCACGCCTGGATCGACGAGAAGATGGTCGTCCTCTCCGATGCAAGCCTGCGCCCACTCAAAGATCGGGTGGCTGGATTTTACCGATTGAAGGGACGCTGATGTCTGGACTGCTTTTCAAAACGGCCAAGCCTGTCGCTTCAACGCCTTCTCAGGTCAATGGCCTGCAGATTCAAAAGACCGGCTATGGAAACTGCATTCCGCTGGTGTACGGTACCGGGCAGGTATCGGGTAATTTGATGTACTACAACGACTGGACCGCGATTGCGCATTCTTCATCACAGAGTGTGGGAAAGGGCGGCGGTACCAGTGTGAGCAACACGACCTACACTTACACGGCCACGGTCGGCTTTTTGCTGGCTGAAGGTCCAATCAATGGGATCAGTAAAATCTGGCGAAACAATCAGAAGCTCACCAGTCCGTCCCAATTTGGTCTGACCATATTCCCGGGCACATACCCGCAGTCGCCATGGGGATACCTGTCGGCAAATCATCCGGATGAGGCCATTGGTTACCAGGGGGTGGCTTATGCTGCTGCAGCCGGGTACGACTTGGGCAGTGGCAGCCTTGGCAATCACCTGTTTGAAGTTCAAGGCATCTTGTGGAATGCCAGCAACCCCGATTGCAACCCCAAAGATGTCATCGTGGATTTCCTGACCAACGAGAACTACGGGGCCGGATTTCCCGCCGCAAACTTGGGTGATTACACGGACCTTGGTTCTTACTGTGATGGCAATTCGACATACATCAGCCCAAGCATGCAGAGCCAATCGCCGGCGCATGAGCGACTGACTGAGTGGGCCACAGTGGGCAACGCTGGGATTGTCTGGAGTGAAAAGAAGCTCAAAATCATCCCATTCGATAAGACTCAGACGGTCGTTTACAACCTGACCGACGATGATTTTCAGGCTGACTCTGGCGAAGATCCGATCAAAGTGACCCGCAAGCGGCAGGCTGATGCCTACAACTGCGTCAAGGTTGAATTTCTGAATCGTGACAACGATTACACCCAAGAGGTGGCCGAGGCCAAGGACATGGCCAGCATTGAGCAGTTCGGTCTGCGTGAAATGCCCACGGTCAGCTTGCATTCAATCTGTCTGCCTGACGTGGCTCGATTTGTCGCGCAAGGCATACTCCAGCGTCAGCTCTACATTCGCAACACTTACGAATTCAAGTTGAGTTGGAAATACTGCCTGCTGGAACCCATGGATCTGGTGACAATCACTGATGCTGCGCTGGGTTTGAATCAGGCGCCAGTGCGCATCACCGAGATCGATGAGTCTGAAGACGGTCTTCTGAGCATCACGGCCGAGGAGTACAACGCGGCCTACAGCAACCCGGCCGCTTACCTGCAACCACCAAGCAGCGGTTACAACCCCGACTGGAGCGTGATCCCAACTGCTTACTCGAGCCCGACGATCTTTCTGGCACCCAGTGCAGCTACGACTTCAGGGTTTGAAATTTGGATGGCGGTGGCCAACCTCGATGCAAACTATGGTGGGTCGCAGGTCTGGATGAGCTATGACGACAGCACCTACTTCCAGATCGGTAAGATCTCGGGTAATAGCAGGGTTGGCGTGACTTCCGCCGATTTGGTTGCTGGGTCAGATCCGGACACAGTTCACTCCCTGGCAGTTGACCTAAGCTCCAGCAAATCGACCCTTGAGAGCGTGAATCAGACGGAAGTCGACACGCTTGGGACGCTATGTCTGGTCGGTGGCGAGTTCCTGGCATTTCGGGATGCAACTCTGACTGGCGCCAGTGCGTATGATCTGAATTACTTGCGTCGTGGGGTCTACGGCAGCGCTCAAGGGTCTTCTGCTGGCGCACGCTTCGTGAAGTGCGATGATTCGATCTTTAAGTACGCCTACAACCCCGCTCTGACCGGCAAGACGGTCTACTTCAAGTTTCCTGCCTACAACAAGTTCGGTTCGGGCTTGCAGGATCTGTCCACGGTGCCGGCCTTCACATTTGCCATCTCTGGCCAGCTCAGTTTGCCAGCACAACCATCGGGGTTTTCTGTCAGCCAGAGCGAGGCTACAACCCAGTTCAGCTGGTTGGCTTCGACCACTGCTGGCGTGACTTACGAGATCCGGTTTGTGCCGCTGGGTGCCGAGGCCAACTGGCGAGATGGGATCGTGCTGGCGAGCAGCGTGGCTTACACCTCGTTCAATACCACCGGCATGGTGCCGGGCGATTGGACCTTCATGCTCTCGGCGCGCGACAGCGGTGGCAATTACTCCAACCCAGTGATTGCAAACTTTACCGTTGCTGACACCCTGGCCGTGCAGCAGAGCAGGGCGCAAGCACCCGAGTGGCAGGGCACTCTCACGAATCTGGTGAAACACTGGACCGGAAAGGTTCTGGTAAAGAGTCAAAACCTGGCCAGCGCAGACGATTTCGACACCTTTGATGTGATGGTGCCGAACCCTTATGCAACTGCTGAGTTTGAGGGTCAAGAGTTTGATCTCGGCTCAAGCCAGGCTGTCCGTGCTTGGGCCGCCATGGCGGGAACTTTGCCAGATTCTGGGGTGGGTGCAGTCTCGCCTCAGTTCTGGATCAGCACCTCTGATGACGGTCTGACCTATTCGCCTTTCACACAGTGGGGCAATGGAATGCTGACAGCCAGGTTCATCAAGCCGAAATTGATTCTTGCCTCAACGGCAGGCACACCCGCCATTTCCAAATTCACGCCAACAATTGACCAGTAGAGGGATAGATGACTGTTGCAACCTTCAATCAGAATGACTTCACCCTGCAGGATGCGGCCACCTACAAGGCCGCACTGGACGGGAATATTGCCGTGTTGGCCAAGTTGGCTGCGTCGTTTGCGCCTCATGAACAGCCCACCCCGAATTTGACCGTTGCGGTGGATGGAGGATTGAAATTTCTGAGTGGCGCACTCTCGCTGGTTGCCGCCCAAAGCACCTCGGCCATTACCGCACCCGCATCAAATCCCAGAATTGATCGGGTGGTGATTGATCGTACTTCTGGCGCAGTCTCCGTTGTGACGGGTACGGAGGCGGTAAGTCCAACGGCCCCAGCGATCCCCGCAGGTAAGTTGCCAATCTGCCAGGTACTGTTGCAGACCACCAGCACATCGATCACCAACAGCATGATCACAGACGAAAGGGTGGTGACTCACCTGGTAACTGAATCCAGCAACAGTGTCCAGACTCTGGCGAAGTCGGCAGTGCCTTTGTCTTTCGTGGCAGTGGACACAGCCTTTACAGGTGTCACATACAGCAACGGCGGCGGCAAAGTTCAATTCAGCAGCTCCGGAGTGCATGGGCTTACCACCTCGCCTGCCGTCGGCGCTTCGGTCTACGTGACATGGTCTGGGGGCACCGGCCTCGATGGCTTTTACAAGGTGTTGTCAGTTGATTCCACCAATGATTTGACGGTCGACTTCGCGTATTCAGCCGGGCTCGGCACGCCAGTTGTAACACCGGCGGGTGATTACGTGACCATGGCTTCGATACTGGTGCCCTCTGGCACGCTGGGCCCGTCAGGTTGCTTGGATTGCCACACCTTTTTCGATGGAACCAGCAGTGGCAACGACAAAACCACCAAGTTCATCATCGGAAGTGAATACATCGATTCGAACGCTTTCAATTCGGGTAGTCAGCCGTATGACTGGTTTCTGGTCAATCGTGGAAGCCTCACAGAGCAGCTTTACACGCTGAAAGACACTTACATTTCGGGTGGGAAAGCCGTGGATTTCTCAACAGATCAGAGCATCTACCTTGAGGCCTCAGCCTCGGTTCCCAACGAAGTCATTACCCTTGAGGGCTATGTGATCAGAGCGGAATACTGACAACAAGAGATTGAAAGCAGGTGCCAAAACCTGCGGCATGCCCCGGCAACTTGTCGGGGCATTTTTTTGGGGCTGTAGCAATGAGAAGAAGGGGAAAAAATGCAAGAGCCAGCGACAAGCGCATCTGCGGCAGCGGCCGTGTCGATCACAGGCGGTTTGATCGCTCTGTTTGGACCGGTCATTGGCGTGTGGATGGCCGTGATTCTGTCGGCCACGGTCGGCGCGACTTGGACCATCGGGCGAGTGCACACGGATTCCAAGCGAACAGCTCTCTTGATTCTCTGCAGGCTGGTCATGACCGCAATCATTCTGACTGGCGGGCTGTCCTGGTTGGTATTTGAAAAATTGGGGGTGGCGCAGGACTTCGCCTTGCCAATCATCGCGTTCTGCATTGGCGCGCTGGGAGACAAGTTTGAGGCTCTGAAAGATGCCGCCATTGATCGATTGAAGTCTTTCATAGGTGGGTAAACGGTATGGGCGAAGGTACAAACTGGATGTTCTTGGTGGCTTATTTCTTGGGCTCTGCAGCGACCTTCTGGACAGCGTTCTGTCGGCTCGCGATGACTACGCACGCCACGCTGGTTAGGGTTCGGCTTTTGCTTTGGTCAATCAGCGCATTCGCGCTAGTCAGCATCGGCACGACTGTCATCTTTGGCTATCTTCCCGGGTGGTTTCATCTCGCGCTGATTCTCACCATCCTCGCCTTTCAGATCAGGACCGCCAGGCTTTGGTTCTATGGCGTCCCTCACTTTTACCGCAAATCGGCTGCCAAGAATCGGGCAGACCGCTGTTTCCTTTTGAGGTGAAACCATGGCATTTATTTCAGTAGAGCGGGCGGGTGGCAAAAACGTCCTCGCCTTTCTCGACATGATCGCATTCAGTGAGATTGGTCCGCAAATTCTGGCTGCCAGTGATGACGGTTACAACGTGCTGGTAGGCAGTACCCCAAGCCACATCATGACTTTCAAGTCCTATGCCGACCACCCGAATATCGATAACCGGGCAATGAACAGTGATGCGGCCGGCCGATACCAGATCATGCATCGGTGGTGGCCACACTACAAGGCATTACTGCGACTCCCTGACTTTGGCCCACTTTCGCAGGACCTTTACGCCATCAGACAGTTTGAGGAGCAAAGGGCGATGCCCCACATCTTGGCTGGAGAGTTTGAGAAGGCCGTGGCCTGCTGCAGGAACATTTGGGCCAGCTTGCCGGGTGCAGGGTATGGCCAACACGAAAACAGGCTCGAACGTCTGGCAAATGCCTTCACTCAAGCTGGCGGGGTGATTGCATGAATTCGACAGGAATCAAAATCTTTGCCGCTTTGACTTTGTGTGCAGCATTGTTGGGGCTTGGTTTCTGGGTGGGGCAGGGCATGGCTCAACGACAAGCTCTCAAGGACAAAAACGCCGCCTTGAGTGCCCAAAAAGAAGCGATCCTGGCTGATCAAAAAACCTACGAGGAAAACATTCGTCAGCAAATGCAGGCATTTGCCGCGTCAATCAATCAACTGAATGAAGAGAGGGATGCCATCAATGAAAAATACCAAAAGTCACTTGCTGCTGATCGCGCTGGCACTGGCGGGTTGCGCCTCCCAGCCTCAGTATGTTCAAACTCAGTGCCCGCCGTTGATGAAACCACCAGCCGAGCTGACAAAACCTCTGCCCGAACCATTGCACTTCCAGAACGAGTTACAGAGGATCTTCGACGACTCGCTCGTGAAGCCGACGAGGTGATGGCCCAATGCCGGGCCATTCAAAGCTTCAGCAAATAACCCCTCCATGGGCGGCTCCGTTAGTTGCAAAAGGCATAGCCATGGTTTAAAACCATGTCTTTGTCTATTTTTGCGGGGGCATTTTAAATGGGGAAAGGCGACATTAAGTTAAGCCGGTTTATTGTGTTTTTGGGCTGGCCAAAAGATCTAATAATTTTTGGTGTTGCCTTTGGCTTTGGGCTTTATTTTACCCAGTTCCATGGCCCTTTATCTGACAACCCAGGCGATTGGGCAAACTTTGGTTCCTATATTGGCGGCATCACGGCACCCATTGTTGGCGCGCTGACTGTTTACATTTTGCTTATAACGGTTGACCTACAGCACTTTATCCATAAAAATCAGCAAGAATGGAATGAACAAGTCCTCAAAAAGCAACAGGAATATGAATTCCAAATTGAAATGGAGAAGCGCCTTTTCCGCGTGCTAGATAGGCTATTGGAATTGGTTAAGCTTGCTGGTCAAAACGGCCCGGCAAGCGCTTTTAATGAATTGCAGTTTATCCACTTGCTTAGCGAAAGCCCAAGCAGCCCGAACTTGCTTGATATTCAAGTTATTAAAGTTGTGGAAAGGTACAACAGAATTTTACCTGAGCTTGTGCCCCTTTGGTCGGGGGTCTATTTTTTCCTGGATCAATTGAGCACCCATGAAAGCGAAAATGTGAAAAAAGCAGGTTTTCTATTGGAAAAACAAGTCAGTTTTTATGTTACCAAGGGCATGGCTCAAGCGCTTGACCATTTGCATTGGCAATGCGCTGAGACCGAGGAAAGCTATTACCGCTTTTACCAAATGCTAAATACAACGAAAAGGCCAGTACGAGATGTCAGCCAAAGCAACGGGCAATAGCCTATGGGGGGTTGGCCAGCAAGCGGCTACTTTTTGCTGAGGCTACCTTAAGCAGTTTTCCTTCCAGGCTGCGGGCTCCGCTTTGGGAGGGGCAACTAAAGTCGCAGGGCAGTCACCGCAACAGCTAACGCAGTGGGAAGCTCAGAAAAGACTGCGGATGAAGTTTAGCGGATTTTGTTTGGTGGCATACCCGAGCAGATGCTAATGCTGAAAAAAGGCGATCAGGACTTTGCCCAGCGGATGCAGGAACTGGGATTCAAAAACGTCACCCACTCTTGAAAACATTGCGGCAAACGATCGGGCAAATGCACGGGATATGCAAAAAACGGTTCGATCCAAAATTCCTGCTGTCCTATCCGTGCTGGTAACACTTGGATTTTTTGGGCTGTTGATTGGTATGATGACTGGATATCTGCACGTCAGTGACAGTCAAGCATTGCTCTTAATGCTTGGTAGTTTGTCCACTGGCTGGGGTGCCGTTATGGCTTATTGGTTTGGTACAACTCATGATAGTGGTCGAAAAACTGAGTTGTTAGCGCCAATCAAAAGCTTAGCTAAATAAATGATTTTTCTGGAAAATATTATGGTTAATATCAAAAAACTTCCTTTTAGGGATGATCCAAAGTTAATTGATGAAGATTTATTAGATAAAACGGCCATTTGTCCGGTTTGTAAAACCCATACTAAAATACCATGGCTTGAGAAACTTGACTATCCGTTAAAATCAAAACTAATTGAGGGTACTGATACTTATTTGGTTCAAAAAGATTTTCCTATTATTTGTGGAAACTCTGATTGTAATATAAAATACTTTGTCAATGTTCCCGTTCTTCCAGTTGAAAATATATGGGGTTTATATGGTGATGATGCTGGTCGTTTAATTAATGACTTACCGAAAAAATACAATGGTAGATCTGTCAGTTTTCAATGTATTACAATGGTAGCGTGCCATATTGATAAACAAAATGAATTAAAAGAAAATATTTTAAATCTAAAAAAAGAAATTCGTCCAAATGTTGATCCTAATTCTTGGAATCATCATTTTTATGATATATGGGGAAGTAATGTCAAAGAGAAAAAATATTCTTTTGAAAATTTGCAAGAAAAAATAAACTATGCTAATAAATTTTCAAAAATTATAAGGGACGCTCGACCAAGTTTAGTAACACTCAACTTTTCAAATGCTGTCTATTTACCAAAAAATTCTATTGAAAAAAAATCACTTATAAAATATCAAAAAGAAATATTATTTTCAGAATCAATCATGGGTTCTTTGTCTGTTTTTCGTAATCAAAATAAGTCTGTAATTTGGACTTTTGACAATACTCAGGATACAAGCAATACAAATAAAACTGAGGGCTGGGCGCTTGAAAGATTTCTTGGTCTGCAGTATACAAGGTTATTTTCATGGATCGCTGCTGGTTCCCCATTAAAAGAACCAATGTTTGTTAAGCCCGGGTCCCACTTTTTGTTAGAAGTAGCTGATTTTATAAGTTTTTGGATTGCTAGGGAATTTTTTAAATCGATTAAAGAGGAAAAAATCGAGGTTCCTTCAAGTCTTTTTGGACATGCATATTATCAATGCACTTTATCAAATGGCGATGTCGAAAGTGTTTGGAGTTATGGTCTTCCTATGGAAAAAATGTACAAATTAAAAGTTTATTCATAGATAACGATTTAAAAGCTTTTTGATATTAAATTTTGCACAGCCATTCTTGTAGAACAACATATCCCCCAGAAAGTCGCTCCATCCCCCGCAGAACTATGCCGTCTGCGGTCACGTGTACCAATTCAGGATCAAATAAGGTGGCTGCAACGCTGGGCATGTCTTGGTGGCCGACTCTGATTTCCAGAACTTTGTAGGATGGTCTGTGGGAGTTCTCAAGCTTGTATTGCATCACCAGGTCACCTTTGATGACCGGAATTTGGGATCTCTCGCGGGCGTCAAGTCGCCGGCCGCGTGAGCGAAGTAGAGTAACAACTGCTTCCATTGTGCTGTGTTTTTAAACAGTAAAACGGAATTGTTTCAGAGTTGAGCTTTTTTCGCAAACAGTGTGTTTAGCTTGCGAGGAGGTTGCCAGGGGAAGGGGCGCTTGAGCATCAAGGTTTGGGAATCAACCGTGTTGCCTGGGCAGCACTCTTGTTTCCCGTCTCGCGATCGAGCAGACTTTGAGTGTTCAATTGAACTCAGGAGTTCCCCGGCTTGGTCTAAGTCTCAATCTGGCTGAACGAAGCAACCTCACTCGTTTGATAGTATGGCTTTTTCGGCTACAGAAGACACAGCATGCTTCATTCAATTTCTCAAGAGCGCAAATATCAACTGATTGGTTACGTCGTCGTTGCCGTGTTTGTAGCCCCGATCTTTCTCTATTTCGTGATGTTTCATGGGCAGCTGTCCAGCAGTAGTGGTGACTGGTCCGCTTTTGGTTCATATTTCGGCGGTATCTATTCTGTTTTGATCTCTAGTTTCGCTGCTGTAGTCTTGTACCGCCAGTTGCGGATGCAAATGGATTTTCAGAAGCATCAGTTCGACAGAGGTCAAATTGAGAGGGTGGAGGACCGTACGGAGAGGATTTTGCAACGCATGCTATCTGTTACAAAGGAAAACGATGTGCTTGGTGGTGGGCGACGCAACGGACAAAATTTAAACAATGCCGTGCGACTCATATCTCCAAAGATTGGTGAAGGTTCGGATTCTCAAAAGCAAGCCGAAAGCATTGAGTTTGTCTTTGGTAAGTACCATGATTTGCTGGATCTTTGGTTGGCATTTTACCGGCAGCTTACGGGGCTAGATGGAGTGAAAGAAACGGCCTATGAGCAAGCAAAGATCGGTCTGTTGGATCAGGCCCACAGCTTCTTGGGGTTTCAAACCTGCCGGGCTCTAGACATCGTGATAAAGAACAGAAGGGAAGCTGAGCAACCAGGTGGGAAATTTTTCTTTTTCACCGACAAATGGTGAGTGAAATTCGAGTGACTTTTAAGTGACTTAGGGTGCAAAACAGCGCAAATTGGGTAGTAAGCGCTGTTTAAAAGTTAAATAAAATCAATCACTTAAATTTAAGCTTTTGGCTACGAACCAAGGGGTCGTGGGTTCGAATCCTGCCAGCCGCACCAAATGCTCAGCGATTTTCTAATTGAAAATTCTCTGAATCAAAAGCGGATCAAGTGATTATCACTTGATCCGCTTTTTTATTATCTTTTCTTAATATCTCCGCGGTGCTCCGTTCTGGCCTTTTTATTCGGGTTTTCCTTGATCTGGCGCGGGTTTCAAGCCTGTTTTCAAGGGAGGGATTACCCTATTAAAGGGTTTGTACGGATCAAATTGTGCTGCGCTCTGAGCTATCGTCACATCACAAATTGTGGATGTGCAATTTGTCAATAAGAACTTTATAACCATGACTTGTTGGAGCTCAAAATATGCAATTCCGAATGAAACACCTGGTCGCTGCTTTCTCGCTGGCAGTCGCTGCAACGTCTTCTTACGCTGCTGACCCAATCAAAATTGGCGTGTCTGGTCCCTTCACTGGTGGATCTTCATCCATGGGCGTGAGTATGCGTGATGGCGTTCGCCTTGCTGCGAAAGAGATCAACGCCCACGGTGGAATTATGGGCCGTCCAATCCAGCTGGTAGAGCGAGACGACGAAGCCAAAAACGAGCGCGGTGTACAAATTGCGCAAGAACTGATCGACAAGGAAAAGGTAGTTGCAACCGTTGGTTTTATCAACACCGGTGTTGCACTGGCCGCCCAGCGTTTCTACGAAGAAGCCAAAATTCCGGTCATGAACAACGTGGCCACTGGCACGATCGTCACCAAGCAGTTCCCAGACAAGCCCGAAAACTACATCTTCCGCAACTCAGCGGCTGACAACATTCAGTCACCCATGATCGTTGAAGAAGCAGTTGGTCGTCGCGGCTTCAAGAAAGTCGCCATTCTGGCCGACTCCACCAACTATGGTCAGTTGGGTCGTCAGGATCTGGAAAAAGCCCTGGCAGCCAAAGGCATCAAGCCTGTTGCTGAAGAGAAGTTCAACATCAAGGACGTGGACATGACCGCGCAGCTGTTGAAGGCCAAGCAGGCTGGCGCCGAAGCCATTCTGACCTACGGTATCGGTCCTGAACTGGCGCAAATCGCCAACGGCATGGCCAAGTTGGGCTGGAAAGTGCCAATGATCGGCAGCTGGACATTGTCCATGGCCAACTACATTGACAACGCTGGCCCCAACGGTGACGGCGCTGTCATGCCACAGACTTTCATTCAGGATTCAAACAACACGCCCAAGCGCAAAGCTTTCGTGACAGCTTATCTGAAGGAATTCAAGCCAAAGGATGGCCGTATCGACTCACCCGTGTCTGCTGCTCAAGCTTATGACTCTGTGTACCTGTTGAAAGCCGCCATCGAGCAGGCCAAGTCAACCGAAGGCCCAAAGATTCGTGAAGCCCTGGAAGACCTGAAGACGCCTGTTGAAGGTGTTGTGATGACCTACAACCACCCCTACACCAAAGACGATCACGAAGCGATCACTGCCAACGTGCCTGTGATGGGTGAAGTCAAGGGTGGCCGTGTGGTATTTGCCAACCCAGCTGACAAAACCCGTCCTGTAGCGAACGGTAAAAAGTCCTGATTGATGCCAACTGAAAGGGCGACTCTCACAAGGGGTCGCCCTTTTCTTTGCGACAAAATGCAAACAGATTCAAAGGTTTAATATGGAAATTCTTCTGCAACTCATCTACAGCGGCATCGCGCTCGGGATGATTTATGCCGTGATTGCATTCGGCTACCAGCTGACATTTGCAACGTCTGGCACCTTGAACTTTGGTCAGGGTGAAGCCCTGATGTTGGGTGCCTTGGTGGGTTTGACCCTTGTGGATACGCTCGGCATGAATTACTGGGTCATGCTTCCCATTGTGTGCGTATTTGGCATGCTGCAAGGTGGTTTGGTTGAAATGATTGGTGTAAGGCCCGCGATCAAAATCAAGTCTGAATTCGGCTGGATTATGTCCACCATTGCGCTGGGTATCATCTTCAAGAACACCGCAGAAAACATTTGGGGACGCGACGATTTGCGTTTTCCATCTCCACTGCCCGAAGCACCCATCAAACTGTTTGGTGGCAACGTGCTTCCCATGGAAATCCTGGTGGTTTTCGGGGCAATTGCCATGATGTTGGCTGTTGAGTTTTTCAACAGAAAAACCATTTATGGCAAGGCTGTAGTGGCCACCTCGAACGACCGTGATGCCGCGTCATTGATGGGCATCAACACGGGTATCGTCATCTCATTTTCCTATGCACTTTCCTCCATGACAGCCGCTCTGGCGGGTGTGATGGTTGCTCCATTGACGCTGACTGGCGCCACCATGGGTGCGGTATTGGGTCTGAAGGCATTTGCCGTGGCCATTATTGGCGGCTTGAACAGCGGCTTGGGCGTCGTAGTCGGTGGCGTGATTCTCGGCATTGCTGAAACCACGACCGGCTTTTACATCTCAACCGGTTACAAAGACGTGCCCGGACTGGTTCTGCTCTTGCTGGTACTCGCCGTCAAGCCCGCAGGTCTGTTTGGCAAAATGGCCATCAAGAAGGTGTAACCCACATGAAACCTATTAATCTACTTGCAATTGTTTTGGGGTTCGCGGCGATCGCCATTTTCCCGATCATCGTACCGAATCCGTACTACATTCACCTCGTTGAAACCATCATGATTTACGCCATCCTGCTGTTTGGGTTGGACATCGTGGTGGGCTACACCGGGCAGGTGTCACTGGGGCATGCTGGTCTGTTTGGCGTGGGCGCCTACACTGCGGGTGTGTTGTTCCTGCACTTCCATGCGCCCATTTATGTCACAGTACCCGTGGCTATTCTGGTGACAGCGGCGTTCGGCGCAATTCTGGCCCTACCAGCCCTGCGTGTAACAGGCCCTTATCTGGCCATGGTGACGCTGGCGTTTGGTACCATCATTCAGATTCTCATCAACGAGATGGACTGGTTGACACAAGGCCCCATGGGTCTGCGCGTGCCCAAGCCCCACCTGGAAGGTGTGGCCATGAGTGACGAGCACTATTACTGGCTGGTGGCTGTGTTGATGGCCGTGGCCATGTTGGTGGTGCACCGCATTCTGAAAAGTCACCTGGGCCGCGCCTTTGAAGCCCTGCGCGACAGCCCGGTAGCTTCAGACTGTATGGGCGTGTCTGTTTACAAATACAAAGTGTTTGCGTTTGTGATCAGTGCCGGTTTTGCGGGTCTGTCTGGCTCTTTGTACTCTTACTCCGAGCAGTACATTTCCCCGAACACCTACAACTTTGAACTGACCATTCTGTTCTTGCTGGCCATCATCATGGGCGGCCGAAAAACTCGCCTTGGTGCAGTTCTGGGCGCAGCCATTATCGTGATGTTGCCCAAGTTGCTGGATGACATTGCAACATTCCGTCTGGTCGCGCTGGCCTTGGCTGCAATCGTTGCAGTGGGTGCCATCGTTGCGGTGTCCCGCAAGATCGCTCATCCCAAGCAACTCGCCATCCCTGTGCTGGGCACGATTGGTTTGGCTGTGTTTGCTTACAGTCTGAAGAACATCACCGACTGGCGTTTGACCATTTTTGGCTTGATGATTCTTTTGGTGGTTTACTACCTGCAAGACGGTATCGTCGGCTTCGTGAAAAAGTGTCGCGATTTGTTGCGTGGTGAGCGCAGCATGGCACCCGCACCGGCCGTGGATGGCAGAGACGCCATTTCTGCAGCAGCCCAAGGCGGCCCGGACCAGATTCTGTTGGCCAAAGACCTGTTGATGCAGTTTGGTGGTGTGAAGGCTTTGAACCAGGTAGACCTGACGGTCAAGCGTGGCACCATTCACGGTTTGATCGGCCCGAACGGCTCCGGCAAGTCCACCATGATGAACGTGCTGACGGGTATTTACGTGCCCACAGCTGGCAGCATCAAGTTCGTGGAAGAGATGATTCAGGGCAAGTCTTCCGCACACATTGCGCTGGGTGGCATTGCGCGTACATTCCAGAACGTGCAGCTGTTCGGTGAAATGACCGCACTTGAAAACGTACTGGTTGGTTTGCACCACACCTTCAACAGCACCTTGCCTGAGGTTGCTTTGCGTTTGCCTCGCGCCAAGCGGGAAGAGCAGGAAGCCACAGCTCGCGCCATGAACCTGCTGAACTTCGTTGGGTTGGCCGATTTGGCGATGGAAGAAGCGCGTAACTTGCCATACGGCAAGCAGCGTCTGCTTGAAATTGCCCGTGCTTTGGCCCTTGACCCACGCCTGTTGTTGCTCGATGAGCCTGCTGCCGGACTGACTGCCCCTGACATCAAGGAGCTGGTTGCGATCATCAACAAGGTTCGCGATCACGGCATCACACTGATTCTGATCGAGCACCACATGGACATGGTGATGGCCATTTGCGACACCGTGACTGTGCTTGATTTTGGCCAGAAGATTGCAGAGGGCACGCCCGCTGAAGTGCAGGCCGACGAGAAAGTGGTTGAGGCTTACCTGGGCGGCGAAGCCGCTTAAAGGACACAGAGGAATCTAATTATGCTGTCTATTCGGAATCTTGAAGCAGGGTACGGGCAGGTGAAGGTGTTGCACAACATCTCCATCGACGTGCCCCAGGGCAAGGTCATTACACTGATCGGCTCAAACGGTGCGGGCAAGACCACCACCATGCGTGCGGTCAGTGGCATGATCAAGCCGACCAGCGGTGAAATCACGCTGGGTGGCAAGCGCATCGACTCGCTGCCATCGTACAAAATTGCCAAACTGGGTCTTGCTCACTCACCCGAAGGTCGCCGAGTGTTTGCCACCATGAGTGTGGAAGACAACCTGACCCTGGGCGCATTTCCCAGGTTTACGGGCAGTCGCACCAAGGGTGACATCAAAGGCGATCTTGAGAAGGCCATGGAACTGTTTCCACGTCTGAAAGAGCGCCGCACTCAGCAGGCCGGCACATTGTCGGGTGGTGAGCAACAAATGCTGGCCATGGCCCGTGCCATCATGCTGAACCCTGAGGTGGTGTTGCTGGATGAACCATCCATGGGCTTGGCACCGATTCTGGTTGAAGAGGTGTTCAACATCATTTCCCGTTTGAAAAGCCAGGGTGTGACCATGCTGCTTGTGGAGCAGTTTGCTGCTGCTGCCTTAAACGTCGCAGACTATGGTTATGTGCTCGAAAATGGTCGAATTTCCTTGCATGGCCCTGCGGAACAATTGCGTACAGACCCAGCCGTGAAAGCGGCCTACCTGGGCGGCGGACACTAATCCAACGTCTGACAGACACCTTCGTTTCTGTCTTTCAAGCCGAAGTTACTTAAGTAACTTCGGTTTTTTTTTTGCACAAATTTGGGCAAATTCGATTAATTGCACTAAAAATATATTGTTATTCAAGCGAATAAAAAAACATTCCTGTCGCAAAGTGTCAGTAAAATGCGAACAAAACATCCCTCGATCGGGTTTCCCTATTTTGGTGGGGGTGTTCAATTAAAAAGGCACACATGAGACAACCACAGCCACACTTGCGCCAAAAAGGCGTGCTGTTGATCGAATTGGCGCTGACGCTGCCAATCATCCTATTGCTCATCTTTGCGATTGTGCAGTACGCAGTGGTATTGGGGGCCATGATCGTGATGAACAACACGGTCAGCGAGGCTGCAAGGCAGGCCACGGTTTATCGCAGTGGTGCCAGTGTGGCCGATTACGAACAGGTGGCACGCGATGCGTTAAGTACTTTATTGCCCACCTACATTGGCTCCTTCAAAACGATCGTACAAGCCGACGTTCAACCCACCGCCTGTGGCGACTCAACCTGTTTGAAGCTCACGCTGAGTTATCCAGATTACTCGGGTAATCCGCTTTTGGGCAACGCCATGTTTCTGCCCCTGCCCACCAGTTTGTCTGCGCAGGCAACCACACGGGTAGAACCAGATGGCTCCTAAACAATTTCGCCAAAGGGGCGTCTACTCCATCTTGACCGTGTTTATCGTGGGCGTTGCAGTGGCGGCCCTTGGTGTACTTAGTGTTGGTCAATTGGCCTGGCAGAAGGCCCAGGTTCAGTCATTGGCCGACTTGGTGGCTTTAACGGCTGCGCGGCAATTGGCTGACGGACCAACCTTCACTGAGGCCAATCAAATTGCGGTGGACAATGGCAAGCTGGAATCCGATCAGATGTCGATTCAGTGTGTGATCAACAATGTGGCTTACCAGGATTCTGCCAGTTGTGCGCAGGCCATTACCAGCCGCGTAACCTTGACCCGCACCGTCAGTCCATTGTTGTCTTTTTTCGGTGTGCATGACATCACTGCCACGGCAGAGGCAACCACTGCACCCACCGTGGTTGGTGCGGTTGGCTCGGGCATTCTCAGCCTGGACACCAATCAATCCGCCTTGCTCAATGGCCTGTTGAGCAGTCTTGGTGGTGGTAGTGTCAATCTGGGTGTTGCACAATACGGCACCTTGCTTGGCAGCTCAGTCACAGTCAACTTGCTGAAACTTGCCACCCAGCTTGGCGTGGCCTCAGTCGACCAGTTGCTTGATTTGCATGTGTCTGCTTTGACGCTGTTGCAGGACGCTTTGGTGGTGGGCAATGCGTCGGCCGCAGACAATTTGGCCATCACCGGGGTTCTGAGTGCCTTAAGCGGGCCTTTGAATGCGGTGAATCTCAAGGTGGGCGATCTGCTTGCGGTCGATTTATCTGGGCGATCTGACACGGTTTTAAATGTCGGTCTGGGTAATCTTGCGCAAGTGGCGCTGCTGAAATCGGTGCAAAGCCACAGCTACACAGTGCCCATTTCGGTTGGTGTTCTGAATCTTAGCGTCACGGCCAATATTTTGCAGGCTCCACAAATTTTTGTGGGTCGCAAATCGCCTTATAAAAATCCTATCGTTTCTGCGAATACGGCTCAAATTGCCCTGGATGTTCGAATCAAGCAACCGTTGAATATTTCAATTCCGCTTGTGTCGATCAGCGCACTGGACATGGGATTGCAATTGAAGGTGGGTGGAGGTGTGGTCGATATCAACGATTTGACCTGTCGATACCCTCGTGCAAATGACAACCTGAAGATGACTGTCGTGCCGCCGCTGGTGGATGTGTGTATTGCAGACTCCAACAGCAATTTGACTTCAACAACAGCAGGTTTGGTGTGCGGCAGTGAACCCGCAGAGATTTTGTCGGCCAACATTGCGGGATTCAACACCGAGATCGGTTTGCTGGCCTCCACAAGCTTGAGAGGCAGTTCGCAATCCTATTCCGTTGATGGCGAGGCACCCTTTTCGAAGTCTTTGAGTTTAAGTATGTCTGACACACTGGGACATGCTTTGGGCAATACCAACTTGCAACTGTCCATCTCGCCCAATCTGCCGCTCGTCGGTGCTTTGGTCAACACCTTGTTAAGTGCGCTCAGCCCGGTGTTGAGTCCTGTCTTGTCGACTGTGGGTGGTATTTTGGACACGCTTCTGAATGTGCTGGGCGTCAACATCAATCAGGTCACGGTGAATGTGGACTCGGTGGATTGCAAAAGTGTCGTGTTGACCAAATAAAACAGACAATCGCCCGATTTGACAGATTGTCCCGTGTTTGATGTCGCTCAGGTCGAGGTGTGGTAGTTACCGTTATCGAATCGTAAGGCTGAAAAAAGAGCTTGACCTGCAGTTCGATCAGGAATTTGCCGTTGGGCTTAGTGCTGCTGAGTGCTCGCGCCTTAGTGGTCTGCGGGTAAAGGTTCAACAGTTGAAATCAGGCACTACCGAACCCGCCTGGTTGCTTGTGTCCGGATCCGTCGCGTGATTGCCCAACAGTTCTGAGAACCAACGGGATTGTGAAATGCCAGAACTCGACGGACTTGACGCCACGCGGCGCATTCGACATCAGAAAGTGAATAACAATTTGCTAGGTTGGCCCATCGTCGAGCTAAAAGCACAGACCTATAGGGCTGCCTGCTCCACACTCAAATAGGGGTATACCCAAATGGGTGAATTGGGGTGTAATTACCATATTTCTTTTTCAATGCTTATTTTTGTAGCTCTTTAAACTGATTCTTGTTAATACAACAGTCACGAAAGGCGGACGACGATGAGCAACTTCAGTTTATTCGGTTCTAAAGCAACCGGTACGATGGTCAGGCAGTTGCAGCAAATGGGTAGCGATCTGTCGACGCCCAAATTGATTGGTGGAATATTCAATACCAGCGAATTAAAAGACGAGCACCTGCAACTGGCGCAGGGGTTGAACGGATTGTTAAAAAGCCTGGGTCAGCGCATTCAGGCGCTTGAGGACGACAAGCGAGACAATCAGGCTTTGCTCAGCAAATTCGTGAGCGCCCAGACTGAGATGAGCGACAAGCACAACGACCATGGTCAAATTTCCGCAATTATTGATGAAAATCAGTTCAGTGGTGATTTCAAAACCATGGCGCACAACGTCAACAGCATGGTTCAGGCACACATCGGCGTAAAAATGCGCATGGTGGACTTGATCACCAAATACTCCAAGGGTGATTTCTCGGACACCATGGAGACGTTGCCAGGCGAAAAGAAAAAGGTGTCTGATGCGGTTCAAAATGCAAAAGTCATCATGGAATCCAATGCGACCGAGTTGGCCAAGTTCATCGCCGAGCAAAGCGAGATGGCCCATCAGCACAATGACTTGGGCATTATTTCCCACAAAATTGACGAGTCCAAATTCTCGGGTCATTTCCGGGAAATGGCCAAGGGTGTCAATGACATGGTGCAGGCCCACATCTCCGTCAAAATGCGCATGGTGGAATTGATTACCGAGTACGCCAATTCTGAGTTCCGCCAAGACATGGAAACGCTGAAGGGCGAGAAACTGGTGGTTTCTGACGCTGTGCAAGCCGCCAAGCGAATCATGCAGCAGTCTCACGAAAGTCTCAAAAAAGTGGTGGTTGTTCTGGAGTGCATGGCACGTGGCGACTTCACGCGCCGTCTGGACGGTGAATACACCGGTCTGTTGGCCGAGGTTCAAAGCAATGTCAACACCACGATGGAGAAATTGTGCGAAGTGATCTCAGAGGTGCGCAGCAACGCTTACCAGCTCAGTCATGCCGTTCAGGAAATCTCGAAGACCTCCACCTCCTTGTCAGGCAGTGCCAGTGCGCAAGCTGCCAGTGTTGAAGAGGTCAGTGCTTCCATCGAAGAGATTGCGGGCTCCATTCGCCAGAACAGCGACAACAGCCGGGTAACCGATCAGATCGCCAGTAAGGCTGCTGTTGAAGCCAAGGATGGCGGACACGCTGTAATCGAAACCATGCAGGCCATGAAGGCCATTGCCAGCAAAATCAGCATTGTGGATGACATTGCGTATCAGACCAACTTGCTGGCCTTGAACGCCGCCATTGAGGCCGCCAGGGCGGGTGATCATGGCAAAGGTTTTGCGGTTGTGGCCACAGAGGTTCGCAAGCTGGCAGAGCGTTCACAAATGGCCGCCCAAGAAATTGGAGACTTGGCTGAAAGCAGTGTGAAGCTGGCTGAGAAGGCGGGTGGATTACTTGATGAAATGGTACCCGCCATCAATCGAACTTCTGACCTTGTGCAGGAAATCACGGCAGCGTCCAGCGAACAAAGCAACGGCGTCAGCCAGATCAACCAGGCCATGGGGAATTTGAACCAGCAGACTCAACACAACGCAGCTGCGTCCGAAGAACTGGCTGCAACCGCCGAAGAAATGAATGCGCAGTCTCAGAAGTTGCTTGAAATGATGGCGTTCTTTACGGTCAACGAAGGTGAACGCAAATCTGCCAACGGTTCAGCCAGACCAGCAGCCCGCACGGTGACCAACTCAGTTCAGCCACGGCCTGCTGCTCAAAAGCCAAAGTCAGCGCCCGCCATGGTCGACAAGTTCGACGAGTTTGAGGAATTCTGAATCCGCATCGAAGTCTGATTGGTAAACAGCCCCGGTCTGAATGGCCGGGGTTTTTTTTTATGGTGTCAATGGGTTAACCACTCTCTTCGGGGGGCGTCGCCGTCGTTTGTGTTCAGTAAATTGAAGACTGAATTGCCAAACACTGGAGATGGCAAACATGCACATTACTTTGCTGGACCTGTATGCCATCGCAGGGCTCGTTCTGATCATTGTGATTTTGGGTATAGGGCGATCACCCGAATTGCGGGGCTTGCTGTCAGAAATCAAGTTGAGCCTGTTGGCCCGATGCAGTTTCAGAAAGCCTGATTATCAATCCCTGCAGCGCTTAAAGTTGTTTGAACTGCTGGATCATCCTACACACCATGAAATTCTGGTCTCCCGGTTCGGCGTGTTTTGTATTGAATATGTCAGTTATTGTGGCCACATTGAGAGTCGATCGGGCGAGAACTACTGGTATTTGCATCAAGGGCGCAATTGGTACCGATTTGCCAACCCGATTGAACGCTCGCAGGGCAGGGCGCAACTTTACCTGTCCCCACTGAACCTGCTCAATGAGGGTTCGTCTTAGAAAACGGAAAATAAAGCACGTCACGATCGCGTGCTCTCAACTACTCAGCCCCGGAGTTGGAAATTTCTTTTTCCCCTTGGAGCGATGCAATCAGCGGGCAGGAAACGTTCCCCTTCCGTGCATGGCAGGCGCGCACAAGCTCGGACAGCACGGTTTCCATACGCGCCAGGTCGGCAATCTTTTCGCGCACGTCCTGGAGCTTGTGCTCGGCCAGATGACTGGCTTCATCACAGTGGGTTCCATCGTCCAATCTGAGTAGTTCAGCGATTTCATCCAGGCTAAAGCCAAGCCGCTGGGCTGATTTCACAAACCGGACCCGCGTCACATCTGCCTCGCCATACCGGCGAATGCTGCCATAGGGCTTGTCCGGCTCAGGCAACAAGCCCTTGCGCTGATAGAACCGGATGGTCTCTACATTGACCCCGGCCGCCTTGGCGAAGACGCCAATGGTCAGATTCTCAAAAATAGTTTGCATACGCTTGACTCCGTACATGACTACGGAAGTAATCTTAAGCTATCCACTCAATATTCGAAAGGAAAAACATATGGCTGAACCACAAAATGGGCGCGGCGCGCTCTTCGCCGGCGGGCTGGCCGCCATCCTCGCCTCTACCTGTTGCCTTGGGCCGCTGGTTCTGATTGCCCTGGGGTTCAGCGGCGCGTGGATCGGCAATCTGACAGTGCTGGAACCGTATCGACCGCTCTTCATCGGTGCGGCGCTGGTCGCGATGTTCTTCGCCTGGCGGCGCATTTTCCGGCCAGTACAGGCATGCAAACCGGGCGAGGTGTGCGCAATTCCGCAGGTTCAGACCACCTACAAGCTCATTTTCTGGATCGTAGCCGCGCTGGTACTGGTTGCGCTCGGATTCCCTTATGTCCTTCCTTTGTTTTACTAACCGGAGATCACCATGAAAAAACTGTTTGCTTCCCTCGCTCTCGTCGCTGTCGTTACCCCCGTATGGGCCGCCACCCAAACCGTCAAGCTGGCGGTGCCGGGCATGACTTGCGCCGCCTGTCCGATCACGGTGAAGAAAGCGCTCTCCAAAGTCGAGGGCGTGAGCAAGACCGACGTGAACTTCGACAAGCGTGAGGCCGTCGTCACCTTCGACGATGCCAAGACCAGCGTGCAAAAACTGACCCAGGCGACCGAGGACGCGGGCTATCCGTCCAGCGTCAAGCAATGAGCCACTGAACAGGGAGCGGCATCATGGGCTTGATTACACGCATCGTCGATAAAACCGGGGCGCTTGGCAGCGTCGTGTCCGCAATGGGCTGTGCGGCCTGCTTTCCAGCTATCGCCAGTTTCGGCGCGGCCATCGGGCTGGGCTTTCTGAGCCAGTATGAGGGCCTGTTTATTAGCCGGCTGCTGCCGCTGTTTGCCGTTCTTGCCTTCGTGGCGAACGCGCTGGGGTGGCTGAGCCACCGGCAATGGCATCGCAGCCTGCTCGGCATGATCGGGCCGACCATCGTGTTCGCGGCCACGGTTTGGTTCCTGGGCAACTGGTGGACGGCGAACCTGATGTACGGCGGCCTGGCCTTGATGGTCGGGGTGTCGATCTGGGATTTCGTCTCGCCAGCTAACCGCCGTTGCGGGCCGGACGGTTGCGAACTGCCACCACAACATGGCTGACGGAAACGACCGTCGCCTACAACATAAAAGGAATAAACATGACCACCCTGAAAATCACCGGCATGACCTGCGATTCGTGCGCTACGCACGTCAAGGAAGCCTTGGAAAAAGTGCCCGGTGTACAGTCGGCCGTCGTGTCCTACGCCAAGGGCACGGCCCAGCTCGACCTTGACCCTGGCACCGCATCGGACGCACTGACTGCCGCCGTGGCCGGACTCGGCTACAAGGCGACGTTCGCTGATACCTTATCGACGGACAACCGCACCGGGCTGCTCGACAAGGTGCGCGGCTGGATGGGGACCGCCGACAAGGACAGCGACGGTGAACGCCAGTTGCAGGTCGCCGTGATCGGTAGCGGCGGCGCTGCAATGGCGGCGGCGCTGAAGGCCGTCGAGCAAGGCGCGAAAGTCACGCTGATCGAGCGCGGCACTATCGGCGGCACTTGCGTCAATGTCGGCTGCGTGCCGTCCAAGATCATGATCCGCGCTGCCCATATCGCCCATCTGCGCCGTGAAAGCCCATTCGACGCAGGTATCGCGGCAACCGCGCCTGCGATTGACCGCAGCAAACTACTGGCCCAGCAGCAGGCCCGCGTCGATGAGCTGCGTCACGCCAAGTACGAAGGCATCCTGGAAGGCAATCCGGCCATTAACGTGCTGCATGGCGAAGCGCGTTTCAAGGACGCCCAAAGCCTTGCCGTCCGTTTGAACGATGGCGGCGAGCGCGTGGTGGCGTTCGACCGCTGCCTGGTCGCCACGGGTGCCAGTCCGGCTGTGCCGCCGATTCCGGGCTTGAAAGAGTCACCCTACTGGACTTCGACCGAGGCCCTGGTCAGCGATACCATTCCCGAACGCCTGGCCGTGATCGGATCGTCGGTGGTGGCGCTGGAACTGGCGCAAGCCTTTGCCCGGCTGGGCAGCCAGGTCACGATCCTGGCGCGTAGCACTCTGTTCTTCCGCGAAGACCCGGCCATCGGTGAGGCCGTCACAGCCGCCTTTCGTGCCGAAGGAATCAAGGTTCTGGAACACACGCAAGCCAGCCAGGTCGCCTATGCGGACGGCGAATTCGTGCTGACCACGGGGCACGGCGAAGTGCGCGCCGACAAGCTGCTGATTGCTACCGGCCGCACGCCGAACACGCGCAGCTTGGCGCTGGAAGCGGCGGGTGTCGCCGTCAATGCGCAGGGGGCCATCGTCATTGACAAGGGCATGCGCACCAGTACGCCGCACATTTATGCCGCAGGAGACTGCACTGACCAGCCGCAATTCGTCTATGTGGCAGCGGCCGCCGGCACCCGTGCGGCCATCAACATGACAGGCGGAGACGCTGCCATCAATCTGACCGCGATGCCGGCGGTCGTGTTCACCGACCCGCAGGTCGCCACCGTGGGCTACAGCGAGGCAGAAGCGCATCACGACGGGATCGAGACCGACAGTCGCACCTTGACCTTGGACAACGTGCCGCGTGCGCTTGCCAACTTCGATACACGCGGCTTTATCAAGCTGGTCATCGAGGAAGGTAGCGGACGGCTCATCGGCGTGCAGGCGGTGGCACCGGAAGCGGGCGAGCTGATCCAGACGGCGGTGCTCGCCATACGTAATCGCATGACGGTGCAGGAATTGGCTGACCAATTGTTCCCCTACCTGACGATGGTCGAAGGACTGAAGCTCGCAGCGCAAACTTTCAGCAAGGACGTGAAGCAGCTTTCGTGCTGCGCCGGATGAGGAAAAGGAGGTGTTCGATGAACGCCTACACTGCGTACCGACTGGCTGACGATGCCGGAGTGAGTGTGCATGTCTTGCGCGACTATAAATTGGGGTGTTGCAGTCCTCGCCCTGACCGGCTTATTCAGTCTTTCCGTGATATGACTGCTATGTGCGTTCAATTTAAGACCGTGACCGCTCAAACAATGCTTGACTTTGGAGTCGTGACCAAGGTTTATGGTAATAACACGCGGGATAGATAAGCATTTTATGGTTGTTCGTTCTCGCGCACCCTCACCTCATTAACTTGGAGAAATATCATGACTATCAAACGAAAAGTCGAAGTTTTTAGTGCGGGCTGTCCCGCATGCCAAACGGCCATCGAACTCGTCAATCGCCTCGCATGCAGTTCGTGTGATGTCTCAATCCTCGATATGAACGACATCAATGTGGCGAAACGTGCCCATGATCTGGGCGTCCGCTCGGTGCCAGCAGTCGTCATCAACGGCCAGTTGGCTTCGTGCTGCTCAGGTGCAGGCGTCGAAGAGCAGGCGCTTCGCGCCGCCGGTCTCGGTCGTGCCTAGACCACATCCACGGGGGGGGGGCGGCGGCCTCTCCTGCCCGTTTTGTGCCAATGGCCTGGAAAAGAAACTCGGCGAGGTGGATTGTGTCCAGAGCCTTGACACCTCACTCCAGTACCGGCTGTGGCAAAGTAGCTTGGCAACGGGAGTCCCCGCTTTTCCCTATGGCGTGCTCAAAGCTAATCTCGTGCATTCCGCCAGGGATCGTCGAGGCAGGTATTCAGATTTCCGTCAGCCAGCATCGCCGTATCGGACGAGGGAACCATAGGCGTGGTTGATTTCGCCAATAACCGAATCGAGAAGTGGACTTCGAGAAACTCTTGACCATGGTGCCTGCTCTAAGGTTTATTCTGATGCTTATGACTTGGAGGACACCATGTACACTATCGGAAAAGTAGCTACGCTGGCGGGAGTTAGTCCCGATACGCTGCGCTACTACGAAAAAGAACATTTGATTCAGCCTGCTTCGAAAACCGAAGCGGGCTACCGCCTATACGACGATGAGGCCGTGCACCGCATCCGTTTTATCAAAACCGCGCAGCACTGCGGGTTCACGCTATCAGACATTCACGAGCTTCTAACGTTGAAGCAGGCGAATAGTGCTTGTTGCGAAGACGTGCGTAGTATGGCCATCGAAAAGAAGCTGCATATTGCACACAAGCTCCAAGCCCTGAAAGCGATGTCGTGCGCACTGGATGAACTGATCCAACGCTGCGCTGGCGGCGAGGCAGCGACCGACGAATGCCCCATCCTGGAGGCACTTGAAAACAGTCTCTCCGAGGTAGCCCGATGAGCGTCAAGATCGAACTTATTGCCGCGCCGGGGTGCAGCAAATGTGTAGCTGCTCAAAAGCAGCTCCGAGCCATCGCAACCGCCGTGCTCGGCGAGAACGAGGTCGTCTGGCGCGAGGTTAACGTGCTTAAAGAACTGGATTACGCGGTCTCGCTCGGAGTACTCTCCATGCCAGCCATCGCCGTGAATGGCCAATTGAAGTTCTCATCGTTGCCTACCCCTGAGCAGTTCCGTGCCATGGTGATCACCTTGGAGTCTTGCTGATGGATGCCGAAGCACTGCGCCAAGCTGTGGCTCAAGCCAGCTTTGGGGCGCTGTGGGTCGGATTCGTGACGGGCTTTGTATTCAGCTTCAATCCGGTCGCGCTCGCGGCGATCCCAGTTTCACTGGCTTACGTAACGACATCACGCACTCCGCGCCAAGCGACTCTCTACGGAAGTCTCTTTGTCTTGAGCATTCTCCTGACGCATGTGGTTCTGGGCCTTGCAGCTAGTCTGGGTGGCGGTTGGGCGCAACAATTGTTGGGTCGCGCATGGGGAGTAGTGCTTGGCCCGCTCCTGATTATTCTTGGCCTGATCTGGCCGGGATGGCTACGTCTTCCACTACCTGCATTGAAATTACGAGCCAAACCCGTAACCGGAGCGTGGGGGGCCTTTGCGCTGGGCGTACCTTTTTCTGTGGCGATTTGCCCGTTTTGTACACCAGCCCTAATTGTCCTACTCGGCGTTGCCGCCAGCATTGGCTCATCCGTTTTCGGAGCAGCACTGCTGCTGGCTTTCGCCTTGGGACGTGCAATTCCGATCTTGCTTGGTGCAATTGCCGTTGGTTGGCTGGAAAACTTGTCCGGGCTGAGAAGGTTCTACAATGTTTTTGAAGTTATTGGCGGGATTCTGCTAATACTCTCTGGCCTGTATATGCTTAACGCCTATTTTGTCGTCGTGTCCAGTTTGGCCGTCTGAATGAGAAGTGGCCTGGTTCATCTGAACAACTTTTCCCCATTCTATAAGTGATGATAGGGCGGTTGTGTTTGATGCCGGGGCGCATCGGTAAAATCATTTTATGCCGCCAGTCTAAATGTCGGCGTACCCTCCTGCCAAACTTGCTCGGGTGTCTTGTTCCCGAGGCTTGAAGGGTCCCGATCCTGGTTGTACCAGTCGATGTACTGGGCGATGTCTTGCCTGGCTTGTTTGACTGTTTCATACGCCCGCAGATAAACGCGTTCGTACTTGAGGGTTCTCCAGACCCGTTCAACAAAGACGTTGTCTCGCCAGGCACCTCGACCATCCATGGACAGTTTGGCGCCGTTGTTGAGCACGCAGTCCACAAAGTCTTGCGCTGTGAACTGGCTGCCCTGATCCGTGTTGACGATCTCCGGTTTGCCAAACCGGGCAAAGGCTTCCTGCAAAGCCTCTACCGCGTGGCAGGCCTCCAGTGTGATGGCTGTTCTGTGGGCCAGTATGCGCCTGCTGAAGACGTCCGCCACGGCGGTCAGATAGACAAAGCCACGGGCCATTCGAATGTAGGTCGTATCCAGTGCCCAGGTCTGATTGCTTCGAACAATGCGCAACTTTCGCAAGCGATATGGAAACACCTTGTGCTTTGGATTTCGTTGGCTTGTGCCGGGTTGCGGCGCAATTGTACGCACGTTCATCTTTTGCATCAAGGTGCGCACATGCTGTCTGCCCACCTCAAAGCCTTGTTTGACCAATTGATTTCGCAATTGCCGAGAGCCCATGAACGGATGGTCCAGATGCAGGCGATCAATCGCATTCATGATCACCAGATTCTCTGGGCTTTCAGGCTTTGGCAGGTAATACACCGTGCCACGACTAATCTTCAAAAGCTTTGCCTGACGAACAATGCTCAGCTTGTGGGTTCGGTCTATCATTTGTCTGCGCTCAGCAATCCCGCTTTGGTGAGCGCACCTGATAAAAAATCAATCTCAAGCGCCTGTTGGCCAATTTTTGCGTGAAGCGGCTTCAGATCCACCGACTCTGCCGGTTTACTGCTTGAACCAAATACCCCTGAGGCATTCTGAAGCAGTTGCTTTTTCCACTCGATGATCTGGTTGGGGTGAAGCTCGAACTGGTTGGCCAATTCGGCCAAGGTCTTGTCTTCCCGCAAAGCGGCAAGTGCTACCTTGGCTTTGAATTCGGCGTTAAATACCCGACGAGTGCGTCGTCCTGATGACTTGCTCATGATGAAGATCTCCTGCTCGACCATTATCGGTCAAGGCGTTTAACCCAACCATTCACTTATACAAACTGTTCAATTTTCCTGAGCCATTTCTGCTTTTTCGTCCAATCACCGGGTGGAGTACAAAGGTCAGTGTGAACAGCAACCCGGTGATCCAGTGTACTTCAGACCAAATGGGGCGAGCTTGTTCAGAGGCAAAGTAATACAGCACCTCTCCGGAGCCAGACAATGCGACCAGCATGGCAATGACCAGCCAGCCACTGACCCGGTTTCGATGACTGCGGATTGCCCTTCGAATGTGACTGTGCAATACACTTCCCGTGAAAAACAGCATGAACAGCAGAGAAACGCCATGCAGCTTCATGGACAAGGGTTCGAGTGGGCTGGGAAGCTCGCCGAATTGGCCTTGGGTACGCAAGGCATATCTTGCGATTAACCACAAACATCCACTCGCTGCCAGCAAACCAAACGAGGCCCAAATTGCCCATTTGCTGCTTAAGGTCATTCTCAAGGGTGTTGCGTGAGTGGCCATGTGAATGGCGTGGCCAGCCCGGCTGGGTTGGGGGCGTGGGTTTTTCATACGATCAGCGCTTTTGCCATGTATTGGTTCAGAATGGGATGATCAATTTGACCGGTGCACGCAACGATCTTGGTCAGGGCATCGGCGATCATGCACGTCGGGGCAGACACCGATACGCTGTATCGGGATGATAACGATTTTCCGCTGTGCGGATCGATCAGCGCGTCGGAAAAATAACAGGCCGAGGTTGCCAGCGCTTCCTCATTCAGACTGACGCGCAACACACCTCTGCCCGGATTGTCGGGATCGCGAATGGTCGCCTCAAAATCAGCAATTCCATTCACCCGCAGGTCGCCACCTGCATTGACGACAAACCGACGGGCGCCATTGTCCAGCAGGCGTGCGCAGGCCATATCCACGGCATAGCCTTTCGCAATGCCGCCCAGATCAATCCAGCCTTCGGCCATTTTGCGCACGGTCTTGCCATTCAATTCAATCATGTCCGCCAGACCCGTTGCGCCCGGAACCGTCTCGCAAGGCGCGGGCAACAATCCCGATTTCACCAACAGCGGTGCTACACCAGCATTGAACAGACCCTGCGAGTCTCTTTCAATCTGTAGTGCGCAGGACAACACCTTGAGCGTGTGAATATCCACGGACACCCACTGGCCCGGTTTGGCGAGATTGAGTCGGGTAAGGTCGCTTTCTGGTTCATGAAAACTCATCAGTTGATGAATGTCGTGAATGGATTGAAATGCCAACGCTGAAAGTCGGTTCACTTCCTCATCCGGCAATTCTGCGTCAAATGCAATTTCCACCAGGGTGCCCAGCAGTGGCTTGGCTCGGCGCTTCATGGGCGCAGCATGACCTGCGCAACGGCCGCGATGCGACGCACGCCATCGGTCACGTGTGTGCATGACAACGTCGCCCCACTGATGTTGGCAATGCCGTCGCCCACCCGTAGCCCGTGACTGGCTGATTTGCCAGCAAATTGGGCGCGCCAGGCTGGGCTTCGTATCTCGAAACCATGACTTTCCCGATAGGCCATGATTTCGATTTGTTTCACTGTGGCGTCCGCATTCAGACCCACCGCGTAATCAATCAGGTCATATTTTCCGATCACTGAATCGAGCACCACATAGCCCAGCACCGCTTGGCCTTGCTGGGCCTTGAGAACCCGCACATGCGGGTTGTTGGGCCTCTGCCCCGCCAGTTGTTCCACTGCGGCCAACTGGCTGGGCGTCAGCAGCCAGTCTTGCTCGGTAAAGCCGGTGGCCTGCGGAAACAAGGCCTTTTGAGCCTGTTCGGTGTTCAGGTACTGCACGGCATGGGCCTGCTGGCTGAGCGTGGTGAGAAGGACAGCACTGGTCCAAGCGTGTTTCATGATGTTCTGCCTGCTTTTCGCTGCTTAAAAGGAATAACCAAGGCCCAGGTTGATCCGGTCCAGATCCCGATTTTGTGTAAACCGCTGGAAGTCAGCCTTCAGCACCACACCCTCACCAATCCGGAAATTGGCACCCACTGTCGTTACCTTCTGCTCTGGGCCTGCGGAAATTCCCAATCCGGCGGGCATCGGTTCATAGGTTTTGGCAGTGTTGAATTGTTCATAACGGGCAAAAGGGCTGAGTGTGTAATCGCCAGATTGCCACAATTGATAGGCCGCCTGAACATATCCGCCCTGGAAAGAAGAGGGCACAGGGGTCGCGCTGCCCGCATTGGCCAGGTTCAGGCCAGCGGTGTCGGTGATGGTGCCACGGGCAAACAGGGCAGTAAGATCAAGCTTGCCGGGGTTATAGCGCCCATGCACCTCGTACAGCGAAACTTTGGCGTTGCTGGCTGCAAACCCCGGCTGTGAATGCGCTGCGCCACCAGTAAACAGGGAACCCCCGAGCAAAGTGCCGGGAATGCCGCGCCAGTTCAGTGCCCCGTACACGGCCAAATCTTTGGCCATGGCCAGTTGACCCTCCTGGTGAATGCTGCCCAGTGGTGAATTCTTGCCGTCTGAATCCACTGTGAAGTCCCAGTTGTTCAGGTTGAAGCCCGTTGTCACGCCATATTCAGCCGTTAGGCCGTTCTCAAAGTTGTTGCTAAGGCCAAGCCCTACCTCGCGCCAAGTGGTCGGAATGATGGCCGTTTCAACAAAATTTCGCTGCACACCGTAATACGCGGTCGGTTCATGATTGGTATTCAAAAGACCCGATGGAATCAGGAACAAGCCTGCCTTGCCTTTCATGGATGGTGTCAAGTCGCGTTCGATGTACAGTTGCTCGACGGCGGTTTCACCTTGATCGCCTGCAGACACGACCGCATGCTCCCATTCCAATTCGCTGACCAGTTTTGTTCTGTCGTCGAATCGGTGTTCAAAGCCCAACACGGCACGGGCCACATCCGCCTGGGTTTTGCCTGAATCGTGAATAGGGCGCGAGTAATTGATCTCGCCATAACCTGTAAACACGGTTTGTGCGCTGCGCTGTTGCTCGGCTTGCAAGACAGCCTGGGTACGGGCCTGGCTTTCTGCCACCTCGGTCTGACTTTTCTCGACGGCTTCCGCCTTCTTTTTGGTGGCGGCCAGTTCGGCCTTCAGGGCTTCAACCTGTGCAGCGAGATCATTCAGTCTCTGTTCAAGGGCTGCCTCATCGGCATGGGCTGCCATGGGTGCAAGGGGCAGTGCAGTGGCCAGTGCCAGTGCGATCAGGGTCTTTTTGCGTGCAAATCTTGGGTTCATTTTCATCGTCTCGTCTTAAAAAGGATTGGGTAAAGGTTCACTGTTGCGCTATTGCGGCGTGTAGCCATCGGTCAGCGTGTTCAGAAAGGCAATGACGTCGTCTATCTCTGCTTCGGACAGCGCAGGCGCCATTCCCACGGCTCGGTTGTACGGGCCCTCGGTGGTGTTCACATTCTTTTGATATTGATCAGGCAAGTCATTGAACTTTTGTACTTTTCCGTCAGCGCCAATCGGATAGAACTCCTCTGGGTTGGTGTCGCGCCGAACATAAAACCGAAGTGCATCTTTCAAGGTCTTGAATTGACCGTTGTGAAAGAACACTTTTCGTGTTGCGACATTTCGCAGCGTCGGCACCTTGAATGCACCACACAGTTCGGGGCGGTCGGCCAAATCGGTTCTAACCGGGCCGCACAGTCCGAGATCAAAATAGGTGCTGTCCGCATTGGCCGGAATATCCGGGTTGCGGGGTACGCCAATGTTGTCGTAGGTGAAGTCGGTAAACAGCGGGGGAGAACCATCGCTGCCTTTTCCACTGATGTGGCAAGCTGCGCAATTGCCTTTGTCGGCGCGATTAAACAACGCAAGTCCGCGCAGTTCTGCATCGGTCAACGTGGCTGTGCCTGCCAGAAAAGCATCGTATTTGGAATCAAACGGATGGAAGGAGGGGTCTTCAACCTGATATTGCTGAATCGCAAACAGGGCCCTTGCAAATGCGTCATCGGGCGTGTCGAAAATACCAGCACCAAACACTTGCCGGAACTGTTCGGCATAGCCCGTCTGTTTTAAACGGTTCACAAAATCGGACTTGGAAGCGTTGGCCATTTCATTGGGTGAAAGCAAGGGGCGTTCTGCCTGTTCCGCCAGGGTTTGAGCGCGTCCATCGCGGTTGAATCCTCCCACCGGTGTGCCGTCACTTTCGAAGTGAAACGGTGGTGTTTCGGTGGTGAGGTATTTGAGCGACGGTACAGCACGCGTGCCAGCCGTGCTCAGCGTTGGCCCGCCCAGTTGAACAGCCAGCGTGTTGCTTTGTGCATAGGCGTTGTTGGGGTTGTGGCAGCTTGCGCAAGACATTTGGCCGGAAGCGGACAGGCTTGGATCGCTGAAGATCTGTTCACCCAATGCGCCTGCGGCGCTGAGTTCTTCGACTTTGACAGAAGAACCGCCGGAAGCGGATTCTCCGCCACCACCACCGCAGGCTGCAAGCAGGCATGCAGTCAACAGCAATAGAGCATAGGAGGGGGTGTGTACCTTGGAAATTCTCATGAAGTTAAGAGTAAAAATAACGCGAATGAGAATTATTCTAATTTAAAAATAAAAAAGTGACCGAAGCCACTTTCAATTTGCGTATTTTTTTTCAGAAAATTTTAATAAATCACAGAAATTCAGCGAAATCCACCCAATGCCGCCTGCTCGTATTGCGGGTAGAACTTGGTGACGTTTCGGTAGAATTCGGCAGGGTAGGCTGCAAAATGCTTGAATCGGTCAGGCACCCCGGCGTCCATCACTTCATTGATGTCCAGGCCAGCGTCCGCACTTTGTTTCAGGTGTTGGTCTAACCAGGTGATGTAATCCAGTGTTTGGTCAATTGCGCCCGTTCCGAAGGCCACGGGACCATGGCTTGGGATGATGATTTTCGGATTCAGCTTTTTAAGGGTCTTTAGGCTTTCCATCCAGGCTTTCAGATGGGCATGTGGCACGGTGATGATGCGGTCATGAAAAACCAGTCCACCCGACCACAACACGCCATGTTCACGGTCAAAAATCACGAGGTCTGAATCGGTGTGACCACTCAGTTCCATGGTTTCGAATTGGCGGCCACTCCAGTCTAACGGGCCTGGGGCTTTTACTGTTTGGTCGGGGAACCGTGATTCTGTGCCTTTCATCCAATCGCCGCAGAGCTTGTAAAGATTGGTCTCGTAGGCAGAGGCCTCACGGTGCATGCCTTGTTGGGTCACTGCGGTGGCTGCGATGGGGGTGTCCGCGTAGGCCTGGTTGCCCAAAAAATAATCGGGGTGCAGGTTGAGGTTGATCACTTCCTGTATTTTGGCCTGGTGGGTCGTCTTCTCAATCAATGCCCGTTGTTGCTCGCCATACAGCCGTGAGGTGCCTGTGTTGATCACCCAGACTTTGTTGTCTTTGACAAAAAAGCCGGTGTTGATGATGTTGCAGCCATTGTCAACGCTGAAGTCGGCGTTTTGACCTTCGATGACGTACCAGCCGTCTCCAAGGGGTGATGCATTCAGACCGTAGTTGAGGGTCTTGGCGTTCGGTGTTGGGGGAGTAATCGTTGGATTGGCCGCAATCGCGCCTGTTGCCGTGGTCAGCAATGCCGCCAGCATGGCAACTGCCAATCGTTGGTGCGGTGTGCGTGAGTGTTTCATCATTGAACCTGTGCGTTGATTTCGTTTCCGTTGTTGTCATGGCCGACCAGTTTCATCTCGCCTTTGGGCGGGGTATAGAAGTCGAACGAAAACAAGGGGTTTTCAGAAATCGGCTCAAAAGGATAGATTTTCGCCAGGGGTTGGCCAGCGCTGTCTTGCAGCACCAGTTCCTGAATGTAAAACGCCGGTATGCCCTCTACCAGCCCGGTGTCCATCGGGTGCGAGACCTGCAAGCGCAAGCGTGTGTCATTGCGCAAGTGGTTTGGGTCAAACAATCGGCTGGCCACGCGCCCAAGTGTTTTGGGCCAGCTGCCATCTGCCCGGGTTGCACCGGGCACCGTGCATCCGCCGCCCGCAGCCTCGATGAAGGTTGAACCCACGTGCCAGACGTTGTCTGCCCCCAGGGCAGCCACGCGAATGGGGCTGGCCTGTTGCAATTTAAACCGGAAGTTCAGGGTAGGGCGCACGGCGATGGGGATGTATTCAAGCACCTTGCGAATTGGGTTTCGATCCACCAAGACCACGACCTTTTTGACGCCCTCGATCGCACTGGCGTCTAATGTGACAGGTACGTTCATCGCGTCTTCGGCGTAGGGTGGCACATCAATTTTAACTCGCTCGTCAAACTCAACTTTGTCGCTGGGCTTAAAGAACTCGGCGCGAAGACTGGGCCATTGCATGGACTGTTGAGGGTCGCCACCGAACTGATCGGAGGGTGAATTGGCGGCCTGAACATTTGCAGACAGGGCAGTGCCAAGCACAATCACGGCCACTGTCCAATTTTTGAATTGGTACATCTTGTTACACATCCTGCGTACTCCTGCGGTCAACCCCGGTAATCGAGCAAGACTTGTGCCGATCCGACTGTTTCAATTTGCAACAATCGACAAAAGTTTCTCAGGGTTTTCCATGACTTGTATGCATCCAGCGGACCTGTTGCTAATACTGGCAGGCCTTGCTGGGTTATTCTTGAGCAATTATTTATAACCTGAATGTTCACCTGCCATGAAGCGAATTCTTAGTGCCCTGTTTGCACTGTTTTTGGTGCAGACCACCGCCAGCGCCTCTGAGGAGTGCTGGCAAACGGTGACCACCAATGTTTTTCTGTGGCATTGTGCGGCTGAGCATCTTCCGGCCAAAGGCGCTGAAGACTTTGCTTTGCAATTGATGGTGGTCAAAGGCAAAAAATCGCTACTGGTATTCGACTCAGGTTCAACGGCCAAGGTGGGCGAGGCTGCAGCCAAAGCCATTCGCGACAAGTTTGGTACCACACCCGTCTGGATTGTGGATGGTCAACCCCGGCCTGAACATGTGATGGGCAACATCGGTTTTGCGCGTGTGTACACGGCAAACCAGGCCGATCAAAAAGACTTTGCCAACCGGATTCTGGCGGGCAAGCAAACCGCTGATTTAATGGGCGACCGCTGTACGCGCTGTGTAGAAATTGTGGGTGAGCAAATCGGCAAAGAGGCCGTTGCTGGCACAGAGCCTTTGAAACCTCTTGGTGTGTTAACCGGCAAATCGGGGCATTTTGGCTATTACGACTCGGATTGGGTGCGCTGGAAATATCAGCTGTTGCCTCAGTTGCAGTCTGAACAGGCCCTGGTCGCTCGCAATGCAGATCTGGGGGTGTTTTGGGTTAACAGCCTGGTACAGCCGCGGCGTGTGCCTAACCTGCTGGACGGTGACTTTCTCAAGCAAATCGCCTTTCTCGGCAAACAGGTTTACGACAAAACGCCACCGGTGTATTACGTGTCCTCGTATGGGGTCTTGAATCCGGATTGGATCAAACGCAATTTCGACTACTTCAGCGGTTTGCAAGAGCAGATTTACATTGCCATGGAACGTGGCGACAACGAGGTTGAAATTATTGATGAATTGACCAAAAGCCTGAAGGAGAAGCACCCTGATTTGACCGACAAAGAGGTTGAGGTGCATCAATTGAATGTGCAGCGGATATTTCATCAAATGGAAGACAGCAATTTTTAAGAGGTTGATTGGACCATGAATTCTGAACGACGAGATTTACTGAAATTCGCCAGTGCGGTAACTGCATATCGTCTTGCTGCTGCCGCTGGTTTGCTGGTGCCAAGCCTGGCCTTTGCCGAGTTTGAAAACAGCCCCGCCCAGTTCGATGCGAAAAGCATGGACGAGTTTTACAAGACATTGAAAGGCGAATTGCCCCAGGAGTCCCAGGATGTCAAGGTGATTGCCCCCGACATCGCTGAAAACGGCGCGGTGGTGCCGTTGGGCGCCATGAGCAGTGTGTTGAACACCTCTGAGATGTACCTGTTGATTGCCAACAATCCGGCCGTGCTGTCCTCGAAATTCCTGATCCCGCAGGGCACCGATGCAGAGGTCAATATTCGCGTGAAAATGAACAAGACAGGTGACGTGTTTGCCATGGTGAAATCCACCGACGGCAAATACTATTTCGCAAAAAAAGAAGTCAAGGTCACCCTGGGTGGCTGCGGCGGTTAAACAGACGGAGCAAGAAACATGAGTGATCCGATGCGTATTCGCGCCCGTGTGCGCGGCGACAAGGTCGATGTGAAGGCCTTGATTGCACACCAGATGGAAACCGGGTATCGAAAAAATCCGGATGGCAGTGTCATTCCTGCCTGGTACATCAATGAAGTCAAAGTAATGTGCAACGACAAAGTGGTACTCCACTCGTTCTGGGGGCCATCTGTGGCCAAGAACCCCTTCCTGTCCATGTCCTTTTCGGGCGGCAAGGCAGGCGACACCATCTCCATTTACTGGAAGGACAACCATGGCGACTCAAGAACCGACAGTGTACAAGTTTCGTAAGGCCAACCTGAAGGCGTCTGCTTTGCTGGTGGCGGCGGGTGCCTTGGTTGGCGTTTGCACGACTGCCCAGGCCGACCAAGCCTCGATTGAAGAGGGCATTCAACAGTACCGCGACATGCTTTCTGACGGCAACCCGGCTGAACTGGCCGAGTTCAAGGGCGAAGACCTCTGGAAGCAAAAGCAGGGGCCTAAAAATGCGTCGCTTGAGCAATGCGACCTTGGCCTTGGCGCTGGCGTTGTGAAAGGCGCTTTTGCCCAGTTGCCCCGTTATTTCGCCGACACGCACCAGGTGATGGACCTTGAAACCCGCTTGGTGTATTGCATGCAGACCCTTCAGGGGCGCGACACCACGGCGCTTGTGCAGCACCCGTTTTCGAAAGGGGCAGAACCCCAGACCGAGCTTGAATCGCTGGCCGCCTACGTGTCTGCCCAATCCAAGGGCATGCCTGTGAACGTGCCACAAAGCCGACCCGAGGAAAGAGCGTCACGGGCGCGGGGTGAAAAGCTGTTTTTCTATCGCTCCGGCCCCTACGACTTTGCCTGTGCAAGTTGCCACGGCGTGAAAGGTCAGCGCATTCGTTTGCAGGAATTGCCTGAGCTGAGCAAGCCTGAAGACGCACGCAATTCCTTCACGGCCTGGCCCGCCTACAGGGTCTCCGAGGGTGCTGTGCGAACCATGCAGTGGCGTATTTACGATTGCTTCAGGCAGCAGCGTTTTCCTGCCCTGAAATTCGGTTCACAGGCATCCATCGACCTGATCACCTACCTTGGCGTTACAGCGAAGGGTGGCATTGAAAAAACACCGGCGCTGAAGCGTTGATTGTGGGGCCAAAGCGCCCTGAAACAGGAGAATACACATGCAGCGTTTTGCATTCCAACTGACCGCTTTGGCGCTGGGGGCCGCAGGCCTGGTTGCCTGTAGCCTGCCACAGGGCAGTGCGGACGAGACCCCCAGCACGGCGAGCATTCGTGAGGAATTGAAGGCCTCGTTTCAGCCCAAGGGTCAGGCAACCTTGGACAGGCTGGATCAATCGCCACTTCAAGCCGCTTGTTCTGCCTATGCGATGAACCCCAACGACTCGGATTTGCGCAAGCAACTGGATGCGCTGATGGTGGAGCAGATGAACACTGTTCAATATCCAGCCGATGGCCATTACCTGGGCGACTGGAAGAAAGGTGAAAAAATTGCGCAGACTGGCAAGGGCAAACAGTTCTCAGACGACCCCGAAAAGCCTTCTGGCGGCAATTGCTACGCTTGCCATCAACTGTCACCCAAAGAAATTGCCTACGGCAACATCGGCCCGTCCTTGTTGCATTACGGCAAGTTGCGCAACTACAGCCCAGAGGCCATGAAAGTGGCCTGGGCCCAAATTTACAACTCCAAGGCATTTCATGCGTGTTCCACCATGCCGCGATTTGGCGAGCAGGGCATTCTCACGCAAGCGCAAATCAAGGATGTCATGGCCTTGTTGTTTGATCCCAAGTCGCCAGTCAACCAGTAAAGGCATGCAATCATGCAGTTGAGTCGTCGTGAATTCGTGCAGGCGCTGGGTGCGGCGGCCCTGTTGGGCGGTGGACCTGGCGTGAAAGCGGCGCAAGCCAATGATCTGTATGATTTGAAGCCAGCCGGCAATGTCAGCCTGTTGCATCTCACCGATTGCCATGCCCAGCTCTTGCCGATGTACTTTCGTGAGCCTGCGGGCAGCATCGACACCACCGGCTACCTGCAGCTTGTGAAGCGACCCGAACACGGGCCCATGGCCTACGCCTGCACAGCCAGCCAGTTCGAAGAACGCGCCCGTCTGTATGGCAAGATGGGCGGCTTTGCGCACCTGGCTACTCTCATCAAACGTTTGCGCGCCGACAGACCCAACAGCCTGCTGCTGGACGGTGGGGACCTTTGGCAGGGCTCAGCTACCAGCCTGTTTACCCGTGGTGAAGACATGGCGCGCGCCAGCGTGCTGCTGGGCGTGGACATCATGACCCTGCACTGGGAATGCACTTACGGTTCAGACCGGGTGCTTGAGCTTGCAAAAACCACGCTGAAAGACAAAGTCGAGGTGTTGGCGCAGAACATTCGCACCGCCGATTTTGAAGACCCGGTCTTTCCCTCGCACAGCGTTCGAGACATCAACGGCGTGAAGGTGGCCATCATTGGGCAGGCTTTTCCGTATACGCCCATTGCCCACCCGCGTGAGCTGGTTCAGGACTGGACCTTCGGCATCCGTGAAGCGGAGCTTCAAGCACTGGTGACCAAGCTGCGCGAACAGGGCACACAGGTGTGTGTGTTGTTGTCGCACAATGGCTTTCAGGTGGACATGAAAATGGCCAGCCGTGTGGAAGGTCTCGATTTCATTTTGGGCGGGCACACCCACGACGCCATTCCCGAGGCATTGCCCGTGAAAAACAACGGCGGCACCACCTGGGTGACCAATGCGGGGTGCAGTGGCAAGTTTGTCGGCCTGCTCGATATGGACATCCGTGGCGGTCGCCTGCAAGGGTTCAAATACAGGCTGGTGCCCGTGTTCTCAAACCTGTTGCCAGCCGACCCCGCCATGCAAGGGTTTATTGACGAAGTGCGCGCGCCACACCTGGCTGAACTGAACCAGCCACTGGCCGTGGTCACTGAGACCCTGTATCGCCGTGGCAACTTCAATGGCACCTGGGACCAGCTTATTCTGGATGCACTGATGGACCACCACGATGCGCAAGCCGCCTTTTCCCCGGGCTTCCGTTGGGGCACCACATTGATACCGGGTGACACCATCACCATGGAAGACGTGTACAACGTCACTGCCATTACCTACGGTCAAACCACTTTGACCGACATCAAAGGCGACATGATCAAGACCATTCTTGAGGATGTGGCCGACAATCTGTTCAACCCAGACCCTTACTACCAGCAGGGCGGCGACATGGTGCGTGTTGCCGGTTTGACTTACACCGTGCGCCCCTATGAAAGCATCGGCAAACGCATTGATGACCTGCGCTACAAGGGCCAGCCATTGGGGGCTGACCAGGTGTTGAAGGTGGCTGGCTGGGCCTCTGTGCGTGAAGGTGCGTTGCAAAGCAAGGCGCCGCCGGTCTGGAATGTGGTGAGGGATTACCTGGCCCGGGCATAACACTTGCCCTTCACTCCGAATAGTGCAAGACTGAACAGTGCAGTTCACGTACAAACCCGGCGCGGGCTTGCTGTCATTGGCTTGCTGCCCATTCGGAGAACAACACATGGCAACAAGCGGAACTGGCATGAAAGCGTCAGACCTCATCGTCAAGGCGCTGGAAGCTGAAGGCGTCAAACACATTTTTGCCGTACCCGGCGAAGAAAATCTCGATCTCGTTGAATCCCTTCGCGGCTCGTCCATCCAGCTCGTGCTGACGCGGCACGAGCAAGGTGCAGCATTCATGGCCGCCACCTATGGGCGGCTGACCGGCCGTGCAGGTGTTTGCATGGCCACGCTGGGGCCTGGGGCCACGAACTTCGCCACGCCCGCTGCCTATGCGCATCTCGGTGCCTTTCCGCTCATCATGATCACCGGGCAAAAGCCAATCAAGAAAAGCAAACAGGGGCAGTTTCAGATCATCGATGTGGTGGGCCTGTTCGACCCCATTTGCAAAATGAGCAAGCAGATCGTGCATGGCAACACCATACCCTCGCTGGTGCGTGAGGCCTTCCGCATTGCCGAAGAAGAACGGCCTGGTGCGGTGTTGCTTGAGTTGCCTGAAGACATTGCTGCCGAACCCACCGATGCACTGCTGATTCCACGCCATGAGCGCCATTACGCAGTGGCCGACGAGGCCATCCTGAACGAGGCGGTCAGCATGATACGCGCCGCGCGCATGCCCTTGGTGCTGCTGGGTGCAGGCTCCAACCGCAGGCAAGCCCGGCTTGCCTTGTCGGAATTCATTGAGACCACGGGCATTCCGTTTTTCAACACGCAAATGGGCAAAGGCGTGGTGGATGAAGGTTCGCCCCAGTTTTTGGGCACGGCAGCTTTGTCTGATGGCGATTACCTCCACTGCGCCATTGCGCGGGCTGACCTGATCATCAATGTGGGGCATGACGTGGTTGAAAAGCCGCCGTTCTTCATGACCCAGGGCGGTAAAAAGGTCATTCATGTCAATTACCGTTCGGCCCAGGTGGATCAGGTGTACTTTCCACAAGTCGAGGTGGTGGGTGATGTGGCGCGCTCGGTTCAGCGCCTGACCCAGAAGATCGGCCGTAAGCTGGAATGCGATTTCACTTATTTCATGCGTTGCCGCGACGAAGTAGACCTGCACATCAAGGAAGGTGCAGACGACAACCGCTTTCCGGTAATTCCCCAGCGTTTGGTGGCCGACACCCGCAAAGTCATGGGCGCAAAAGACATCATTGCGCTGGACAACGGCATTTACAAGCTTTGGTACGCCCGCAATTACAAAGCCTACGAACCCAACACGGTGTTGCTGGACAATGCATTGGCCACCATGGGGGCGGGCCTGCCTTCGGCCATGATGGCGGCCATGTTGTATTCCGATCGGCGCGTGATGGCCATTTGTGGCGATGGCGGTTTCATGATGAATAGCCAGGAAATGGAAACCGCCGTGCGGCTGGGTTTGAATCTGGTGGTCACTGTGCTGAATGACAGCAGCTACGGCATGATCCGCTGGAAGCAGGAGCATGCAGGGTTTCCAGATTGGGGGCTGCAGTTTGGCAATCCGGATTTTGTGAAGTACGCTGAAAGTTACGGGGCCACAGGCCACCGGGTCGAGAGTGCCGCACAAATACTGCCTTTGTTCGAAAAGGCGTTCAAGGCGGGTGGCGTGCACTTGGTCGATGTGCCTGTTGACTATTCTGAAAACAAACGCGTGCTGATTGACGAATTGGCCGCAAAGGTTTGCCTGCTATGAATACTGAACAAGTGGAAGTGGTCAACCCCTTTGACCGCAAAGCCATCGGTCATGTGTCTTTGACCAACTGGGACCAGATCGATCAATACCTGAACGACGCGCAGAAGCTGTTTCAACACCGCAAAAGCTGGTTGCCAGCGCACAAGCGGATTGCCATTTTGAACAAAGTGGCCGAGCTGATGAAAGGCAGGGCTGAGGAGTTGGCATTTCAAATCGCCAACGAGGGCGGAAAACCGCTGATCGACGCCCGCATTGAAGTGGCGCGCGCCATTGATGGTGTGGGCCTGTGCATCAAAGAACTGTCGCACCTTGCCGGGCAGGAAATTCCAATGGACCTGACAGCAGCCGGTTCCGGCCGCTTGGCATTCACCACGCGTGAACCGATTGGCGTGGTGGTGGCCGTGTCTGCGTTTAACCATCCCTTGAATTTGATTGTCCATCAGGTGGGCCCCGCTGTGGCAGTGGGTTGCCCTGTCATCGTGAAGCCTGCCAGTGCGACGCCCTTGAGTGCACAGGCTTTCGTTCACATGTTGTATGAGGCCGGTTTGCCCGAAGAGTGGTGCCGGCTTGCGGTGTGCAAAAGCGCGGTGGCCGAAAAAATGGTGACTGACCCCCGCGTGAATTTTTTCAGCTTCATCGGTTCAGGCGCAGTGGGCTGGATGCTCAAGAGCAAACTGGCACCTGGCACACGTTGCGCGCTTGAACACGGTGGTGTGGCCCCGGTCATCGTCGATGAGTCCGCCAATCTGGAAAGCATGCTGCCCGCGCTGGTCAAAGGTGGCTTCTACCATTCGGGCCAGGTCTGCGTTAGCGTGCAACGCATTTATGTGCACAAAGGCCATGGCAGCGGCCTGGCCCAGATGTTGGCCACCGAGGCCAAGCACTTGGTGGTGGGCAACGCCATTGAAGAAAAAACACAGTGTGGCCCCCTGATCAACCCGGCTGAGGTTACGCGTGTCGAGAGCTGGGTGAACGAAGCGGTGCAGGGCGGTGCAAAGGTGTTAAGTGGCGGTCATCGGTTAAGTGACACCACTTACGCCCCCACGGTGTTGCTGAACCCAGCGCTGGACGCGAAAGTCAGTGAACTGGAGGTGTTTGGCCCCGTGGTGTGCGTCTATGAGACCGAAGACATCAACCATTCCATCCATTTGGCCAACAGTTTGCCCGTGGCCTTTCAGGCGTCTGTGTTCACCAACCATCTGGATGTGGCCATGAAATGCGTGCGAGAAATTGACGCCACGGCGGTGATGGTGAATGACCACACTGCCTTCCGCGTGGACTGGATGCCGTTTGCAGGCCGCAGACACTCTGGCTATGGGGTTGGCGGCATTGGCTACACCATGCACGACATGACACACGACAAAATGGCCGTCATTAAGCTGTAAGGCGTGGTTACTGAAACTTTTTTGTCTTGACCCTGTCACAGAAAGCCAGCAAGATACTCGCTGGTTTTCTGACTGAATGACATGACACAAAGAAGCTGGAAAATGTGGTTGTTGGCGGTGTTGCTGGCGTTTGCCCAGCAACTGTCGGCCACACACGTCTTCGAGCACACAGCCGATTGGCAGCAGCAAGCCAGTAGCCAACACACAAAAAGCACCCTCAAGGTGTGTGGTGTCTGTCTGGCTTTGTCTGGCATGCACAATGCCGTCGGGTCCTCGCCCTTGGTGTTTTCACCGACCCAGGCGGTTCAACAGTGGTTTTCAGTGGCAGGGCTTTCCCATAGCCCGCTTTTTGTCTCCCATTACCAATCCCGCGCTCCCCCAGTTCTCGCTTGAATTGATCTGTTTTTGCATCATCAATTTTCAAGTTTGAGGACATTTTCATGTTTAAACGCAACGCGATTGCATGCGCGTTGGCCTGTGCGTTTTTAACGCCAGCGCTTGCCCATGCAGACGATCAGGCCGATCTGAAACAACTGCGGGATGATTTCAACGCCATGAAGGCGCAGTACGAGGCTCGCATCAAGGCGCTTGAAGCCAAAGTACAAGAAAACGAACAGGCCACGCAAAAGGCTGCTGCCGCAGCAGAAACTGCCAATCAGAAAGCGGACCAAGTGGCCACAGCGCCCGCATCCAGTGGCGGTGGCAGCGACAATCCCAATGCCTTCAACCCGGCCGTGTCGCTGATTCTGTCGGGCACCTACACCAACCGAAGCAATGCCTCGAAATACCACATCACTGGCTTTCAGGCTGCAGGCGAGGTGGCGCCAGACTCTCGCGGTTTCAACCTCGGTGAATCTGAGCTCGGCATTTATTCCAATGTGGACCCCTACTTTTACGGGGGGCTGAACCTCTCACTGACTGGGGACAACACCCTGTCTGTTGAAGAAGCCTTTTTGCAAACCACCGCATTGCCCAATGATTTCACTTTGAAATTCGGCCGTTTTTATTCAGGCATCGGTTATCAGAATTCCCGCCATTCACACACCTGGGACTTTGTGGATCAACCCTTGGCTTACCGTGCCTTTTTGGGCAATCAATTTGCCGACGATGGCGTGCAGCTGAAGTGGCTTGCACCCACTGATCTGTTTCTGCAATTGGGTGCCGAGGCGGGCAGGGGGCGCATTGCTGGCACCACCGGGCGCGACAAAAACGGCAGCAATGCCGGTTCGATTTTCGGGCATGTGGGTGGCGACATTGGCATTTCCAGCAGCTGGCGTGCCGGGCTTTCCTACCTGCAGGTCTCGCCTGAAAACCGCATGTCAAATGACGTGAATGCAGCGGGTGCGGATGTCACCAACAGCTTCACGGGCAACAGCAAGATTGCAATTGCAGACCTGGTGTACAAATGGGCGCCCAACGGCAATCCAGTGGACCAGAACTTCAAGTTTCAGTCCGAGTTCTTGCATCGCTCTGAAGACGGTCTGTTAAACACCGATTCGTATTCCTCGTCCCAGTCGGGCTGGTACACGCAGGGTGTTTATCAATTCCTGAAAGGTTGGCGCACAGGTTTGCGGTACGACCGCTTGAACAGCGGCAGCGTGAACTACGGATTGAACACGTCGGGCCTTGCTTTCAATGGTTACAACCCCAAGCGAATCAGCTGGATGCTTGATTATTCCACCAGTGAGTTTGCCCGAATCCGACTGCAGCTGGCTCGCGACGAGTCCAGCCAGACCAAAGCCGACAATCAGGTTTTGATTCAATATCAAATGAGCCTGGGCGCCCACGGTGCCCACGCCTACTAAGGAGTTGACAATGAAAACAATTTATCAGGCACTGGCAGGCCTTGCGCTGGTGGTCAGTGTCAATTGCGCCCATGCCGCGTTGAATGTGTTTGCCTGTGAACCGGAATGGGCCGCATTGTCGCAAGAACTGGCAGGCGACAAAGCCAGTGTCTTTTCTGCCACCAACGCGCTGCAGGATGTGCATCACATTGAGGCCAAACCCAGCTTGGTGGCCCATTTGCGACGCGCCGATTTGCTGGTGTGTACCGGTTCTGAACTTGAAATTGGATGGTTGCCTGTGGTGTTGCGCCAATCGGGCAACCAAAAGACCCAACCCGGCAAGCCCGGCTACTTTGAGGCTGCCCAGTTCGTCAAAAAGCTGGAAGTGCCCACCCGTCTCGATCGTGCAGACGGTGATGTTCACCCCGGTGGCAACCCGCACATCCAGACCGACCCGCGCAACATCGCCTTGGTGGCCGACGCTTTGACCGAGCAACTGAAGCAGGTGGACGCAGCCAATGCGGCTTATTACCAGCAGCGGCACGACGCATTCAAGGCCAAATGGTCGGCCGCAATCGCCAAATGGGAAAAGGAGGCTGCCCCCCTGCGTGGTGTGCCCATCGTGGTGCAACACAAAGGATTTCCGTACCTGGAAAACTGGTTGGGCATGACCGAGGTTGCCTCACTGGAGCCCAAGCCCGGCGTTGAGCCCACTGCAGCCCATTTGCAAGATGTGCTGAACCAGATTCAGAAGCAGCCCGTGAAGATGGTTATTCGTGCCGCTTACCAAAGTGATCGCCCCTCGAAATGGCTGTCAGACCATGCGCATATTCCGGCTGTGGAACTGCCTTTCACGGTGGGTGGAACCCCTGCGTCGGGCGATCTCTACAGCTTTTTCGACGACACCATTGCCCGCCTGCTGGCGGCTTTGAAGAAGGGGGCCTGACCATGCATTGGGACTCTGTGAGCTGGATTATCATTGGCCCCGCCGCCATAGCGGGATTGTTGGTGTTGGCCACCCACGTGCCGCTTGGCCAGCAAGTGCTTAAGCGCGGTATCGTGTTCATCGATCTGGCTGTGGCCCAAATTGCAGCACTGGGTGTCATTACCGCCGACGCCTTTGGTTGGGAACCACAGGGTCTCAAGGTGCAGGTGGCGGCCGTGTCTGCGGCCATGCTGGGCGCACTGTTGCTGACCTGGACCGAGAAGAAATGGCCTGAGGTGCAAGAGGCGCTGATTGGCGTGCTGTTTGTCCTGGCCGCCAGCGCTGGCATCTTGATGTTGTCGAACAATCCGCATGGCGGCGAACACTTGAAAGACTTGCTTGCTGGCCAGATTCTCTGGGTCAGCCCCACACAGCTTTGGGCAGCCGCCGGGCTTGGTGTGTTTGTGCTGTCTGTCTGGTTCGGGTTTCGAGAGCGGATGGGGCGAGTGGGCTTTTATGTGCTGTTTGCATTGGCGGTCACCCTTTCCGTGCAACTGGTTGGTGTTTACCTTGTGTTTTCAAGCCTGATCGTGCCGGCCATTGCTGTGCGGCTTTGGCCTGCGCGTGCCCAGTTGTGGGGTGGATATGCCATCGGCGCTGTGGCTTATGCTGTGGGCCTTTTGGCTTCCGCGCTGTTTGACCTTCCCGCGGGTGCACTGATTGTGCTTTGTCTGGCTGCCGCAGGCCTTTTGGCAAACCTGTTGCTGCGTGCATGTGGCATGTTGAAAACCCCACAACCGGCTGTGTGAATTGTCGTAAAATGAAACGTCAGGGCAGGGTTGTTCCTTCCTGCCCGGTTTTCATCAAGCAGGGGTTTGAAATGCGGTTGAAGAGTCTGTTTTTTGTGTTGCCAGTGTTGTTGGGCGGATGCGCTTCCATTTACGATGTCACGCCATTGGTGGCTGAAAGTAAACAGGCGGCCGTGCAGGCCAATAACGATGGCTTGGTAGTAACCCACAAAAACCGGATTGCAGTGGTGCCTGTCAAATTTGCAATCAATCAGTTTGAAAGTCCCCGGTTTTTGGTCACGGTCAAAAATCTGGGTGACACGCCTTTTGCGTTTTCAACCAGCAACATCGAGGTCACGTTCAATGGCCAGCCCGGTCGGGTATTGAGTTACGAGCAGCAGTATGAAGACATCAAAAATCGTTTGTCTTTCTACAATTACGGTTTTCGAATGCCCATTTCTTTTCAGTACGGGTATGGCAGGCCCTTTCACTTGCAGCCTGTCTTTGAAGACTCGGGCGACTCGCTGGACATCCAGATTGCCTTGGCCGATCTGGACCATCTACACAAATACGCCCTTCGTGAAAAAGTGCTAAACCCCGGTGACCAGTACTCAGGGGAGGTGACTTTGGGTAACAAACTGTCCGCCAGCGACATGCAGCACTTGAATATGCAAATCAAGCTAGAGGGCGACACTTACGATTTCGCTTTTGACTACAATGTTCGTCACTGAGGCAGAACCGGGAGAGGCTGCCTCTTAATTGGAGTTCTGCTTTTCCCGTTTGTAGCCCGATGCAGATTCCTGGCTGCTGATGGCCAGTTGATTCAACAGCGAATCAAATTGCAGTGGTTTGGCAAAGTGGTAGTTGAACCCGGCCTGTTTCGCCTTGGACACATCCTCTTCATAGGCAAAACCAGTGATGGCTGCGATCTCACAGTACTGATTGGGCCCGGCAGTCGTTCGTATTTGCTGCACCACTTCGTAGCCAGACAACATGGGCATGTTGACGTCCAGAAGAATAAAATCATATTCACTTCCCAGCGCCAGATCCAGCGCCCTCTGACCATCGCGGGCGGTGGTCACTTCATGACCGGCGCGTTCCAAAAAGGTCTTGATGAGCTTCAGGTTCAGGGCCGAATCGTCTGCCAGAAGCACACGCATGGAGTGCGCTGCCACCAGGGCAATTTTGGGTTGATCCGAATTGGCCCGCACTTCTTCCACGGGGATCAGGCATCGGAAGGTAGACCCCACGCCCAACTCCGACTCCAGCTCAACCTCGCCCCCCATGCTTTTAACCAGGGATTTGACGATGGACAGACCGAGGCCTGTGCCCCCCAAACGTTGGTCACGCGTGTTGTTGACCTGAGAGAAGGGCTTGAACAGTTTGGCTTGCTGTTCTTTGGAGATGCCCGCACCTGTGTCTGATACAGAGATTTGCAACATCAGTCGGCCTGCACTCACGCGCTTGCTGGATATACTCAGGTCAATTCGACCTTTTTGGGTGAACTTGATGGCGTTCGAGACCAGGTTCTGCACAATCTGCCTAAGCCTTGCCAAATCGCCAAGCACCACTGGGCCATCATTGCACAGGTTGTGGGTGCCAAAGCCGATTCCTTTGGCCACGCAAGTCAATTGAAAAATCTGGGCGCTGTTGAACAACTGATTCAGATGGAAGGGGGCCTTTTCAATTTGAAGTTGACCGGCCTCGATCTTCGAATAATCCAGAATGTCGTTGAGAATCACAGTCAGGTTTTCTGCGGTTTCCAAAAGGCTTTCCGCGTTTTCTTTGGCCTGCCCATCTGGCAGATCCTCGTACAACAGCCTTGCGTAACCGATCACCCCGTTTAGCGGTGTTCGTATTTCGTGGCTGATGGTGGCCAGGAAACGGCTTTTCGCGGAATTGGACTCTCGCTCGGCTTGCGCGGTGATCGAAGCCAGACGAACCCTTTCTTCCATTTCCCGCTGTTCGGTCTGGTTGATGTGAGTACCCACAACCCGAATCGCCCGCCCATGTTGATCGCGCATCACCAGGGCACGGCTTAGCACGTGAACGGGTTTGCCGGATTTGGAGCGCATCCTGAACTCGGCCACAAAGGATTCTGCCGACGTGTCGTTCAGCACCTTCTCCAGCCTGCCTTTGGCCTGTTGCAAATCATCAGGGTCGGTCAGTGTTTCCCAGGTTGCAAATGCATTGGGCAACTCATGGTCTTCGTAGCCCAGCATCTGCTTCCAGGCGGGAGAGTAATAAACTTCGTTTTTCTCGAGGTTCCAGTCCCAAAGTCCGTCCCTAGAGCCTTCCATCGCCAATGTGAATCGCTCTTCACTTTCAGCCAGCTTTTGTTCGCTTTCATGCAATTCAGTCACATCGGTGGCAATGACAATCACCCCACCGGTTTGCCCAGTGGATAAGGCCCAAGGTGCAATCACCCAATTCAGCCATTTCACTTCGCCTGCTGGATTCGTCACTTTTTCAAAATTACCGCGCAATGCGTATCCGCTGCGTAACACTTCTGAGGCGGCCTTCCAGCTTTGTGGCATGTAGTGGTCAGTCTTACTGAAGGCCAACGTGAAAACTGGGCCCACGGGAAGTCCAAACTCTGTACGCCATAATTCAGACGCCGCAATATAGACCATGTTTCGGTCCAACATCGCGATTCGCAATGGAGCTTGCTCAATCAATGACGAGGCTAGCCAAGACTGCCGCTGAATTTCTTCCAAAGAGAGCTTAAGAGACTCGTTTTTGTCAGAAAGATCCTGCAACAATTGTTGAATCTTCTTGGCAGTGCCTGTGACCTCGGTTGGAAGAGCAGATAGGGCTTCTTCTTGTTCTGCGTGGTTTCCGCCTTGAATAACCGCAAGAAACCTGCTGGCTGAGTGAGACACTTTGAGACTGAAAATATAAACCAGTGCCAGGGTGATGAAAATACCTGCAACCAGCGTGCCAAGAGCCAGGGCGATTGAAGGGTCGAGTGTGCGGTTTAATGCGTCTGTGGTGCGAATGGTCACAGTCACCCAATTCAACAGGTTCTTGTCCTTCTCGTAGTCCATTGGAGCAAATGCAAGTAAGTAAGGCTCTGTACTCGTGCGCTCCAGGCTCCAGCCAGTCTCACCATCCCTTGCTCTTCGAAAAACCTGGCTTGCTGACCACTTGGTCAACACTGCTGTGAAATCGGGTGAATCGTCCGATGCGAAGCGAGGCAAACCATCCTGACCTAAAATAAACAAGTGCCGATTGTCCAGTCTGCTTTTCGCCGAGTTCGCAATCTCGCGTTTGATCCACTCCCAGTCCAGATGGACGGCGAAGACGCCCGTGGTACTTCCATTGCGGTCTAAAATGGGCGCAGAAAAATCGACAAATTGATATTTACCTGATGCCTTTGGTGGCAAAAGATCAGCCAGCAGCGCCGCTTCATGTTTGTCGACTACTGTCGGTTTGTGTAAACCTTTGATAAACCATTCACGCTGTGAGACCTTCCTGCCCAGCAGCATGTTGTGGGACGAATACTTAACCACACCATTTAAATCAGTAATGCCGATCCACATGTAACTGGGGAAGTTGGCTTGCATAATTTCAATCAGACGGTTTTGTGCATCCGGGTCTTTTTCTTGTAGAAGGCCGGCTATTGCCGCCTTGTTGGTCACGTCTTGCAGTCTGATCTGCAGTTGTTTGTTGATGTTACTCGCGGTACGAGTCGCTGATTCCTGGGCCGACTCTCCAAACTGGCTAAGCGCCTTTTGGTGCAGATACGACCGTCCCCATACCCCAGTCAAGATGGCGAGTACGAACAGGCAGAGACCCGTACCAAGCAGCACTTGTGTTGTAATGCTGCCTGATTTGTATGCCTTTATCATTCAGAGCGCCCAGTCTTGTTAATCGTTTAGACCACATCAGTTTAACGGCTTAGGTCACGATCTGAAAGCTTAGACCGGCGTGCTTTTCAAGCCTAGTTCTGAGATTTGAACCCATCAGTGACGCGGGCGTCCAAAAACCGCCTGGTTTGTCTTGCATGTCCATGGCCAGGCAAACAACCGCTTCACCCAGCATTTTGCCTGTAGATCCGTAACCAGGATCCCGGTCACCTGTCACTTTGGCTTGAATCTGCTTGCCACTGGCGGTTTGCCCATAAAAACGCAAATCGTAATGACCCCTTTCCTGGGCTTTGGGCGAGGGGCCTTCACCGGGTTTGGGAATCACAAAGCGCTCAAGGGCCCAACGAGTCGGAGGAATGACAACGCCAGCCAAAAATGCACCCATGCCCAGCGCCATGGTGGTGGCCATCAAGCGGCCCTTGGTGCCATTCCCGGTCATCATGGCCTCGTCGTATTTGAATTCTTTGCCGTAAGCGTAATTCAGTAGCGCATTGCTGCGATGAACCACGCGGGTGTTGATACCCGCCATGACAAATGGCGCGAGCCAGGACTGTGCCGTGTCGTCATATTCTGCAAATTTCACATTGGGTTGGCGAGTAGGCAGCTTCTCGGGGCAGATATAGTAGGGGTTTGACATTTTCTTGGCCAAGCTGCGGTCTTTGCTGAGTTCGTGCGCAACGTTGATTAAGCTGGCCAACGTACCACCTGAAAATTCGCCTTTCAAGCGCCTGACGCGCATCTTGATCTGTTGGCAGGGCGTGTCAAATTGGCTGACCGCCTGCTCCTGCAGGTATTGCACACCCAGGTCCGATGGAATGGAATCAAATCCGCAGCAATGTACAATTTTTGCGCCGCTGCGTTTGGCCTCATCCTCATGGGCCTCAATCATTCCGGCGATCCATTGTACCTCACCCGTCAAATCGCAATAGTCCACCCCATTTTGTGCGCATGCCTTAACCAAGCCATTGCCATACAGCGCGTAAGGGCCGACCGTCGAGGCCACCGCTCGCGTTTGCTCGCACAGCAACTTTAAATCCGCCTCTGAAGAGGCGTTGATCTTCAGTGCGGGCAGGTTAGCCGCATTCAATTCAGATTTCAGCGCCTCCAGTTTGTCCAGCGACCGACCTGCGATGGCCCATTTGAAGTCGTTTGATTGGCCGTATTGTCGAACCAGATAAGCAGTCAAAATTTTTCCGACAAAACTGCTTGCACCAAATACGACAAAATCAAATTTTTTATTTTTCATTTCAGTCTCCGGTATAAAAAGATTGTTTTGTTATTTTTTCAATTGGAACATTTTAATGGTTATTGCCACAAAGCTTGCCAGTTGTTTATTAAAAATTCATTTTGTATTAGCAGAACGGAATATACCCCCAGGAGGGGGAAATAATATTTTCTCAAAATGCAATATTTTGTGAAGTCGTTGCGCCAAGGTGGTTTTATGGATTTACATTTTCCATTTAAAAGGGTTTGTATCCCCAAATTACAAAAAAAACAAATAAGGCAGATATTGGAATTGATTTTGGTGGTTGTTTTACTTGTCGCCTTCTATTGTTTTTTCACCGTCAAAACAATTCAACTCGAGAAAGACATTTTAAATTACAAAACGTATTCTTCATTTTCTCAACGTATTGTATTTGAAAACACACTTCAAAGCAGCCTTGAAGCCTATTTGATCTCTCTGAAGCAGCTGCTGCTTGGTGCCGTGGCCGCAATTGCAATAGCAATAGCAAGCTTTCGACGCTTCGCGTATTGGTCTGAGCCCATGGAAAATTCGACCGCTCTTGAGGAGCCATGCCCTGAAGAGGCATCCCCTCCGTCCCAGGGTGATCCACCGTCGCCCTCGGGTCAAGCCCGGGGTCTGGAAGAGCAGCAGGCATTTCTGGCAGTGGTTGCACATGAACTTAAAACGCCATTGACCGGTGTTTTGGCCTACATTGAGTCCACCTTGAGATTGTCAACGGGGCCTTCGGCCCGTCTTTTGCAAAAAGCCCGCGAGGTGACGGATCAACTCATCGGCAACCTGAACAACATGCTGGATTCATCGCGTTTGTTCGCGGGCAAGATGAACTTGCAGCCGCAAAAAGTCTCCATGTCTGCATTGATCGCTGAAGTTGCCCAGATATTGGCCCTCAGCGCAGAGCGAAAAGGGCTGGCCTTTTATCTTGAGGCACCCCTGTTTCAATCCGATTGGGTGTGTCTGGATCCGCTTCGGGTTAAACAGGTATTGATCAATCTACTGAGCAATTCAATCAAGTTTACAGACACCGGGTCGGTGTGGCTTTCCGTACACCAGCACTTGGTGGATGACAGTCATGGTGAAGTGACCTTCCGCATCGTGGACACTGGAAAAGGCATTACCGAGCCTCAACTCGAAAAGCTGTTCGCCGCGCACATTCAGCAATCGGATCAAAGCCATGCCCGGTATGGTGGTTTTGGCCTGGGTTTGAGCATCTGCAAACAGCTTGTCGACCTGATGAACGGGCGGATTGCTCTGTCCAACCGAAGCCAGGGCAATGGCACTCAGGCTGAGGTCGTTATTCCCGTTCAGTGTCTGCAGCACAGCGCCGTTGTGCCCGACGTGATGGTGTCGCCAGAACAGACTAAGATCCTGATTGTGGTGGCTGCAGACACCATCGAATGCGAAATCATAGCCAGAACGATTGGAGTCGCTTATTTCGCGGTTCACCGATTTGTAACGCTGGCAGAATGCTTTGCCAGCTGCGAAGATGAGCTCTCAGACCCCACCTTGGTGCTGGATCTGATTGTCATCGTTTCTCACCTCACCTTCGAGGGTCTTGGCCGGCAAGGCTCAGTCGACAAACAGCTCCGTGCATTTCGCCGCAGTCTCGGGCTAGTTGGGTTTTCTGATCAAAGCCGCAGTCTGCGCCAGCTGATGGAAGCAGGCATCTCTGACTACTTGTTCAAGCCTGCCACGGCGCTGCAGATTTTCCTACAGTGGTTTAGAACCACACCTGAAGACGCACAAGGCGAGGGCAACGCCCAGGCCCATCAAATTGAAGCGGCTTTGCGGGGCATGCGTGTGCTGCTGGTTGAAGACACGGACTGCTTGCGGGATCTGACCGCCAGTTCGCTGCAATCGTTCGGGGCCATCGTCGACTGCGCATCCAATGGCGCTGAAGCCACCTCCATGGCGCTTAATCCATTGAACCGTTATGACTTTGTATTAATGGACATTCACATGCCCTATGTGGATGGTGTTCAGGCCGCCTGTCGAATTCGTACCCATTTTGACAGTCATGCCTTGCCCATTTTTGCTTTAACCGCTTACAGTCACGTTGCTGGCAAGCGCAATGACCGCAGTGTCACTGATGGAATATGTGCGAAACACGCAGACACAGCGCGAGCTGGCTGCCAGAAACATGGAGAAAATGCATGAGCGCTTGGTCAATGTCTTCAGCATTGCACCGGCAGCCATGTTTGTGGCTGATTCTCAAGGCAATTTCATTGAATACAATCGGCATTTTGAGAACGAGTTTCTTCAAGACAAAGGAGAACCTTTTTTCGACTTTCTCAAAAAGCCGGCCATCAAGGCACTTCGGGAAAAAGACACGGGTGCCCAATCCATCAATCGGGAGGAAATCCGGGTTGGTTTGGGATCTGGGCAGGTGCGATGGTTCGAGTTGATCTGGAGCTGCGAAAGTGAAGACATGGTGGGTGTGGTCAGTGACTTCACCAGCAGAAAAGACCGCGAACTGGCCTTGCACCATCAGGCCACACACGATGACTTGACCGGTGCCCTGAATCGACGTGGGCTTGAGTGGGCCATTCAGTTGAAGTTGGACAAAGGCGTGGACCATCTGCAGTTGTATCACCTGGACGTCAAGCGTTTTCGTCATGTGATTCTTGCGTATGGGCTCAGCTTTTCTGATCGTGTCCTAAAAGCCTTGTACACCGAGCTGTATCGTTACATGTGTGCATTTGCCGATTTGTGTCGGCTACACATCGATCAATTTGTGGTGCTGGTCAGTGACGATCAAGCTCAAGACGCTGCTGAAGCATTTGAGCGATTTCGCACACGGCTCAAAAGCAGTCCGTTCTGGATTGACAACAGACAAGTCATGATTGACATGGTGACCTGCAAGGTGCATTTTGACGGCCACGCCGAAATGAATGACATGCTGGACGCGCTGGATGAAACCGTGCGTGAATCCAAAATCATCGCCAAATCCAAACCCCACATGGATCACCAAGAGTTCTCGGTCGATCAGACCTTGCAATTTCTGGACAGGGCGCGTGCAGTGGGGCGTCTCGGTCTGCAAGAGTTGCCTCGTCAATTGTGCATGGCCTGGCAGCCCATTCTTTCACTGGAGCGCCCAGACGGACACCTTTATGCAGAATCCTTGCTGCGTATCCGTGGCGATGACGGGGTGCTGAAGTCGGCTGGTTATCTGATTGACGCCTGTGTTCAGGCGGGGCAAACCGCCTTGCTCGACTCATGGGTGCTCAACACCACCATTTCGTATCTGGAGCGGAATCTGGAAGCGCTGCAGCACTTGGATGCAGTGGCTGTGAATGTCTCACCCAATTCCCTGAACGACGAGTTTTTTCTCGAAGACACCATTGCTTTGATCAATGCGCACAGAGGCGTTGCACGCAAAGTTTGCCTTGAAATCACGGAAGTCGGCGCAGTCGTGAACCTTAAGGCAGTGCAAGATTTTATATACCGAGTTCGCGCCTTGGGTGTGCGCATTGCACTGGACGACTTTGGCGCGGGTTACAGCAACTTCAGATACGCCATCGATCTGCATGCCGACGTCATCAAGATCGATGGCTCCATTATTCAACAAATTGCCCAAGGCACAGAAAGCCTGGCCGTGGCGCGTGCAATCAGCGCACTGTCTCAAGACCTGGGTTGCAAATGCGTGGCTGAATGGGTTGAAGATGAACACACCCTCGGGCTGCTGGGTGAAATTGAAGTCGACTATGCCCAGGGCTTTTTCATATCCCCCGCAATTGACCCCGATCTTTTTCTGTACAAACGCAGCGTGGTGGAGGTGTTGGAAGGATCTCCCCAGCAAAGTCGCCTTCTGGCGCGTTATCAGCTGGACGATTGATCAATCCAGATGCAGGTTTTCTGCGTCGTCATCGTGCGCTTCGGGGTGGGGTTGTTGCAGGTATTCAATCCAGAAGCGCTTTACGATTGCTTTTTCGACCTGGCCACGTTTGCTCAAGGGGCAGGCCAGTCGGAGTGTCATGCGCAGGCACTTGTCATCTACACTGGCCCAGAACACCTCGGGACGGGCCTTTGGCAAATCCACAAAATTGTTCCGCTCCAGCATTGAAAAATGCGCCTCTGCATTTTCAAGCCACATTTTGCCGCTTTCTGAGGCAAGCCGAAGGGCGAGTTTTTCAGCCGCATCAAGGTTCACCGTCTTGTCAAAATTGAAATCAATCAGATGAATGCCATAAGTGCCATAGGTGGACAGGTTGCGAATTCCTTCGGTGAACACAATCGAGTTGGGCAATTGCAAGAGACGCCCGGTCTGCTTCTTGGAAGGCCCGATTTCAGCCAGTTCAAAGGTCAGAAAGCCTGTGTTGACCAGTTGGCCCGTGTATTTGCCCACCTCAATGGTGCTGCCGATTCGCAGGCTCTTGTTCAGTGAAATAATCAATGCGCCCCACAGGCACAAAATCAGGTCTTTGCTGACCACCAGCATGGCACCCGCCACGGCAGCAATCGAATACAAAAAGCTTTTGATCTGGTTCGACCACACTGCGGTGATCAGCAGGAAAGTGAATATCCAGACCAGGTTGTTTCGTCGTACCCACTTTGCGCGCATGGGTGTGTCATTCGGGTGCGCCTGCCCCTGACGCTGAAGCTGCCATTTCATCAAACGATTGACAAAGACGGCTGCAACCACAAACAGAATCGACAGCAGAAAACGGCCGGTTCGGGTTTCGAGAAAGTCGAACAGTTTTTCACCAGCAGGTTGTAGCACCTGCAGCACGGACACAAATTCAGCAATCATGGCGGGGTGGCTTTCTCATGGCATTCAATCAGGCTGCTGGTCCTTGCGGAACAGCTCTTCGAGCTCTTGTCGACCGGTCAGGCCAATCTGAATCAGCTTATCAGGGTCTTCACCGGCCTTGGCCTGCTTTTCCAGCAATTTCCGATCGTGTTGCTCAAACAAATTGGCGGCTGACAGCGCCTGGCTGTCGCTGAAGCCCAGCGCAACCAGCGTTTCGGTGGCCGCTTCCAGTGCGCCAGCAAACACTTCACGGATCACCACCTTCGCGCCACTGGCTTTCAGCTTGATGTAATCAGCGCGGTTGTGGGCTCTTGCGATCAAGGTAATCTTGGGGTAGTTGTGGGTTACGTATTCCACCACGTTCAGGGCAATCATGGGTTCATCAATGGCCACCACCACAATGCGCGCTCGCGAAAGCCCGGCCGCCTCCATGATCTCGCGCCTTGCCGCGTCGCCATAAAACACCTTGTTGCCAAATCGTCGAACAAACTCAATGTGGTCAGCGTCTTTGTCCAGCGCCGTAAATGGAATGTGATTGGCCGCCAGAATACGGCCCGTCACCTGGCCAAACCGGCCAAATCCAAGAATCAGCACTTCAGGCGATTTTTCCTCAAAGCGGCTTTCCTTTTCAGGTGTTTTCAAGGCCTTTTTGTCCATGCGTCGCTCGGCCCAGATCACCACAGGGGAAGTCAGTGCCATGGAAAGGCCAACCACCAGGTTCACAAGGCCGGCCACGTGTGCATCCAGCAGTTTGTCCGACAAAGCCTGCGACATGATCACGAAACCAAATTCACCGCCCTGGCTGAGCATCAGGCCCAGCATCAGCGCACGCGACCACGGCACGCGGGCCAACATGACCAATGCCGCCACTACGGCCGCCTTCAGCGCCATCAAACCCAAGGTGCCCGCCATGACCGTCATTGGCTCGGTCCGCAAAAGCCCCAGGTTCAAGGTCATGCCGATTGAAATGAAAAACAGGCCGAGGCTGAGTCCCTTGAAGGGTTCAACATCGGCTTCCAGTTGATGGCGGAAAGTGGAGTTGGCCAGCATCATGCCCGCCAAAAAAGCGCCAAGGCCCATGGACAAGCCAGCCGAGTCCATCAGCACGGCTGCGCCCATCACAATCAGCAGTGCCACCACCGTCATGATTTCAGCGCCGCCATAGCGCGACATGAAGTTCAGGGCGGGGTTGATCAAGAACCGGGCAAACACCACCAAGAGGGTGACAGCCGCCGGCGCAATCCACCAGGGTAGGGCATCTGGCTTGTCGGCCATGGGGCTCAGGGCTTGAACCACAAAAAGAATGGGCACAACCGCCAGGTCTTGAAACAGCAAAATGGAAAAACCGCGACGGCCGTCCTCGTTGCCCATCATGCCCTTGTCGGCCATCAACTGCACCGCAAATGCCGTGGAAGACAAGGCCAGTGCCATGGACACCACCAGCGCACTGTTGCTGCCCATGCCAAAGCCTTTTGCCAGCACCAGGTAGCTGATGGCTGCTGTCAACAACAACTGCCCGCCACCCAGCAAGAGCACCTGCGCACGCATTGCCCACAATTTGGCGGGCTCCAGTTCGAGACCAATGACAAACAGCAGCAAGATCACGCCAATTTCAGAAAAGTGCAGCACATTTTCCGGATCATTGATCAGCCCCAAAACCGCAGGTCCGATTACGACACCCGCAGCCAGGTAACCCAAAATGGCACCCAGCCCCAGTCTTTTGAACAGGGGTACGGCGATGGCAGCCGCCAGCAGAAAATAGACAACACTCAGCATGGTGGGCTTTGAAGGGTCAGAGCATTTCGATGGCCATGGCAGTGGCCTCGCCACCCCCGATGCACAGGCTGGCCACGCCGAGCTTGCCACCCGTTTTTTTCAGGGCACCCATCAAAGTGCACAGAATTCGCGCGCCACTGGCACCGATCGGATGCCCCAAAGCGCAGGCTCCACCGTGGATGTTCACAATGTCTGCAGGCAAGCTGAGTTCAACCATGGCAGCCATGGTCACCACGGCAAAGGCCTCGTTGATTTCAAACAGGTCCACCGCCCCCACATTCAAACCGGTTTTGGTCAGCAGCTTCTGGATGGCGCCTACAGGCGCAGTGGTAAACAAGCTGGGCTTTTGGGCGTGGCTGGCGTGTCCCAGAATTCGGGCCAAGGGCTGTATGCCCATTTTGTTGGCTTGCGATTCATGCATCAACACGAGGGCAGCCGCCCCGTCTGAAATGGATGAGCTGTTGGCCGCTGTCACCGTGCCGGTGCCTGGTCTGAATGCGGGTTTCAAAGCAGGAATTTTGGCAGGGTCTGCCTTCAATGGCTGTTCATCGTGCGCAACCTGTTTGCTGCTGCCTTTTGCTGGCACTTCAATGGGCGCCACCTCCCAATCAAACGAACCGTCTTCAATGGCCCCTTTGGCGCGCGCCAGCGACCGCAGCGCAAATTCGTCCTGGGCCTGACGGCTGAATTCATAAGCGTCTGCGCAGTCTTGGGCAAAAGTGCCCATCAGGCGTCCCTTTTCATAGGCGTCCTCCAGACCGTCCAGAAACATGTGGTCCAGCACCTGCCCATGCCCCATGCGCAGGCCCGCACGGGCTTTCGGCAACAAGTAAGGGGCATTGCTCATGCTTTCCATGCCGCCCGCCACGGCCACGTTGGCACTGCCTGCACGCAAGGCATCGTGAGCCAGCATCACCGCTTTCATGCCAGACCCGCACATCTTGTTGACTGTGGTGCAGGCGCTGTCCAGCGGCAAGCCGGCAGCCAGTGCTGCCTGTCGGGCAGGGGCTTGCCCAAGCCCTGCGGGCAGCACGCATCCCATGATGACTTCTTCAAGATGTTCGGGCAGCAAGCCATTGCCCGTTCTCAGCAATGCCTGTTGTATGGCATGTGCGCCAAGCTCCGGGGTGGAAAGGGCCGACAGCGCCCCTTGAAAGCCACCCATCGGCGTTCTTGCTGCACCCACAATGACGATTGAATCCTGTTGCATGTTGTCTCCAGAAATAGGCCGAATGATTATGGGCTCTATTTTTACTTGGACACAGGCATTTCAACTGGCCCGCAAGTCATTTATGCGCAAAGTTTTACATTCTGGTGAAGTGTTCGAAGCGTCTTGGCAGCCTGCATCATCACATGCAGGGCCTCCAGTGTCTCGGGCCAGCCTCGGGTTTTGAGGCCACAGTCCGGATTGATCCAGAGTTGAGCGGGATCGATCACCTCAGCCGCCTTTTGCATCAATCGAACCAATTCGCCCACTGCTGGTACGCGTGGTGAATGAATGTCGTACACGCCAGGCCCTATGTCATTGGGGTAACTGAATTCACCAAATCCGCGAAGCAATTCCATGTCAGACCGACTGGTTTCGATGGTGATTACATCGGCGTCCATGGCTGCAATATTCGGCAAGATGTCATTGAATTCGGCGTAACACATGTGCGTGTGAATTTGCGTTTCGTCTTTGACCCCACAGGCACTGATTCGGAAGGCCAGCGTTGCCCAATCCAGGTAGGCCGCTTGGTCTTTTTTTCGCAAAGGCAGACCTTCACGGTAGGCGGGCTCGTCGATCTGGATCATGCCAATGCCTGCGCATTCCAGATCGATCACTTCGTCGGCGATCGCCAAGGCAATTTGCTTCGCAGTCTCTGACCTTGCCTGGTCGTCACGCACAAAGCTCCACTGCAAAATGGTCACCGGGCCAGTCAGCATGCCCTTCACGGGTCGCTTGCTCAAGCTTTGGGCAAACACGCTGGTGTCCACGGTCATGGGGGCAGGGCGGCTTACATCGCCGTACAGAATGGGCGGTTTCACGCACCTCGACCCGTAAGATTGAACCCATCCGTTGGCGGAGAATGCAAATCCGTCCAGTCGTTCACCGAAAAATTCCACCATGTCATTGCGTTCCGGTTCGCCATGCACCAGCACATCCAGCCCCAGCACTTCCTGTTTTTGAATGCAGTCTGCGATGGCGTTGCGAATCTCAGTGTCATAGGCGTTCTGGTCGATCAGGCCAGCCTTCAAGCGTTTGCGCAGTGCCCGAATGTCTGCCGTTTGTGGGAAAGATCCAATTGTGGTGGTGGGAAAAGCGGGCAGGTTGAAGCGCTGTTGTTGCACGGCCCGTCTGACCTTGAAAGGACTTTGTCTGGAAAACGACAGCCCTTCAGTGGCCTTCACCCGCGCCTTGACTGCCGGTTTGTGCACCCAGTTGCTCGAATGTCGTTCGGCCACTGCGGCCTGGTGTCTGGCCAGTGCCGTTGCTGTTTCAGTGCTCAGCGCCTTGCCATGCAACAGGGCGTTGGCAGCCTGTTTAAGCAGCTCGATTTCACCCAGTTTTTCAATGGCACCACTCAGCCAGTTGCGCACGGCGGGCAACACCCCAGTGTCATCGGCCAAGGTGTAAGGGCAATGCAAAAGGCTGCAATTGCTGGACAACCACACCTCATTTTTGCCTGAATCAAATGCCGCCGTGACGTGTTTCAAAGCCTGTTCCAGATCCGTTTTCCAGATGTTGCGACCATCGACGAGGCCCAGCGACAACACCTTGTAGTTCGGCAACCAATCCAGCACGGCGGGCAGGTCTTTCAGGCCCCGCACGCAGTCCAGGTGCAAGCCATCCACCGGTAATTTGCACGCCTGGCTAATGTGGCCCTCCAGTTCTGAAAAATACGTGCCCAGCAAGATGGGTAAACCACCCCGTTTCAGGCTGTTGTACGTTGAATCAAACAGCGCCAACGTGCTTGCAGGCAGGTCAAGCCCCAACACGGGTTCGTCCAGTTGCACCCACTGGGCGCCGGCTTGCTTCAGCTGGCCAAGCAGTGTTGTGTACTGGTCCACAAGGGCATCAAGAAGGTTCAGAGGCTCAAAATCCGGCTGTTTGCTTTTGCCCAGCAACAGCAATGTGATCGGCCCGATCAGGGTGATCTTGATTGGGTGCTGCAGCAACTTTGCCTGAGCCAACTGGTCCAGCAGGGCCTCCGCATGCAGGTTAAAACGGGTTTCATCGTCAAATTCCGGCACCATGTAGTGGTAGTTGGTGTCGAACCATTTGGTCATTTCCAGGGCAAAGGTGTCTGCGTGGCAGGCGCATTGGCTGGCTTTGGGTCGCTTGCCGCGCACCATGTGGAAGTAGTTGTCCAGTGGCGAACCCTCTTCATGCCTGAATCGCGGTGGAATACAGCCGAACAGGGCGATGTGGTCGGCCACGTGGTCATACAGGCTGAAATCACCGACAGTAATAAAGTCCAGGCCTTGATCGATCTGTGTTTGCCAATGGGCCAGACGCAGCGCTGTCGCCGTGTCCAACAATTCGCGCTGGCTGATTTCACCTCGCCAGTGTTTTTCCAATGCAAATTTCAGCTCGCGTTGCGCGCCAATTCTTGGGTAACCCGCAATGTGTGTCTTGATCATGATGAGTTGTGTCCGCTTCAAAGTTGAGGCTTGTCATCATGGCGATCTCATGGGTATTATTCAAACGAATATTTTTCCTAATTTTAATGAATTTCATTCATGTCTAAATCCATACTTGAACTGCGTCACTTGCGCACCCTGCTGGCCATTGATCAAACGGGGGGTTTGTCGCGTGCCGCGGATCTGCTGCACCTCACTCAATCGGCGGTTTCTCATCAAATCAAGGCGCTGGAGGATCACTTCGACGATGCACTTTTGAATCGAAGCGCAGGCGGCACCCGATTCACGCCCCTGGGCATGCAGCTGTTGACGCTGGCCAGGCAAGTACTGCCCGAAGTGGATCGTGTTGAACTGAACATTCAAAAGATGCGTGTGGGTGGTAGCGGGCCGCTGCGCATCGCGGTTGAATGCCACACCTGTTTTGACTGGTTGATGCCTTCCATGGACGTCTATCGGGAGCGGTGGCCCGAGGTCGAGCTGGACATCGTGTCAGGATTTCACGCAGACCCGGTGGGTTTATTGCACCGTGGAGAGGCTGAACTCGCCATTGTGTCCGAGGCGCAGGCCGAGCAGGGCGTTGCTTTTGAACCTCTTTTTGCCTATGAAATTGTGGGCGTGGTCGCCAATGAGTCCCCTCTGGCTGCCAAACCCTGGCTTGAACCTGCTGACTTTGCAGACGAGGTCTTGATCACTTACCCCGTGCCCGACGACATGCTGGATGTGTTGCGGCACTTTCTGCATCCTGCCAACGTTCGGCCGCACCGGCGCAGCAGTGAACTGACGGTGGCGCTTCTGCAACTGGTCGCCAGCAAACGGGGTGTTTCTGCTTTGCCGCGCTGGGCGGTCAAACCTTACGTGGATCGACAATACGTCACCCAGTTGAAGCTCGGGTCCAAAGGGCTTCAGGCCGAGCTCCATGCGGCCATGGTGGCTTCACACGCCCACAAGCCCTACATGCAGGATTTTGTTCGAATCATGCGCGAGGTCAGCCTGAAAGCGCTGGAAGGTGTACGCGCACTATCGAACGATCGTTCATTTTCAGGTAACCTTTCACCACATTGAATAGAACAACATGCAGCACAAGGAGACGAGCATGAACCTGAATGACAAAGTGGCCGTGGTAACCGGCGGAGCCAGTGGACTGGGATTGGCCAGCGTGGAGCAATTTCTGGCCAAAGGCGCACGCGCCGTCGTTTTTGACATGAATGAAGAAGCCGGGCAGGCACTTGCACAAAAGCACCCGGGCAAGGTTTTGTTTTTCAAGGTCAATGTGGCCGATGAGGACTCTGTGCAACACGCCATTTCCACCACCGTGAAAGAATTTGGCGGCATCCATGTGCTTGTCAATTGCGCAGGCATTGGCGCTGCAGGCAAAACGCTGGACCGAGACAGCAAAGCCCTGCCTTTGGCAGCCTTTGCCAAAACCATTCAGGTCAACCTGATTGGTTCATTCAACGTGGCCCGACTTGCCGCCGAAGAAATGGCCAAAAACCAGCCTGACGCCGATGGACAGCGTGGCGTGATCATCAACACCGCGTCAGTGGCTGCGTTTGATGGACAAACCGGCCAGGCGGCTTATTCCGCCAGCAAAGGTGGGGTGGTCGGTATGACGCTGCCGATGGCGCGCGATCTTGCCCGTTATGGCATCCGTGTGAATACCATTGCCCCTGGCATTTTCGACACGCCCATGATGCAGGGTGTGTCTGACGAATACCGTCAACCGCTGATTGCCATGGTTCAGAACCCCAAACGGTTTGGTAACCCGGCCGAGTATGGTTCCCTGTGCGTGTCCATCTGCCAAAACGCGTATCTGAATGCTGAAACCATCCGTCTGGATGGTGGTATCCGCATGCAAGCCAAGTAAGGAGTTCAACATGGGACGCATGGAACACATCGACGAAGACTTGACGCTGTATCGCGACATGCTGATTCGCTGCCTGGAGCGCGAAGTGCTGCCGCACTATGACCGATGGGAAAAGCAGGGCCACATGCCGCGAGAGGTTTGGAACATGCTGGGTGCTGCCGGTATGCTTGGCCCCGACATGCCGGAAGAATATGGCGCGGCAGGCGCCCCGTTCGAAGTCAACCTGATGATTCTGGAGGAAACCTGCCGCCTTGGGCTGGCTGGTTTAAGCACAGGCTTGAACGTGCACGCGAACATTGTGATGCCTTACGTCAACAACATCGGCACACCAGAGCAAAAGGCGTATTGGCTACCCAAAATGGCCACGGGCGAGGTCATCGGCGCCATTGGCATGACCGAACCAGGCGCTGGCAGTGATCTCGCAGGCATGCGCACCAACGCAGTTCGCGACGGCGATGAATATGTCATTAACGGCTCCAAGATTTTTATCACCAATGGTTTGAACGCAGGCTTGGTGGTGCTGGCTGCCAAAACCGACCCCAGCAAGGGTGCAAAGGGTATTTCCCTGTTTCTTGTGGACACCAGCCTGCCCGGTTTCAAAAAGGGCAAGGGCATTGAAAAGATCGGCCAGCACACCAGCGACACCGCTGAATTGTTTTTTGACAATTTGAGGGTGCCTGCCAGCGCTTTGCTGGGCGAAGAAAACAAAGGCTTTGTGTACCTGATGCAAGAGCTGCCACGAGAGCGAGTTGGTGTGGCCACCCAGGCTGTCGGTGCATGTGAAGGGGCCATGGCGCTGACCGTGGATTACGTTACCCAGCGCAAGGCCTTCGGGCAAGCGGTGTCGCAATTCCAGAACACCCGCTTCAAGATGGCCGAGCTTCGGGCAGAGATTGAATTGGTGAAAGCCTACCTGGCCCAATGCACAGCGCGGTGCAAAGCCGGCGTCATGAGCACCGAGGAAGCCTCCATCCTGAAGTTGACCAGCACAGAATTGCAGTGCAAGGTCACTGACACTTGTCTGCAGCTGTTTGGTGGCTATGGCTACACCCAGGAATATCCGATTTCCCGTTTTTACCTCGACGCACGCGTACAAACCATCTATGCAGGCACCTCTGAGATCATGAAAGAAATGATCGCCAGGGGCGTGCTGGGGCGATAGGCTGCGGGCTGAATGGAAATTTTGATCAGCGAAGAGAAGGGCGTTCGACAGCTTCACTTCGGTAGCCAGTGGGTGCAGGGGGCCATGCGGCTCTCTCGCCCTGACGCGCTTGAGCTGCAGTACACCCGTGAAATGATGCTGCCTTTGCTGTTCAATCAGCAACCCTGGTGGCCTCGCTCTGCCTTGTTCATCGGGCTGGGGGTGGGGGCCATGCCCCGGTTTTTGCGCAAGCACCGTCCTCAGTGCCGTATTCAAGTCGTTGAAATTGAACCCGCCGTTGTGGCTGCAGCCCGCATGCATTTCAAGCTACCGCCCAATTCAGATCACTTTGATGTGAAGTTGGGTTGCGGCGCAACCCACATGGCCGAGACAAGTGAACAATTCGACCTGATATTTATTGATGGTTTTGATGAAAATGCATGTGTAGGACCCTTGAATTCAAAAGAATTTTATGGGAACTCGCTGTCCCGGTTGCAAGAGGGCGGCTGGGTGGTTGCCAACCTCTTGAGCAATCAAAAAGACAGTGCACAGTCCATCGAGCGATTTCAGGCCGCCTTTGATCAAAAAGCCATCATTTTACCGCCTTGCAGCAGTGGCAATGTCATTGCAATTGGTGGGCGTGATATTCCAGAACTCAGTAATTTAAATGAGTTATCTGATTTATCTAATAAATTACTTGAAGAGACGGGCTTAAATCTTTCGAAATCAGTACAAAAGCTGGTTCAGGCCATTCAGCTGCTTTCCAAAAAGACATAACACAGCAAAAAACCCCTGGCTTTTCTTGCCTTGGTCGCAGCTTGCCAGTGTGTAAACTTTGTTCGTCCCGATTATTTTATTCATTGACTTCCATGTTCTTTTTCAAAAGCCGATGGCCCAAAATGGCCGCGCTCGCGTGCGCCTTGATTTTCATGCACCCTGCATTTTCAGAGGGCGGTGGCGAGAAGGCCTCCGAGAACGCTGGCGGCCCTGGCTTCTTCACCATGCCGCCTGTGGTGGTGAATCTCGCCGGTCAGGACATCGATCACTATTTGCAGGTTTCCATCGTTTTTCAAACCAGTCAGCCCGGTGTGGTTGAAAAGCTCAAAGAATATGAGCCCATTCTTCGCAGCCGAACCATCCTCGTGCTCAGCAGCAAACGTCGAAAAGACGTGGATTCCCTGAAAGGGCGACAGCTGCTGACAGACGAACTGGTTGATATGGCGCGCGTGACTGTGCCTGGGGAAGACAAGGCGCCTGACAAAGGCATCAAAGACGTGCTATTGACGGCTTTCGTCATCCAGTAATCAACGACGTGGTGTTTGCAAGCGGGTGGGTTCCTTTTGTGTTTACAATGGTTGATTAACTGATCAGCCCCACACAGGAGCCCCGAATGAGCGACAAGCCCATCTGGTTTTCAAATCCCGACCTCAAAACACTGAACGCCTTGGGCGAGAACAACGCCGTCAGCCACCTTGGTATTGAAATCACTGAAATTGGCCCGAATTTTTTGCGTGGCACCATGCCTGCCGACCATCGCACCTTTCAGCCCTACGGCCTGATTCATGGCGGTGCCAACGTGGTGCTGGCTGAAACCTTGGGCAGCGTGGGCGCCAACATGGTGGTCAACCCGATGGAATGCTATTGTGTCGGTCAAGAGGTCAACGCCAACCACCTGCGTGGCGTGCGCAGCGGCAAGGTAACAGGCACAGCAAGCCTTGTTCACGCAGGGCGCACCTCACAGGTGTGGTCCATCGAGATCAAGGATGAAGAGGGCCGCTTGACCTGCATTTCCCGCCTGACCATGGCTGTCGTACCCCACAAACGAAACTGAGCGGAGAAAGCATGTTCTCATTGCGTGTGGGGTCTGCCCGTATCAGCCCGACCGCGTTGTACACCGCCCAGGTCTGGCAAGAAAACCAGCGTTCCGTGCCCGAATTGCAATCTTGGGCTTCTCGCGCTTTGTACTCCGCCTTGTGGCCGGCCATGCGCACGTCTCAATGGTTTGGCGGCCCAACTCTGACTGATTTTCTGCTGGCGCGCCACGATCTGATTGATCACTGCCTGACGCAAGCGATTGATTCTGGTCAAATCAGCCACGTGGTCGAAATTGCGGCAGGCCTGTCTCCTCGGGGTTGCCGCTATGTGGACCGTTACGGCAGCAAACTGACCTACATTGAGGCCGATTTGCCCGCCATGGCCCAGCAAAAGGCCAACTTGTTGAAAGACCGCTTGTCCCACAATAGCAATCACCATGTGGTGCCCATCGATGCATTTCAATCGAAGGGCGATGAAAGTCTGGCAGGCATTCTCGCGCGGTTTAAACCGACGAGTGGCGTGGCCATCGTGACGGAAGGTTTGCTCAACTATTTCGACAGACCCAGTGTGCTGACACTGTGGCACAACATTGCTGCGGTAGCCGCTGCATATCCCAATTCCATTTACCTCAGCGACCTTCATTTTGCAGGCCACAACAACGATTTGGCCAGCCAGTTGTTTGCAAAGGCTTTGGGTTATTTTGTTCAGGGCAGGGTGCACCTGCATTTTCAAAATGAGGCCGAGCTGCAACAGGCGCTTGCACCCATCGCCTTGCATTGTGAGGTGCTGGACCCGCGTTCTTTCAAGCAGGAAATTCCGGCTTGCCAGGCTCGTGGTGCCGGTTTGGTGCGGGTCTTGAAGATGACTTTGAAGGCCTGACAGTGGTGAATTAGAGGGTTTTTACCGGAATCAGGCCAACCCAGCCTTATACAATATTGACCTTCTCCAACAGACACACAGCGGCATGACCAACAAAGGCAAATCCGATTCAACACCCGTGGACGTGAATGACCAGACTGGCGCGCTAGACCGCATCAAGACTGGCGCATTTGAGCGCAACCTGGCGTTGACGAAAATGGGTGCCGGCGCGGGTGCAAACATCGCCAAACATGCCTTTCGGAATTTGTTCAGAAGCGGCGAATCCAAAGATCAAGCCAATCGCGAATTCTACAAACGGCAGGCCGACCAATTGGTCGATGAACTTGGTAAATTGAAGGGCAGTGTCATGAAGGCCGGTCAGATGCTCTCGCTTTACGGTCAGTATTTTCTGCCTGAAGAAGCGGTTGAGGCCTTGTCCAGTCTTCAGGACAACACGCCCGCGGTGTCCTGGTCTTTTGTTGAGCCGCAACTTCTGGAAATTCTGGGGGCTAAGGCCGTCGGCAAACTGGACATTGCCCGAAAGCCCATTGCAGCGGCCTCACTGGGGCAGGCGCATTTGGCCACCGTGGTCGAGACGGGCGAGCAAGTGGTTGTCAAAATTCAATACCCCGGCGTGGCCAATGCCATTGGCAGTGACATTCGGACGCTCGCTCGTTTGGTGTCTGCGACCCGGCTTGCGCCCAAAGCGCTTGACCTTACGGATGTGTTCAATGAGTTGCGCGACATGCTTGAACGTGAGTGCGACTACGATCTGGAGCGTCAATTCACGGAGGCTTTTCACGAACGCTTGGCGAGCGATTCACGCTTCATCGTGCCCAAAGTCTATCCCGAGTTCTCTGGCGCGCGCGTGCTGACCACCCGTTACGAGCCCGGTTTGTCTGTGTCATCCCCGCAGGTTCAGGCCCTGTCGCAGGAAAGGCGCAACAGGATCGCCAAAGCGTTCGTCGATTTGTTCGTGACCGAGTTTTTTGACTGGAACATGGTTCAAACGGATCCGCATTTCGGCAATTACCGGGTTCGGATTGATGAATCGGGTGAAAACGACCAGATCGTGGTGCTCGACTTTGGAGCCACGCGATATTTCGAAAAGTCGTTTGTGGACAGCTATGCCAAAATCGTCCGTGGATCGCTGGACGCCGATCGTGATGAAATCGTCGAAGGTGTACTCGACATCGGCTTGATGGAAAGAAGCACTCCCGATTCGGTGTTGCGTGGTTTTGGTGAGTTGACCGAATTGATCGTTGAGCCTTTCCGGAAGCCCTTCGACCCCCGGGTGCCCGAAAGGCTTTACACCCCAGGCGGAGCCTACTGCTTTGGCCCTACAGATCTGCCTGCTCGGGTGGGTCAAAAGGCAGCCCTGAAAATGATGTCAGTCCATTTCAAGATTCCCCCTCAGGAAATCATCTTTTTGCACCGACGAATTGTGGGTGTGCTGGTGACACTGCGCACCTTGAGGGCAGAATTGCGCCTTCATGAGCTGTTGAAACCGTATTTATACGCCTGACTTCCTTCCTCTAAACTGTTGTTAATGAACTGAAGTTCATTAAATACGGGTTATTTCTTATTGCAATAAATGTTATTCAATGCAATATTAATGTTGTAATTTCCATGTGCATATGGTGAAATACAACCTCTGAGTTTGTCCTAGACAAAAAGGCGATCCCATGAAACAAGAACGCAACGCAATCGGTGTGGTGGTACTAGAACCCAACAGTGATCTGTTGAAAAAATTGTGCTTGTCCGCCATGTCTGTGTGGGGTGCCCACGAGGTGTTGCCCAGACAAACAGGTCGCCAGTTGCGCGTTGCAGCGGTTCACCTGGATGTGGGTGTCGTGGTAGTCCGTTCAAGCGTACAGCGGTCATGTCCATTGGTTCAGCAATATTTGGCGGAACTGGTTGCTCGCGGTACCCAGCTGTTGGTGATCCAAGACACGCCTTACCCCTTGAACACCGAGAAAGCGGTTAGCTTGGGCAAACTGCATTTCTTTTACAACGGCCTGAGCGAAGACGAGTTCAAGGCGCTGTTAACCCGATGCCTGGTAAGCCAGTACATGCCTAGCGCACTTGAAAATTAATTTGTCTTAGGCAAAACCCTACCTTTTCAGCAGCATAGCACCACCTTGCGGTAGTAACACAAAGTCGTCGTCGGCCAAGCCTGCGGCGGCTTTTGCTTTTTGCAGGTCACCAATGGGTTGGTCCAGCGGCTCGTCTGTGAGTTCAAAGGTGCCCCAGTGAACGCCCAGCGATTGGCGTGACCTGACGTCTTTGTGAATCTGTACGGCTTCTTCGGGGTCAATGTGTTGCGCTTTCATGAACCAGCGCGGCTGATAAGCGCCAATGGCAATGGCACTGAGGTCAAACGGACCAAGCCTTTCGCCAATTTGTTTGAAGTCGTCCCCATAACCTGTGTCGCCGGTGAAGTAAAAGCTGAGCGCTTTGTTTTTGACGACCCATCCACCCCACAGTGTGCAGTTGCGATCAAGTAAAGTTCGGGCTGACCAATGCCTGGCTGGTACAAAGGTGATCTCAGACCCTTTGACCACCACCGTGTCCCACCAGTCCATTGCTTTGACGTGCGCTATGCCCCAGCTTTGCAGGGTTTTTTCGACGCCCAGTGGCACCAGGAAAAGGGTGTTGGGTTGTTGCTTGGCAATCGCTTTAACCGTGTCTTCGTCGAGGTGATCGTAGTGGTTGTGGCTGATCATTACCACGTCAACAGGAGGAAGTTCTTCGGCAGACACAGGGCTGGGCACTTTTCGCTTTGGGCCAGCCCACTGCACTGGAAATGATCTTTCCGAAAATTGAGGATCGGTCAGGGCCGTGATACCGCCACCCTTGATCAGCACACTGGCATGGCCAAGCCAGGCCACCTCTCGTTGATGTTCATGCTCAAAGGCGGCGGTGTCGAAGTGTTCGTGAGGCATGTCAGCGTAACTTTTGACATACTCGCCCGGCGGGGGAGGCAGCGATTTGCCAAATCGCTCCCGATACCAGCGCATCAAGTCTGAAAACGACTTGGACACTGTAGAGCCGTCCGAGTTGACGAACCCATCTGGGCGGTGATGCGATTTTTTGGGGTCGTAATAAGGGTTGCTGGTGGCGCAGCCCTGAGTTAAGGCGCCAACGAATACAATCGCACTCAGGGTAACCGGCCACTTCAATGACATCAAAACAATCCCTTCAAGACTTGGCGTGCACTCCAAGCCAAACCAGCAAGGGGACGCCCACGTAGAGCAAACACAAGATTCTGAAACGATCCATGGACTCTACCGGATTTCCAATTTGAGTGCCAAGGTCGTTGATCTGGATGCCAAGTTGTGAAAGGGGGGCAGTACTTGCAAGTTCCAGCGCGGGTGTGGCTTGGCTTGCATGGGCCAGGTGGGTGGCAAACACCATGGGCTCGATTACCCATGCACAGCAAGCAAACCACATTGCCAAAGCCAGTATGTATCTGATTTTCATTGTTGTTGTCCTCGTATTTATTTCCCTGTGAAAATACTGTACATGAAAGGCTGTTAGTTTGTACAGTATTTTTTGAGGTGTCGGTTTTAGATCTGTTTGCCCGATCAAACAGTTGCCATTGCTACAATTGAGCTTCCTTCTCAAGTAGCAACAAGGAGTTTTCAAACATGACATCCCGTCAAATCAAGATCGACTCAGCCGAATGCGGCGACTTTAACGGTTATCTCGCACTTCCCCCCGCGGGGCATGGCCCAGCCATTTTGCTCATTCAGGAAATCTTTGGTGTCAACGACCATATTCGCGCAGCGGCAGACCAATATGCGCTCGATGGTTTTGTGGTGCTTGCGCCCGATGTGTTTTGGCGTGCTGAAGCCGGGTTGAATTTGGGTTACGACGAAGCAGGATTCAAAAAGGGTTTGGGGCTGATGCAGGGCATGGATTTCAATCTGGCTGTTAAAGACCTGGTTACGGCCGCTGGTGTGTTGAAGGCCCTGCCCGAGGTGAAGGGCAAGTTGGCCAGCCTTGGGTATTGCATGGGTGGTTTCCTGTCCTATCTGGTGGCGGCTCAAGGGGCGGTGGATGCGGCAGTGTGTTACTACGGCGGAGGTATTCATGGCGCGTTGGATCAGGCCGCCAAGATCGACCAACCCATCCTGATGCACTTTGCGGAAAAGGATGGGTATATTCCCGCGGAGGCTGTTGAGAGTGTTCGCCAGGCCTTTAAGGGCAGATCCAATGCGTCCATTCACACTTACCCAGAAGTAGACCATGGGTTTAACTGCTGGGCCCGTGCAATGTACAATCAAAAAGCGTCAGCGCTTGCACATGGCCGCACGCTGCAGTTCCTTTCGGAACAGATTGCTTAAATACAGTGAATGGCCAGCCTGGTGGCTGGCTTCATTCCACACATAGGGCCAGTCGCTTGCAGAACGATCATCTGAATTTCCAGCAGTTTCTTAAAGCGTCACGTTTGGCTTTTTCCGGGGCCATGCGTGAACGACCTGTGGCGCTCGTCGTGCTGCTGTTTTCAGTTGCCGCCTCGGTCATCTTCTGGTCTCAACTGTCCGCACTTGCACCGATCGGACAAATCTTCTGGTTGGTCATGACCTGTGCCGTCGTTGCGGTCATTGTTGCGGCGGTCATCCATGCGTGGGCTTTGGATTTTCTGACCCGGTACACTCGCCAGATTGGAGTCGAATTGCCGGATGCAAACAAGGAATCGGCGTTTGGACTGGTAAAAGCGGTATTGGGCCAGGTTCGGCAAGAACGACAAGTCAATGATCTGATGCTTCGCCGCGTTCAATCCGAGCAATTCAGGCTTGACGCCATGGAACTGTGCTTGAACGGTTTTACCTTCGAGATCCAGAAAGAAGGCCATGAGGAAGTGGTGCTGCGCCAAATTTCCAAACAGATCAATCGCTTCTTCCGCAGTCCGCTTGCAACCATCGAGAGCAATTGGCAGGTGTTGCTTGATGAAATCGAGCCACGTTACCACGCCGCTGTCGCGCAGGTAATCCGGTTGGAGCAGGTGTTTCCCAGTCAGCAAAGTATCGTGTTTAAAACACGCAGGGCCATCGACAGCGCAGCCTGCTTTCTGCAATTGACGGTCATGCAGCACCCCGACGTCGCCAACGGTGCGGCCTTTGCCGTGTGCCGTGATGTAACCGATCTTGTGGCTGCCCGTGAGAAGGCAGAGCAAGCCGACAGTGCCAAGTCCGAGTTTCTGGCCACCATTTCCCATGAATTGCGCACACCACTCAACGCAATTGTCGGTTTCTCCCGGCTGCTCAGCGAGCAGGTGACAGATGAAACACTGCGTGCCGACATTCAAAGCATCATTACCTCCGGTGAGGGCTTGCACGTCATTCTCAATGACATCATTGATTACTCACGGATACAGGCCGACGGCTTGCGCCTGGAAGTGAAGTCTTTCGACGTGGCTGAAATGCTGGGGGAACTGCACAAAATCAATTCAAGCGTTGCACTTAAAAAGGGTCTGGAATTCACCTTTCTGAATGAGATGACAGAAACCAGCTGTGTCAGTGGCGATTCCAACCGGTTGAGACAAGTCGTTCAAAATTTGGTCTCGAACGCATTGAAATTCACGGATTCGGGGTTTGTCCAGCTCCGCCTTTCAAATTCGCCCGCAGCGCATCATCAGTTGGAGCTGTTTGTCGAAGTATCAGACAGTGGCATCGGCATCAGTGACACGCACATGAGAACCATTTTTGACCGTTTTTCACAAGGCAGCCGAAGCATTCACCGCCAGTTCGGTGGGTCTGGGCTGGGTCTTGCCATTTCCAAGGGGCTGGTTGAAAAAATGGGCGGGCGGATCGACGTCAGTTCTGAACCTGGGGTGGGCTCTGTGTTCACGGTGCGTCTGGTCATGCCCATGAGCAGTTGTGTCGACAAGCCTGCTGCCGCACGTTCGGCCGTCAAGACCGAGTCGCTGCATGTGCTGGTGGTTGATGATCACCCCATGAACCGCAAATTGCTGGATCGTTTTCTCAGCAAACGTGGCCACACTGTGGTGCAGGCGGAAGGGGGTGAGCAGTCAGTCGAACTGGCGAACTCTGAGCGGTTTGACCTGATTTTGATGGACATCGACATGCCAGACATGGATGGTCACGAGGCAACGCGCGCGATCAGGGCGGGGGACGGAAAAAGCCAGGCCTCGTTCATTTGCGCCTTGTCAGGACTCAGTGATGAATACAATCGCCAGCTGTCCACTCAATCGGGTATGAATCGCCATTTGACCAAGCCCGTGTCGTTCGATGAGGTGGATGAAATCGCCAGCATGCTAAGCGCGAGACGGCAAATGTCCGCCACGAAGAGCACCCTTCAGACCTAGGTTATTCGGTGGCCAGACCAGCCTGTTTCTGCAAATAAGAAGTGGCCTTGTCGAGCCAGACGCCCAGTGCGAGGAACATGTCCTGCTGGCTGAACGAGCAGCTTTCTCCAGAAAACATCGCCGTGCTTTCAAGCCTCTCCAGAATGCTTTCAAGTGCGGCTTCAAAGACCGCTGGCAGTTCTGCCAACACTTGTTTTTCAGCCCTGAAAGCCAGAATCATCGCCTGAGTATTCTCAAACTCGTTGTTTTCTAGTTGATCAGATAAATTTTTAAGCTGTCGAAGCGGATCAACTGGTATGTTACTCATAAGTATCAAAAAGTTTTGTATATTGATGCATCGCCCAGTTTAACGTAGGAGTCAACTCAAATGGATTGCAAACTTGCACTCGACAAAAAATCGACCGTCAATGTCAATTACGAGACGCTGATGAAGGACCTTCAGGCTGTTGAGCCCCTGTTGGCCATTTTCCCAAAGCTGGAAAAGTTGACCAAACTGTCTGCCAATGAATACGAATGGCAGCTCAAGCCCATCGGCGCGATGGGCGTCATGCATGCGGTTCATTACGCGGCAAGTTATCAGGTTGATGCGGCTGCAGGCGTGTTGTCATTCAAGGCCAAAGAAGGGATTGGCAACGCCACCTTGTCGGGTAAATTCGAATTTACAAAAAAGGGCGGGGCTGTTGAAGTAGAGATTGAAATCAACGGACAACTGAGAGACATCAAGGTGCCCATGTTGCTGCGTGCGGCGACGCCAGGGTTCATTAAAACGATGTTTGAAGGTCTTGTTGATCGCTTTATGGAAAAAATTGGTGAGAAATACGCATCATGAGTGAATCAAAAAAGCCTGCAAATTATGACGCGGGCAAGGCAATGAGAAGCAAGGTTTTGGGTGCAGACTACGTGTCCCGCTCTGTGTCCAATCCGGATGATTTTGCCGCGCCGCTGCAAGACGTGGTCACCAGCCATGCCTGGGGAACCGTGTGGACCAGAGAGGGCCTGCCGCCCAAGCTGCGCAGTCTGGCAACTGTGTCGATGTTGATTGCCCTGAACCGGCCCAACGAACTAAAGCTGCACATGCGCGGGGCGTTGAACAATGGCATTACGCCGGATGAGTTGCGCGAGTTGATCATTCACGCCAGCGTGTATTGCGGTTTTCCGGCCGCGATGGACAGCATGAAACACGCCAAGGCCCTGTTCGAAGAACTGGGCCTGATGGGCAGTGACGGCGTGATGAAAGACTGAGTTACTTCTCGACGAAGGCGCGTTCGAAGACGTAGTCACCTGGTTCGCCAACCCCTGGTGACACCACAAAGCCCTTGTCGTCCAGAATTTTGCGAATGTCTGCCAGCATGCTGGGGCTGCCGCAAATCATGGCTCGGTCTGTTTCTGGATTCAGTGGGGGCAGGCCGACGTCTTCGCACAATTGGCCGCTTTCCATCAAGGTGGTTACGCGGCCAACGGTGCGAAACTCTTCCCGTGTGACGGTTGGGTAATAGATCAGCTTTTTCGCCACGTCTTCGCCGAAAAATTCATTGGCTGGCAATTCCTGGGTGATGAAATCGCTGTAAGCCAGTTCGCTGACGTAGCGTACGCCATGCACAAGAATGACTTTTTCAAAGCGTTCATACACTTCAGGGTCTTTGATCAGACTCATGAACGGTGCCAGACCCGTTCCGGTGCCAAACATGAAGAGGTTTTTACCAGGCTTCAGATCGTCCAGAACGAGCGTACCTGTGGGTTTTTTGCCCACCAACACGGCGTCACCCACTTTCAGGTGTTGAAGTCGCGAGGTCAGCTTGCCGTCTGGCACTTTGATGCTGAAAAATTCAAGGTGTTCTTCGTAGTTTGCACTGGCAATACTGTAGGCGCGCAACAGCGGTTTGCCTTCCACCTCAAGGCCAATCATGACGAAATGGCCGTTGTGAAAGCGCAGCCCGGGGCTGCGTGTGGTTTTGAAGCTGAACAGTGTGTCGTTCCAGTGGTGAACTTCGGTAACTTGCTCTTGAATCAGGTTAGACATGTTTTTCCTGCTGAATCTGGGTATTTCGAATTGGGCACATGATATCGCAACACCCGAAAATTGGCTTCTAAGTGATTCTATTTTTTAGTTATTTGCTTATTTAGGGCGTCGCTTCTAATTTGACTGTCCCAGTCTGTACTGTAGAGCGGTTATAAAGACCGTGTAGTCCTGAATTTTAACAACTCCTACAAGGGCCTGCCCACCATGACCGAGACAACACCCAACGAACAGTTCAAGACCCATCGCATCGTCCATTCGGACGACGTGGACCTGTCCGTCAACTCCTATGGTGAGCCGCACAACCCAACCATTGTTTTTGTGCATGGTTATCCAGACAGCAGCGAGGTCTGGGCACCTGTGGTCGAAATATTGAAGCACCGGTTTCACGTGGTGACGTACGACGTACGTGGGTGTGGCGATTCCACTGAACCCGACTGGATGTGGGGGTATTCGCTGCAGGCGCTGTCCAGCGATCTGCAGGCGGTAATGCGCACTGTGTGTCCGACTCAACCCGTGCATTTGGTGGCGCACGATTGGGGCTCAATCCAGACCTGGGAGAGCGTCACTGATTTCAAGCTCAAGAATCGCATTGCGAGCTACACCTCAATCTCCGGCCCTTGTCTTGATCATGTGGGTCAGTGGATTCGCAGCGGTTTGGCGTCCGGGAAGCTCGACAAAACAGGAAAGGTTCTGAATCAGCTAATGCACTCTTGGTACGTGCTGGCTTTTCAGCTGCCCCTGCTTGCGCCCTCCGTGTGGCGTTTGGGCCTGGACAAAGCCTGGCCCAAAGTGCTGAAGAAGCTTGAAGGGCTGGATGATCCTGAGGTGTCTGAGACGCAGCGCCGCGATGGCGTCAATGGCATTAACCTGTACCGCGCGAACATGCTGCCACGCATTGTGAATCCGCGAGAGCGCAAAACAGAGGTGCCTGTTCAATTGTTGGTGCCTACCCAAGACAACTATGTGTCTGCACCTTTGGTTGAATCTGCTTATCCGTTTGTGGAACAGCTGTGGAGAAGGGACATTGATGCGGGGCACTGGGTTGTAAAAACGCATGCCGAGTGGGTGGCCAACTGTGTATCCGAATTTGTGGAGTTTGCCGAGACCGGACGGGAGAACCCGAGTTTGGCCAAGGCAAGAGTGCAGGCAGATCAAGCCTCAATCGAAGCTTGATCGACTGGCTGGGGCTTAATGCCCCAGCACCCCAAGGTGAACCATGGCAGTCAATTGGCCTTCACCCACCAGAAAGCCCAAAATTGCCCCCACCATAATCAATATCCATTCTTCCTGCTTGAACACGGGGCGCAACAGGCCTTCAAACTCCAGTGGAGTCATGGCTTGCATGCGTGAACCCACAATGTTCTCGATGTCCAGCGCGGTTTGCACATAACTTTCGGCGTGCATGATGACATCCTGAAGACGTTCCATCAGCATGCTGGCCGTGTCGCTTTTCATTTGCTGAAAGGTTTCAGCGCCAACCGCCATCACCACGAAGGGCTTGACGATGCTTGCCTTGCTGTCGACCATTTCACGCACCCGGTCATCCACCATGGCTTGCACCCTTTCCGACAAAGGGCCTGCAACCAATTCACCAATGATGGTTTGTGGGGTCAAAATGTCCGTGGCGATAATTCGCGCATAATCAGCAGCCACTTTTTGCTGGCGCTTTAAAAACAGGCCCTGGATGGTGTACGAACCAAATGGAATCGGCTTCTTGGGCTCAAACAGAATGTTCAAAGCCACCCAGTCGGAGATAAAACCCACCAGAAAACCAAATATGGGCAGAATCAATGGCTCTTTGAGTAGCACCCACAAGATCATTTGGACCAAGCCGATCATGAAACCAAAATACAAACCGGACACACCAAAGAACTTGAATTCCTCGCGACCGACTTCTTGAAAGATGCGATTTAGCAGGTGCTTGTCATTCATCAGAATGCGAATCACCAGCTCTTTGAGGTTGAGAATCTGGTCGATGTTGCTCTTGATGTCCTCCATCACGCTCGCGATGACATTGGGAACGTCTTTTTTGACGCGGTCAATCAGCTTGCGCTGGGCAAAATTGGGAAGACTTTCCCACAGTCTGGGCTGGTGCTTGGACATCACTTCACGAATGATGCTTTCGATGACTTCCATGGCAGGGCCTTCCAGCTCCTTGCCTAGTCTTTCTGAGTCGAGCCCTGCAACGACCTCTTTGACAGACACCAGCTTGGTGGTGATGGTGTCCACGGCAATGGAGGCCATCCGAAGGGCGTTTCTTGGCACGATGCCTTGCCATCCAAAAATGGGTTTGATCCCGATGAAATTCATCGGGTAGAACATCATTTTGACGGCTGCAATTTTGGTGATGTACCCGAGGAGGGCAGCAATGATCGGGATGGACACGTAAATCAGATAATTTTTCTGAACATCAGCAATGATGTTTTGCCAGTCCATTAGGTTGCTCCTCGTCTCGTATTAAATTTTGTTGTTAAAGTAATGCTGCTTGAGCTTCAGCCATACAGGCGAATAGTATAACGAGCCAACCTGACTACCACGGGCGCTTGTAAAAGATACACCACTTAATTATTTACTCGAAGGACGCCATTTTGGATTTACTCGCATACCATTTGGTATTGCCAGCGTGGGCCACAATTTTGCTGGCCGGATTGGCGGGCCTTTTGCTCGCGTGGGGCTTTCAGGCTGCCGCATTGTGGCTCATGTTCAACCCTCAGGAATTCAAGGGCATCCGCATTCCCCTGTTTCGCAAGCTTGGTCTGCATCAACTGGGGCTGGAGGGGCTTGGCTGGCAGGGTTTGGTGCCCCATCAGCGAAAAATCATGGCTGAAATTGCGGTGCGTCTGATGACGCACAAACTGTTGCCTCTGGACGAGATGATCAGGCGGATTCCCGCGCAGGGCCTCTCTGACCGCTTGACGCCTCCCATGCAGGAAACAGCCGATCATGTGCTTCGCGAGGTCATGCTTCGACACAAACCCACCCTTTGGGAAAGCCTGCCCAGTTTTATTCAAAGTGCAGTGTCGACCCGCGTGCGTGCCATTGTTCCAGGGGTGTCCAGGCAAATCATTCTTGATTTGCAGAAAAAGCCGGCCTACTACCTCAGCCTGAAAACACTGGTTGTGGATGTGATCAGTTTCAAACCCATGTTGATTGTGGATCTCTTCAAGAAAGCCGGCCGCGATCCGATGAATTATCTGAAACGCTTTTCTTTGTATTCAGGCTTGATTGCGGGTTTAATCGGCGGTGTTCTGTATGTAGAACATTTGAAGTGGTATTGGGTCTTTAGTGTAGTGGGTTTTTTAGGATTATTAATGAATAAACTTGCATTAGAAAGTTTGTTTTTTCATCCCAATCACGGCAGGATTCGAATCGGTAAATTTACAGGTTTTTTCTTTCGTGCTCAAAATCACATTGCTGAACTGTTTGCCGCCACTGCCGCCCGTGAAATTCTCACCTCTGAAAACATCGTACTGGCCTTGTGCCGGGGCCCCAATTCCAAAAATTTGTCATCGCTGATTGATTACCACGTGCAACGCGCGATTGATTTGGAGTCCAGCGGGATCAAGCCTCTGTTGGTGACGTTTCTGGGGGCTGAGGAATGGCGTCTGCTCAAGCGTGATGCGGCCTCCATTTTTGCCAACAAGCTTGAATCGCACCTGATGGCTGCGCGCGTCTACCTGGGTGATTCCCTTCGAATCGAAGAGGTTATTCACGAGCGTCTGGTGAACCTTCCTCCCCTTGAATTCGAGCGCGCACTGCGTCCGGTCTTTTCAAGATACGAGTGGATGTTGCCGTTAATAGGGGCATCCTGGGGTGGCTTGCTGGCTGGCCTGATTCATTTTCTGTGATTTCTCTGACACCTTGAATCCATCCCGGCAGTGTCAGAGTATTACCTACAAATTCACACACAAATCCGAGGAGTCGACATGGCAGAAAATCAGGTTGTTGGCAATGTAAGCCAAATTGAGGGCGAGGTGGACGTACAAAGGGACGGCAAAACCATCGCCTTGAAAGCAGGCGATGCTGTCCGCGTGGGCGACGTAGTCACCGCAACTGCCAATGGCCACGCCAGCATCACAGTGACCAATTCTGCCGGCGAGCCTGTCGGAAATCTGGTGTTGTCGCCCAACGGCAGCGTTTTGGCTGATTTACCCAAGGAAGCCGGACAAGAGGGCTTTGTATTTCAGGCTTTGACACCCGATGGTGTTGTGCTCACTGATGTGGATCCGGACTACGCCCAGTTTGTTCAGTTGCAAGGTGGTGAAGGCGGCATGTTTGGCCTGTTCGGTGCGGCCGGTCTGCTGGGTGGAAGCAGTGCTGCCGCGGTTGGCGGTGGTGCCCTCGGCGTTGGTTTTCTGGCTGCTGCGGGCGGCAGCGGGTCTGGATCATCTAGCGCAAGTGGTTCTGCCGGTGGATCTGTCAGCACGCCTGACAATGGCGGCCCCATCAACAACAACACTGGCACCACCAACACACCCCTGGATGCAGTCATTGATCCAGTGTTGAGCACTTTGAATACAACACCGTTGAATGTGCTGTCCGTGCCGCTGGGTGATGCACTCAGCTCGGGTTCGGATGCACTGATGAGCGCTTTGCCGATTGACTTGTCGGGTGGCGGTTCCGGTGGCGTCAGTGGCGGAATCACTGGCACACCGCTGGACACAGTGCTTGATCCAGCTTTGGGCACCTTGAACGCCTCACCTCTGGGTGTGGTGACCCAACCTTTGACCGATGCCATTGGCATGGGTGCCGACACGTTGATGGGTGGTTTGTCGTCCGGTGGATTGCCCTCAGGCTTGCCAATGGAATTGCCCGGCACAGGGGGCTCTAGCGCACCTGTCACCGGAACACCCTTGGACGCGGTGCTCAGCCCCGTACTTGGCGCACTGAACAGCAGTCCACTGAGTGTGGTCACTCAGCCGTTGACAGACGCTTTGTCAACCGGCGCGCACATGCTCACTGATGGTGGCCTGCCATCGGGTTTGCCAACAGACATTCCTGGAGCCGGTTCGACAACAGGAACAACCGGAACCCCCCTGGATGCTGTGGTTGACCCAGTGCTGAACACACTGAACAACAGCCCGTTGGGTGCTGCCACTCAACCCGTTTCGGATGCCCTGCACACGGTTGCCTCTGCACTGAGTTCAGGCAGCTCAAGTCTGCCTTCGCCCAGCGGGTTGCCGATCGATACGTCCGACTCGCCAGTCGATCTGGGTAGCGTGACCAGCAGTATTGGCAGCCTCCAGCAGGCGCCATCGGCCGATTCCCTGACACACCTGCTCAGCGGTCACTTGCCAGTCTGACGACATGCCTCCGGCACTCCGGGAATTGATACGGGCCGACGGAACGCCTCATTTCGGTCGATTTGAGGTGCCCCCCGGTCTGATCAATTGGCAAGACTACGACGCCAGAGACGCCATGGGTGCGCCTAGGGCTTCTTGGGCCAAGCCCTTTTTGTTCAAGCACTTCGATTTTTATGGGGTACAAAGCAGCCAGTTCAGTTTTGGTTGCGGGCTGGTGCGCCTCGGTTACATCAACACGGCTTTTGTGTATCTGTACAGCTGTGCCACAGGGTTGGTTCATCACAGTTTTGATTTGCCTCTGGACATCGGCTTGACCTGCGACCTGCATCCCTACGGCGAATCAGGCTGGATTCACCCTCTCAAAAGCAACCACTGGGTCAAGTCTGCCCGCACTCCCAACAGTCGCAGTCTCCAATTTCATTGGGGGGCCAATTTTCATGGGGCTGTTCAGATGTCACTGTCTGAAGAAGACCAGACCCTGTGCATGAACACGCCGGTTTCGAACACTGGATTTGCCTATGCCCAAAAGACCAGTGGCGTGCCGGTCAGCGGGGAGCTTGTGTACAAAGGTCAGCGTTACACTTTGGACCCTAAGACCGATGGTTGCTATCACGATTGGACCGCCGGATTTTTAAGGCGCGACACCTTCTGGAACTGGGCGTGCGCCACGGGTAGGTTGGGTCTGGATGGGCCATTGCTGTCTGTCAATCTCGCCAATGGCGTGAATGAAACCTGTGCTCAGGAAAATGTGCTGTGGATCAACGGAAAATTACACAACCTTCCGCAGGTGTTTTTTGAATACCGACGAGACGATGTTCTGTCGCCGTGGTTGATTCGTTCAGCGTGTGGCGCTGTTGATTTGCGGTTTGTTCCGTTTGACGCCGTAAGAGACCATCGAAATTTTGTCTTGCTGGCCAGTCGGTTTAATCAGTGTTTGGGGGTGTTTTCAGGCCTTGTGCGATACGCGGAAGACCAGGACGCGCTTGAATTGGATGGCTTAAAAGGCTGGTGTGAAGATCACTTTGCACGCTGGTGAATGAAAAAACCCCCGACTTGTCAGGGGTTTTTTGAGGCAAAGGCTTACACTTCAACCATCTCAAAATCCGATTTTGCGACGCCGCAGTCGGGGCAGAGCCAGTCCGCAGGCACGTCCGCCCACGCTGTACCGGCCGCGATGCCTTCAGAAGGAAGGCCTTGCGCTTCGTCATAAGTAAAGCCACAGACAATGCATACATAAGTTTTCATTTCAATTCTCCAGTGTTCAATCTTTCAATCTTTCAGGCCGTGATGTTATCAAGATGTTTTTGATAATTGTTGGCGTGGCGCTCTTCTACGCGGGTCAAGGCATCAAAACGTTTCTGTGCTTTGGCCAGAGACGCCTGGAAACGCTCGGCGTGCTCTTTTGACTCGGCGATCTGCTCGTTCATTTCCTTGACGGCGCTGGAGTTTCCGTCTGCCTCGGCCTGCTTGCGAAAGCTGGGATACATTTCGGTGTATTCGTACGTTTCACCGGCAATGGCAATTTCAAGTGCTTTTGCAGGTGTCATTTCAGCGGCGGGGTACAGCAAATCGAGATGGCCGAAGGCGTGCAGGATTTCTTGTGCTGCGGTTTCTTCGAACACCTTCGCTGTTTCTTCATCGCCTGCAGCGCGGGCCAGCTTTGCAAAATACTTGTACTTGATGTGCGCCATGGATTCTCCGGCAAAGGCTGCTTCAAGGTTTTCCCAGGTTTTGATTTCGGGTCGCTTGCTCATGTTTGACTCCTTGTGAATGGGTAAAAAATTTCAATGGATCCATTTTACAAAGTTTGATAGATAAATACAATCAATAATTAAAAATTAATAGATTAATAAAAGCTATCGCAGATTTTCGTGGGCAGCTAGGGATTACCTGATGGTTCGCCACCAGGAATTTTGCGGATTTCACACCCTGAACCCGTGAAAAACAAGCTAGACTCTGTGCTGGAAAAGAACGCTCTACAGAAGCTAGGAGAACAGGTATGTCAGTAAGTGCGGACACGGTGCGCGATGCACTGCGCGGTGTCATTGATCCAAACCTCAACAAGGATCTGATCACGGCGAAGCTCATTAAAAACATTCAGGTGGATGGGGGCGATGTCAGTTTTGACCTGGAACTCAGCTATCCCGGCAAAAGCCAGATTGATTCAATTCGTAAAAGCGCAATTGCAGCGGTGCGCACGGTGGCTGGTGTTGAAAATGTGAGCGTGAATGCGTCCATCAAGATTCTGACGCATGCGGTTCAACGTGGTCTTAAGCCCATGCCCAACGTCAAAAACATCATCGCAGTTGCCTCTGGTAAGGGTGGTGTGGGCAAAAGTACCACGGCCGTCAATTTGGCACTGGCGCTGAGTGCAGAAGGCGCGCGGGTTGGCATGTTGGACGCTGACATCTATGGTCCTTCACAACCAACCATGCTGGGCATCACTGGGCGTCCGCAGTCTGCAGACGGACAGATTATCGATCCCATGGAAGGTCACAACATTCAGGCCATGTCCATCGGGTTTTTAATTGACGAGGACACACCGATGGTGTGGCGCGGCCCCATGGTCACCAGCGCACTTGAGCAGTTGCTCAAGCAAACCAACTGGCAGGATCTGGACTACCTCATTGTGGACATGCCACCGGGTACTGGCGACATTCAATTGACCCTGTCACAGAAGGTGCCGGTGACTGGTGCCGTCATCGTGACCACGCCGCAGGACATCGCTTTGCTGGACGCCCGCAAGGGTCTGAAAATGTTCGAGAAAGTGGGTGTTCCCATTTTGGGCCTTGTGGAAAACATGGCAATCCATGTATGCACAAACTGTGGTCATCAAGAACACATTTTTGGAGAGGGTGGTGGCCAGAAAATGGCTCAGGATTACAACCTTCACTACCTGGGTGGCTTGCCTTTGGACATTCGAATTCGCCAGCAGGCCGATTCCGGAAAGCCCACTGTTGTTGCCGAGCCAGACGGTGTTTTGGCGAAAACCTACAAGGAAATTGCGCGCAAGGTGGCCATTCGAATTGCCGAGCAGAGCAAAGACATGTCCTTGAAGTTTCCGTCCATCGTGGTTCAAAACACCTGAGGTCGCTCACGCATGTTCTGCACCTTCGGGCAAATTGCAAGACCACCCTGTGGTGCGGACCGTGCGGCATACTGGACTGAACCTGCGGCCACCATGGACTTTGGTGGCAATCTGGCCGTTTGGGCCGAACACGGTATGCAAGAGAGCACCAGCAGGCCCTGGCTGGTCCTGCATGGCGGCCCGGGCGGACGATTAAGCGCCGCCCAAATTGCCCCCCTGAGGGCCAACGGGGTTCCCTGGTTTGGCTTTGACCAGCGCAACAGCGGCCTTAGCGAAGATCTTGATCTGAATTGTGTAGACACTCAGCGACTTCTTGACGATGCCCTGTCGCTGGCTGACGCACTCGGCATTGAGCAGTTTCATGTGCTTGCGGGTTCGTGGGGCGCGTTTTTGGCCTTGCTTTTAGCGGCCGATTGTCCCGATCGCATTGCATCGCTGGTGCTGCGGGCGCCTTTTTTGCCTCTTCAGTCCAGAGTGGATGCCTTTTTCCACCAATTGGAGGCGCAAGATCCAGATCGGTACAATCAGTGGTTCGGTAAAGGTGCACATACGCATGCAGTTTGCCAAAGACTGCTGTCTGCCCCCCCTGAAGATCAGCTGGAAATGTGCAGGCTTTGGTCACAGTTGGAAAACCAGCTTTTAAGCGTCAAAACGGCTTCAAAGGCGGCGACTTCGACCGGTGGAAATCAAGATCTTTTGCTGGTCCGAAAGTATCGTTTACAGGCGCATTTCCTGTTGCATGATTGTTTTGTGACCCCCAATTTTCTGAATGAAGTGGGCCATTCTTTAAGCCTTTCCGGTCTGCCCGTGACCATTGTCCAAGGCCTGATGGATACAGTCTGTCCGCCAGGTGGAGCCAGGTTTCTGTCGGAACTGCTTCCAGGGTCAAATTTGATTGAGCTGTCTGACACGGGTCACCTCGCCGAGAGTGGCCGTATGACTGAATGCCTGTCTCGAGCGGTGCTGTCTCACTCCAGTCAGTGACCCTTTGCAAGATTGTCATTGTCAAGGCCTACACTCTGGCGTTTTGAACGCGCACTCCACACCATGAATTGCCTTGTTAAAGCCTGTTTTTGCGTCGCGTCCTCCGTTTTCCTGTTCCTGACGCTCATTCCTTCGGCTACCGCCACCAGCCATGAAAATGAGAATGTGGAAATTTCCTCGCAGTGCCTGCAGCCAGTTGCCAATGACCTGTATCAGGTGGCCTGCACCCAACCAGACGGAGACGCGCATGAAGTCTGGGTTATTCCGGGAAGTACACACTTGACCGTACTGCTCTCCGGGCACCCAGAGTTTAATTCCAGCTGGCCGCAAATTGTCCGACAGCGTTGGCCTGACAAGCAAATTCAAATTCTTGACCTGCAGTCTGATTGTGCGCTGCTCCATGTCAATGAGCGACTCGCAGACTGGTTTTCGATCCCCTTGAGCAAGTCTCCCAATGGCTTGCCTTATTCAATGGATGTGCTTGCCAGCAAGCTGCAATTTGTTGAATTCAAGCGCAGTTGTCAGTCGATGTCGGGAATCGTATTTCCCGGAGGAGGCATCAAAGGGCGCGCAGGAAAGCTCGCTCTCGGTCTGGATATCGGCGCAGACTGGAATTTTCAACTTGAACCCGATGGCGCAGGCGCATGGCAATTGCTCGTGTTTAATCCGAAGGATCAAATTGCATTGATCCCCAGGTTTCTGGACATGGCTGACAGCCAATCTGACAAGTCAGGCCTTGTTTTTAATCGCTTTGCATTTTGGGTGAACCGCCTGCAGGGCGGACAGTACAAAGTGTTCTCCATCCAGGGAGAGGTCTCTAACATGGCCGCTCAGGCCGCATTGGATGTCGCCATTCAGTCTCAGTTGACCGCTGCAATGTCGCAAGTCCGATCGCAAGATCAAGCTTCGATCACTCACTCTCATTGATTCAGGGTATACCCGTATCCCCCTTCATCTGGCTACACTGGTGCGGATCCAGTTCAGCAGGGGCCTGTCCATGCAAAAGCCGTTCAATTCCTCTCAGACCACCAAGATTCCTCCTCGGGTCACTCGTCCTGGTCATGAGCCAAACCAGCCGTTACCCAATGGCTTTTATGCAGCCGAGTCGACGTTGGTTCATGAGTCTCTGAGCCTTGCTGGTTTTCAGTGGTTTGATGGTGACAAGGTCATCATGGGTAAAAAACTTGAGTTTGAGGTGTTTCTGCGTCCTGGGCAGTCCCAAGCTGGTCGGTGGATGGTTATGGGCTTCCCCCTTTATGACATGAATGCCCCCAACGCGGCCGAGGTTTGCCTGCATTTTCTGGCAGAGGCTTTTGCCATGGCACACATGCTTGATTTTCAATATCAGGTAGCGATCAATATGGAAAGCGAAAAACTCGAGTTTTTGATTCAACTCCCCCTTGAGAAGGTAACCGCCTCTCAACTTGGCGAACTGATTCGCACATTCTTTGACGCTTTGGCCGAGACCATTTTGCAGGATTTGTCCGAAATATTGAATCACTTCGAAGCGCATCCACAATAGTCTCAGGTAACATTCCGGTTTGACTCAACCAACTAGAGCCAGCGATGAGCATCAAGTCAGACAAATGGATCCGCAGGATGGCGGAATCCTACGGAATGATCGAACCATTCGAGCCCGGCCAGGTTCGGCATGCCGGCGACCAAAGGGTCATTTCTTACGGCACCTCCAGTTACGGCTACGACATTCGATGTGCGCCTGAGTTCAAGATATTCACCAATATCAACAGCACGATCGTCGATCCCAAGAACTTTGATGAGAAAAGCTTTGTGGATTTCACGGGTGACGTTTGCATCATTCCGCCCAATTCGTTTGCCTTGGCTCGCACAGTTGAATATTTCCGTATACCACGCAATGTGTTAACCATCTGCCTCGGAAAAAGTACCTACGCACGCTGCGGAATCATCGTCAATGTCACTCCGTTTGAACCTGAATGGGAGGGCTTTGTCACGCTGGAGTTTTCAAACACAACGCCGTTACCTGCCAAAATTTATGCAGGTGAGGGATGTGCGCAAGTTCTGTTTTTTGAAAGTGACGAAGTCTGTGAAACCTCGTACAAGGACAGAGGTGGCAAGTACCAAGGTCAGAAAGGCGTCACGCTGCCAAAGGCTTGAATGGTTTGATCGGTTTTTTGCAATCACCCAACCAGCCATGGCCCATTGCAACCTGGGCCTTGGCCACCAGAATCAACAGAAATGCCAGTCCACAGGCGCAGGCCCCTAAGGTTGCCAAACTAAACCCAGTCTGAGACAAAAAGTAGGCCACTGCGGCTGCTACCCCATACATCACGGTCAGAGCGACTCTGGTTCCCAAAGTACGCCCCAGTCGTTTGGCCAGAATTTTTTGACCCACAAAGACACCCAAGTGTTTGTCATACGAGCAAAATGCTTTGTTGACAACGGTAAAGATGACGTTGGCAGAGTGCAGGAGAGCACGCACCAATCGAGAATACTGGTGCCGATTGTTCCACATGTAGTTTGTGCCCAGCTGCCTGCTCGCAGCAGGGCCTGTCGAATCAGACGTATTCCGACTCAAGCGTTCCTTTAAAAACCGCAGCTTACGGATTGCCGTGCCCCCCAATGGTTTTGCCCAACGCTCAATCTCCCGCAGAGCCCGCCCCTTGGCTTTTTCAAGATTTCGAGCGATGAAGGGGTAGAGTTCAGGCAGATTGCCTTCACCATTGGCCAAGGCCTGACGGATTTCTTCTTCGCTGCGCCGTGCGCCCAGTTTGGTTTTTGACAGGCTTAGCGCGATGATACTTAGCATGCAGGACGTAAACATGCATCCACAAGCCACCATTTTATTAACACCAGCGACACCGAAGGTTAACTGACTTGAGACGACTCGTCCTGTGCCCGCGGCTGCAATTTTTGCGAGATCGGTTTTATCCCCACCTGAAATACAATGTCGCGTAAATCGTTCAATCATGCTTGAGACATCGGCACTGGCTTCACCAATCTCTTCGAAAATCGAGGCACATTTGATTAATCGCCGAATGGTCTTGCTTCGAAATTGCACCGGATTGAGCAGTGTCTGATCACCCGCGTGATGGCCACTGCCTGCGGGCTTTGTGCCATTGATTTCTTTGTGTAAGGTGCGGGCGCGCTGATAAGCCAACTGATAGTTTTCGACTGCTCGAAACGCCGTCTTGGCCGCCTGCTTGGAAAACAGGGTGTTGTAGGTGAATGGGTCAGCCTCAATGGGGTGCAATGCTGACAGAGCTTGAACTGCCATGTTTGTTTGGGAATGCGCTGTAACCCGCGTATTGAACTGCTGTTACGTGACAGAACTGTGAACTCACTCTTTGTAGCGAGGGACTGAAAAAATGCGACAAATTGCAGGTGATGTGAATTTGCAGTTGGGTACGCCACCATAACAGGCGATAATGTACGGGTTTAAACAGTGTTTTTTTTCAGGATTTTCAATGAAATTCAACTTCCCGATCGTCATTATTGATGAAGACTTTCGCTCCGAAAATGCATCGGGGCTGGGAATTCGCGCTTTGGCCGATGCCATCGAAAAAGAGGGCATTGAGGTGCTGGGTGTGACCAGCTACGGCGACCTGTCGCAGTTTGCGCAGCAACAGAGCCGGGCTAGTGCTTTTATCTTGTCGATTGACGATGAAGAATTTGGCGCTGGCAGCAGTGAAGAAGTTGAAAATGCGCTGGCAAACCTGAAAAACTTTGTTGAGGAAATCCGTTTCAAAAACTCGGATATCCCGATCTATCTGTACGGTGAAACACGCACCTCGCGTCACATTCCAAACGGCATCTTGAAAGAGCTGCACGGCTTTATTCACATGTTTGAAGACACACCTGAATTTGTGGCGCGTCACATCATTCGTGAAGCGAAGTCCTACATGGATTCATTGGCGCCGCCATTTTTTCGGGCCTTGGTGCATTATGCCCAAGACGGGTCCTATTCTTGGCACTGTCCGGGTCACTCCGGTGGCGTGGCCTTTCTGAAAAGCCCTGTTGGGCGCATGTTCCACCAGTTTTTTGGCGAAAACATGCTGCGCGCAGACGTGTGCAATGCGGTGGACGAATTGGGTCAATTGCTCGACCACACTGGACCAGTTGCCGATTCAGAACGCAACGCTGCACGCATTTTCAATGCGGATCACTGTTTTTTCGTGACCAACGGCACCTCAACGTCCAACAAGATGGTGTGGCACGCCAACGTGGCCCCAGGTGACATCGTGGTGGTCGATAGAAACTGCCACAAATCCATCTTGCATTCGATCACCATGATGGGCGCCATTCCGGTGTTTCTCACACCCACCCGCAACCATTTGGGCATCATCGGACCGATTCCGCTGGAAGAATTCCGCCCCGAGAGCATTCGCAAGAAGATCGAAAACCATCCATTTGCCAGCAAAGCCAAGAACAAAAAGCCCCGTATTTTGACCATCACGCAAAGTACCTATGATGGTGTTTTGTACAACGTTGAAATGATCAAGAGCATCTTGGGCTCTGAAATTGACACGCTGCATTTTGATGAAGCCTGGCTGCCACACGCCACGTTCCATCCGATGTACAAGGACATGCATGCGATTGGCAAAGACAGGCCACGCAGCAAAGACTCACTGGTGTTTGCGACCCAATCAACCCACAAACTGTTGGCAGGTCTGTCTCAGGCCTCTCAAATTCTTGTGCAGGAGTCCGAAAACAGAAAACTGGACAGGCACGTGTTCAACGAAGCCTACCTGATGCACACCTCCACCAGCCCGCAGTACGCCATCATTGCATCGTGTGACATTGCAGCGGCCATGATGGAACCCCCTGGCGGTACAGCGTTGGTTGAAGAAAGTATTTTTGAAGCGCTGGATTTTCGCCGTGCCATGCGCAAAGTCGCTGAAGAGTTTGGGCAAGACTGGTGGTTCAAGGTGTGGGGCCCCGATCATCTGGGCGAGGAGGGCATTGGAACCCGAGACGACTGGATGATTCACGCCACCGACACCTGGCACGGGTTCGGCAAACTCGCCAGTGGGTTTAACATGCTTGACCCCATCAAGGCGACGATTGTGAATCCGGGGCTGGACGTCAATGGCCAGTTTGATGACGCCGGTATTCCTGCCTCAATCGTGACCAAATATCTGGCTGAGCACGGTGTGATTGTTGAAAAAACGGGTCTGTATTCATTCTTCATCATGTTCACCATTGGCATCACCAAGGGCCGTTGGAACACCTTGGTGACTGCGCTTCAGCAGTTCAAAGACGATTACGACAAAAACCAGCCCTTGTGGCGTGTCATCCCTGAGTTCTGCAAGGTGCACCCCCGCTATGAGCGGGTCGGTCTGAAAGATTTGTGCCAGCGCATACACGACATGTATCGCAAGAAAGACGTGGCGCGCCTGACCACTGAAATGTATTTGTCAGACATGCAGCCTGCCATGGTGCCTGCTGACGCCTACGCCAAGGTGGCCCACCGTGAAATTGAACGGGTGCCCATCGATGAACTGGAAGGCCGCATTACCTCGGCGCTGTTGACCCCATACCCACCCGGAATTCCTTTGCTGATTCCCGGTGAAAAATTCAACTCAACCATCGTGGATTATTTGCGGTTCGCGCGCGACTTCAACGCCCAGTTTCCGGGCTTTGAGACAGACATTCACGGCTTGGTGGCGCTTGAAGATGAAGCAGGACGCAAGTCCTATTTCGTGGATTGTGTGAAAACCTGATCCAGTGCGCCCAGCAAGTCGGCTTTGAGGTCCTGCAGATCCTCAAGGCCGACCGCCAGCCTGACGATCGGGCCACCACCCGGATTGCTCTCGTCGAATCGCTTTCTGCGTTCCTCCGAAATATTCACTACCACTGCCAGGCTCTCAGGGCCACCCCAAGAGTAGGCAATTTTGAACCACCTCAACGCGTCTACCCATGCACAGGCTTGTGCGTCAGTGTGTTCGGCTTTCAACTGCACAGCAAACAGGCTGGCTGAACCCGTAAATTGCGTCTTCCAGTTCAAGTGGCCTGGGCACTCGGGCAATGCTGGGTGCAAAACCCGGTGAACGGCTGGATGGTCTTTCAAGGCAAGCGCCAGTTGCAAGGCGCTTTCAGCCTGCGCCTGGTAGCGCACTGGCAATGTCACCAAGCCGCGCAGCACCAATTCACAATCCGACGGGCTGACCCCGAGTCCGTACAGACGGTTTTGTTGTTCGACCGGTCTGAAGGTGTCGGTGTTGTTGCCAAGCACCGCACCCATCAAGACGTCGGCATGACCGCATTGGTACTTGGTCAAGGCTTGAACACTGAAATCAATGCCGAGTTCGAAAGGCTTCAGCACAAGGCCCGCTGACCAGGTGTTGTCAATGGCTGTCAAAATGCCATGTGACTTTGCGATGTCCACAATTTGATGCAGATCCGGTGTTTCGAAAGTCAGAGAACCCGGTGCTTCCGTCCAGATCAGCTTGGTGTTGGGTTTGATCTGGTTCGAAAGTTGCGCGGGATCCATCGGATCGTACTCGTCCACTTCAACCCCAAAACGCGATTTGAGGTTGTGCGCAAATGACCACACTGGCCCGTAGGCGTTGCCTGGTATCAGCCAGTGGTCACCGCTTTTCAAGCAAGCCATGGCCACAATCGAAATGGCGCTTAAGCCGGAAGGGCAAACCAGCGCATGAAGGGTCCCTTCGATGTCGGCCAGCTTTTTACAGAGGGTGTATTGGGTGGGCGTACCATGCAAGCCATAGGAGTAGTCGATCCCCAGTGGGTCAACAGGTCTGCGTTGTTCAGCGGTGCTGCTGAAAAATGTGCTGGAACCCCGATAAACCGGCGTGTGCTGCGATTTAAAACCGCTGGCGTCTACAGGTTCAGCGTGCACAAGCCGAGTGGGCAGTGCCGTGGATTCCAGCGGCTCGTCTGGGTTGCGTTTAAATGTGCTCATGCCGGTGTCACAACTGCTTGATCAGGATTTGCGACTTGCGGGTCCAGTCGTACATGCGCTTGCGTTCAGCGGGTAGCTTCTCAAGGTCACTGAGTACAAAGCCACGCTTCTGGAAAAAATGCGACGTTTGGGTCGTCAACACAAACAGGCGTTTCAAGTTCATCTTGCGTGCTTCCATTTCGACTTTCTTCAGCAATCGCTCACCATCCCCGGTGCCTTGCCAGGTGGGGTGTACCACCAGGCAGGCCAGCTCTCCCATGGATTCGTCTGGGTAGGGGTACAAGGCTGCGCAGCCCCACAAGATGCCATCGTGTTCCAGCACAGTGAAGTGCTCAATGTCGCGCTCAATCCGGTCGCGGCCACGTCGAACCAGCGTGCCGTTGATCTCCAGCGGTTCAATCAGAGTCTTGATCGCCCCAGCGTCATCAAAGGTGGCCTGTCGCAGGCTCTCCAGGTTTTGTTCAGACACCATCGTGCCCACGCCATCGTGTGAGAACAGCTCCAGCATGACGCTGCCGTCGAGCTTCAATGGCACAATGTGGGCTCGTTCAACACCGCCTTGCACAGCCAGAACACAGCATTCCAGGTAATCTTTGGTTTGCTCATCCTGATGCGGGCTTTGCATCAATTCCCGAGCGCGGTCAAGCTCAAGTTCTTCAATCAACACGCCATCTTCGTCGTAAACGCCGTCAATGCTCGACACAAAAATCAGCTTGTCCGCTTTCAATGCCCGTGCGGTGCTGGTGGCCACGTCTTCCAGTGTCAGGTTAAAGGCTTCGCCTGTGGGCGAAAAACCCAGAGGCGACAGCAGCACAATCGCATTGTTGTTCAAACTCTGGGCGATGGCCGTGACATCGATTTTGCGGACCAGACCCGTGTGCTGGAGGTCTACCCCTTCCAGAATACCCATGGGTCGCGCAGTGATGAAATTGCCGGAGATGATTCGCATCGACGAATGGGCCATCGGCGTGTTGGGAAGACCCTGGGAGAATGCCGCCTCGATGTCCAGACGCAATTCGCCTGAAGCCTCCATCGCGCATTCCAGCGCAGCTTTGTCAGTGACGCGCCAGCCTTTGTGAAACTGGGGTTGAATATTGCGAAGCGCCAGTTGTTCTTCAACCTGAGGCCGGGAGCCGCACACCAATACAATGCGCATACCCATGGCGTGCAGCAATGAAAGATCCTGGGCCAGGGTGTTCAAAAAGCCCTGTTTGACCATTTCACCTTCGATGGCGACCACAAATGTTCGACCCCTGAATGCGTGGATGTAGGGTGCAACCCGGCGCAACCACTCCACGAATGTTTGACTGTTCACCGGAAATTCGTCGCTGGTGGGGGTATTGCTCATGTCGTCTTCGAGGTTTCCATAAAAAAGGGAATAAAATGAGGCGTCTTTGACGGGTTATTCGCCGATTATAAGTAACTTGTCAGCAAATCCACGTTTTTTAATCCATTCACAAAGCCTGTTGTGTCACTTATCGAACAAAGTCTGAACATTTCCACCATTCGATATCCCGAAGAGCTGCCTGTGTCGCAACGTCGGGCAGAAATTCAGGCCTTGATTCACGCCCATCAGGTGGTGATTGTCTGTGGCGAAACAGGATCGGGAAAAACCACCCAATTGCCCAAAATGTGCCTCGAGCTTGGTCGGGGGCAGGGCGGTAAAAGCATTGTTCACACCCAGCCACGTCGATTGGCTGCCACGTCGACTGCAAAGCGCATCGCCGCTGAATTGGACTCCGAGTTGGGGCAGGTGGTCGGTTACAAAATTCGCTTTGTTGAAAAAGCGGCCCAGCACACACAAGTCAAACTGGTCACGGATGGCATCCTGTTGGCAGAAAGCCAGTCAGACCCTTTGTTCAAGGCCTACGACACCATCATCATCGACGAGGCCCATGAACGCAGCCTGAACATCGATTTCTTGCTCGGTTACCTGAAGCAGGTTTTGCCCAAGCGGCCAGATCTCAAGCTGATTGTGACTTCTGCAACCATTGACGCACAGCGGTTTGCCAGCCACTTTTCGGATGCAGAAGGCAAACCTGCGCCAGTCATTGAAGTGTCGGGTCGACTTTACCCTGTGGAGATTCGTTACAAAGACCCCTCTGAATACGATCTTCGCAAGCGGAAAAAGTCTGACACTCGTTCGCAAGGCCCATCCAAAGCAGTCGATGACATTGATGAAGATGCATTCAACGAAGCTGCGCTGGACGCCGTGCATGAATTAAACCGGCTTGGACAGGGCGATATTTTGATGTTTTTGCCCGGTGAACGTGAAATTCGCGAGTTGTCGCAGTTTTTCAAAAAGCAACTGGCCGGTTTTGAGGTGTTGCCCCTGTTTTCCCGTTTGAGTGCTGCAGATCAAGAGCGGATCTTCAAGCCGGCAGGCCGACGTCGAATTGTATTGGCCACCAACGTGGCTGAAACCTCCTTGACCGTGCCGGGGATTCACTATGTGATCGATTCCGGGCTTGCGAGGGTTAAGCGGTACAGTTACCGCAACAAAGTGGAAATGCTGCAGGTGGAGCGTGTGTCACGTGCCTCGGCCAACCAAAGGGCCGGGCGTTGCGGCCGTGTGGCCAGTGGTGTCTGCATCCGTCTGTACACCGAAGAAGATTTTCAGGCCCGCCCTGAATTCACGGATCCCGAAATTCTGAGATCCTCGCTGGCCTCGGTCATCTTGCGCATGAAAAGCCTGCACCTGACCGAGGTCGAGGAGTTTCCCTTTCTCCAACGGCCCATGGGGCGCGCAATCGCGGATGGTTATCAGCTGCTGCAGGAATTGAATGCCCTGGATGAACAAGGCAGACTCACCAAGGTCGGTCGGTCCCTGGCGCGATTGCCCTTGGATCCACGAATCGCCCGCATGCTGGCTGAAGCGTCCCAGTTGGGTTGTTTGGCCGAGATGCTCGTGATCGCCAGCGCCTTGTCAGTTCAAGATCCGCGAGAAAGGCCGCACGATGCCCAAGAAGCAGCAGATCAGGCTCAAAAAATCTTTGATGATCCAGATTCAGACTTCATCACCTACCTGAATATCTGGAAATATTATATTGATTTAAAATCAGAAAACGCCACCAATGCTCAAATCAGAAATGCGCTTTCTCGCAAGTTTCTGAATGCCAACCGCATGCGTGAATGGACCGAGGTTCATGGCCAACTGGTCAGTATGGTTCGTGAGCATCATTGGTCCATCAATGCCACGCCTGCAAAGCCAGACCTTGTTCATCTGGCGTTGCTGTCAGGTTTGCTGGGTAACATTGGGCTAAAACACGAGACAGACCCTGTTTATCTGGGTGCCCGAAGCATCCGCTTTTCAATCCATCCTTCTTCGGCCCTGTTTAAAAAGGGTGGAAAATGGATTGTTGCGGGTGAGTTGATGGAAACCACTCGCCTGTACGCCCGTTGTGTGGCAAAAATTCAGCCAGACTGGCTTGAGCGCGTGGGCTCACATTTGATTAAGCGCAACCATGCCAACCCGCACTGGGAAAAGTCCTCTGGGCAGGCTGTGGCGCTTGAAACGGGTTTGATCTACGGGCTGCCAATTTACAGCAAGCGTAGGGTTAGTCTGGCGCGGTTCGATCAGGCCGGCGCACGCAAATTGATGATTCAGGAAGGGCTGGTTCAGGGGCAGGTTCAAACGCGACTGGCCTTTTATTTGCACAATCAACGCTTGATCGAAGAAATCGAAAAACTCGAGCACAAGGCGCGCCGACAAGACATACTCGTCGATGAAAGCCTGATTGCCCAGTTTTATGAAGAACGCATTCCGCAATCGGCCTACAACCTGAAAACACTGGAAGCCTGGGCCAACAATGCGCCAGATGCGGAACTGAAGGCGCTTTATCTCAGCAAAGAAGAGTTGCTGAGCAAGCGAGCGGGCGAGGTGACCACGGATTATTATCCCAAGGCCATTGAGATGGGATCGATGACCTTCGCCTTGAACTATCACTTTGAACCCGGAAGTGCAAAAGACGGTGTAACCATGACTGTGCCACTGATGCTTTTGAACCAGGTCAATGCCCAGCAGTGCGAGTGGCTGGTGCCTGGCATGCTGAAAGAAAAAGTGCACCTCCTCTTGAAGTCGCTTCCCCAAAAGCTGCGTCGCCACTGCGTGCCTTTGCCGCAATTTGCTGAACAGTTTACCCAGTCAAACCTCAATACCTCCCGCCAGCAAAAGCCACTGCTAGAAGTGCTTCGTGATTACGTGGTGGAGCACACGCCAGCCAGGCCCGCTTTGTCCGACTTCCGTGTAGAAGGTCTTCCCGCGCATCACTTCATGAATTTCAAGTTGATGGATGAGCATGGCCGTCAGTTGGACATGCAGCGCAGCCTTTCAGCACTGAAAGCAGAGTGGGGCAAAGACGCCCAGCAAACCTTCAAGGCGTCCACTGAGGCGGTGCGCGCCCAATTGCAGGTGGGTGTAGCGGAGGGGGCTGGCGGCAATACCCAACAGGTCGGCTCGGCGAAGGCGGCAAAAAGCGAGGCAGCCTCTCGCAATGTGGACGGCTTGCCGATTGTCGATTGGTCGTTTGGCGAGTTGCCTGAGCTACTGGAGATTTCGCGGGCTGGGCAAACTTTCTTTGGTTACCCGGCCCTCAAAGACATGGGAGAGCACTGTCAGATCGAGGTGTATGACCAACAGGAAGAGGCGCAGCGAGTCCACGAGGCAGGCGTTCTCAGGTTGTTTGCCATTGCCCTGAAGGAGCCGCTGAAGTTCCTGAACAAGAATCTGCTGGATTTTCAGAAGATTGCCATGTTGCACATGCCGATTGGCTCAGCTGAAGAGTTGCGTGAGCAATGGATCAAACTGGCTTTGAAGCGGGCGAGCCTGTCGGCAGGTCTGCCAGTCAATTCAGAGGCATTCGAGATACAGGCGCAGCAAGCAAAAGGCCGCATCAGCTTGATTGCACAGGAAATTGGCAAGTTGCTGCTTGCAATCATGACAGAGTACTCCACGGTTCAGGCGCGAATCAAAACTGCCGGAAAATCATTTCCGCAGGCGCTTGACGACATCCAGAGTCAGTTGCAATGGCTGCTGCCCAAACAATTTCTGCTTCTCAAGCCCTGGGAGCAGCTGGTTCATTACCCCCGATATCTCAAGGCCATCGTGATTCGTCTGGAGCGATTGCGCAATTCTGCGGATCGAGATCAAGCCTGCATGAAGGAGTTGTCCCAACTTCAATTAAACTGGGTCAGGGCGAATGCGCAACTGAAAGGATTTGAAGACGAAAGTCTGAATCAGTTTGCCTGGCAACTGCAGGAATTAAGGGTTTCCTTGTTTGCTCAGGAACTACGAACCCCCATGCCCGTGTCGGTCAAACGGCTGCAAAAGGCTTGGGACATGATTCAAAAGCGTACCCATTGAACTTTGACAGGAAGCCACATGGAACACGGATTACAAATTTTGCTCAAGGCGCTGGTTGATTCGTTTCGGCCGCGCATGCTGATGTTGACGCTGGTCTCGGTGGCGGCGGCTGCCATTTTCTGGATTGTGTTGATCTGGTTGTCGATCGACCCGTTGGCCAACCTTGCGATCAGTCTGTTGGGCAAGATCGGCATTGATGTGTCTCAGTCTGCGGTGGATTCCTTCGCCTTCGTGGGTTGGCTCAAAGCCTTTCTGGTCCCCATGGCGGTGTTCGGCTTTCTGTGGCCAATCGTGGCCAGTTCCGCAGTTTTGCTTGCCGGGCTCTATGTCACGCCGCCAGTGCTGAATTATCTTGGCCAGCGAGAATTCGGCAATCTTAAAAAGCAAGGTGAGGGCACCTTGCTGATGGGCTTGTGGGTGACCTTGAAAGCGGTGGTCATCTTTCTGTTGGGCTGGATCATCACATTTCCGTTGTGGCTGATTCCTGGCATGGCCTTTGTGTTGCCCTTGATCTGGACTTCTTATCTTTTGATCGCTGTCATGCGCTTTGACGCGTTGTCTGCACACGCCACCCGCGCAGAAATGAAGCTCATCAAGAAAAAGGATGCCTCAACACCCTGGCTTATTGGGGTGGTTTGCGCTTTCCTCAGCTTTGTACCTCCCATCTTGCTGATTATGCCGGTCATGTCTGCCCTCGCTTTCACCCGGTATTATTTGGGGGCGCTTGAAAATATTCGAAACAATACAGTTGTGGATACGCAGTAACAGGACTACACAGATGGCAGCAACACCCAAAATCGGCTTGATTATCGTCGGGGATGAAATTCTCTCAGGCATGCGGCAGGACAAACACCTCGGGGCGGTTATCGAGCGACTGCATGCACGCGGACTTCACTTGTCGTGGGTCCAGATGGCGGGCGATGATCCAGACTACTTGTCTGATCTTCTGTCCGGTACATTCTCTCGGCCTGACATTGTGTTGTGCTGCGGCGGAATCGGCGGAACACCGGATGACCACACGCGGCAGGCCGCTGCCAGAGCTTTGGGGCGACCTATCGTCAGACATCCAGGTGCTGTGGCCATAATCGAAGAGCGGTGCAGTGAAAGTGGTCAGCCTGTGGATGAGTACAGACTGCGCATGGCCGACTTTCCGGAAGGTGCTGCGCTCATTCCGAACCCCTACAACAAGATCGCTGGCTTTACCGTCCATGACCATCACTTTGTACCCGGTTTTCCGGTGATGGCCTGGCCCATGATTGAATGGGTACTGGATACTCATTATCGACAGTTACAGCACAGCACAAGAGAATACAAACAGGCTTTGTTGCTTTTTGAAACGCCGGAGGCCCGAATCACGCCGGTGATGGAAGCCCTGGAAAAGGAATATGTGGGGTGCAAGCTGTACAGCTTACCCAGCGTTGGCGATGACAAACTGGCTCGCCACATTGAGTTGGGTGTGAAGGCACGGGGAGGTGAGGAAATGAAAACACTGGTTTCCCAGGCTTTCACGCGATTGCAGGAAATTCTTCAAGACATGCACTGTGTCACCCAACTGTTGTGAGTGAATAAAAAAAGCCCATCTTGCGATGGGCTTGAAGCCGTGAATTCATGACTTGTGAACGTTCCAATAGCGGGAACGAGGAGACAAAAGGGTGTTCAGGCAGCCTTGCGAGCCTTACCGGCGCTTGAAGCGGCCTTGATGGTGGCTTTTGTGGCGGCTTCAACATTGGCCTCGGCCATTTCAGCCGCTTGCTTGGTGGCTTTGCTCAAACCTTCATAAGCGGTGTTGGCCGCTGTCAGCGCTGATTTCATGAGGGCAACAGCACCTTCGCTGCCGGCAGGCGCGTTTTTGCTTGCTGAGTCAAACAGTTCAACCAGTTTCTTGTTGCTGTCTGCAACATGTTGTTCAACAACCTTGCCAGCTTCTGCCACCAGGCCTGAAGTCAATTGATACACTTCTTTGCCGTATGCAACCGCTTTCTCAGCCAGTGGCTGGCTTACAGAAGTGCTAATGGATACGAATTCTTGAATGTCTTTGGCGGAGGCCAGGGCCTTAACGGCTTCCGTGCTTTCTTCCATGTAACCTTTTACCGCATTCAGGTTCAGTTCAACTGCTTTTTCGATGTTGCTGAATGACTTGTGTCCGAAGCCAAGAAGTGCTTCCAGATTGGCTTTTTGCGCTTCAATTACTTGTTCAGGTGTCATCATCATGGTTTGCTCCGTCAGGTTGGACTGTTAAAAACAGCCGGTTCGAATGATTTTGCACCAATGATGCGGTGCACAAAATGAATTTTACGCCAGATAAATTCTTTGTCAACCTGTTTTTGTTGCAATGCAATATTTTAAGTCCGTTCTGCTTGTTTTTTATAGTAAAAAAGCATATATATCAATTGCTTGATACAAACATCCCACTTTTTTATCAGCAAGAAATGTTGTGAATTCTCATACATTCTAGGATTTCTTACTCTTGTCAGTGTTTGAGTCTCAAATGGCGCGCCGCACAAGGCTCAAGGTGGTCACATGACTTGGTACAAAACCGGTATTGGCGCAATATTTTTTTGTGCGTAGAATGGGGCGCAATTTAACTGGAACTGGCCTCAAATCCTCATGAATAAAGCGATTGCCTTGTGTGCGTGCGTGTTGATCAGCGCGGTTAGCCTGCCTTCAACTGCGTCTGCCCAATCAGGCTCGGACGGTCGAGAGATCGGTCTGCAACGTGCATACGATCCACTTTCTTTAAAAAGTTCGGTGGCCTTGGTGGCCGACGCCAATACACACGAAGTGCTGTTCGCAAAGAACCCACAAGTGGTTCTTCCCATCGCCTCCATCTCCAAGTTGATGACCATCATGGTCAACCTGGAAGCGAATCTGGATCTGAATGAAAAAATTGAAATCACCACCGACGACATTGACCGAATCAAGCACACACGCTCACGGTTAAAGCCCGGTATGGTGTTCACACGGCGTGAATTGATGCATCTGGCATTGATGGCCTCAGAAAATCGCGCTGCCCACGCCTTGGCTCGCAACTATCCGGGTGGCATGCAGGCCTGTGTCGCCAAAATGAATGAAAAGGCGCGGCAATTGGGCATGCTGCACACCCAGTTCGTTGAACCGACCGGGTTGTCTGACGAGAACAAGTCCACCGCCAACGATTTGGCCCGAATGGTGATGCAGGCGCACAAATTTCACCTAATCCGCGAATACACCACCGACCCTGAATTCAGTGTGGAGACCCGCTGGGGTCCTTTGCAGTTCCATAACACCAATCGCTTGGTTAAAAAGCACGACTGGGACATTGAAGTTCAAAAGACCGGTTTCATCAATGAGGCGGGCCGCTGCCTGGTGATGCAAACCAAAGTGGCCGGTCGCGAATTGGTCATCGTGCTTTTGGATTCTGTGGGAACACTGACCCGGTTTGCAGACGCCGAGCGCATCCGCAAATACATCCGAAGCGGTGAAATGTTTAAAACCAGTATGCTGAATGATCAGTAACGGGCAGGGGGGGTAAACGGGGTGATCTTGCCCTGCCAACCCAGCGCCACGCTGATTCTTTGTGCGGTGTGCATGAGTTCGTATTGCCACTCGTCCTGAATGCGGTCCGCCGGTGCGGATATCGACAAACCGGCAATCAACTTGCCCGAATCGTCGTAAATACCAGCGGCCATGCAGCGAACCCCCATTTCGAGTTCCTCATTGTCGCGGGCCAAGCCTTCTTTTTGAACAGTTTGAAGCTCTTTTTCAAGGTCAGGGAGTGTTCTCAGGCTGTTGACAGTGTGACCTTTCAAATGGGTCCGGTCCGCGTAGGCACGCAGGGCGTCTGGAGATTCCTGAGCCAGGAACAGTTTGCCGGTTGACGTGAGATGCAAGGGTGCGCGGCCGCCGATGGCTCTGACCACCTGCATGCCAGACCTTTCGCTGTATGAACGTTCAACGTAGATGATTTCATCACCCTGACGCACCGACAAATTGACTGTTTGACCGGTGTTGCGGTGTAACTTTCGCATAAATTCAAGCGAGGCGTCACGGACGTTCAACCTTGCCTTCACAAGATTTCCCAGTTCAAGCAGTCGCATTCCCAGTCTGTAGAGGCCTGGGTCGGTTCGATCCACCAGCCGGCAAGCGACCATGTCGTTCAGGATTCGGTGCGCCGTGGAGGGATGCAGTTTGGTTTCCTGGGCAAGGTCTTTCAATGCAACCGGATCGGGGTGACTGGCCAGGGTGTCAAGCAACTGCATCATGCGCTCAATGACCTGAATGCTGGTTCTTCCGACGGTGTCCTCGCTCATTGACGTTTCATCCTTTTCATATCAGTGCAGTGTAAACCATATTGTGAAATAGGTCACTTTTTATGGTTTCCACTACTAGTCCTCCTGCGGGCTGGATAATACACTTGGATCACCCCATACAGTGATGGAGAAAGTTTCTTGCGAGTCGGTTTTTTTGTGACCTGTCTGGTCGATTCAATGCGCCCCAGCATTGGTTTTTCAGCCATTGAATTGTTGGAATCTGCTGGCTGTGAGGTGGTGGTGCCGCCTGCCCAAACCTGTTGTGGTCAACCCGCCTGGAATTCCGGAGACCGACAGACCACGCGAGACTTGGCCATCAAATGGTTGAAAGAGTTTGAGGCGTTTGAGCATGTCGTTATGCCCTCGGGGTCTTGTGCAAGCATGGTTGTCAGCCATTACAAGCAGGTGTTTGACTCCGATCCCGACCTGAAATGGCGGGCCAGTCAATTGGCCCAGCGCACCTGGGAGCTGACGGACTTTCTGGTCAACGTGCTCGGCATGGACAAGCTCAAGCTTCGAAAGTCGCCTGAATTGTCGAAGGTCACCTATCATGACTCCTGCAGCGGTTTGCGGGATTTGGGTGTCAAGGCGCAACCCAGGGCACTGATCGATCAGTTGGAAGGGCTGGAACTGGTTGAGATGAAAGACTGTGAGCAATGCTGCGGTTTTGGCGGTACCTTCGCCATGAAATACGGGGATGTTTCCAGCGCGATATGTTCCGAAAAATGTGAAAATATCGAGAACGCCAATGCGCAGGCGGTTGTTTTGGGTGACCTCGGCTGCATGATGAACATTCAGGGGCGATTGGCCCGAAAAGGCACGCATGTGAAAGTGTTGCACGTGGCCGAATTGATTACCGGGAAAAGCTGATGCAAGTTCAAAGCATGTTTTTTGAGCGCAAGTCGATTGAAAAATTGAACGACGCGCGTTTGCAGGAAAATTTGAAGCGTTTGTCTGGCAAGTTCGTTCAGGCGCGAACCAACGCGGTGGCCGAGCTTGAAGACTTTGAGGCCACTCGTTCCTGGGCCGTCTCATTGCGCAAGCGTGCCATCCAAAGCCTGGATGTGTGGCTTGAAATGTTTGAGACCAATGCCAAGGCCAATGGGGCGACCGTTCTGTTTGCGCGTACACCACAGGAAGCCAGTGAGTTGGTGGTCAAGATTGCCAAGCGGCACGCTGTTAAATCAGTGACCAAGTCCAAGTCAATGGTGACTGAGGAAATGGCGCTGAACAAGGCCCTTGAGAAGGCCGGTGTGGCTGTTCGTGAAACGGATTTGGGCGAGTACATTCTTCAAATCAATGACTCAGAGCCACCTAGCCACATCATTGCGCCTGTGGTTCACAAAGACAAGGAGCAGATCGCCGATCTGTTTCACAAAACGCATGGTCTGGCACGCAAGACCGACATTCCGGAAATGACCCGCGAGGCCCGGGAGATTCTGCGCCCCCAGTTTTTGGGTTCAGACATGGGGGTCACAGGCGGTAACTTCGTGATTGCCGAATCGGGCACCGTGGCGCTGGTCACCAATGAGGGCAACGAGGGCATGTGCACGATTGTGCCCAAGGTGCATGTGGCCGTTACCGGCATTGAAAAGGTCATTCCAACCCTGGAGGACTTTGCAACACTGATCCGACTATTGCCAAGGTCGGCCACCGGCCAGAGCATATCCAATTATGTGTCTTTGCTCAGTGGCACCAAGCGCCCTGGTGAGCTGGATGGCCCAGAGCACATGTATTTCATTTTGGTCGATGGTGGGCGCACTGGTTTGTTGGGCGGTGAGTTCGAAGAAATGCTGCGATGCATTCGCTGTGGCGCCTGCATGAACCATTGCCCGGTCTACCAAAAAATCGGTGGGCACGCTTACGGTTGGGTGTACCCAGGCCCGATGGGCTCAGTGCTGACGCCAAGTTACGTGGGGCTGGAGAAGGCAATGGACCTGCCACAGGCCTCTACTTTGTGTGGGCAGTGCCACGTGGTTTGCCCTGTGAAGATTCCGCTGCCTGACCTGCTGCGCAAGCTGCGAGAGCAACAGTTTGAAAGGGGGCTAAGGCCTCTGAAAGAGCGTATGGTTTTCAAGGTTTGGGGCTTTTTTGCGACCAAACCCCGCTTGTACCGTTTGTTGACCCGCGTGATGGTGAAAGTGCTTTCATTCTGGGGAAAGCAAAGCGGTGGCATCCACAATCTGCCCATGGCTTCGGGTTGGACAGCTCAGCGTGATTTCCCCACGCCCCAGGGTTCTACCTTCTTCGAGCAATACAAGCGCAAGCAGTAAGCGTGAAAAGCAAGCGGACTGACGGCCGTCAACTCCGCTTGCAGTTCACCGCGATAGTGGCTGCACATTCAGTCACCAGTTCTGGGCCTTTGTAGATCAAGCCTGTGTACATTTGAACCAGTTTGGCCCCTGCACGAATCTTCTTGACCGCGTCGGCGCCGCTGAAAATTCCGCCCACACCAATAATTGGAATGTCGTTTCCGAGTTCGCCGTGGAGTTTTTCGATCACGTGGGTTGATTTGTCGCGAACCGGCAAACCGCTCAGCCCGCCTTGTTCTGCGCCGTGTCGAAGGTGCGCAACGCTGGATTTGTCGATGGTTGTGTTGCTGGCGATCACCGCGTCGAATTGATAGTGTTTCAACCGCTGGGCAATGGCGACAATCTGCTCATCATCCAGATCCGGTGCGATTTTCAACGCCATGGGTTTATACAGTCCGTGTTCATCGGCCAGTTCCAACTGCCTGTGTTTTAGCTTTTCAAGCAGCACATCGAGGTGATCGCCACCCTGAAGATCGCGCAGGTTTTTGGTGTTGGGCGATGAAATGTTGACCGTGACATAACTGGCGTAGGGGTAAACCTTTTCCAGTGCTTTCAGGTAGTCGTCTGCCGCGTTTTCAACGGGGGTCACGGCGTTCTTGCCAATGTTGATGCCCAACACACCCGGAAAATGGCTCTCGGTGACATTGCGAATCAGATTGTCCACGCCGTGGTTGTTAAATCCCATTCGATTGATCAGGGCATTGGCTTTGGGCAGTCTGAACAATCGGGGTTGTGGGTTGCCGGGTTGGGGCAAAGGGGTAACTGTGCCCACCTCCAGAAAGCCGAAACCCATCCGCCCAAGCTCATTGAGGTAGGCCGCGTCTTTGTCCAGCCCGGCAGCCAGCCCCACCCGGTTTGGAAACTGAATGCCCATGACCGTTACGGGGTCGCTGACGGCTTGGGGCGAGAGATGTTTCAACACGTCGAGGCGGTTCAGCGTTTTCATCAAGGAAAAGGTGACGTGATGCGCGCGTTCAGGATTCAACGCAAACAGGGCTGGCTTGACCAGCGAATAGGGTAAAAGCATGTTGTATCAGGGGTTAAGTGGTTGCCACTGGTTGTCTTGCAGAATTTCGGTGGCTGAGAATCTGGATTTGTAGGCCATCTTCGGACTTTCTTCGATCCAGTAGCCCAGATACAGGTGAGGCAATTTGAGATTGCGGCATTGTTGCACTTGCCACAAAATTCCATACACGCCTAGGCCTGATTTGGCCTCGGGATCATAAAAGGTGTACACCGATGAAAGGCCGTCCGTCAAAATGTCGATGATGGAAACCATCAACAGGCGATCGCTTTCATCCCGAAATTCAACCAAGCGAGAGTTTACCCGTGTTTGAAGCAAAAATTGCGAATATTGCTCGCGACTGTCTTCATCCATTCCGCCGCCTTGGTGCCTGGCCGACTGGTATTTCAGGTAAAGCGAGTAATGTTCAGTGTTGAAGTGAAGCCTTTGAACACTGGGTTTTAGTGCGCTGTAAAGCTTTTGCGTACGGCGCTGGCTGCGGTTGGGTTCAAATGATTCAATCTGAATGCGGAGTGGCCGGCAGGCGCGACATCCGTCGCAATGGGGTTTGTAGGTAAACAGGCCGCTTCGACGAAAACCCATCCGGACAAGTTCACTGTAGACATCGGCGTTGATTAAATGGCTCGGCGTGGCCACCTGAGAGCGCGCCAGTCTGTTGCCTAAGTAGCTGCAGGGGTAGGGCGCAGTGGAGTAAAACTGCAATGCTGAAAAAGGTAATTCTTTGGGTCTAGTCATGTGTCCATTCTAGCTGGCGCGGCGCCCAGGTAAGTGGTGGCTGACTTGCAGCATGCACAAGCGCTGTTTCAAACTGTTGCCGGTCAATTTCACGGGCCCCCATGGACAACAAGTGCCTGGTGGCTTGCTGGCAATCAATTATGTGCACATTCTGTTCGATAAGCCAAGAGACAAAGCATGCAAAAGCAATTTTGGACGCGTCAGTCTGTCGGGAAAACATGCTTTCCCCGTACACCATCCGACCCAGTGAGACGCAATACAGGCCACCTACCAATTCATTGTGGTGCCAGTGTTCTACGCTGTGGGCCAGTCCGCGGGCATGAAGTCCACAATAGGCTTGGATAATCTCTTCCGTGATCCAGGTGCCTGCCTCATCAGAACGCGGGGCAGCGCAGGCGCGCATCACGCCTTCAAAATCATGATTGAGCGTGATTTGGCGATCCGGATCCGCTTGGGCCTTGCGCAGGGCTTTTCTCAAGGACCGGCTCACCTTGAACTCATCGGTAAACAGGACGGCTCGCGGTGACGGGCTCCACCACAACACTGGCTCACCCTGGTTGTACCAGGGAAATATGCCGCGCTTGTAGCTGGCCAGCAGCCAATCAGGGTTCAGTGTTTCACTGGCTGCAAGTAGGCCATTGGGTTGTTGTAGTGCTGAATCAGTGTCCGGAAATTCGGCGGGAGATTGCACCCAGGCAATTGTCCGTTGCTGCGTCATCGGGCCAGGTATGCGTTGTCCGGCCAGTCGGTGTAGTCGTATATGTCACCGCTGTGCATTGAAAATTTGCCCTTTCGGCGGTCTTCAAAAAACAGTTTGAGCGTGTTGGTGACCGTCTTGAATGCGATTTCATCCCAGGGGATCTCGTCTTCAGTGAACAATTTGACATCAAGGCTTTCGACGCCAGCCTTGAACACCGGTTCATGCAAGGTAGCCCGAAAAAACAGATGGACCTGCTCGGCACGCAACACGTCAAACATGGTGAAGGGCGGGCCCAATTCCACGTGCGCCCCAGCCTCTTCAAGTGTTTCCCGAAGTGCGCCCTCGTGGGTGGTTTCGTTCAGTTCCATGAAACCAGCGGGCAGGGTCCAGTAGCCGTAGCGTGGCTCGATGGCGCGCTTGCACAGCAATATCCGCTCACCGTGCACGGGTACAGTGCCCACGACCACTTTTGGATTGACGTAGTGTATGGCCTTGCATTGTGGGCAACAGGCCCGCTCACGGTTGTCGCCCTCGGGCACTTTGAAAACAAGTTCTGTTGCGCAGGCACTGCAATATTTCATGGGTGGAATCTCGACCAACAAATTTTTTAAATACGCTTGCAGTTTAACCGACAATTGTGTGTATAATTCGACCTGCTCGGATTGCTGAGGCAATGACAGCAAAGACGCATGTGGATTGGTTTTCATGACATTCACTGTGTTGGTTTAAGAAAATAAAAACTCAACTAAAACTGTTGACAACATTTTCGAAAACAGACATAATCGCGGTCTTCGCTAACGGGGGTATAGCTCAGCTGGGAGAGCGCTTGCATGGCATGCAAGAGGTCAGCGGTTCGATCCCGCTTACCTCCACCAAGCGACATAGGTTTCTGTCCCCATCGTCTAGAGGCCTAGGACACCGCCCTTTCACGGCGGTAACAGGGGTTCGAATCCCCTTGGGGATGCCAAACGGCATCGGAAAAGCCCTGATCTTCGGATCAGGGCTTTTTTGTTTTCAATCGTCTAACTGCTCAATCAGAGCGATAATCTGGTTGATTTCCTGACGGACGCTGACCATTCGGGTTTTGACTTTCGCCAGTTCATTTGCCTTGCACAGTTGCTCTGCCTCAACAACCATGGCGTGCAAACCAGTTGCCCCCGCATTTGCCGCGCTGCCTTTCAATTTGTGCACCGCTTCTCTGGTTTTGTGGGCATCGCCTGAGACTAAACACGTCTCGATGCCTGCCAGTGTGTTTGGCAGGTCGGCTGCGAACCAGCGGAGCACCTGATAAAACAACTGCTGATCATCCCCCAGACGCTGAAGGGTGTCGTCCATGTCAATCAAGCCTGAAAGCCTGATCTTTGATTCGTTTGTCTTTGTCAATTGTCTATCTCTAAGGTTCTGAAATTCCACGCTTCAGGGCAGTATAAATGTTTGATCCATTTGCTCAATTTCAAAATCTGAACAGTAAATTGCCCCATTGATCGAGCATTTGGTTTTGAACTCGCAGGGATAGGATGGTACTCATTGTGGGGCACGTCTTGCAGGCCCCACCTGATCAGGTAGTGATTCGCAGTATCCACGGGTCGATAATTGATACAAGGAATCTGAGGCCGTTGTCATGAAAATTTTACGCACATCCTATCCCACCCAACACAGAATCCGTGTCGCAGGTATGGCCGGTGTGCTTTTATTGACTCAGTGTATCTCGGTGGCTTACGCGTCTGACCTCAAAATGAGCATGCGTCTTGAATTCAAAGAGCCTGCACACTCCAAAAGCGTTCCCAACGAGCAACACTTAACGAAGCCCTCAAGCCCAAGTCCCTGGCTCGGTGGATTCTCTCTGGGGGCGATTCCGGCAACCTTGAATTCAGTCAAACATTTTTTCAATGGGCTGCGACATCATCGGTCGGTGCTTGATGAGGCAGACCGTGCAGAGGTAGCCCAAAGCCAATCGCTAAGCCTCTACGACAAAACAACACACTCAATCGGTCTGATCCCTTACGGTGTCAGTTATGCAGTGTCTAAAGACATTGATCTTCAATATGCAGGCAACAGCGCTGCGGTGGGATCTGGTGCACCCTGGCAAAGCCTCAGAATGATCAACAAGGATGACCCTGAACGGCATTGGTACTTTGCTGTCGACAAGGTTCAATTTGAGCGCAAGGATGCCATTTCTGCTGGCGTGGGTGTTTTATTGCCTTTGAAGTAGGGCGAAGCCGTCAGCTGTCAGCCGCTTGTCTCCCGGTGCCATGCCGGCCAGCGCCTTCGGTAAAGGCCTCCGCGCCGATTTTGGTTTCACCCGACCCAAGCGTATTCAACCCAAACTCGAATTCTTCCATCATGGCGCTGGCTTCGCCATAACCCCATTGAGACAAAGCACTCATGCGGTCATTTCGCATGCAGATTTGAGGCAATTTGCACAAATGCTCGGCCATTAAAATAGCCTCATCAAGTGCGCTGCGCTGTGTGGCAAGCCGATTGGCCAAACCCCATTGAAAGGCTTCGTCTGCGAGAACCTCTCGCCCAGTCAGTATCATGTCCATGGCTCTGCTTTGTCCAATCAGTCTTGGCAATCGCACTGTGCCGCCATCAATCAGGGGCACGCCGAATCGCCTGCAAAAAACGCCAAACACTGCAGTTTGATCGGCCACTCTCAAATCGGTCCAGCAGGCTAGTTCCAGCCCGCCTGCGACACAATATCCACTGACGGCTGCAATGACGGGCTTTTGCAGGGTCAGGCGGCTGACACCCATCGGGGCGGCGCCACTTCGATTGATGCGATTCATCAGATCCGGATTTCCGCTGGCAACCGCCTTCAAATCCGCACCTGCACAAAAGTGGTCACCCTTGCCCGTCAAAATGGCAACTTTGGCGTTGGTGTCGTTGTCAAAATCATTGAAGTGCTGTTCAAGCGCGTCGGCAGTGGGCCGATTGACGCAGTTTCTCACTTCGGGTCGATTGATTGAAATCAGCCAGATTTCGCCGTGTTGTATGATGTCCCGCGTAACGACTTCTGACTGGGTCGGTTTCATGTCTTGGCTCTCAGTGTATGTGTAACAATTTTTGCAATATCTGCTTGGTGCTGTAATTTATTCTGATTCGTTTCCCCATGCAACTTGAAATGTCTCGCAATTTGCCGGTCAGACTGGTGTCTGCTGGCAGTGGTTTTTTTCTGGAGTGGAACGCCACCTGGCGTGTTCGCATTCCTGAAACCATGACTTTGCACATGTCGGACGAGCAGGCATGGATGCTTCGTCGAGGGCTTCAGGAATCGGTTTGGGTGCCTCCGCCCTCAATGCGGAAGGTGCTGAAAATTAACAGTGTTTTGGCAGCCCCTGAATATTTAAGTCTCAGAATCATCAAGCGTGCCTGGTTGCAGGCCGTGCGTCGGTGGCTTGGGCGTGATGTTTTCAGGCTCAGCCTGAAAATTCGACCCAACAACGCTGATTTGCCTTTTGCATTGCGCGTGAGGGCCCACATCAAAACCCTTAAGGCAAGGGAGGCGGAGCACGCCGACCTGATGCCCTTGCTTGGCACAGACCCTGGCATGTGGTCTGGATTGAATAACTGGAAAGGCATCAAGCACCGCTTTGTGGTGATGGGTCTGACGCAATTGGCTTGGCGTTGGTTAACTGTTCAACCTTCGGGTTACGTGGCCAGAATTGATTGGTGCCAGCTTTCTCATATCGCTTGGGTCAATTGTCACGCTGCGCTGGATCGTCCGTTTCCCGCGCGATGGGTTGATCGCCAGACCGCGGCATTCCGCGGGTTTGGTGCCTTGGGTCTTTCAGTTCGTCGACTTGCTGACGATCTGCGCTCAGACCCTGGTGTTCAAATGCTCAAATGCCTTCGATTGGTCCTGAAGCGTCTGTTGGGAACTGAAGGCATCCGGAACCAGGAGGAGGTGATCTCGGAGGAGTTTCCGCTAATTGCCGATTGGCTTTCCTCCACGCTGCAAGGCTCTCTTTCAGGGGCACACCGTATTCGGAGAGGGTGGACCTATGACACCTTACTGGCACGACAGGCGCACTGGCATTTGGTCGAGCTCTCCATGAACCAGTCTCACACGGATGTATTCTGGCCAGAACTGCTTGGACGTGGTCAGATTGAAGGCCAATGTGATTTCATGGAGCTGAGTTCGTTGAATGCTTTGCTGCGCGAGGCCAGAACAATGCATCACTGTGTGCCTTCTTACATTGACCGATGCATGGCGGGTGAAATTTGTTTGTTTCACTTGCAGAGCAAAGGTGCACCGCTTGAGCGTGCAACGCTGGAAATTTCACGGGCAGGAGTGAATCAGTGGGCAATTACCCAATTGAAAGGCCCATGCAACACGCCAGTATCCAATCGAATGCACCAGGCCGCGCGCGAGTTGCTGGCTTGCCTCAACCCGAGAGCCAAGCCATTCATGCTGCGCGACGGATCTGATTGGACTCCTCAAGGGCTGCGTTGACCGCCTGCCGGGCCGGCTCTGAAAGAGTATTGAATGCAATTGTGCTGCGGCCGTTGATGATCATGAGCGCATAAACTTCAGCCAAGTGACTGGCTGGCTTACACAGGGTCATGCTGCCGCTGCTGCTGGGAATTTGTTGACGCCAAAAGTTGATGGCGTATTCAAGTTGTTGGATGGACAGATTCTGCATGACTGATCCTCATCGTGATGGAGAATCAGTGTATCAAAGTGCTGTATTTTTGAACAGTATTTTTAGAAAATCAGCAATGTCTTTGATTTCTTCGGCACACACCGAGTGGGGCATGTTGTAGGTCTTCCAGCTTACATTGTAGCCGCACTCAGCAAGCAATTTCGCGGCCTTCTGACCCCTTTCAGGCAGGACCACATTGTCTGCAATGCCATGACAAATCAGAATCGGAATTTCCCGATTATGCGGTGTGCGTTCATCAGAAAAACTGTCGACACAGGTCAGATAAGTGGACAGGCAGATCAGGCCACCCAGTTTGTGTTTGCTTCTCAAGGCAGTTTGGTAGGCAATGGCCCCGCCCTGGGAAAAGCCGGCGATTACGATGTTGGAAGGTTGAAATCCCTCGGCGATCAATTGATCAATCATTCCGTCAACCCGACTTTGGCTGAGACGAATACCAGCCTCGTCTTCTTCGCGCTGCAGTTCGGTGTATTTGATGTTGTACCAGGCCCGCATGATGTATCCACCGTTGATGCTGACCGGAATTTTGGGCGCATGGGGAAAAAGGAAGCGGGTGGCGGGCAAACCAAGCTGTTTCAGTTCTTCCGCGATTGGCACGAAATCATAACCGTCTGCACCAAGCCCATGCAGCCAGACAATCGCATGCTTCGGCCTGTCGCCGGCGTCAATGCAAACAAGGTCTTCTTGTTGGGTCATGGTCAGTGTTTGTGACGAATAGCTGATTTTGGACGGAATGCGGTGACGACTTCGTCGTTGCTTTCAATGTAAGGCCCGCCGATCAAATCGATGCAATAGGGCACCGCAGCAAAAATACCGTTAACCACTGTTTTGCCGGCACTGTCTTTCAATCCTTCCAGTGTTTCTGCGATCGCCTTGGGTTGCCCGGGCAGATTCAAAATGAGGGATTGCTTGCGAATGACTGCCACTTGTCTGGAAAGGATGGCGGTTGGTACGAAGCGCAGGCTGATTTGCCGCATCTGTTCTCCAAAACCGGGCATTTCCCGATCGGCCACTGCGAGCGTGGCTTCAGGGGTAACATCGCGTTTGGCAGGACCAGTGCCACCGGTCGTGCACACCAGATGGCATTTTTCGTCGTCTACAAGCTTGCACAAGGCTTCAGCAATTTTTTCCTGTTCGTCAGGGATCAGTACTTCAACAAATTCAACCGGATTGAGCACAGCCACTTGAAACCAGGATTTCAGTGAGGGGATTCCCTTGTCTTCGTAAACGCCCGCTGAGGCCCTGTCACTGACTGAGACAAGGCCGATACGGACAGTGTCGCGTGTGTGATCACTCATCGGATATTCCTTATTCGGTGGGTTGTGCTTTCAGAATGGCGTAGATGACCTGGTAAAGCTGTCGGTAGTTTTTGGGCGCTTTCTGAGCAGCGCGCTCGGCCGAAGCTTGTCTGATGATGGTGTTCAGATTTTCCCGGGCAGCTTGCGGGTAAGCTTGTATAAAATCTGCCAACAGCGCTGGCTCTTCAATTAAGCGGTCGCGCCATTGCTCCGCGGCGTGCATGTGCAAAACCTGCATTTTCTGTTCAACGGATTCACCGTTGATCCACGCCTCAATGTCCTCATGCTCTTCAGAGCGCATGAGCTTGCCAATGAATTGCAATTGACGTTTTTTAGCCCCAAAGCTTTTGCAGCTTTGGTATTGGGAAATGGCTTCCAGCAGCCGTTCGCTGACTGGCGCACTGCGTTTGACCTTTTCAAACGGCAGTTCGCAAAGGGCTTTGCCAAGATCTTGAAGCGCGAGCATTTCCCGCTTGACGGCGGACTTGCTGGGCTTTTCACTTGCGTCAAAGTCGTCTTGATTTTCGAAATCATGTTCCATGGGCTGTATATTAGCCATTTTTAAGCCCAACTTGAGCAGGACAGTATGGCCTTCAGCTTTAAATCAGAGACATTTCAGGAATTGACCGAATACGCGTTGAAAAAAGCAAAGGCGCTTGGTGCAAGCGATGCCGCGGTCGACATCAGCGAAAGTGTTGGGCAGTCGGTCTCGGTCCGCATGGGCGAGGTGGAGACCATCGAGCAGACGCGTGACAAAGGATTGAGTGTTTCCGTGTTTGTCGGGCAGAGCCGGGGCAACGCCTCCTCTTCCGATTTTTCGTTGCAGGCCATAGATTCAACCATTCAGGCTGCTCTTGACATTGCGAAATACACGGCGGCTGACGAGCATGCAGGCCTGCCGGACGAAGAAACCCTGTCCAAAAGGCACCGTGACCTCGACCTTTATCACCCCTGGAAGCTGAGCACTGCAAAAGCGGTGGAAAAGGCACTGGCGATGGAAGATGCCGCATTCAGCGTGAGCAAGCAGATCCGAAATTCCGATGGTGCAAATGTGTCTTCCGAGGAAGGGCATTTCTTTGCTGCGAACTCGCGGGGTTTCAGGGGTGGCTACCCATATTCCCGACATTCCCTGTCCGTGTCACCGATCGCACAGGCCAAAAAAAGCAAAGACAGCCCAATGCAACGTGACTACTGGTACGCAGTCGAGCGCAATGCCAAAGACCTTGCCAAACCCCAGGCCATCGGTGAATACGCGGCCAAGCGCGCACTCGCTCGCTTGGGCTCCAAAAAAATCAAGACCGGCAAGTTTCCCGTCATTTTTGAGGCGCCCATCGCATCGAGCCTGATTGGCAATTACATTGGGGCGGTGTCAGGTACGGCTTTGTATAGAAGAACCAGTTTTCTTCTGGATTCAATGGGTAAGCAAGTCTGGTCCAAGCACATTTCGATCGAAGAAGATCCTTTCATCCCGGGTGGCCATGGCAGCTCGCCTTTTGACGAAGAGGGCGTGAAAGTGAAGGCAAGGACTGTTGTGAAAAATGGTCGGGTCAATGGCTATTTTCTGTCGACCTACTCTGCGCGCAAGTTGGGTCAGAAAAGCACGGGCAATGCGGGTGGAACCCACAACATCCTTCTGAAATCCAGCAATACCATACCCGGTGGTCTGGATGCACTGCTTCAGAAAATGGGCACCGGTTTGCTGGTCACGGAAATGATGGGTCAGGGCGTCAACCCGGTAACTGGTGATTATTCTCGCGGAGCCTTCGGATACTGGGTAGAAAATGGCTTGATTGTTCATCCCGTCGAGGAAATTACGATCGCAGGCAACCTGCTGGATATGCTGGCCAACATTGTGGCTGTGGGTGACGACGCCATTTGGCGAGGCAGTCGTTATTGCGGAAGCCTTTTGGTTGAATCGATGACAGTCGCGTCCGAATAAACAGTTTGGGTGTGAGAACAGTAAACAATTCAGGAGAAAAGCATGCAAAGACGGTCATTCTTGTTGAAAGCGGGAACTGGCTCCGTTGCAGTTGGGTCGACAGCCCTGTCCGGCAGTGCCCTGGCGGCAGCACCCACCGTGCGCTGGAGGTTGGTGTCCAGTTTCCCCAAAAGTCTTGACACGATTTGGGGTACCTTGCCCAAGCTTGCAAGCCGGGTTTCCGAATTGACAGGGGGCAAATTCGAGATCAGGCCTTTTGCTGCAGGCGAAATCGTTCCGGGCCTGCAGGTCATGGATGCCGTGCAGAGTGGAACGGTTGAATGCGGTCATTCAGCTGGCTATTACTACGTCGGCAAAGACGCCAGTTTTGCCTTCGACTCGGCTTTGCCTTTCGGCTTGAGTGCACGACAACAAAATGCATGGTTCTACAATGGCGGCGGCTTGCAATTGATGCGTGAGTTTTTTGCCAAATACAACGTGATTAATTTCCCGGGCGGCAACACGGGTGCCCAAATGGGTGGCTGGTGGCGAACAGAGATCAAGAGTCTTGCCGATTTGAAAGGCAAGAAAGTTCGAATGCCAGGGTTGGGTGGCAAGATCATGTCCCGCTTGGGGGCTGTGCCGCAAACGATTGCCGGCGGGGATATTTACCCTGCGCTCGAGAAGGGCACCATTGATGCTGCGGAATGGGTGGGGCCTTATGACGACGAAAAGCTTGGCTTTTACAAAGTTGCGAAATATTACTATTACCCTGGTTTTTGGGAACCTGGTGTGACCTTGAGTTATTACGTCAATCTGGAGGCCTGGAAAAAGTTGCCTGAACCTTACAAGGTCGCTTTTGAAATGGCGGCGGCTGAGGCCAATCTGCAGATGCTTGCGCAGTACGACGCTGACAATCCTGCGGCCCTGAATCGACTTCTTCAGGCAGATGTTCAGTTGAGGGCTTTCCCGAGAGACATTATGGATGCCGCTTATCGCGAGGCCGAGGCGATTTACGCTGAAGAATCAAAAACCAACCCGGGATTTAAAAAGATTTTTGACCATTGGAACCGGTTTCGCAATGATCAGAGAAACTGGTTCAGGGTCACTGAAAACACCATGGCCAATTTCGTGCCCAGAACGAAGTAGTTTTTTGACCAATTGGTCAACGAGTAGTAAAAAAAAGCGGCTGTTGGCCGCTTTTTTTGTTTCCTGTCGGAACCTTATACCTCCACAAAGTCACCCAAGGCAGGGTCGCTCTATCCGGGGTTGATTCGATTCATCCCGGCTGTCCTAATAGTCCTCAGGAACTCAGGTTTGCAATCGCGGGCTCCCCTACAGAGTGCAGAGCATTTGACTTAGATGGAACGTTTAAACATGTCAATTACAAACAATCTCCGTGTCTTCATTATCGACGATCATCCCATATTGGCCATGGCGCTTCGCGACATCATGAATGCCCGCTATTCCGATCTTGATGTGAAGTTGTTCAGCCGCATTGGTCCGGCGCTTGAGCACAGCAAGTTCGAACAACCTGACCTGGTTTTGCTTGATCTGGGGCTACCAGACATGCCTCCGCAAAAGGTCCTGGAGACTGCACTTGAAACTTTCGATTACAGCCGAACATTGGTGCTGTCGGGCAATGAGGACATCCTTGGTGATTTGGCAGAGGCCAATCCAGAAACGGAATTCATTTCCAAGGGCATCACTCAAGATCGCGTTTTAAGCGTGTTGGACAGCATGGTTCTGAAACTGAGGCGCAACACTTGGACGGAACAGATTTACCCCAAAGAAAACGATGGCTCTGGTGCCACGGTTGGTCAAAGAATGGCAAGAATCACCGAGCGTCAGGTGTCAGTTCTCCATCGAATTGCAAAAGGTGAGTCCAATTTTGAAATTGCGCAAAACCTTGGCTTGTCCCCTGAAACCGTCAAAACTCACGTCCGTAGTATTCTTGCACGCTTGAATGCACGCAATCGACTGGAGGCCGCCATGTTGTATCGTGCCTGGCAGGAGCAACGGTCTGATGAGGTGTATTCAGACTAACGGGGCTGTTATGAGACTGCTTACCCATTGGTCTGCGTCGGTTCAAAAAAATCACGATATTTTTTTGATGGGTAGTTTGGTTTTGCTGCCCGTTTCCATTCATCTATTGGGGCTTTATCCAAGCCTGTTGCTCCAAATAATCTGGTTGAGCCTTGTCTGTGGATTGACTCTGTTTGCCAAGGTGCGCATTCACCAGACAAGCCGGGTTGCGCCCACTGAAAGGGTATGGCTACTCGCTTTTGCCGGTTGTGTGGCTTCCCTGGCTACTTCCATGGTTCGGCCGGTCATGGCAGCATCGGTCCTGTCAGTTTTATTGCCGATCGTCTTTTTTGCAGTCCTTCATGATCGTTTAAGCCGTTTCCGAATGGCCCGCCAACGGGTCTCAAGGCGTCGTGAACAACAGTCCAGATGGCGAGCCTCAAAGCGTCAGGTCTTGTCTGAATGGAAAGACAGGCTACGTTGGCTTGCAGGGGTACAACATGACATGCGACAGCCCTTGCATGCCCTTGGCTTGCTGGTCTGCCATCCAAGCTTGAAGGGTCAAGACCGTCTGGAACCCATTATTGGTCAGATTTCCAGCTGTCAAAGATGGTTGTTCGAATTGGCAGAAAACACCATGGAGGCCACACGCTTTGAATTGGGCGAGCGTCGCAACCACCAGATTGAATCGGTGAGTGCTGAAGCCTTGTGCAGTGGTATTGAGAACTGGATCGGCTTTCTGGCGCGTAGCAAAGGCCTGTTGTTCGAGACCAAAATCCACGATGGTGCCATTTACACCGATGTTCGACGTTTGAAAAGGGTGCTTGGCAATTTGGTTTTTAATGCAGTTGAGCACACTTATGAGGGGAGTGTCAGGCTGGAATATTCCCGAAAGGGAGGCGTCCACCGGTTTGTTGTGTCCGACACCGGACCCGGAATTGACGCCAGCATACTGGACTTGCCGAGAGGCGATGGCACCTTCGGCAACAGTGATTTACCCAAGGCAGGCATTGGTCTGTATGTGGTTAAAAAGTTGTGCTACGAAATGGGCTGGAACATTTCATTGGAAAATTCTGAGGTAAACGGGACTACCTTTGTTGTTGAATTGGCCGATCGCATTGCCTCCAAATCAGAATCGATGCCAGCCACAGAGGTCAAGCAAGCGGTCTGATCCATTTTTTCCTTCTTCATTTATTGATTGGGCTGACTGAACTTGGGTACAAACGGCACGGTGCCCTGGCTGGGGTTTGAGTAAGGGTCTTGGTAGCCGCCATTGAGCGGCAAATCGAGCTGCAGCGGCGTGTCTTTGTACACCTGTTTTTGTTGCCCTTGTATGAATTGGGGAAACAGGTAAATCAAAACCACCATGGCGATTTGAATCAAAATGAAGGGCAGAATTCCCTTGTAGATGTCACCCGTTTTGACTTCAGGTGGGGTGACTGATTTCAAGTAAAACAGTGCAAACCCAAAAGGCGGTGTCAAAAACGAGGTTTGCAGATTCACGCCGATCATCACTCCAAACCAGATTGGATCAATACCCAGTTTGTGCGCAACAGGTGCCAGAAGGGGTATGGCGATGAATGCGATCTCAAAAAAGTCCAGAAAACAACCCAAGACGAAGATCAGCAGTTGAACGGCCACCAGAAAACCGATTTGACCGCCCGGGAGGTTGGTCATCAATTGTTCCACCCACAGGTCACCACCAATGGCCCTGAAAGTCAGGCTGAAAACCGTGGAACCAATCAGAATAAACAGCACAAAGCTGGACAATTTGGTAGTGGCTTCAAGCGCTTGCTTCAGCACAGCCAGACTGAGGCGTCGTTTCGCGGCCGCCAGCACCAAAGCCCCGACAGCGCCCATCGCACCCCCCTCTGTGGGCGTAGCGACACCTAAAAAGATGGTGCCCAGCACCAGAAAAATCAGCAGAAGCGGTGGAATAAGGACCAGCAAGACGGTGGAAATGGTCTGTAAAGCGCTGGTGTGCCCCAGGTCAGGCAGCGGGGGCAAGGCGTCTTTTTTGATGCGAGAAACCACAAAGACATAGGCCAGATACAAGGCGACGAGCGTCAGGCTTGGCAGCATTGCCCCTGCGTACATGTCACCCACTGAAACACCCAGTTGATCGGCCATGACAATCAACACCAGTGAGGGCGGAATGATTTGCGCCAACGTGCCCGAAGCCGCAATAACGCCGGTTGCGATTCTCGGGCTGTAGCCATATTTCAACATGACTGGCAGTGAAATGAGCCCCATGGAGATGACCGAGGCTGCAATCACGCCCGTGGTAGCCGCCAGCAATGCGCCAACGAGAATGACCGCATACGCCAATCCACCACGAACCCTGCCAAACAGTTTCCCGGCTGTTTCAAGCAGATCTTCTGCCATGCCACTTCGTTCAAGCACCAGGCCCATGAATGTGAAGAAGGGAATTGCGAGCATGGTGTCATTGCTCATGATCCCGAATATTCGTTCGGGAATCGCTTGAAGCAGCGCTGAGTTCATCAAGCCCTGTTCAATGGCCAGATAACCAAACAACAGGCCATTGGCGGCCAGGGCAAACGCCACAGGGAAGCCAGACAGCAGAAAAACAAACAGGACCGCGAACATCAGCGGAATGAGCAGGTCGGTCGGTATCACGAGGACTGCTCCGCGCGGAGATGCTTGAGGTAATCCGCCTTTTTGATCAACTCAGAGAGGACCTGTAAGCCCAACAAGGCAAAGCCAATGACGATGAGCGCCTTGGCTGGCCAACGCAATAAGCCTCCTGCGTCGGCAGAGTATTCATGAATGCTGTATGAGTTGTACACGAACAGGGAGCCGTGGTAAAGCACAAAGCAGACCAAGGGCAGGATAAACAGCACGTAGCCAATGATGTCGATCAATGCACGGGTCTTGTTCGAGAAGCGAGAGGAAAGGATGTCAATGCGCACATGCGCATTGTCTTTGAGTGTAAATGCGGCTCCGAGAAGGAAGACCGCACCAAACAAATACCATTGAATCTCCAGCAGGCCATTGGTGCTGATGTTGAAAGCCTTGCGCACCACTGCGTTGTAGGCCGACACCAAGGTAACCAGTAAAACCAGCCAGCCGACGCATCGACCTATCCAGGTGTTCAAGCGGTCAATGCCGGCAGAAAGTGCAAGCAGGGCTTTCATGGCTTTCGCTTACATCTGCAAGCGGATTTTGGCTTGATCGATGGCGTAACGTACCTGACGGGGGCTGGTGCCTCCGATGTGGTCTCGGGCAGCCAGAGAGCCTTCGAGGCTGAGCACGTCCAGCAAGGATTGATCGACGAGGTCGGCTTGGTAGCCCAATTCGGGCAAATTCAGCGCTTCAGCAAGCTGTGCCACCGACAATTGCTCAAGGCCCATGACGTGTTGGTCACAGTAACGCACCGCGCGAGCCACAGCCTCGTGTGCATCGCGGAATGGCAGGCCCTTCTTGACCAGCGCATCAGCCAGGTCGGTGGCTGTTGCGTAACCTTGCAATGTGGCCTGGCGAAGATTTTCAGGCTTGATTTTCATGCCTTCGATCATTTCAGCGAATATGGTCAGGGTGTCTACCACGGTGTCAACGGTGTCAAACAGGGGTTCTTTGTCTTCCTGGTTGTCTTTGTTGTAGGCCAGTGGTTGGCCTTTCATGAGGGTCAGAAGGCCGGTTAAATGACCATAAACCCTGCCTGTCTTGCCGCGTGCAAGCTCAGGTACGTCGGGGTTTTTCTTTTGGGGCATGATGGACGAGCCTGTGCAGAAACGGTCTGGCAGGTCGATAAACGCATATCGGGGGCTCATCCAGAGGATCAGTTCTTCGGACAAACGGGACACGTGCATCATCAGAATACTGCTGGCTGCGCAGAATTCGATTGCGAAATCCCGGTCTGACACTGAATCAAGGCTGTTGCGGGTGACTGAGTCGAAACCCAGCAATTCGCAGGTGCGTTGGCGATTGATCGGGAATGTGGTGCCTGCCAGAGCGGCTGCGCCCAGTGGCAATCGGTTGATTCGCTTGCGGCAGTCTTGCATGCGTTCCAGGTCGCGCTCGAACATTTCGAAGTAGGCCATCATGTGGTGGCCAAAGGTCACGGGTTGCGCCACTTGCAGATGGGTAAACCCCGGCAGTACCACATCGTGATTGCGATCAGCCACAGCCAACAGCGAGGCCAGCAATTCGCGGATCAAGCCGCAGATCCGGTCCGTTTCAAAGCGCAGAAAAAGTCGGATGTCGGTGGCAACCTGGTCATTGCGTGATCGGCCAGTGTGCAGGCGCTTGCCAGCCTCACCGATGATTTCGGTCAGTCGGCGTTCGATGTTCAGGTGCACGTCTTCAAGGTCGAGTTGCCAGGTGAATTGCCCGTCGGCGATTTCCTGCCGAATGGTGGCCATGCCTTTTTCGATGGCCTGAAGGTCGGCCTGGGTGATTACACCTGCCTCACAGAGCATGGTGGCGTGTGCCAGCGAGCCCTGAATGTCAAATTCAGCAAGTCGTTTGTCAAAAAACACCGAGGCCGTGTATCGCTTGACCAGCTCTGACATGGGCTCGCTAAAGCGGGCAGACCAGGCTTCCTGTTTTTTGGACCACTGATTGGACATGGATTTTCCTTTTATGAGCACTTTGACCAGGGCCCAATTATAAGTGTGTCGGCGTGCTAGACTTTTGGTGAATTGCCGTTCAGGCAGATCCTTTTTATCAAACTTATTGCGTCCATGAAAATAAGAATAGCTTCAAGAGAAAGCAGGCTCGCCCTGTGGCAGGCTGAGCACGTCAGAGATCTGCTGTTGCAGCAACCCGAGGTCAGTGAGGTCGAGATTGTGGGCATGACCACGCTGGGTGATCAGATTCTGGACAAATCCCTGTCGAAGATAGGCGGCAAGGGGCTGTTCATCAAAGAGCTGGAACATGCGCTGCTGGAGGGGCGCGCAGACCTTGCGGTGCATTCCGGCAAAGACATTCCCATGCAACTGGAACCGGCTTTCAAGCTGCTCGGATTTATGCCGCGTGAAAACCCGCTGGATGCATTCGTCAGCAATGATTTTGAGTCCCTGCATTCGCTTCCGGCGGGTGCAGTGGTCGGCACATCGAGCCTTCGCCGTCAGTCTCAGGTGCTTGCCCGGTTTCCGCATCTGCGCGTGGAACCCCTGCGCGGCAATTTGGACACCCGACTCGGCAAGCTGGACAACGGGCAGTATCAGGCGATTGTTTTGGCGGCGGCTGGGCTGATTCGTCTGGGCATGAATGAGCGGATTCGAGGGGTGATTGACGCCGCCGACATGCTTCCTGCCGTGGGGCAGGGTGCCTTGGGTTTGGAAATTCGTGCAGGCGATGACCAACTGGCCGAGATCGCTTCACGGCTGGTTGACCCCCTGACAAGCCGCCTTGTCGGGTCTGAAAGAACCGTTTCAAGAGAGTTGGGCGGAAGCTGTCAGGTTCCGCTGGCGGGCTATGCCACTGTGGTTGATGGTGGCCAAATGACCTTGCGTGCTTTGGTGGCCAGCCCAAATGGGCAGCAGTGCGTAACTGCAACGGCGATGGGGTCGCAATCCAACTGGCTGGAACTGGGGCTGGAAGTGGTGTCCAAGCTTCGATCTGGCGGCGCCGAGCGGCTGATTCAGGCGGCGCTGGCATCTTGAGGCGAGGGCGATCATGACCTTGACACTGATTGTTTCCAAGCCCCGTCTGCCAAAAGGACACGATGCGCAACGCGACAGCTTGCGCACCAATTTGATCAACAACCTGAAGGCACCCACGGTTCAATTGCCTGTGTTTGACTTGAAAGAGGTGCCCGCGGCATTGGGGCAACTTCGAGACCAGCTCAGTCTGAATGCTGCAGAACGCATCAGAATCATTGTGTTTGTCAGTCCCTCTGCGCTTGAATTTGGCTTGAAAGCCATTGGCCCATGGCCCAGCAATGCCTTTTGCGGCGTGATGGGGCGGCAGAGTGCCCATTTGGCTGCGCTTTTGGGCGTTCCCAAAGACCGGATTATTGCGCCCAGCATGGAGGGCAACGAGGAATCGGAAGACTCTCAGGGGCTGTTCAACTTGCTGACGGCTCGGTTTGCTGCGGCAAACTGCAACATCACGGTGTGCAAGGGTCCTCGGGGGCGTCAGGAATTTGCTGTTCAACTTCGGGATCGGGGTTTTGACGTCGAAGAGCTGGAAATTTATGACCGAATTGAAATAGACCAAGACGCTGACATGTGCCGTCACGTGGTTGACCTCGGCCGAAATGCAGTGCTATGGATTACCAGCAGTGAGACCATCACAAGTCTGGATCGTCAAATGGCCAGGCACGTGATGAACAAGCTGGCTGATTTTCGCCAGGAATGCACCGTGTTGGTGACTCATCCGCGCATCCGCGCCAAATGCCTTGAACTTGGGTACACAAATGTGCAGGATGTGGCAACAGGGATACAATCAGTGCTGGACTGGTTTGAACAACATCAACATAAAACGACAAACACCAAGAGCGATATGACCAATCAAAGTAATCCGGCTGCAGAAAGCACAACGTCCGTTACCGCTGGCAAAGTGGATCAGGCCGCCCCGGTGAACCCAACCAGCGGTTTGGTGAAAGTCAGTTTTGCCTTGTCGCTGATCAGCATTGCTTTGTTGATCGCACTGGTGATCGCGGGCAAAAATCAGATCGAGCAGACCCGCGTGGCCTTTGGTGAGCGGATTCAGCGCGACACAACCCTGTTGAATGTCCTGAAGGACCAGGTGAAAGACAGCAGTGACATCTACAAAGACTTGAAGACGCGCTTTGACATGATGGAAGAAAACCAGAAGGAGGCTGCGGCACAACGCGATGCCCTTCAGGAGATTTACAACAAGCTGTTGATTAATCGCGCTGAGGTGTCACTGAGCGAAATCCAGCAACTGGTTTCCATTGCCAAACGACAACTTTTTCTGTTGGGTAACGTCAAGGGGGCCATTCTGGCTTTGTCTCAAGCTTCAGACTTGCTGAGTAGCTCCGAGAAGCCCTCATTGATTCGGTTGAAAACCGCGATCGACAAAGACTTGGCTGATGTGAAGGCGCTGCCAAACGTGGATTTGCTGCCGCTGGCTGTGTCACTGGACTCTGTGATTAATTCGGTGGACACCTTGCCCATGTTGTCTGGCCCAGACGCCACGACAGACATGACGCTTGACCAGTACACGGACAAGGCAACGCCAAAGGAAAGCGCAAAGGACGCAGCAAATCCCTCCGTTGCGAAGTCTCAGGGGTCCGGTTTCAACCAAGATCTGCAATTGGTGTGGCAGAAAGTGAAGGACGGCGCTGCGCTGGCCTGGCATGACATCAAGGGTCTGATCCAGATCACACGGGTAAAAACACCTGAGGCGTTTTTGATTTCCACCCAACAAGCCAATGACGTGCGTAACGTGCTCAGACTCTCCCTGCTGAACGCGCGAATTTCGCTGTTGTCAAGGCATTCTGACCTTTTGCAAGCGGACCTGGATCGGTCCGACAAAATGCTGGACACCTACTTTGACACGAAGGCCGTTCAGGTCCAGCGGGCAAAGGCTGTGATTGCAGATCTGCGCGATGCCCAACTGAATCTGACTGTGCCTGAATTGCAAGGCACAAGTGCTGCACTGGCATTGGCCGTGGCTGCTGAAGGAGACAAAAAGTGAAACGATTTGTCTCGCTCCTGCTGCTGATTGCAGCGGCGGTGATTATCACCACAATTGCCCACGACAATCCGGCCAAGGTCACCATTTTTCTGACTGAACACCGCATTGATTTCTCACTGAACTTTGCGATTGTCGTGTTCATCGTGCTTTTCTTCGGATTTTATTTTGGCGTCAGTGCGCTGCGGGCTTCAGGTCAACTGCCGGCAAAACTACGGCAATACTGGAAAGAGCGTAAACAGACTGCGCTTTTGAAAGCCAATACGGATGGTGTGATCGCTTTGATTACCGGGGATGAAAGTGGTGCAGACCGAGCCTTGAAAAACGCCGCAAAAACCGGGCTTGAAACGGATCTGACCTATTTGATTCGTGCCATGTCAGCACTTCAGTCGGACGACCTGGATCTTGCTGAAAGCATCTTAAACCGTGAAAAGGCGAGCAATGGGCAAAACCGCGATGCAGTCTGGTTGTTGAAAGCCAAGGTAGCGTTGGCCAAAGGCACCTACGCTCAGGCGCAAGACATGCTGGACAAAATGTCGCCAGACGCCCTGAGACTGATTCAGGTCAAGAAGGTTCGCATGTTGGCGTTGACGGGGCTGGGTGAATGGAAGGCCGCGCTGGAGCAATATCGGCTCATCGCAGATTCTCGTCACAGCTCGAACTCGGAGTGTCATGAGGCGCTGGGCAAGATCTACCAGGGCCTGTGCAAGCAGGCGCAGGGCAAGCCGCTCGAAATTGACAATCTGGTGGCAACAGCAAAGCCTGCCGAGCTCAAGAACATCCAGGTATTGAGAAGCCTTGCACAATTGTTGGCCAGTGCCGGAATGGGGCAGGCCGCCCTGCAAATTCTGGAACCCCATCTGCTGACCAATTTCAGAACCGATCTGCTTGAAATCTATCATCCGGTGGCCGTTCAGGCTGCGCGAGAGGCCTTGCCCTTTGTGGAACGTTTGCTGGAGCTCAATCCAGAAGAGAACGGTCTGTTAGAACTGGCCGCCGATGTGTGCGAGCAAGAGCAGTTGTGGGGCAAAGCGATTGCGCGATTCGAGAAGCTGTACAGCAAAGTGCCTAGCGCTCACATCGCCGCACGGCTCGAAAAGCTGTACCAGCGTGCCAATCAGCCTGAAAAGGCCCGGCAATGGCAAGGCAAGTTAAATCAGCACCTTGTGGTTTCGCGTCAGCCTGCTTAAAGAAAAATTGTCTAAAATCGCGTCTGAATTTATTTACTGAGGAATCAACATGGGCTACGAAAGCATTGCACCGGGAAAAGACCTTCCCAACGACCTGAATGTCATTATTGAAATTGCCGCCAATTCCGACCCTGTCAAATACGAAGTTGACAAAGACAGCGGCGCCTTGTTTGTAGACCGTTTCATGGGCACTTCGATGGTGTATCCATGCAACTACGGTTACATTCCTCAAACACTGGCCGCAGACGGAGACCCCGTTGACGTGTTGGTGATGACACCCTTTCCCCTGCAGCCCGGTTGCGTTGTCCGCGTGCGCCCAATCGGTATTTTGAAGATGACCGATGAATCAGGTGGTGATGCCAAACTGTTGGGCGTACCCGTTGAAAAGCTGTTGCCCAGTTATCGTTGTTATCAGTCGCAAGACGACGTGTCTCCCGAGTTTTTGAACCGAATCCAGCATTTCTTTGAACACTACAAAGACCTGGAGAAGGGCAAATGGGTCAAGATTGAAGGCTGGGGGACACGCGACGAAATGGTCAAAGAGATCATGGATGGTGTGGCCAACTACCAGAAATAAGGCATTGTGTGCCTTGAATGAAAAGCCGCGCTTTGCGCGGCTTTTTTTATTCCAGCGCGACCTGTTTTTTGTAGGCCGTGTGTTCGCTCAATTCGCCTTCATAGGCCCGAAGTCCATTGCGCTCTCTGTCCAAAAACCGGCTGATCGCCTGTTCAAAGTCGGGGTTGGCTACCCAGTGCGCTGAATGCATGGTCACCGGGTTCAAGCCTCTGGCCATCTTGTGTTCACCCTGCGCGCCACCTTCAAACCAGTGAATGCCGCGTTCTATCGCAAATTCAATGGCCTGGTAGTAACAAAGCTCGAAGTGCATGCAGTCAATGCGCTGGCTCGCACCCCAATATCGACCATACAGCCTGTCTTCGTTGAACAGAAAAAACGAACTGGCCACTGGTTTGCCGTCCAATCGGGCAATCACCAACATGACTTGCTCACCCATGTTTTGAAGCAGATTTTCAAAAAATGCGAGGGTTAAATAGGGTGTGGAATGATGTTCTGCATAGGTTTGCACGTAGCAGCGGTAAAAATACGCCAGGTCTTCAGCCGCAATGTCGTTGCCACAATATCGGTTGATCTGAATGCCGTCGAGGTGCGCTTTCCGTCGCTCGGCCCGGATGTTTTTGCGCTTTTTTTGCTGGAGGCTTTCCAACCAGTGTTCGAAACTTTCGAAAGTGCGGGTGGTTTCGGGGTGTCTGTTTTCCCAATGAAATTGCACCACGTGGCGAGGCATGAAATTCAAGCCTGAATGGACACCCAACAAATCGGCTTCATCCCGCCGGGTTAAAAACAGGCAGTGCGCGGTGGACACTTGAACGCCTAAAAACTGCGAACTTTCACTGGCTTTGCGAGCCAATTGTGAAAAGCCCTCCAGCAGAGCTTTGCCTGCGTTGGGTTCGGCATACAGCAGTTTGGGCCCCAATACTGGTGTAAACGGTACAGCAGACAACAGTTTGGGGTAATAGGGCATGCCGTGGCGCTCGTAGGCCTGAGCCCAACTCCAGTCGAACACGTATTCGCCATAGGAATGTGACTTCAAGTAAAGGGGCATGGCTGCCACCAGCTTGCCGTGTTCATCGTCGATGCGAATGTGAAGAGGGGCCCAGCCCGTGTCTTCGGTGGCACTTCCAGAGGTCTCCAGCGCATGTAGGTATTCATGGCGTAGCGCCGGGTGCAGCGTGTTTTGACCAGACGCCAACAACAGCGAATTCCAGTCATCTTGCGCGATCCCGCCGATGGATTGGCACAACTGCATGCGATAATTCATTAATTCGGGTCACACTTTATAAAGCAGGTACAAAGTGAGTTTATCGCGAGTTCGACTGGCCATTGCCCAACTGAACCTCACTGTGGGCGATTTGAGCGGCAACTGCCAAAAAATCATCGATCAGGCGCGTGTTGCGGCCATGCATGGCGCACGCATCCTGTTGACCCCCGAGCTTTCACTGACCAGTTATCCCCCTGAAGATTTGTTGCTGAGGCCGTCGTTCCTCAGGCAGTCAGACAAGGCTTTGCAGACCCTGGCCAGTAGCCTGGCCGATCTCGATATTCACATCGTGGTAGGGCATCCGGTCCAATCCGCGGGCGCTCTTTACAACGCGGCTTCCGTGTTGCACAAGGGCAAAACTGTGGCCCATTATCGCAAGCGTGATTTGCCCAACCGTGAGGTGTTTGACGAACAGCGTTACTTCACGTCAGCCCGCGAGGCGGTGGTCTTCAAAGTGGACGGTATTCAGTTTGGTTTGAACATCTGTGAGGACACCTGGAAACCGGATGCCCCCGCTGCTGCCGCTCAAGCAGGCGCACAGGTGCTGCTTGTTCCCAATGCTTCGCCTTATCACATGGGCAAACAGACCATTCGGCACAATGTGGTCAAGCAACGCGTCGAAGAGACCGGCATGGCAATTGTGTATGCCAATCTGGTGGGCGGACAGGATGAGCTGGTGTTCGATGGTGCCTCCTTTGCGATGGACGCAGCGGGTCATGTGGCCATGGCCATGCCGCAATTCGAAGAGGCGCTGACCTTTCTGGATGCTTCGCTGGACGAAGATCACATTGTTCACTTGCAAGGTGCTGATTCAGCAGTTCACGCTGAACTGGAACCCGTGGCTCAGGTTTATCAGGCCTTGAAGACGGGTGTGCGCGATTACGTCAATAAAAACCGCTTTCCTGGGGCCATTATTGGTTTGTCTGGTGGCGTTGACAGCGCTTTGACACTGGCCATTGCAGTGGATGCATTGGGCGAGGATCGAGTACGCGCTGTGATGATGCCATCGCCCTACACAGCCGACATTTCACTGGATGACTCACGCGAGATGATTCGCCTGTTGGGCGTGCGTTACGATGAAATCGGAGTTTCCGATTGTATGCAGGCCTTCGACAAAAGCCTCAGCCCCTTGTTTGTGGGTACCCAGCCCGACACCACTGAGGAAAACCTGCAGGCCCGCATTCGGGGCACCATGCTGATGGCCTTGTCCAACAAAACCGGTGCGATCGTACTGACAACTGGCAACAAAAGTGAAATGGCGACGGGTTATTGCACGCTGTACGGCGACATGGCGGGTGGTTTCGCAGTCATTAAAGACATTTTCAAAACGCTGGTGTACCAGCTCTGCCATTACCGCAACACTGTGGGGCGCGTTATTCCTGAGCGCATTATTACCCGCCCACCTTCGGCAGAACTGCGGCCCGACCAGGTAGACCAGGACAGTTTGCCCCCCTACGATGTGCTGGATGCCATTTTGGGCATGTACATGGAGCAGGATCAATCGGTCGAGAGCATCATTGCCAGCGGTTACCGGCAGGAAGATGTGGTGAAGGCTGTTAAACTGCTTAGAATTAATGAATACAAGCGTCGCCAGGCGCCGGTGGGCATTCGTGTAACGCACCGGGCTTTTGGCAGAGATTGGCGCTATCCGATTACTTCCAAATTCAATGACCTAGAGGGATACACAGAATGAAATTAGTCAGTGCCGTAATCAAGCCTTTTAAACTGGATGAAGTACGTGAAGCATTGTCTGAAGTCGGTGTAAACGGCCTGACAGTCACCGAGGTGAAAGGCTTTGGCCGTCAGCGCGGTCACACCGAGCTTTATCGGGGCGCAGAATATGTGGTTGATTTTTTGCCCAAGGTGAAAATTGAGCTTGTGATCGACGACTCGCTGGTGGACCAGGCTGTAGAGGCCATTCAAAATGCAGCCCGCACCGGCAAAATTGGTGATGGCAAGATTTTTGTCACGGACGTCGAGCGCGTCATCCGTATTCGAACCGGCGAGCAAGGGCCCGCCGCGATCTGATTCAAGCCAGATGTCGGTGAATGATGTCACCGAATGTGTCCGCGAGGGCCTCGGGCAGATCATGCCCCAGGCCCTTGATCAAATGAAGCCTGCTGCCAGGCACCAGCCTTGCAATCCTCTCCGAGCAATCCTTTTTAAGCAAAGGGTCGTCCAGACCGTGGATGACACAGGTCGGCACCTTGATTTCACGCGTGTATTTTTCGATTGAGCCCGTGGCCACAATGCAATGGGTTTGACGAATGGCGCCTGCAGGGCGATAGGCCCTTTGATAAGCCGCACGGGCGCGCTCGCGCAGCTTGACCGGGTCAGGCGGATAGCCTGGGCTTCCGATTGCCGTAAACACGCGTTCCACGTGTTCTACAACGTGGTCAACGTGACTGCTTTTGGGCTTTCGAAGAAACATGTTGTACATCACATTGGGCGTAGGGCCGGGCAGGTCGGGGCTGTTGGTGCTCGACATGAGCGTCACCAGCTTGCCAATCTTCTCGGGGGCTTTGGCCGCCACAATTTGCGCAATCATGCCGCCCATGGAAACACCGACCACGTGCGGGTTTTCAAGTTTGAGGGCATCGATCAGGCCAATTGCATCCTCTGCCATCAGGTCAAGCGTGTAATTCGTGGGTGTTTTCAAGCCCAGCTTGTTGCGAATGAAGGTGGCCGGAATGTTGACCTTGATGTGAGTGGGGTGCTGGTCGGTTAGCCCCATGTCGCGATTGTCAAACCGCAGCAAGCGATAGCCTAGGTCGAGCAAGGGTTTGCAAAAAGCATCATTCCACATGGTGAGCTGGCAGCCAAGCCCTGCAATCAGCACAATGGTGGGGGCCTGTTCGGGCCCGGCCATTTCCCAGGCCATATTCAGGCCGGTGGTGCTCGATCGGCTGTTGCCGGTTTTCCATTCAATACTGGCCATGCGGTGTTGTCTCCTGTTTTTGGTTATCGTGCTTTGGCTTTTAAAATGACGAGCAGGGCGCCAGCGCCTCCATCTCGCGGTGGCGCCTGACAAAAAGCCAGAACGTCTGCCTTTTGAACGAGCCAGCGCTTCACTTTGTCTTTCAATACGGGTTCTTTGCCGACGGATCCCAACCCTTTGCCGTGAATGATGCGTACGCAGCGCACATCGTGTTTGACACAGCTGCGGATGAATTCGCCGACGGCCTCGCGGGCCTCATCGGTTCGAAGACCATGAAGATCGACCTGTGCCTGAATAACCCACTTGCCGCTGCGCAGTTTGCGCAGGGCCTCTTGACCGATGCCACTGACCCGGTAGGACAGTTTGTCGTCGGTTTCCAAAAACCGTTCAACGTCCATTTCGTCGGACAGGCTTTCGTGCAGCACTGCAGCGTCGTCCATTTCACGTTGAATGGGGCGGGGTGCGGGTTTTGGGGGTTCGTGAATGTATCGGTCGACGGGGGCAATTGGCACCACGTCTTGGATGGAATCGCGAAAAAGGTTGGCTTCTTTTTCGCGCTGGATGCGGGCCTCTTCTTCCTGTTTGGCCTTTCGTTCGGCTTCAAGGCGCTGATCTTTCAGGGTGCGACGCACCCCTTCAAGGTCAGCCATGGAACGGAAGGATTTCATGGTGAAACGCCTGTCGCCGGGTAAAGTCAGCCTTCCTGGGATTCCAGCCAGCGCTGGGCGTCCAGGGCGGCCATGCAGCCGGTACCGGCACTGGTAATTGCCTGCCGGTACACGTGGTCTTGAACGTCACCTGCGGCAAATACGCCGTCGACACTGGTCATGGTGGCCAGGCCGTTCAAGCCGCTGCGGGTCACGATGTAGCCGTTTTTCATGGTCAGCTGACCTTCAAAAATATCGGTGTTGGGCTTGTGGCCAATGGCGACAAACACGCCTTGCAGGGCGATGTCTTCAGTTGCGCTGCCTTCAGAAGCCTTGATGCGCATGCCGGTTACGCCCGTGGCGTCGCCCAGCACTTCATCGAGCGTGTTGTTCCATTTGATTTCAACCTTGCCTTCTTTGACCTTTTCCATCAGTTTGTCGATGAGAATGGCTTCAGCCCGAAATTTGTCACGGCGGTGAACCACAGTGACCTTTTTGGCGATGTTGGACAGATAAAGGGCCTCTTCGACAGCGGTGTTCCCGCCGCCGATGACGGCCACATTCTGGTTGCGGTAGAAAAAACCGTCGCACGTGGCGCAAGCGGACACGCCTTTGCCCATGAATGCCTCTTCAGAAGGCAGACCGAGATACATGGCGCTGGCGCCGGTTGCGATAATGAGTGCATCGCAGGTGTAAGTGGCCGAGTCGCCCTTTAGTGTGAAAGGGCGCTGCTTGAAATCGACGGTGTGGATGTGGTCAAAAATGATTTCAGTGTTAAAGCGTTCGGCGTGGGCCAGAAAACGCTGCATGAGGTCTGGGCCTTGCACGCCCTCAGCGTCCGCAGGCCAGTTGTCCACCTCTGTGGTGGTCATCAGTTGGCCACCTTGCGCAATGCCGGTGATCAGTACGGGGTTCAAATTGGCGCGTGCAGCGTAGACGGCCGCGGTGTAGCCTGCCGGGCCTGAGCCCAGAATCAGTACTTTTGCGTGGCGTGGGGTGGCTGAATCAGTCATGAGAACCTCTTTTGTGCTTCAAATGGTGCAGTCGCGAGATATTTCACTCGAACTTTGTCAGAATATGGACTTCAATTATATGACGCATTCCCTTTAAGACGGACGCACGTGAATTCAAGGACTACACAAAATAATGGCACGTTGCGGGTCAGCAAGCTTTTGCTTGAAATCCGCTGGCTTGCCCTGCTGATTCTATCCATTTACCTGTTTTTGATTCTGGTTTCACACAGTCGCGCCGACGAAAGCTTTTCCATTTCTTCCGGCGAGGCCCTGGTGCACAACTTCGGCGGGAAGCTGGGAGCCATTGTTTCAGACCTGCTGTTTTACATGGCGGGTTATTCAGCGTATGCCCTGTTGGGCCTGACCTTTTATTTGCTTTGGCGTGCCAAGCGCATGGCCACCACCATTGATTTGCCAGGGTTTGACGAGCCCGTGCCCAAGTGGCTGCCTTGGGTTCGCCCCATTGGTTTTGTGCTGCTGTGGCTGGGCTTGATGGGGTTTGAGGCGGTGTCCACCATCAATGCGAGTGCCTTGCCCGAAGGGGCAGGGGGCGTCATCGGCCATGCGCTCAGCAATCTGTTTATCCAGATGTTGGGCCTGTCTGGGGCCGTCATGCTGCTGCTGTTGATGCTGGCCGCAGGTTTAAGCTGCTTCACGGGCTTGAGCTGGGCGGCCATGGCTGAGCGTGTGGGCTACGGTCTGGAGTGGCTGTTCAACAAAGTGCGTTATGGCATTTCAGCCTATGGAGATCGCCAGGCTGGCAAGAAAGTTGCACTTGAACGCGTTGAAAAGGTTGAAAAAAAGCAGAAGATCTTTGAAGAGCACAAGCCTGTCCGCATCGAGCCTACAGCACCGACAGCAGAGCCTTCCGAGCGTGTGATCAAAGAGAAACAACAGCCGCTTTTTGCAGAGCTGAGCGAGACTGAATTGCCGCCATTGGGTTTGCTCGATGACGCACCAGTGCAGGTTGAAACCATTTCCGCAGACACGCTGGAATACACCTCCCGCCTGATCGAGAAAAAACTGACTGACTTTGGCGTGCAGGTGCAGGTAATTGCAGCACAGCCCGGCCCGGTGATTACCCGCTTCGAGATTGAGCCGGCCCCCGGCGTGAAAGGTTCACAGATTGTGAACCTGGCCAAAGACTTGGCGCGTGCTTTGTCGCTGGTGTCCGTGCGCGTGGTTGAGACCATTTATGGCAAAAACCTGATGGGGCTGGAATTGCCAAACCCACGCCGGCAGATGGTCAAACTCACTGAAATTTTGGGCTCACAGGTGTATAACAAGTCCAATTCTGTGTTGACCATGGCCTTGGGTAAAGACATTGCAGGCAATGCGGTGGTGGCCGATCTGGCCAAAATGCCCCACCTGCTGGTGGCGGGTACCACCGGTTCGGGCAAATCGGTGGGTATCAACGCGATGATTCTTTCGCTGCTGTACAAAAGCAGTGCCGAACAGGTTCGCTTGATGCTGATCGATCCCAAGATGCTTGAAATGAGCGTCTATGAAGGCATTCCGCATTTGCTGTGCCCCGTTGTCACCGACATGCGTCAAGCGGCCAATGGCTTGAACTGGGCGGTTGGCGAGATGGAAAAGCGCTACCGCTTGATGAGCAAAATGGGTGTGCGCAATCTGGCGGGTTACAACCAGAAAATTGCAGAGGCCAAGAAGAAGGGTGAAAGCATTCCCAACCCGTTCAGCCTGACGCCTGACGCCCCTGAGCCGCTGGACACATTGCCCATGGTGGTGATCGTCATCGACGAGTTGGCTGACTTGATGATGGTGGTCGGCAAGAAAATTGAAGAACTGATTGCCCGGCTTGCCCAAAAGGCGCGTGCGGCGGGTATTCATTTGATTTTGGCCACACAACGGCCTTCTGTGGATGTGATTACCGGTTTGATCAAGGCCAACATTCCCACACGAATTGCCTTTCAGGTGTCCTCCAAGATTGATTCCAGAACGATTCTGGACCAAATGGGTGCTGAAGCCCTGTTGGGTCAGGGTGACATGTTGTTTCTGCCGCCGGGCTCTGGCATGCCGCAGCGGGTGCATGGCGCGTTTGTGTCGGATGATGAAGTGCATCGCGTGGTCGAGTACCTGAAAGAGAAGGGCGGAGAGCCCAACTACATCGAGGGAATTCTGGAAGGTGGCACCACCGGAGACGAAGGGGGTGGCATTGGCGGTGACGGCGTTGCAGGCAGTGTCGACGGCGAACAGGATGCGTTGTATGACCAGGCTGTCGGCATTGTGTTGAAGCATCGCAGGGCTTCCATTTCCTTCGTGCAAAGACACCTGCGCATCGGTTACAACCGCGCTGCGCGTCTTTTGGAAAGCATGGAGGCAGCAGGATTGGTGTCCGCCATGCAATCCAACGGCAACCGTGAAATTCTTGCCCGGTCTGAAGCGGGTCGCGAAGACGATGAATAAGCCGTTGGTGTGCACTGCGGTGCCTGCCAGCGCGTTATTGAACTGATTTTGTAAAACATCGAGAGAAACATGCGTGTTGTGTATGCATTGATCAAGCTGGCCCTGGTGGCCGGGTTTTTAATGGTCGACCAGTTGGCGATGGCCAACAGCCTGGATGAACTGAAAGCCTTTTCGAAAGACAAGCAGTTTGCGGAAGGTCAGTTTGAACAAGAAGTGGTGTCCAATTCTGGCAAGGTGAAAGAAAAGGGCAAGGGTGTGTTTGCGTTTTCCCGCCCCGGCAAGTTCATGTGGAACATTCAAAAGCCCTACCCACAGCTGATTCTGGCGGATGGCAAAAATGTTGTTTCTTATGACAAAGACCTTGCCCAGGCCAGTATTCGCCCATTGGGCAAAGCGATCGATTCCAGCCCCGCTGCTTTGTTGTTTGGTAACAAGGCGATCGACGCCTTGTTCAACATAACCGACCAGGGCACAGAAGACGGCAAAAGCTGGTTGTTGGCCAAACCCAAAGGCAACGAAACGCTGTTCGAAAGCATTCGCATCGCCATGCAGAACGGGCTGCCCGTGGAGGTACGCATCAACGACGCCATGGGGCAGACCACTCGGTTAAAGCTGACCGACTGGAAGTTCGACAAACGAAAGCCCGATGCGTTTTTTGAATTCACGCCGCCCCCCGGTGTGGATGTCATTCAGGCCAAATAGGCCCCCAGGCCCATGGATCTCTTTGGCAATGCCCAACAAGACAAGCTGGCCAAAAGTGCCCAGCGTGTGCCCGACAGTGCGCCTTTGGCTGAACGTTTAAGACCTGAGTCACTCGATGATGTGATTGGTCAAAGCCATTTGCTCGCCTCAGGTAAACCTCTGCGTCTGGCTTTTGATTCTGGCAAGCCCCATTCCATGATTTTCTGGGGCCCGCCTGGTGTGGGAAAAACCACACTGGCACGCATGACTGCCACCGCATTCGAGTGCGAATTCATCGCGCTTTCTGCCGTGTTTTCGGGCGTGAAAGACATCCGTGGCGCCATGGAACAAGCCGAGGCTAATCAACATCTTGGACGGCAGACGATTTTGTTTGTGGACGAAATTCATCGCTTCAACAAGTCTCAACAAGACGCATTGCTGCCGTATGCGGAGAGTGGACTGGTCACCTTCATCGGTGCCACCACTGAGAACCCGTCATTTGAGGTGAATTCGGCGTTGCTGTCGCGTGCGCAGGTGTATGTCCTGAAATCGCTGAGCGACGCTGAGCTCAAATCGCTGTTTCAGCGAGCCCGAGAGCGCGCATTGGGTGACTTGCAGTTCGATGAGGCAGCCGTTGAAACACTCGTGGGTTACGCCGACGGGGATGCGCGTCGCTTTCTGAACCTGCTTGAACAGGCATGCAACGCCGCAGCCACGGCTGGAAAGACCCACGTAGATGCGGTTTTTCTTGAAAACGCACTCACCTTGAACGCACGGCGGTTCGACAAAGGGGGCGACAATTTTTACGATCAGATTTCAGCCCTGCACAAGTCGGTGCGCGGCTCAAATCCTGACGCTGCCCTTTACTGGCTGACCCGCATGCTGGATGGCGGCGCTGATCCTCGGTATCTATCAAGGCGGATTGTTCGCATGGCGTGGGAAGACATTGGCCTTGCTGATCCAAGAGCCATGCAGATAGCCAACGACGCAGCATTGACCTATGAACGGCTGGGTAGTCCTGAAGGTGAGCTGGCCTTGGGCCAGGCGGTGATTTACCTGGCCGTGGCCGCCAAAAGCAATGCTGGTTACAAGGCTTACAATCAGGCCATGGCCTTTGTGAAGCAGGACAAAAGCCGTGAGGTACCAGTGCACCTGCGCAACGCGCCTACCAAGCTGATGAAAGAACTGGGCCATGGGCGTGAATACCGCTATGCCCACGATGAACCCAACGCCTACGCAGCAGGTGAAACCTACTTGCCTGATGACATGCCAGAGCCTGGCTGGTACCAGCCTGTGCCGCGGGGCTTGGAGATCAAGATCGGTGAAAAGCTGGCGCAGTTGAAAAAGTGGAATGAAGATGCGTCCTCAAAGCAATGACGACCTCACTTCATTTTGGCCATTTTTTGAAGCTGTTCACAACGCTTTGATCTTTCTGCAGGCGATGCTTTTTCCAAACTTTCCCGCCCCTCCTTGTAACCCTGCTGAAACTCGGATTCAAATTGCGAGGCTTTCATGCCGAGACCAACAAATTGCGCTTTTTGCTGTCGCTTAAGTTCAGCCAGCTCGCTGGGCGTGTAACCCCCACATATTGTGGCTTCTCCATGCATTTTCCCGCCAAGCTTCGCGAATGAAAACTCGTGAGTTTGTGAAAAAGCAGCACCGCAATGCACCGCAGCGAAAAGTGAAAACACAGTTCTGATGGACAACCGTTTCAATTGCATTCCTTAAAGTGGGCGCTTACCCTGGACGCACAGCGTAAGTGGATTCCTTTAAGCACGCAAAACATCACTTGGGTGACTCACCCGGAATGATTCTCACAGTTCGGGTTTGGTTATGCATTAAAAACAGCATCAAAGACGCAATTTAACAACCTGTACCCCCCGACTCATTCATCACCTAAGGCGGGGGAGACAACATCCCCTATTTTTCCACGAATGCCCGTTCTATCACATAGTCACCCCGGTCACCTTGTCGTGGGCTGATTTTAAGCCCCCGTTCATCCAGCAAGGCGCAGGTGTCCTCCAGCATGGCCGGGCTTCCACAAATCATGGCGCGGTCGTGTGCGGCGCTTAGTTCTGGCAAACCAAGGTCTGCAAACAATTGGCCACTTAGCATAAGGTCGGTCAGGCGGCCCTGGTTTTTAAAAGGCTCGCGGGTGACTGTGGGGTAGTACAAAAGCTGTTCTTGCACCAGTTCACCGATGAATTCCTCTTTGGGTAACACATTCTGAATGAAGTCTGCGTAAGCCAGTTCGCTGACTGTGCGCACCCCATGCACCAGCACCACCTTTTCAAATCGCTCATAGGTTTCAGGGTCGCGAATAATGCTCATGAACGGCGCCAGCCCAGTGCCTGTTGCAAGCAGGTACAAATTGCGTCCGTCGTTCAGATCGTCGATGACGAGTGTACCCACCGGCTTTTGGCCGACGATCAGTTCGTCGCCTACTTTCAAGTGTTGCAGGCGCGAAGTCAGAGGGCCGTTGGGCACCTTGATGCTCAAAAACTCAAGGTGTTCTTCATAGTTGGCGCTGGCGATGCTGTACGCGCGCAGCAGTGGTTTGTTGTCGGCTTGAAGGCCAATCATAACGAAGTGACCGTTTCGAAAGCGCAAACCCGGGTTTCGCGACGTTTTGAAGCTGAACAACGATTCATTCCAGTGGTGTACTTCCAGTACGCGTTCTGTGGCCAAAGCACTCATGGTGTCATCCTTTTCAAACAGGTTGGGTGGCCAGTTCAATGGCCAGATTTCTCAGGTAGGGCCAGGGGTACAGGCCCCGGTCGTGTCCATCGGAAAAAACAAGTTGTACCGCGTTGGGACCATAAGGGTGCAGTTCGGTCAGTTCTGCGTCGGTGGGGGGCACCACACGTCCACTCAGGCAGTCTGCACACCGGCACTTTTGGCGCAAAAAGGCATGGCTCAAGGTGGTGGTGATTTGGTCGTCCCAATACACAACCAATTGACGATCCAGCACTTTGTTCTCCAGTTTGAGCGGGCGGCAATCATCCGCATGCGTCGTCATCACAGGGCCCCCATGCCTTCTTCACCCAAGTGCCAGTTGCTGCCAAAGCTGCCCGGGTCAATTTCGCCACCCATGGCCGCCAGGCTTTCTTCGCGAATCAGGCTCTTGAGTTGACGGTGCAGGGCGGTAAACACGGGTGAGGCCGTCATGGCCGCGTTGCGCGGGCGTGGCAGGTCAATTGGAATTTCTGCCTTGATTCGGCCAGGTCGAGCTGTCATCACGTACACACGGTCTGACAGAAAAATGGCTTCTTCGATGTCATGGGTGATGAACAAAACCGAGATTTTCCACTGCTGCCACATGTGCGTCAGAATTTCCTGCATGACCACGCGGGTCTGGCTGTCCAGTGCGCCAAAGGGCTCATCCATCAGCAAAACACGTGGGCTGGTTGCAAGGGTGCGCACAATACCAACCCGTTGCTTCATGCCGCCCGACAATTGATCGGGATAGTGGTTCTCAAAAGGCAGCAAGCCAGCCAGCCCAAGCAGGGTGCGTGCTTTGCTTTCTCGTTCGGCCCGGCCAACGCCTTGCAGCTTCATGCCAAACTCCACGTTTTCGCGAACGCGCAGCCAGGGAAACAGCGAATACTGCTGGAACACCACACCCCGCTCGGCATTGGGGCCTTTGATCACCTTGCCGTCCATGGTGGCAATGCCTTCAGAAGGCGACAGAAACCCCGCCACGATGTTCAGCAGCGTCGATTTGCCACACCCGGAAGGACCAACCACGGATACAAATTCACCGGGCTCGACATGCAGGTTCACGTTGGACACTGCTTGAAACCGGTGGCCATCCTGTGTGAACTGAACCTGAATATTGTTCAGTTCAAGGCGACCCTGTTGCAGGGTTGAGTTCATTTGTCACCTCCATGTTGTGAAAGGCTTCTCCAGGGCATCATCCATCGGCCGATCATCAAGATGGAGCCGCTGCAAAACAGCCCCAACACGCCGATGACGATCATGCCCAGCACAATGTTCGGGTACTCAATCAGTGAATACGCTTCCCAGGTGAAATAACCCACACCGAACTGGCCCGAGATCATTTCAGCGGCAATCAGAGACACCCAAGCCACGCCCATGCCCACAGCCAGCCCGGTAAAAATGCTGGGCAAGGCGGCGCGCAAAATCACCTTGGTCATCACGGTCAATTCGCTGGCGCCCAAGCTTTTAGCGGCGCGAACCAACACGGGGTCGACACCGTTTACACCATGGATGGTGTTGATCAGTATTGGGAAAAATGAGCCAATGAATGTGATGAACACGATGCTGCCCTCTGTAGTCGGCCACAACATGATGGACATGGGCACCCAGGCGATGGCCGGAATAGGACGCAACACTTCCATGGCCGGAAAGATCAGTGATTTCGCGTACTTGAAACGTCCACAAATCAATCCCAAAGCCACGCCCAGCACGGTTGCCACCGAAAAGCCAGCCAGGATTCGCCGCATGCTCATCCAGATGTTGGTCTGGAACCGGGTACTCGAGGCCAACTCAAACCCGTTGTGAAACACCTCTGCCGGGGTCGGAATGTTGTTGAATCGAATGTAGAAGTCCAGCCTGTAGGCCGTTGCCAGATACCAGAACCCAAGAAGGGCTCCGATGGAAAGTACCGACAAAAAGGCGTGAAGGGCATGTCTGGACATGGCAAGCTTGAGTCGCATGGCCCATGAAAGCCGCACCGCCTTTGGAGGTGTAGGAGCTACGCGCATGGCAGGCCGTGAGTGGGCAGGCGGTGACAGGACCGCCTGCAGGTTGTTGGTGGATGAGTCGACGCCGATAGACGCCCCGGATGCCGCCTTGTCAAGACCTGCATCCGGGGCGTACTGCTGGCCGACCGATGGATGAATACTCATTGGTCTGGCCATGATTTATCTCCCTGCCTTGGCGGCTGCCAGCGCTTCGTCATACAGGGCGAATTTCGCACCGTTGGCCGACGCATAGGCCTGAGCGTCTTTCTTCAACAAGAAAGGCGTGATATCGGGCGTTTTGCCGTCGGTCTTGATGGCGTAGTAAGCCTTGTCCGCGAACATCTTGATTTTCAAGGTGTCGTCATACACATAGGTCACTCCCACTTTTTGGCCGGCTGCTGTGGCCTTTTTGGTGGCGGCCAGGGCACAGTTGGCTGACTTGTAGGCGGTGATCTTTCCACCCGCAATCCAGACCTCACCTGCCTTTCTGGGCTCAGTAATTTTGCCGCCGCACAGTGGGTCAGTGCCGCTGATTTCATAGTTGGAGAAGCTCGCCTTTTGCTTGTCGTAATCCAGCCCCTTTTGCTTGAAGGCTTCTTTGACATAACTTTCATCAGCCCAGGCATCCGCGTCCAAAGGCTTGACGCGACCCATTCGGTCCAATACACCGTGGTCGTATTTCACGGTCTCAATCCACTTGGGCTTGATGGTAGGGTCTAGCGTGTGCACACCACCTGGGCCGAGGTACAGGTAAACCACCTCTTTTTCAATGTGGGTCCACTGCTCAATTTTTTCGGCGGCAAGGGCGGGGTTTTTGTGCACCCAGTCGTTGGCGTCCATCAGGGCTTTGATGTATGCGACAACAAACTCAGGGTACTTTTTTGCAAAGTCTTCACGCACCACCACGCCGTGGAAGGTGGGCACCTTGGTTTCCGCGCCGTCGAAGATCTTGCGCGCAAAGCCTCGGAAGGGCAGCAAGTCGGCAAAAGGCACAAAATCTGCATGGGCGTCAATTCGCTTTTCCTGCAGGCTGGAAGTGCCAACCTCTGGGCTCTGGCTGGAAAGTTGGAAATCTTCTGGCTTGTAGCCATGGTCTTCCAATGCTTTCAACAACATGCCGTGGGCTGCAGAGCCGAAGGGCACCGAGATTTTTTTGCCTTTGAGGTCGGCAAGTTCGTAATAGGGGGAGTCTTTGTGAACCACAATGCCATTGCCCGATCCGTCCTTGTTGTAGGCGATCATCGCAATCAGTCGGCTTTTGGTCTCGTTGCCATTCTGGAAGGTGGCGCCGTTGACCAGCAGGGGGTAGTCACCCATCATGCCGATTTGCAGCGTGTTGGCAATCATGCCGTTGGTCACGGGCGGGCCCGAGGTAAAGTTCTGCCACTCAATCTTGAATTGGGTGTTTTTGAATTTTGGGACTTTGGCCAGCTCTTTGTCCAGAAAGCCCATTTCCTTCAGGACGATGCCGCCTGTCACCGTGTTGGTGGTGGTGTTCTGAGTGCCAATTCCGACTGTGACTGTCTCAGCGTGTGCAGACCATGAAAGTGCGCAAGCCACAAACAGGGTGCTGATGACGCCCAGCTTGTGAAGCTTGCCATGTACTTCGCCTTTGAATGTTCCTTGGTTCATCATAATTCCTTCCTATTAAAGACATACAAATCAAATAGTTGTGTTCGGCGTTTGACAGTCGGAATTGTTGGTTTTGAACTCAGGCCTTGTCTGTGCAGGCATCTATGAGGTACTGCGACTTCCCTTTCACATCCGCCCAGGCTTCTGCATCGTCCATGGGCTCTTTGGCTTCGTTGATCGTGGGCCAGCTTTGCGCCAGCCTGGCGTTGATTTCAATGAACTGCTTTTGGTCTTCCGGTACCCGGTCTTCCTCGAAGATGGCACTGACCGGGCATTCGGGAATGCAGACTCCACAGTCGATGCAGCCCTCAGGGTTGATCACCAGAAAATTGGGGCCTTCGTGAAAGCAATCCACCGGGCAGACGGACACACAGTCGGTGTACTTGCATTTGATACAGGCTTCGGTCACAACGAATGTCATGGTCAAGTCTCCGTTCAGGCGTGTTGAAGCGTGATGTTGGTCAGCGCGAGCCTTGCCAGCTTGCGCACATCCGGGTCGTTGTCCGCCAAGGCCTTTTCAAGTGCGGGAATGGCTCGTTTGTCACCGATGTCTCCCAGCGCAATGGCAGCCTCTTTGCGCAGGTTGCTGACCACATCGCCCAATGCCTCAACCAGGCTGGGCAAAGCCGCTGGGTCTTTGAATTGGCCCAGAGCACGTGCTGCCTTTACCCTGACTTGCCAGTAGTCGTCTTGCATGGCCTTGATCAATTCTTGCGTCGCCTGGTGAAAGCCCATTTTTCCGATGGTTTGTGCCGCTTCTTCCCGAACCATCCACACGCTGTCACTGAGCGCGCGGCTCAGTGACGGCAGTACGCTGACTTCATGGGTGTACCCAAGGGCACCCACAGCCACCTTGCGCACCTCACCCTCAGGGTCGTGTGCTGCCACTTCCGCAATGTGGCCCGCTGCCTGAGGCTTCTTGAGGTAACCCAACACACCCACCGCTTCCTTTCGAACAGCAGCAGAGGGGTCTTTCAGTTGGGCCAGCGCAGGTTCATAAGCGCTGTCGACTCGCAAGGCGCGCACCGCCCGCAGGGCCAATGTGCGAACCACGCTGTCCGCATGGGTCAGGTATGGAATCAAGGGCGCTGCGGATTCGGGCTCTTTCAATTCTGACAACACTTGCCCGGCCGCCGTCTGCACTTGTTCATCCGGATCCAGAAGCATGTGCGAAAGGGCTTCTACCACTGGCAGATCTTCAAAGCCTTCCAAGGCACGAACCGCCTCCAACCGCACGCTGGCGTCGCTGTCTTTCAACATGGGCACAAGCAGCACTTCAATGTCGTCTTCGTCGCTGTAAGGCAGGTCAATGACTGCCAACCGTCTTACTTCCGCGTCGGTGCTGCTCAACCGCGCCTTCATGCTTATTGCAGTGGTGTTCATTGAAGTCCTCCTTTAGCGCAGTAAAAACGGAATTTCGACGTTCACCGCGCCCGTTGGGCAATCGGTTTCGCAGGGCAGGCAATACCAGCATTCATCAAATTTCATAAAGGCCTTGCCAGTGACGTGGTCGACGGCCAGTACATCCAGGGGGCAAACATCGACGCACACGGTGCATCCTTTCTCTGCGATGCATTTCTCAGAATCAACAGACACGGGGACTTGTGTCGTGGTGGCGGCTAGGGTCATGGTTGAATTCCTCCAGATTGTCTGTTCAAGCGGCGGCTGCATTCACAACGCGCAGGCGCTGGTAGGCATCCATCTCGGTTTGGTCGATGGCCACGATGGTGGGGCCGACTTCCTTCTTTTTCATGGCCATTTGGCCCTGCTCGTTCTTGTAAAGCAGGGTGTGGCAGGCCCAGTTCTCATCGTCGCGCTCAGGGTGGTCAATGCAATAGTGATAAAGGCCCCATCGGCTTTCTGTGCGGAACAGCGATGAACGCGCCGCCATTTCGGCGCAGTCAATGATTGAACTGGTCTCGTGAGCACGCATCAGTTCATGGGGGTTGCTGGCCATCATGAAAGCTGCGTCCTCACGCACTTCTTCAAGCCGTCGCAAGCCAAGAAGGTATTTGCGGGTGATTTTCGGTGGCTGAAGGTAGTCATTGACCAGTCGTCGGGCCTTGTATTCCACCTGGAATGGCGTAGGGCCGTCGGTGCGCAGCAAGGGTGCCTCAATGCGATCGTGTTCCACACGAATCTGATCCTCGTTGGGCGTTGCCGACGGCACTTCAGCGCAGTACTTGGCGGCATTCACGCCGCAGATCTTGCCGTACACAAAGGCGCCCAGCATGTAGTTGTGGGGCACGCTGGCGCAATCGCCTGCGGCATACAGACCGGGTATGGTGGTCTCGCCCTCTGCATTGGTGTGAATGCCCGATGCACTGTGACCGCTGCAAAAACCGATCTCGGAAATGTGCATCTCAATCATTTCCTTGCGGTAATCGTTGCCCCGCTTTTCATGAAAGCGACCGCGGCTTGGGCGTTCGTTGCTGTGCAGGATGGTTTCAATCTCAGAAATGGTCTCTTCTGCCAGATGGTCTAGTTTCAAGAAAACTGGGCCGTTGCCGCTTTGCAGCTCACGATAAAACTCCAGCATCATCTGGCCGCTCCAGTAATCGCATTCGATGAAGCGTTCACCTTTCGAGTTGGCGGTGTAGCCGCCAAATGGACCGGTTACGTAGGCACAAGCCGGGCCGTTGTAGTCTTTGATCAAGGGGTTGATCTGGAAGCATTCCAGATTGGCAAGGCCCGCACCTGCGTGGTAGGCCATGGCATGGCCATCGCCGCAGTTGGTGGGGTTTTCATAGGTGCCCATCAGATAGCCTGAGGCAGGCAAGCCAATGCGCCCGGCAGCCCCGGTTGAAATAATGGCGGCCTTGCATCGAATGACGTAGAACTCTGCAGTGCGGCAATCAAAGCCCATCACGCCTACCACCTCACCCTTGGCGCCGGTCAACAGCCGGGTCACCACAACGCGGTTGGTAACCTCAACCCGTGCGCGTTTGAGTTGGCGATAAAGCACGCGCTTCATGTGGTGCCCCTCGGGCATGGGCAACACGTAACTGCCCAGGTGATGCACCTTGCGCACGGCGTAGTCGCCCGTTTCGTCTTTCTCGAACTTCACGCCCCACTTGTCCAGCTCCTGAATCATGTCGAAGCTGTTGGCGGCGTAAGCCATGACGGCGTCCTGATCCACCACGCCGTCGTTGGCAATCGTAATTTCCTTGACGTACTGTTCAGCCGTTGCATGGCCTGGAATGACCGCGTTGTTCAAGCCGTCCATCCCCATGGAAATGGCGCCACTGCGTTTCACGTTGGCTTTGTCGATCAACAGCACGCGCAGCTTGGGGTTGGCCTCTTTGGCCTTGACCGCAGCCATGGGACCACCCGTGCCCCCGCCGATTACCACCAGGTCATATTCAAGATCGATGCGATTCATGGTCTTACTCCTTTGTGTGCAAGTGCAATTAAGTGCGATTGATCCGCAAGCGGTACTGGAATGCATCGCCCCGGTAATACAAAAACTCAAAGTCGATCGGCCTGTCGCCGGCGTAGGTCAAACGCTCCATGCGCAACACCGCACACCCTTCATCCACCTGCAACTGGCGTGCCAAGGTTTCGTCTGCGCAAATGGCCTCCAACTGCAGATCCGCGTGGGTCAGGTTGTGGCCTAGGTCGTTTTCAAGAATGGCAAAGATGTCGCGTACTGCCAGGTCCTCTTGCGCCAGTCGTTCCCCAAGTTCAAGGGGGAAGTAACTGACATCGACGGAAATCGGTTCACGGTTCAGAAAGCGCAAACGCTGGATCTCAAACACCGCTTGCCCTGTGCGAATATTCAGGCGATTGGCCACTTGTTGTGAGGCTTCAACCGCTCTGGCGCTTAGAACATTGGAAAAGGTTTCATAACCGGACACTGCCATGGCCTCTCCGAAACCCTGCAGTCGGGACAGGCTTTGAAACGCTTTGGGCTTGGACACAAAGCTGCCTTTGCCCATCACTTTGAATATCAAGCCTTCCTTTTGGAGATCACCCAATGCCTGCCGAACGGTGATTCGGCTAACACCGAAGCTGTGCATCATTTGGCTTTCAGATGGCATTTGGGAGTGGGGTGGGTAGGTGCCATTAAGAATGTCCCTTCGCAATGATTCGCGAACCTGTGTGTACAAGGGCAGTGCGGCCACATTGAGTTCCAGCGGCCTGTTGCCTGTATTCGCAAGGTTTGTTTTGCCACTCATTTTTAGCATCCAAATTAAACCTGTTATGACAGGTTATGATAAGCAAACTGTATGCCAGTTTGAATTGCACTGCTGCAGTGCAATTTTGGGTTAAATATGTTTTAAATAATTGATTTCTAACATTTAGAATGAGGCTTCGGTGATTAATCTAGTGCAGTGCAGCACCAAATTTGATCACCTGCACCATCAGTAGGCCTGTTAGCAGCAAATGCCCCCACAGCAGAATGGCCAGCCCCCAAGCCCGAACACTCACAGTGCGCAATTCGGAAAATCGGGTGTTCAAGCCCAGCGCACACAAGCCAATGGCCAGCAATAGTTCACACAGCTCTGAGGTTACGTGGACCACCGGGGTGGGCAGAACGTGCATAAGTTTGAGGGCTGCCACCAATACAAAGCCCCACATGAACAGAGGGGTTTGCGACAATACGCTGCTTTTCGCTGCGGTTCCCTGACGTGGGGTGGGGCGTAATTTCCCGAGCCACATCAAGGCTGGCGCCAAAAACGCCACGCGCAACATTTTCTCCAAAAGTGCCGGGTTGGTGGCAGCAGGGCCCACCATCTCGGATGCGCCAATCACATGGCCCAGTTCATGAACACTTAATCCAATCCACAAACCGGCATCGGTGGCTTGCATGGCCAATGCTTGTGTTATTAGTGGCATCACAAACATGCCCAAGGTCCTAAACAGCACAGCCACAGCCACACCAGTGGCACAATTTTTTGACTCAGCACGCAACACGCCATCGGCTGCCGCCACGGCTGCGGCACCGCAAATTCCGCTGCCAGTACCAATCAGTAGGCTCAATTCGTCGGGCAGGCCCAACCGTTTGCCCAGAAAGCGTGCCAGTGCAATCGTACTGAAAACCATGACACCGGCCGCTGCAATGCCTGCAACCCCAGCCTGCATGATGTCGCCCAGTTCAAGCTTGATTGCAAACAGCGCGATGCCCTAGCGCAAGATATTGCCACGTGACAAGGCCACGCCGGGTGCAAACTGAGCTGGCTTGTAAAACCCGGAGTTGGACACCAGCATCGCCAGTACCAAGGCCAAGGGCATCCATCCAAGCCCGATGTGGCTGACCTGCAGGGGGTTGGCCAACACCCATGCCACAGCGGTAATTGTGATGCAAAGGGCAAGCCCGGGCAGGGTGGCTGGCAAGCGTAGGTCAATGGCGCGCATCTTGGTTTGCTCAATCGGGGTCCTCAATGCATGTATTGTCTGGATTTCATTTGAATTCCCCTAGATAATGGTTGGCATATAAACATAACTCCAGGTTATTAATGAATTTGCATCTACTCAAAATTTTCGTGCAAGCTGCGCAAACCCAGAGTTTTACGAAGGCTGCAGACGCGCTTGAAATCACTCAGCCAGCCGTTTCCAAAGGCGTGCGCGAGCTGGAAAGTCAATTGGACACAGTCTTGTTTGATCGACGAGCCAAGCAAGTCAAGCTCACTGAGGCGGGCGAATTGCTGTTTCAATACGGGCAAAGCCTGCTGGCCATTGAGAAGGAGGCCGAAGAGGCCCTGTATTCATTCAACGACCTCAAGAGGGGCAGCCTGACCATCGGGGCAAGTACCACCGTGGCCAGTTACTGGCTGCCGCCCCTGATTAGCGCGTTTCGTTCAAAGTATCCAGGCATTGACATTCGCTTAAGTGGCGCCAACACCGAGCAAATTTCGCGACGGCTATTGGCCTGTGAAATCGATGTCGCTGTGGTGGAAGGTGAGGTGAAGGATCCCCGGCTTGAATCACGCCCATGGCGCGAAGAAGAAATGGTGGCCATCGGCGCGCCGCAGGTTGTTGCCCAGTCCTGGGAAGATGAAATTCAAAGCTGGACCTGGGTGCTACGTGAAATGGGGTCCGGTAGCCGTGCGGTGTCTGAACGGCTTCTGTCCAATATGGGGATCCGCACGCCTCAGTTCATTGAGGTAAACAGCAATGAGGCCATTGTCCAGATGGTGGCCAACGGCGTCGGGCTTGGCATCGTGCCGCGCATCTGCGCGCGTGATCAGATTGCCCTGGGTCGGGTCCAGCGAATTTCCTTGCCGATTGGCCAGATGAAGAGAACTTTGTACCGCCTTCGATTACCGCTTCGGCCAGTCAGCGCCGCCGCTCTGGCGTTTGAAGGGATGTTGGGTACACAAACCGCATAAGCAGCCTTTACAATACAAGCTTGACCGCCAATTACAACGACGATGCCCGCCAACTTTTCACGCACGCTGATTGGTGCCCACCGCACCGACAAAGGCAATCGCATGCTGGGGCTGGTGCTGGCGTTTGTGGCTGGGGCCAGCAATGCGGGTGGGTTTCTCGCCGTGCATCAATACACGTCGCACATGACCGGTATTTTGTCTTCCATGGCAGACAATCTGGTGTTGGGTGCCTACGGGCTGTGTCTGGCGGGCTTCAGCGCCATCGCCTGTTTTGTGTTGGGTGCTGCAACCACTGCTTTTCTGGTCAATTATGCAAGGCGGCATGCCTTAAGCAGTGAATACGCGCTGTCGCTGCTTCTTGAAGCAGCCTTGTTGCTTGGCTTTGGCATTGTGGGCGCGTTTCTCACCGAGGCGCGTGGTCTGTTTGTGTCTTTTACGGTCATGCTTCTCGCCTACATCATGGGCTTGCAAAACGCCCTGATTACCAAAATTTCAAATGCCCAGATCCGCACCACTCATGTCACGGGCATCATGACCGACATCGGTATCGAATTGGGCAAATTGTTTTACTGGAACATTGACACAACCGCCGAGAAGCCCCGGGTGCTGGCTGACCGCTCAAAATTGGCCCTGCTGGGTGGGCTTGCACTGTTGTTTTTTCTGGGCGGTGTAGCCGGTGCGTACGGATTCAAGCAATTCGGGTACGTATCCACCGTGCCTTTGGCTCTTGTCTTGACTGCATTTGCAAGTGCACCCGCTTTTGATGATTTATTGCGTGTTTTCCGGCAAAAATTCCTGTCCTGACCTCACGATTCGTTACCATTCCACCTACTTGAACATTCACTGTTTTTCGAGAATTCCAACATGTTAGACATCCAGCTACTGAGAAAAGACCTTGCCACTGTGGCCGACAAACTGAAGCGCAGGGGGTTCGATCTCGACGTTGCGCGTTTCACTGCGCTTGAAGCAGAGAGAAAGCAACTGCAAAGTCTGACCGAAGAGCTGCAAGCGAAACGCAACTCCGCATCCAAACAAATTGGCCAATTGAAGGCCAAGGGCGAGGACACTTCCGCTGTAATGGCCCAAGTTGCGGGCCTCGGGGACGAGCTCAAAGCCAGTGCCGACCGTCTGACTCAATTGCAAGCCGAACTGGATGCCTTTCTGCTTCAAATCCCAAACCTTCCCGCTGACAGCGTACCTGTTGGTGCTTCCGAAGAAGACAACGTTGAACTGCGACGTTGGGGCACCCCGCGTCAGTTCGACTTCGACATCAAGGACCACACCGAAATTGGTGCAGCCCTGGGGCTGGATTTCGAGAGTGCCGCTGTGCTCTCTGGCTCAAGGTTTGCTGTTCTAAGGGGGCAAATGGCCCGCTTGCATCGCGCATTGGCCCAATTCATGCTAGACACGCACACGCAACAGCACGGGTACGTCGAGCACTACACGCCTTACATCGTGCACGCGGCTACGCTGCAGGGCACCGGGCAATTGCCCAAGTTTGCAGACGATCTTTTTTCAGTCCGAAAGGGCGGAGAAGCGCCTGACGCGGCCCCGATGTATCTCATTCCCACTGCGGAAGTCACATTGACCAACCTGGTCAATGACACCATTCTCAAACCCGAAGAATTGCCCGTCAAAATGACCGCGCACTCGCCGTGTTTCCGCTCAGAGGCTGGCGCGCATGGCAAAGACACCAAGGGTCTGATTCGACAGCACCAGTTCGACAAGGTTGAGATGGTTCGGATTGAACACCCTGATCGCTCGTACGATGCGCTGGAAGAAATGACAGGGCATGCGGAGGCTATCCTTCAAAAACTGGGTTTGCCATACCGTGTGCTTGTACTGTGTACCGGTGACATGGGCTTTGGTGCAACACGCACCCATGACATCGAGGTGTGGCTGCCCGCACAGAACACCTACCGTGAGATCTCTTCCTGCTCCAATTGCGAATCTTTCCAGGCACGTCGCATGAAAGCGCGCTTCAAAAATGAGCAGGGCAAGACTGAATTGGTGCATACACTCAATGGTTCTGGACTGGCCGTAGGGCGCACCTTGGTGGCTGTTCTGGAGAACTATCAGCAGGCTGATGGCACAGTGGTAGTGCCTGAGGTACTTCGCCCGTACATGGGCGGTTTGTCTGTGTTGTCCACATGAATACTGAACAACCGTGGGTAAAAGCTGTGGATAACTTGTCTAAGTGTTTGACAACACCTCAATAAAGGTACCCTGATCAAATAATGAGCAAAACGTCTCCTATACCGCGCAGTATCTGGGCCCTAGGGTTCGTCAGCCTGCTCATGGACATCTCCTCGGAAATGGTGCACAGCCTGTTACCACTCTTTCTGACGGGCGTGTTGGGTGCCAGTGCCGTCTGGGTTGGTCTGATTGAAGGTGTGGGCGAGGCCACTGCCATGCTGGTCAAGGTTTTCTCCGGCCCGCTCAGTGATTACCTGGGCAAGAGAAAGCCTTTGGCGGTATTTGGATACACGCTTGGGGCTTTGAGCAAGCCATTGTTTGCCTTGGCCCCCACCGTTGGGTGGGTCATGGGTGCCCGAGTCACCGATCGAATCGGCAAAGGCATACGTGGTGCGCCCAGAGACGCGCTGATTGCAGACCTCACTGACCACACCAACCGGGGTGCGGCCTATGGCCTCAGGCAGTCTCTGGACACGATTGGCGCCCTGTTGGGGCCTTTGTTGGCTGTATGGCTCATGGTCTTGCTGCACGATGAATATCGCAAGGTGTTCTGGATGGCCGCTGTGCCAGGATTGTTGGCCGCCTCACTTCTAATATTGGCCGTGCGCGAACCCGCCGCTGAGGTGAAGAGTTCAGCCCAAGCGCGTGTCAATCCGCTCCAGTTTGATGCCCTCAGGTCTTTCCCCAAGGCTTTCTGGTGGGTCGTCGGCATTGGTGGGGTATTTTCACTGTGTCGGTTCAGCGAGGCCTTTTTGGTCCTTCGTGCACAGCAGACAGGTCTTGAACTGGCTTACGCACCCATGGTGATTGTGGTGATGAGTCTGGTGTACTCCGTCTCGGCTTTCCCTTTGGGAAAACTGTCCGACAAAATGGATGCTCGCTGGCTGTTGATGATTGGCGTGGTCGTCCTGGTGTGTGCTGATCTCACGTTGGGCGCGTTTCACAGCGTTTACTCCGTGATGGCTGGCGTTGCGCTTTGGGGCTTGCACATGGGATTTACGCAAGGGGTGCTGTCGGCACTGGTTGCACGAAACTCGCCCAAACACCTGCGTGGTACGGCGTTTGGGCTGTTCAATCTGATTTCAGGTCTAACAATATTGGGGGCCAGCCTGCTGGCCGGGGTGCTGTGGGAAGATTTTGGGTCCGCTTACACTTTTTACACCGGCGCTGGCCTGGGCATTCTGGTTTTGATACTGATTACTTTTGCGCGTGTTTAAGCCTGTATGCCATGGTGGCTGCACCGGCTGACAACAGGGCATAAAGGCCCAAAAGCGTGCTTACATTGCCACCCGCCAGTCCACTGAACGCGCTGCCCAAGATCAGGATCAAGACGCCGATAACCGTGTTACTGACTGCCACATTACTGGCCCGGTTTTCAGCGTGACTGATGTCCATTAAATGTGTTTTGCGTCCTACTCGAACTCCGGCCAAAGCCACTGAAGCCATAAAGAACCAGGCTGTCATCAGACCAAGCATCGAGGATGCGGCTGGCCTGTAGGTCATCAAGAACAAACCCAAGGCAATCAAGGTGGCGTTCATTGTCGCAGCCAGTGCCATGATGCGATGACTGGCCCAGTCTGAGAGACGTCCCCAGAAATAGCCAGACATTGCATTGGCGGCACCAGAAGCCAGCATCAAATAGCCCAAAGAACTGGACTGTCCGATTTGTTGCTGAGCCAGTGCAACCAGCGCGGGCAAGGTCAAGCTCACACTCAGCAACAAAGTTCGGGTACACACAAAAGCGGTAAACTCCCTGTCAGAGAACGCTCGACTCAGCGTCTGCATGGCAATCAATGCGCCGTTTTTTCCACCCGTAGTGGCTCCGGCTTGTTCACTGATTTGAAGCTGGACGGCGGCGCTGATCAGCCAGCAGACCCCAGCGGCTGACAGAAGGATGGCCAGCAAGGTTTCGCTGGATTTCAAATCTCCGAATTGACCCAAGCCCAGTGCCACCAGCAAAGTCAATGCCCCCGATATGCTGGTGGCTGTTCCGGTGAGGGTGCCACGACGGCCTTTTGCAATGGTTTTGCCTGTCACATCCTTTGCGGCAACAGAGCATATTCCCCGTGCTAGGCTGAAGGCGAGCAGTCCAGCCATCACAGAAGCTTGTGCCACTGTGCGATCAATGCCCAATAAAAGCGTGGCCGCACAAGCAAACAGCGACAAGGCGGTCAAAAAACTGCCTGCTGCCCAAATCCATTTTCTGCGACTCAGCAATCTGATTTTTGCGGCCACAAGCAATTGGGGTATCAAAACACCCGATTCGCGCATGGGCACACACAGCGAGATTAAAAACAGGGGAGCGCCAAGCAGCCCCAATACCCATGGAAAAACAAGTTTGGCGCTGGCCAACTCATCTCCCAGCTTGGTAAAAAGGTTACCAAGCAGGATCAGAATAAAATTTCGGGGTTGACTGTTGCAGGACTCTTCAGGAATGTCATCACAGGCTCGGGCATCTTCTTCCCCTGTGATGAATTCGTAAATCTGAACTAATTGATTGTTGGGTTCATCGTGCATGAACCCGATGTTAACCGATGTGCGCCTGCCTTAAACGCCAACAGTTGCCTTGATGGCAGCGATAAACTTTTCGCTTTGTTCGATCTGGTTGATAGTGGCCTCCACGCCGTGCCGAGCGCCTGCCAGGCGAAGGAAGCGTTCCATCCGACGCACTTCCAGTTTGTTCCAGCGGACTACAAAAGACATGATGCGGTCACCTTCAACCCAGACTTTGCTCGGGTTCAGGAACGCAAAATCTCCCAATGCTGTGTTGGGCAGGCCTGGTTGGCCATGCATGTCAATGCCATTGAAGCGAACCAGCAGGGGTGCGCCAAGGCGCAACCAGTCACGATGGTCGATTGAGTCACAAAAGACCGAGCAGGTCGACCAGGTCAGGCCGCTGTAACGCACCATGAAGGCCAGTCGGGACTCCTCAAAGCTGTCAGAGACGTCAGACCCCACTGCAGCAAGGTCTTCCGGGCGCACCTTGAGGGCCAACAATTCCTGTTCGAGGCTTTTGAAGGCCAGACTTTGCCTGATTTGCTCAGGAATGGGTTTGACCTGCAGCCAGTGGAACAGGCAGTAGGCTCGTGTCAGACGCTCAGCAATCGAACTCATCGTTTACTCCAAAATGAAAGATGCTTACTGGTTTTACTCACTTGAATCGCAAACAGATTCAACTTGAAGCTTGAGTTTTACGCAGGGCAGGGTTTCCATTTGAGTTTGAACTTTCTGCAATTAGTTTCAGAAGTAAGACAAGTTCACGCCAAAATAATTCAATATTTCAATTGAAGACCAACACCATTCAAGCTGCTTTTTCGGTTGGACGAGCGTCCGCAGAGACAGGCGTTTTGGCATGGTCTACCAAAAATTGGGGGTAAAGATCCTCCCAATCCGGATTCAGGGATTCAATCAACAGAAGACGCATGTCACGCGGCCAATTCCTCACACGGCGAAGGCGGGCAGTGAATTTGTCCAAGTCGTGCCAGACTTCAAAGTAAACAAGCCTGTCAAGCCTGTGATAGTGCGCATAATCACGCCGTTCGCCGGCCTGGTGCTCTTCCATTCTGGTTTTGAGGCAGTTGCAATCACCCAAATACAGCGGACCATTGATGCGAGTGTTGGACAGAATGTAGAGCCAGTATTCATTGTGTTTTGCTGAGTTGACGGCGTTATTCGGTGTGAAGCTTCTGGTCAATTCAACCTCCGATAAAACAAACGATAAACATTGTTAAGGACAGAATACGCAATTTACTGGTCAATTGTATAGGGTTTACCTATACCCCTGTCGAATCCCATCCCTCGGCATAGGTAGACGCCCTGATAGGCCCGGCACACGCAATTGGGTAATCTCTTCAGTAACTGACTGTTCTGATACACTTTGTTGAATTTCTTATCTTTTTATCTATTTTATTGAAGGGTTGTTATGCTTACTGCCATCATGGTGGACGGTCCATTTTTCATCCGTCGCATCCGTCAAATTTTCCCGGCTTCGGTTCATTATGATGCAAAGCTCATGGCGGACCTGGTTTGGCGTCTTTCGGCAGCACACCTGTTCGAGCGCAATCAACCCAAACGCCACCTCTTCAGGATTTTTTTCTACGACACACCGGTTTTTCAGCACAAGGTGGTTCTTCCAATCTCGAAGCAGTCCATTGATCTGTCCAAATCCCGTGAGGGTGTATTTCGCGCGGCGTTTCAAAAGCAGCTGCAAAAAAAGAGGAAGCTGGCTGTCAAACTGGGAGAACCCAGAGACATTGAGAACTGGAAATTGACCGAAGACGCCCTCGCTGACCTGTTGGGCAAGCGAATTACCGTGAATGATCTGGCCGACGAGGACTTCACGCCTGACATCGCGCCACGTGGGCTTGAATTGCGCATGGGCGTGGATTTGGCCACTTTGGCCTACAAAAAGCACGTACAGCAGGTGGTTTTATTAACAGGCGACGGTGCTTTTTCCAGTGCAGCCGAACTTTTGCGCCATGAAGGTATTGACGTCGTTCTGGACCCGATGTGGCAAAACATCCCAGAGGAGTTGTTTACTTACATCGACGGACTAAGGTCAACCTGCCCACCTGCAGAGCGAGCGGCAGACTTTTTGGCGAGAATCAACAGCGACGGCACCGATTCTGAAGAACTGCAGGGCACTTAGGCCCTGCCTGAAACCCGGTTCAGTCGGAACTCATGCCCTCTGCGTACAGGTCGTTGATTCTCTCTTTGAATGCCTCTACGACACGCTGACGCTTGACCTTCAGGGTTGGTGTCAGCAAGCCATTGTCAACCGTCCATGGTTCTTTGGTGGTGATGATTCGTCGCACCCGGATGTATCTGGGCAGGTCCTGAAGCTTGGCGTTGGCGCGCTTGATCAGTTCTTTTTCATTGGAATTGGCGGTGACGGCAATCATACTGATGAACGGACGGCCTTCACCGACCAGCACAATTTGCTCAAATACATCGTCACCAATAATGGCCATCTCCGCGTCCTGAGGTGAGAACTTCTCGCCGTTCGACAACACCATGATGTCTTTGATTCGACCCCGAATGTAAATACGGCTGTCCTTGATTTCAGCCACGTCGCCGGTGTGCAGCCAGCCCTGTGCATCGATTGCGTCGCGTGTGGCTTCTTCGTTTTGCCAGTAGCCCATCATGACGTTGGGCCCACGGGCCAGCAACTCATCGTGATCGCCGAGTTTGACTTCCACGTCCGGCAAGGCGGGTCCAACTGATTCAGGCACGTTGCCTTTGGGGCGGTTCACTGAAATCACTGGGCAGGCCTCGGTCATGCCGTAACCGTGCAAAATAGGCAAACCCATGGCGATAAAGGCCTTGGCGATGGTGCTGTCAAGTGCGGCACCGCCCACCACAGCCAATCTAAGCTTGCCACCCAAGCGTTCTAGAATGGGCTGGGCCACTTTGGCACGCAACAGGGGCAGCTGGAAATGATCCAGAATTCCACCTTTGCCTTGCTCCATTCGCCAGCCTACATCAACCAGTTTTTCAAAGGCTTTCCGCTTGAATCGGGAGTCTTTGACGGAGGCCTGAATACGCCCATAAAACTTCTCGAAAATTCGCGGAACCGCAAAAATGACGGTGGGGGCCTGGGTTGCCAGGTCATCGGGCAATTGATTGATACCACGCGCAAAAACGACTTTTGCACCCACTCGCAGGGGCAGGTAATAGCCACCCGTGCGTTCGAACATGTGGGACATCGGCAGGAAGGACAGGAATGTGTCCTCAGGTTTGGCGATGTCGAGTTGAAAACAGCTGTTGACGTTGCCCAGCATGTTGTCATGAGAGAGCATGACCCCTTTGGGACGCCCCGAGGTGCCAGAGGTGTAACAAATGGTCGCCAGTGTTTTGTTGGGCAAATCAAGTACTTCAAAGGGAGCCGTGTCGGATCGCACCCCTTTGAGCACGAGCAATGCATTTTCGACCCCATCACGGCCGCCCTCAGCCACCTCCGACTTCACTGACAGAATACGGACGTCTTTCAAACCCTGACCCAACAGGTTTTTACCGATTCGGTCGTTTTCAACCACCACCAGGCGTGCCCCCGAGTTTTCAATGCAATAGGCAATGTTTGAGGCGTTGTCGTCCACATAGAGTGGTACGCACACCAAACTCATACCCAAGGCGGCCTGATCGACTGCAACCCAGTGAATGCTGTTTTTAAGGCATATTGCGACACGGTCGCCCTCAAGCATGCCCATGGCTCTGAAGACGCTTTGCCACTGTTGCGCCAGCTCCAGCATTTCATGGGCCTTGAAGTCGACCCACTCGTTGTCCATGAATTGACGGAACAGCACCCGATTGGGCGTGGCTTCGTGTTGTTTCAACAGCTCGGCGACGTTCGCCATGAGAGGTCTCCTGTTTTTATTGTCTTACTGCGCGTAGTTTACCCAAGAGTAATATCCGCTGCATGGCATTGTGACAACTTTGCAGGCATCGGGTTGGGGCAAACGCTCCAATTTCCCCCGGATGCGGTAATTACAAAGTGCCAAGCCATCTTCAGGATACCTCAGGGCTGCATTGGTTTTGTATGCTCAAGCCATGGATTTTCTCGGATTGTGGTCACATGATTAACAAATGGCGCTTCTCACCAGGGCTTCTGTTCCTGTTCGATTTTCTGATGTGCCTTGGTCTTGTGGCATTCAGCAACCCTGCATTCGCGATTCCAGCATTTGGTGCAATCAAGGGAACCACATTGCTCGGCAGCCCGCTAGAGGTCACGACGACGTTGAGCGGCTTGACTGAGGATCAATTGACGCAGTTCAAGCCCGGGTGTGTAGAAGCCAAGTTGATGCCAACAGGACACTCGGACCTTACTCAGGTCAGCAGGACGCAGTCTTTGGTGGTTGAATTTCTGATGACGCAGCGCGGTGGTGGCACATTGCAACTGCGCTCGCTTTATCCCGTCAACGACCCTGTCATGCAGATTTCATTCAACAGCTACTGCCCCACAGTGCTTTTTTCGCACACATGGACTTTGTTGATCAACCCGCAGAGGGATGAAAGAACTGTAGCCACAGCGGGATCTTCGGGGTCTGATTCGCCAGACAGGCGTGTGCGATTTGAGTTGCAGAATTCAGCACTGTTGAGGGCTTCCCGCGTTCATCCGCCTGCGTTAAAAGGAAGCAAAGAAACCGAAATCGCCAGTCCGTCAAAGCTCGACATGTCTGTGCCGGATCCAGCTCTTCAATTTGACAATTTTGATTCTGCGCCGCCCATTCAAGCGGTATCCTCGGAGCCGCATCCGGCCAGCACCACTGAGAAAGTGAATAATTTGCCAGATTCGATTCGGGACAGTCACCTGATTGAAAGTTCCGCGAGGTTGCCTGCTCCTCAAAACCAGCCTCCTCAATTGAACCAGAACCTTGAACAGAAAGCGGAAGAGTCCTTTCCATGGACGTGGATCACACTGTTGATTGCTTCGGCAATGACGCTGATGTTTGCCGGCGTGATGTGGCTGCGCAAGCGCGAACGCAAAGGCGTAAGCTCCTTGGAAGGCTCTGCAGGGCTTGACGCCTATCAAGTGTCCGATGAAACTAGATCATCGGGTCTGGAACTCGCATTTGACGATGAATTTGATTCACTTGAAGAGCCCATCGATCAATCCTCAAGTCATCTTTTTCAGTCTTTTATTGGAGTTCCTGCCGAGAATCAGGCCGTCGAGTTTGATTTTACCGATGAAAGACCCAGATATGACGGAATGTTGGACTCCAATGATCCCTCTGAGCTCGCTATTTCGGTGGTGACTCGTGATGAACACAATCCTTGGGTGCTGCCGTCAGGCTACGAGCCTCTCGTCAAGCAACGAAATGCATCCATCGACAAGCGAAGACAGACTGATTCCACCCTGTTGAGGGCCAGCCTCGCCCTGGTTGAGTATTGTTACCAAAGTGTCATTCAAATGGTCGAGATTCAGTCCAGTGGCGTCAAGCGGATATTGGGGCAATTGCAAGTTGGGGATGACGCCCTTACCGCTGGAGAAGAGGGCGCCGTGCCAGACATGCTGAACAGCTTTGTGAATGAAAAAATGTGCCGACTGGATTCTGCAGAGCAGCGAGAACACATGATTGCCCAATTGCGTGCTTTGGCAGATCACTGTGATGACTACCCGATCTGTTTTCACTCCTCCGCGTGGAGTGAGTTTTTATTTCAGGTCGGTCAGGAAGCCATGGTCAGTTGAAGTGTTGGTACGGATTGGCCTATTGCAAACCCAGCTGTGCCTCCAGATCTTCAATTTCCAGCATCAATTCAAGCAGCTGTTCTTCAAGGTCGGCGAGTTCATCGGCAATGCGCTGTCGGTTTTGGGTCACTTCAATGGCCTTTTGTTGGCCTGACTGCGATGAATAGTCCAATGTCAGGCTGGCTTCATCGGCCTTCGCAAGCTGCTCGGTCAAGTTGGGCAGCTTCGTCTCCAGTTTCCTAAGCTGGCTCTTGGCCTTTTTCAGCTGATTGTGGTCGGCCTGCCTTTGTTGTTGCCTGTCGCGGTTTGAACTGGTGTTGGCACCCTGGTTTTGGTTCGTTGCAGTGTTGTCTTGCTTGAGTACCTGTGCGTAATCGTTCAAATCGCCATCAAACGGCATTACAGCGCCATTGGCCACTCTCCAATACGTATCGACTGTGCTTTCAAGCAGGTGCCTGTCGTGTGAAACCACGACCAAAGCACCTTCAAATTCAAGCAACCCATTGGCCAAAGCCTGCCGCGTTGCAATGTCCAGGTGGTTGGTGGGTTCGTCCAGCAGAAGCAGATTGGGTTTGGTGTAGGCCAGCAGTGCCAGCGCGAGACGTGATTTTTCGCCGCCGGAGAAACCCTCTACAGTCTGATTGACCTTGTCGTCAGTGAACTGGAAGCGGGCCAGAAAACCACGCAGCTGTTGCTCGGTCGCCTTGGGGTCAAGGCGAAGCATGTGCTGCAGTGGTGTGCTGCTCATGTCCAGGCTTTCAATCTGGTCTTGGGCGAAGTAGCCGCACACCAAACCTTTGCCTTCCACTCGTTCGCCCTGTAGCAAATTCAATTGGCCCACAAGGGTGCGAATCAGGGTCGTTTTGCCATTGCCGTTGGCACCCAGCAGGCCGATGCGGTCGCCGGGTCTGATTTCCAGACCCACACCACTTAAAATCGGTTTGTCAATCTGGTAGCCGCAATCAGTGCGGTTAAGCACCACGAGCGGGTCGGGGCTTTTGTGCGGGTCAAGAAACTCAAGATGGACATGCTGATCCATCGACACGGTTTCAATCAACTTGATTTTTTCAATACGCTTGACGCGGCTTTGGGCTTGTTTGGCTTTGGTGGCTTTCGCTTTGAAACGGTCCACGAAACGCTGCAGCTTTTGTATTTCTTCAGCCGACTTTCGGTTTTGTTGGGCGACCTGTTCAGCCCGCTCCGCAAACGCAAGCTCAAACGCGGAGTAGCCGCCCGTGTATTTGCTTAGCTTTTCATGGTGCAAGTGCAGGGTGTGCGTGCACACTTCGTCCAGAAAATCACGGTCGTGCGAAACCACAATCACGGTGCTGTCGACGTTCTTGATCCATTGCTCAAGCCAAAGCACTGCGTCGATGTCGAGGTGGTTGGTGGGTTCATCCAGCAAAATGAGGTCTGCCCGAGAACCCAGCACCTTGGCCAGGTTCATGCGCATTTTCCAGCCACCTGAAAACTCGCCCACCTTGCGTTTCAGGTCGCCGGTTTTGAATCCAAGGCCCGCCAGAATACTGGCCACTCTGGACTCGGCGGCATAGCCGTCCAGGTTCTCCATCTGTTCATACAGGGCGGCCAGAGCGTCCGAGTTTCCTGTTGCCTGGGCCTTGTCCAAGGCCTCGCGAACGGCCAGCAAAGGGCGGTCACCCTGCATGGCAAATTCGATCACACTGAGGTGCACATCCTGTACTTCTTGATCAATCCACGCCAGGTTCCAGTTTTTCGGTATATCGATTGAGCCTTGGTCAAGGCTGATTTCGCCCAAAAGCGCCGACAACAACGAAGACTTACCTGCGCCATTCAGACCCACAAGCCCAACTTTTTCCTTGGGGAAAAGAGTGGCCTGGGCGTCGCGCAAAATGGTTTTGCTGCCCCTGGCCAGGGTGACTTGGTTGAATTGAATCATTGAGAAAGCAGACTCAGAAGTCCGTTTGATGCATCAGGAACACCTGCTCGTCGCCTGCGGATGTTTCAAGCCAGGTTGGAGAGAGGTCGGGGAACGCTTGATCGAAGTAGGGCTTTTCATTGCCAAGTTCGAGAATCAGCAGCCCCTCCTCACTGAGAAAAGCGGGCGCTTGGGCCATGATTCGTTCAATCAGGCGCATACCATCGTCACCACCGGCCAGCGCCATGCGCGGTTCATGCAAGTACTCGGGTGGCAGGGCCTTCATTGAGCTTTCGTTCACGTAGGGCGGGTTCGTGATGATGATGTCGTATTGCTTGCCCGCCAGTGCGTCGAACAGATCTGACTCAATGGCGTTCACACGGTCGCCCATGTTGTGTAACGCAATGTTTTCGCGTGCCACCTCGAGTGCTGCCGGGGAAAGGTCAACTGCGTCCACACTGGCGTGTGGAAATACCATGGCCGCCAAAATGGCCAGGCAGCCCGACCCGGTGCACAAATCCAGAATTCGAAAAGGCTGATCGGGGTCGTTGATCCAGGGGGTGATCTGATCGGCCAGAATTTCAGCAATAAAAGACCTGGGAATAATGACCCTCGGATCGACTTTGAATGCATGCCCCTGCAGCCAGGCTTGCCCGGTGATGTAACTGGCTGGCTTTCTGTCTTCAGTTCTTTGAGTCAGGTAGCTGTACAATTGCTCACGCTCGGCCCGCAGTACGCGCGCATCCAGATAAGGCGACACGTCCTCGATCGGCAGATTCAAGGCACTCTGGACCAGGTAGATCGCTTCGTCCAGCACATGGCTGGAACCGTGACCCAGAAACACCTTGTAACGGTTCATTTCAGACACAAAAAAGCGCACCCAGTCCCTGACTGTTAGCAGTTCTTCAAGCGTTTGATCCTTGCGGGGCAGTCTGGCAGGCATGGTGTTTATTGTGCTCCGAATTCGGTTTGCCCGATGCTGAGTTCACCTTTGTATTCAACAACGGGGCGCTTGATAACCGTTGGGAACTCAAGCAGCAAGGCCTTTGCACCCTCTGGCGAGTCGGCCTTGGCTTTGTAGTGCTCGTCGAGATTGCGCCAGGTGGTCCCTTTGCGATTGATCACTTTGTCCACTCCAAAGGTGCTTAGCCATTCATCAATCAATTGTGGGTCAACGCCGTGTTTCTTGAAGTCATGAAACACCACGTCGACCTCTTGTGCTTTAAGCGAGGCAACCGCCTTTTTGACACTTCCACAATTTGGAATTCCGTACACCTTCGCAATCATTGCGTGCATTTCCCCTTTGTTGATTTGTTGGGTGACTTACTCTGCGTTACGCAGCAATTCATTGATGCCGGTTTTGGCGCGGGTTTTGGCGTCAACGCGCTTTACAATGACCGCGCAGTACAGGCTGTACTTGCCGCAGGCGCTGGGCAAAGAACCGCTGACCACGACTGAACCGGCTGGAATGCGACCGTAGCTGACTTCGCCAGTTTCGCGGTTGTAGATTTTGGTGCTTTGGCCGATGTAAACACCCATTGAAATTACAGAGTTCTCTTCGACAATGACGCCTTCAACGATTTCAGAGCGGGCACCGATAAAGCAGTTGTCTTCAATGATGGTCGGGTTGGCCTGCAGGGGCTCCAGCACGCCGCCGATGCCTACACCGCCGGACAGGTGCACATTTTTGCCGATTTGAGCACATGAACCGACTGTGGCCCAGGTGTCTACCATGGTGCCTTCATCCACATAGGCACCAATGTTGACATAAGAGGGCATCAGCACGACGTTTTTACCGATGAAGCTGCCACGACGCGCGACTGCGGGTGGTACAATACGGAAGCCGCCCGCCTTGAAATCAGCCTCGGAATAATCGGCAAATTTGGTGGGCACTTTGTCGTAAAACTGGGTGAATCCACCTGCTGCCATGGGTTTGTTGTCTTCCAGACGGAAAGACAGCAGAACGGCCTTCTTGATCCACTGGTGGGTGACCCAGTCTCCATTTTCCTTGGAGCTGACACGAAGTTCGCCAGTGTTCAGTTGCTCAAGCACGGCGCAAACTGCCTCGCGCACCGCCTCAGGGGCTTTTGCGGGGCTGATCTCGGCACGGTCTTCCCAAGCCTGGTTAATGATGGATTCGTATTGATTGGTCATGGTGTTGTTCCTGAGTGATGTGTATTTGTAAATTGTCTGTGTTGTTCAATGGCCTGCACTTAGCAGGGCTTTGATTCGATGAGCCGCCTCATTGCAATCCTCAACCGAGGCGACCAGGGCCAGTCTTACATGTCCTTCGCCTGGGTTGTGTCCATTGCACTCACGGCCCAAATAGCTGCCCGGTAGCACTGTCACGTTTTGTTGCTGGTACAGGTCGAGTGCAAATTGGGTGTCACTGCCTGGTACCTTGGCCCAGAAATAAAAGCCCGCTTCAGGCATGGTCAATGGCAGCGTGTCTTTCAGAATGGATTGAAAAGCCTGAAATTTTTGACGGTAGAGTTCACGGTTTTGCTGCACATGCACTTCGTCAGACCAAGCAGCAACGCTGGCATGCTGCACGGTAACAGACATGGCTGAGCCGTGATAGGTGCGGTACAACAGGAACTTGCTGATCAGGTCTGCGTCGCCCGCCACATAACCCGACCGCAGGCCAGGTGCGTTGGATCGCTTGGACAGACTGCTGAACACCACCAAGTTGTTGTAATCAGATCGCCCCAGTCGGCTTGCAGCCTCAAGCCCGCCAACGGGCGGATCTGATTCATCAAAATATATTTCGGAGTAGCATTCATCCGATGCAATCACGAAGTCGTGTTTGTCAGCCAGATCAAACAGGGTTTGCCAATTGTCCAGTGACATGACAGCGCCGGTTGGATTGTTTGGACTGCACACGTACAGCAGCGCCACCTGGTCGAGCACTTCATCAGACAGGGCAGAGAAGTCGGCCAAACCCGTGTCTGCGTCGATATTCACAAACACCGGCTCTGCGCCACCCAGAAAGGCGGCGCCTTCGTAAATTTGATAAAACGGATTCGGAAAAGCAACCCGAGTGCCTTTTTCACATTCGCCAAGGACCGTTTGCGCAAATGAAAAAAGGGCTTCGCGCGAACCAAGAATGGGTACAACCTGCGTTTCAGGGTCGATGTGCGCGTCGAACCGGCGATTGATCCACTGACTGATGGTCTGCCGAAGCACTGGAAGACCCTTGGTACCTGGATAGACCGCCAATCCGTCGATGTGGCTACACAATGCGTTGCGGATCACCTCGGGCGTGGGGTGTTTCGGCTCGCCGATGGACAGGCTGATTGGGCGCAACGCCGGGTTGGGCGTTACACCAGCAAACAGTTTGGCCAGACGCTCGAAGGGATAGGCTTGCAGTTTGTCCAGGTTCGGATTCAATTGAAACCTCAGCCGCGGGTGGGGTTCATGGTGGAAATCTGGTCGAGTTCAACGCGGGGCAGGGGCTGCCAGCCAGCCTGGCGATGTTCAGCCACCACTGTGGTGTAAACCCCGCCGCGCACATACCATTTGGCGGTCAGTTTCATGTACCGTGGATCAGTGGCTGCCACCAGATCATCCAGAATCTTGTTGGTGACGGCCTCGTGAAATGCGCCTTCATCGCGATAGGACCACATGTAAAGCTTCAGGCTTTTCAATTCAACGTTGCGCAGGTGGGGCAGGTAATCGATCACCAGGGTTGCAAAATCGGGCTGACCGGTCAAAGGGCACAAACAGCTGAATTCAGGCACTTCGATGTGCACGTGATAGGGACGATCCACGTTAGGGTTTGGAAATGTTTCTAGTGATCTGTTTGGCTTGGTGCTCATAATGCGCTCATCTTGCGTACAAGGGGATGCCAAAACGGGTTTAAATCGGTGAAATGCAAATTGCGGACCGAAGAACGGTCCGCAAGGCAAGAACCCCCGGTGGCTTTGTTATTATAAGGTCACTGCGTTTTCAGTATCCCGTCTCTGGCGGAATTTGACAGTTCTATTGGTCTATAAACCTTATCAATCGTGCGCTTAACACACATCCGCCTCGCTGGCTTCAAGTCATTTGTTGAACCGACGTCATTCGCCGTGCCCAGCAACCTGGTGGGTGTGGTTGGTCCAAATGGATGTGGTAAATCAAACATCATTGATGCCGTTCGTTGGGTCCTGGGAGAATCCAAGGCGTCCGAATTGCGCGGCGAGTCCATGCAGGACGTCATTTTTAACGGGTCAACCAATCGGAAACCCGCCTCCAGAGCCAGTGTTGAACTGGTATTTGACAATTCTGAGGGACGTGCTGGCGGCAGCTGGAATCAATATTCCGAATTGTCGGTCAAGCGTGTTTTGACACGCGACGGTGCGTCTACTTATTACATCAACCAGCAAGCAGTCCGCCGGCGTGATGTGCAAGACATTTTCCTGGGAACAGGGCTAGGGCCTCGTGCCTACGCCATTATTGGTCAGGGCATGATTGCCCGTTTGATCGAGGCACGCCCGGAAGAACTTCGAATTTTCCTCGAAGAGGCGGCAGGCGTTTCCAAGTACAAGGAAAGGCGTCGCGAGACTGGAAACCGTCTGGCGGACACTCGGGACAACCTGACGCGGGTGGAAGACATCCGGCGCGAATTGACGGGGCAAATTGAGCGCCTGGAACAACAGGCCGTCGTGGCGCGTCAATACAAAGAATATGAGGCTGAAAAGTCGTCCAAGCAGCAAATGCTGTGGTTTACACGCTTGATCGACGCGCAAGACCAGAAAAACGCCTGTTCGGCCCGTCTTGAGCGCGCGCGAGCCGATCTGGAACAGATTCAGTCGAAATCCGTGCACACGCAGACTGAGCTTTTGCTGATGCGGGAAAAGCAGATGGATGCCCAGCAACAGCTGGATGCCGATCAGTCTGTGTGGATCGAAGCCAACCGCAATGTCAGCAAGCTGGAGGCCGATCTTCGTGTGATGGCTGAGTCCCGATCGCGCCTGTCGGCCAGAGTGCGAGAGCTCGAAGGTGAATTGGCGCTTTGGTCGGAACGTGAAAGTGCGGCCGTTCAAAATCTTGAGGCAGCTCGCGAAGAGACGGAATCTCATGCCTTTTTGCTGGAAGAGGCTGTGGTGGCGCTGGAGGATGCAGAGGCGGCACTGGAACCTGTGGAGGCTGGGCTGTCGACCGCCAGGCAGAACATCGAAGCGAAGCGTGCGAAAGTCATCGAGATTCAGCGCGATTTGAGCCTTGCGTCTTCACAGCAGGAATCCGCCTCCAGAAGCCTGTCCAATCTTCAAATCAAACTGGAAAGATTGACCCAGGAGCGTGGGCAGGTCGCAGCCCCTTCTGACCATGAAATTCAGACGGCAGAGGCTGAACATCAGCGTTACAGTGCCGAATTGAACGATCTGCGACAGTCCCTGTCGACCCGCGAAGCTTCCGTGGCTGAGTTGCAGCATGAATTCGAAGAAAGCCAGCGTCTGTTTAACCAGGAGCGAGACCGGCATGCCAATGTGCAAGCGCAACTTCAGGCACTGACCGAGTTAAATGCTCAGCTCGCAGACTCCACCGAACTAAAGCCCTGGATAGAGCGCAATGGACTTGCCAGCACACCCCGAATATTGAACCGCCTGAAGGTGGAACGCGGGTGGGAAAAGGCGGTTGAATCGGCACTGCGTGAACACCTGGACAGCTTTGAAGCGGGCTCGCTGGAGTCTGTTGCCGGATTTGCCAGCGCGCCGCCGCCCAGCCGCATTGCCTTTGTTGAAACGCAGGGAAATGTGGCGAATCATCGTTCACCCGGGCCTGATGAGCTTGCCAGTGTGGTCAGTGCATCCGATGCGAACCTGAAGCGTGTTGTGGATCAGCTTTTGGCCGGGGTGTTGATGGCAGACAGTCTGCAAGCGGCGCTTCAGCGCCGAAAGTCCCTGCAGGCTGGCCAACGAATTTACACGCAGCAAGGCCATTGCGTGGTCAGTACCGGTCTTTCCTTTTACGCCGCCGAGGGTGAGCAGTCTGGCAGGCTCGAGCGAAACCAGCAAATTGACGCGCTTTCGACTGAATTGAAGGCATTGGAAATGCTTCGCAGCGAATCCATGGCCAAACGGGATCGCTTGCAAATGCGCCTGTCTGAGCAACGCGCTGAACTGAGCGCGGATCGCCAGAAACTGGATCGACTGGTTCGCCAGACCCATGAATCACAGATGATTTTACTCAAGCTGCAGGAAGCCCAAGGGCGCGCGAACAGTCGTCGTGAACAGATCGAACTGGACATTGCGGTGCTGAAGTCGGAACAGGAAGAACAGCAAGCCGTCTTGATGGAAAGCGAAGCTGTGTTTGCCGAGCTTGATGAAACGCTCGCGCAAGCCAGCGAAGAACTGGAATCGGCCAAAACCAATGCCATGCGGCTTGAGCAGCAGCTTCGTGACAAGCAGGCCATGATTCAGCAGGCGCAGCGCAAAAAACAGGATGTCGAGTTTGCCATTCGCAATCAGGAATCGCGTGTGCGCGAATTCGAGCGGGAAATTCGATATGCGCAAGAACAAGCTCATCAGCTTGAACTGCGCAAATCCCAGGCGCAAGTCGAATTGTCGGGGCTTTCTGAAGATGAGGGGCAATCCTTGCTACAGGATGCACTGCAAGCCCGGGTCATTGCCGAAGACCAGGTGGCTGCTTCACGAGAGCGATTGGAACAGATCATTTCTGAAGTCAGTCGCATGGAACTGCTGGAAAAAGAAGGTGAGAAGCTGGCCCAGCCCCTGCGTGATTCCATACAGGACTTGGCTCTCAAAGTGCAAGCTGCCGAGTTAACCATTGATCAATTTGATCAATTACTGACTGAGGTGCAGGCTGATCGACAAGCGCTGGCATCCGAACTTGCTGCAATGGACATTCCTCCAAAAGCATCCGTGCTTCAAGCCGATGTGACGAGACTTGGCAATGCCATGCAGGCACTCGGGGCCGTCAACCTGGCTGCGCTTGACGAATTGGGCGCCGCCAGCGATCGCAAGTCATTTTTGGATGCCCAAGCGCAAGACCTGCTTGAAGCCATGAACACCCTGGAAGATGCAATCCATAAAATTGATCTGGAAACACGAGACCTTTTGTCTGAAACCTTTAATTTGGTGAATTCACACTTCTCGCGCCTGTTCCCTCTGCTGTTTGGTGGGGGTGAAGCCCGTCTGGTTATGACGGGCGATGAAATTCTGGATGCCGGCGTTCAGGTGTTCGCGCAGCCTCCAGGCAAGAAAAACGGCACAATCCATCTGCTGTCAGGTGGTGAAAAGGCACTCACCGCCACGGCGCTGGTGTTTGCGATTTTTGAATTGAATCCGGCGCCTTTCTGTCTGCTGGATGAGGTGGACGCCCCGCTGGACGACGCCAATACAGAGAGATTTTCTAAGTTAGTCAAGCAAATGTCTGAACAAACTCAGTTTTTGTTCATTTCTCACAATAAAATAGCCATGGAAATGGCGGAACAGTTGATTGGCGTAACCATGCAGGAAAAAGGCGTTTCCCGCATAGTTGCAGTCGATCTGGCTTCCGCAGAAAAGATGGCGATGGAAACCGTATGAATGACCTGCAAATGACACTGTTGATCGTGGGCGGTGGCGGCATTGCCGCGATGATCGCTTACAACTGGTGGCAAGACTACAGACTTCGCAAACAAGCTTCCGAGCGATTCGGCAGCACCGATTCTGATCCTCTGCTGAGCGGATCTTCCAACCGTTTCGAACCTGGTTTTGCTGACCTTGGAAGCGATGAAGAGGCAACACAGACCACTGAAAGCGGCATGGAAAACGAGGTTCAGGCCAGCCCGGAAAAGCGGATCTTCTGCGAGTTTTTGGTCCGCTTTGATGCGCCACGCGATGCAAACACCTGGAAGCCATTGATGGACTCTTTGGAGCAGGTGAATCGAAAAAGGGTGGTGTATTCTGTCGCCAATTCATCCACCAGTGATGACGATGTGATCTGGTTCAAAGCGATGCCATTTTCTGGTGAGGCCAACCTGTTGAAGGTCAACGTACAGTTGGCCAATCGGAAAGGGCCACTGACCTCCATTGAATTCAGCGAGGTTTTGTCCCGTTTGCGTCATTTTGCAGACGAACACAATGCCGATCTCGAATTCCCTGAAATGAAAGAGGTGGTGGCCAAGGCGGAAACGCTCGACAAGGCTGCCGCTGCTCTGGATACCTTGCTCGGTCTGCATTGCCTATTGCCCGACACTGTTGAAGAATCCACTGCGATCGACATGTTGGCCAGTGCTGGCTGGGTTTCCAAGGGCCATCAATGGGTTCTGAATCGCGAGGATGGCTGCATTGCCAGCATGGTGATTCACAAGGCGCCTTCCAAACGCCTGCTAAGCTTCAGTATTGACGTTCCAAACTCGAAAGATCCCGTCCAGGCCTTGGGCGATATTGTGACCATTTGCCACAGCATGAACGAGCAATACATGGCCCCCCTGATGGACGACTCGGGCACTGTTCTGTCCACGGCCGCCATTCAAGGCATCTATGAACAGCTGATTGAACGCGTTCGCAACCTGGAAGACTCGGGTTTTAAACCTGGCTCTCTGGCTGCGCAAACCCTGTTTTCCTGATTCCAATCGTGGCCAACCTCAGCCTGTTTGACTCCGAAGAACCCCCGCAAGGCTCCGCCTCGGATGCGGCCAGGCAGATTGAAGCGCTGACCGCGCAGCTTCGGCATTGGGAGCACGCCTACTACGTGCTCGATGCGCCTTTGGTGCCTGATTCCGAATATGACCGGGTTTATCAGGCCTTGCTGGCTTTGGAGTCTGCGCATCCAGAGTTGGTGCGCCCGGACTCGCCCACTCAAAGGGTGGGTGGGGCACCGGTGTCCGCTTTTGAACAGGTGACACACCGTGTGCCCATGCTGTCATTGGGCAACGCTTTTGAAGACGACGATGTGCACGCGTTCGAGAGGCGGGTGCGGGACTTCGGCGACTTGCCGCCCACTCAGACGATTCAATACGCCGTTGATCCCAAATTCGATGGGCTTGCCATCTCGATTGTTTACGAACATGGGGTTTTTGTTCGCGCCATTACACGTGGCGATGGCACCACGGGTGAAGACGTCTCTTCCAATGTCAAAACGATCAAAAACCTTCCCCTGAAACTTCAAGGTAAGGAATTTCCGCCCATTCTTGAGGTTCGCGGCGAAATTTTAATGAACAAGGCCGATTTTGCCGCCATGAATGCGAGACAGGCGGATGCGGGTTTGAAGGTGTTTGCAAACCCGCGGAATGCGGCTGCGGGCACCATACGCCAATTGGATCCACGCGTGGCAGCAGCTAGACCCCTGCGCTTTTTCTGCTACGGGGCGGTCATCGACAGAGAGTTCTCGCAACGTTTGCAAACGCAGTCAGCCATGATGAACTGGCTGAAGGCGCTGGGGTTTCCAGTGTCGAATTTAAGCCAGACCGCGATTGGTGCCGAGGGGCTGTTGGCCTACTATCGCGACATCGGTCGACAAAGAGCCAGTTTACCGTTTGAAATTGATGGCGTGGTCTACAAAGTGGATTCATTCGCCCTTCAGGAAAATCTGGGGTTTGTCGCAAAGGCTCCCCGATTCGCCATCGCGCACAAGTTTCCACCCGACGAGGTTTTGACTACCCTGCAGAATATCGAAGTTCAGGTTGGCAGAACCGGTTCCATCACCCCAGTGGCCAAGCTCGAACCGGTGAAAGTTGGCGGTGTTGTGGTTTCTTCGGCAACCTTGCACAACCTCGATGAAATTCAGCGTAAAGACCTGCGGGTTGGTGACCGTGTAATTGTCCGCAGGGCAGGCGATGTTATCCCCGAAGTGTTGCCCTTTGATGGCAATGTACGTGGGGCCGACAGCATTGCGTTTGTCATGCCTGATCATTGTCCGGTGTGTGGCTCCGCAGTGGTCAAAGAAGAGGGTGAAGCAGTTCACCGTTGCACCGGCGGGCTCGTTTGCCGTTCGCAATTGACCCAATCCATCATCCACTTCGCACATCGAAAGGCTGTCGACGTGGATGGGCTGGGCGACAAGCTGATTGAGGTGCTTGTGGACAAAGGCTGGGTCAGAAGTCCGGCCGATCTCTACAGATTGACCTACGAGCAATTGATCTCGCTGGAACGCATGGGTGAGAAGTCTGTGCGCAATTTGCTGGATGCGCTCGAACAGTCCAAGTCCACAACGCTTGCTCGCCTGTATTTTGGTTTGGGTATTCGACATGTTGGCGAAGCCACGGCCCGTGATCTCGCTTCTGCCTTTCCAGTGCCGGCTCAATTGATGGACGCCACGGAAGAGGCCTTGATGGAAGTCAATGACGTAGGTCCAGTGGTGGCGCGCTCAATCGTTCAGTTTTTTCGCTCTGCAGACAATCGGAAGGTGGTCGAGGATCTTGTCAATCCAGAGGGAATCGGCATGCGCTGGCCCGTGGTGTCTCAAGAATCTGCGCTGGCCGCTGACCATGCATTTGCCGGAAAAACATTTGTGCTGACCGGAACGCTGTCAGCCTATTCGCGCGACGAGGCCGCGGCCATCATCCTTGAAAGAGGCGGGAAGGTCAGCGGTTCCGTGTCTAAAAAAACGGATTTTGTATTGGCGGGTGAATCCGCAGGCAGCAAACTTCAAAAAGCCGGGCAACTGGGTGTGACCATTCTCAGTGAGTCACAATTCCAGAGCATGATTTGATCGGACAATAAAACAGGAGATTTCCAATGACTCAGGTTAGAAAAGCAGTGTTTCCAGTGGCAGGGATGGGTACTCGATTCTTGCCTGCGACCAAGGCCAGCCCTAAAGAAATGATGCCTGTCGTTGACAAACCGCTCATTCAGTATGCCGTTGAGGAAGCCCTTCAGGCAGGCATCACTGAAATGGTGTTCATCACCGGGCGCAGCAAGCGTGCGATTGAAGACCATTTCGACAAAAACGCTGAGCTGGAATTTGAACTGGAAGCTCGCGGCAAGAAAGCCATGCTCGACTTGGTGCGCAATATCGTACCCAGTCATGTGAACTGTATTTACATTCGACAAATGGAGCCTTTGGGTTTGGGGCATGCCGTGCTCTGCGCGCGTCCTGTCGTCGGCAACGACCCGTTTGCAGTATTGCTTGCGGACGATTTGATGGACACCAACAAGGGTGTTCCTTCTGTCACCGCCCAAATGGTCAAGGTGTTCGAGAGAGAGCATGCCAGTATTCTGGCCGTTCAAGAGGTGCCTCGCGCCGAGACCAAATCGTACGGCATTGTGTCCAGTAGTCCATGGAATGCGCGTTCAGAACGGGTCAATGCCATCGTAGAAAAGCCTGATCCTGACAAAGCCCCCACCACTCTGGCCGTGGTGGGGCGTTATGTGCTGACCTCCCAGATTTTCAGCCACATTGAAAAAACAGGCAAAGGAGCAGGGGGCGAAATCCAGTTGACCGACGGCATTGCATCATTGCTGGAAGATCAACCCGTGCTGGCCTATCGATTCGACGGAACCCGATTCGACTGTGGTTCCAAATTGGGATACCTGAAGGCCACCGTGGAGTTGGGCTTGAAGCATCCCGAGGTTGCTGAGGGATTTGCAGATTATTTAAAGAACAGGGGTTGAAGCGCATGTACGCAGTCATCGGGGGAAGTGGATTAAGTCAACTGCCAGAGTTTGAGGTCACGCGTCGGCAGGTTCAACGGACGCCTTATGGCGAACCCTCCGGTGCGCTTACTTTTGGCACTTTGGCCGGCACGGAAATCGTGTTTTTGGCCCGGCATGGTTACGGGCACACCATTGCGCCACATGAAATCAATTACAGGGCCAACATTTGGGCACTTTCTCAGGTTGAGGTGGATGGAATCGTTGCGGTGGCTTCGGTCGGTGGTATCCGGTCTGATTTAATGCCAGGTCACCTGATGATTCCTGACCAGATCATTGATTACACCCATGGTCGTGGCGCCACGTTCTTTGAGGGGCAGGAAGAACCCGTCCAGCACATTGATTTCACCTGGCCTTATGACAATGCGCTACGCACGGCATTGGCGCACGCGGCCAATTCCATCAACGAAGAGGTGGTCAGCGGGGGGTGTTATGCCTGCACACAAGGCCCAAGGCTTGAAACTGCTGCCGAGATCAAGCGTCTGGCGCGCGATGGCGCTGACATTGTTGGCATGACAGGCATGCCCGAGGCATCGCTGGCGCGAGAGCTGGGTATTCCTTATGCGCATCTGGCCTTGGTGGTCAATCAGGCGGCAGGGGTGGGTGACAGTGCCCTCGAGATCTCTCACGCCGAGATTACGCGCACCGTTCAAGATGGCATGGGCCGAGTGCTTGGCATTCTCAAATCACTCGTTCAGCTGCAACACGAATAATCGCTTGCAAGCTGCTCACCGTTTAGATGGAGAGCAGCTCAAGCAAATCGGCTTCCAGTTGAATTTGCAGCTTTTGAGAGGACAGGGAAGGGCCATACACCAAAAAGCTGTCCTCGGCGCGCTCTCCCAAGGTCATGATTTTCGCAGTTTGAATACTGACCTTGTACTGCGCCAGAACTTTGGCAATTGAATAGAGAAGGCCTGTGCGGTCGGTCGCGGAAATGCTGAGCAAGTACTGATTTCCTTTTTCGTCAGGCTTCAGATCAATGCGTGGCCTAACCGGAAAATGCTTGGATTGGCGGGACATGCGACCGAAAACCGGGGCAGGCAAGGGCGGCTTGCGCGTCAAAACATCCTGCAATTCGGCTTCAATCAAACTAATGGTTTCGCGGTAAAACTCATCGCCGCTGTCGTGCTGAATCAAAAAAGAGTCGAGCGCATAACCATGCTTTGTGGTGTGAATTTTGGAATCCAGAATGCTCAGGTTTTTTGAGTCAAAGTAACCACAAATTCGGGCAAACAAATCCATCTCGTCTTTGGTGTAGACCAGCACCTCCAGCCCCTCACCAATCGGGGATAGACGCGCTTTCACCACTGGCTGTTCAGCGTTGACACGCCAGAACAGATGCCTTGTGTGCCACGCTATTTCGCTCGGGTCTTGCCTCAGAAAATAAGAGACCTCCAGATTTTCCCAAAGCTTGTCTTGAACATCGTCTGACAGGGCGTAGAGTCGCAAAATTCGCTTGGCTTCACCTTTTTGCTCTTCCAGCATCTCGCGGCGATTGGGCGCTTGCCCTCCGAGTTGCTTCAAAGTAATCCGGTAGAGGTCTTCCAACAATTTGCCTTTCCAGGCATTCCAAACCTTGGGACTGGTGCCGCGAATGTCCGCAACGGTCAAAAGATACAAGGCGGTCAGATTTCTTGGCGTCTTGACCAGTTCAGCAAATTCCTGAATCACCTCGATGTCCGACAGATCCTTTTTCTGAGCGGTGTTGGACATGGTCAAGTGATGTCTGACCAGAAAGGCCACCAAGTCGGTACTTTCCTGATCGAAGCCATGTTCTTTGCAGAAGCGACGGGCATCGACTTCACCCAGTTCACTGTGGTCCCCACCGCGGCCTTTGGCAACATCGTGAAACAACGCAGCGATGTACAACAGCCAATGTTCATCGAAGTTGGCCATCAACTGACTACAGAAAGGATACTCATGCGCATGTTCAGCCATCGTAAACCGGCGAAGATTGCGCACCACGGTCAGGATGTGTTGGTCAACGGTGTACACATGAAACAGGTCATGCTGCATTTGACCCACAATTTTGCGAAATGCAGGCAGATAGCGGCTTAAAACACTGGTTTCATTCATGCGACGCAACTCATGAACAATGCCGCGTGGTTGCTTGAAAAATTCGATGAACAAAGCCTTGTTCACAGGGTTCTTTCTGAAGCTGCTGTTAATCCGAACCCGGTTGTGCCAGAGTTGCCGCAATGTGCGGGCACTCATGCCTTTCAAAGAAGGGTTTTGCTGCATCACTATGAAGGCGCGCAACATCGCCGAGGGGTTTCTGGCAAACACATCGTCGTCACGAATGTCCAGAAATGAATCAATGGCCTGAAACTCATCGTCGATGTGAACGGGCTGGCTGCTTGAACCAAAGATCGACAGCTCAATGTTCTGCAACAGGATGGCGTTGAGTTGCATGACCGATTTGGCCGCCAGGTAGTAAGTTTGCATCAGCTGCTCGCTCGACCTTTTGGCAGGTGTGGCTTTGTAGCCCAATGATTCAGCGAGTTGGGTTTGCACATCAAACACCAGTCGATCTTCACGTCGACCTGTGGTGACGTGCAACTGGTAGCGGATCAGCTTCAAAGTGCGCTCGTACTTGCGCAATTTTGCCGCTTCAAAGGGCGTGATAAGTCCATTTCTGGCCATTTCTGACCAGCTCTTGCCAAGCTTTGCAGCCCTGGCCACCCACAAAATGACATGCAGATCCCGCAGCCCCCCTGGGCTTTCTTTGCAATTTGGCTCGAGGCTGTAGGGCGTTTCCTGGTATTTGGCGTGCCGCTGCTGAAGCTCCAATGTCTTCTTTCGAAAAAACTGCTTTTTATCCAGCGACTCATCAAAACGCAATTGAAGTTCGGAAAAATTCTTTTTGTTCCCGATGATTAGCCGGCATTCTACAAGTGCTGTCTGAATTGTGATGTCCTTGCCTGCCTCTTCAAGACACTGGTCCAGCGTTCTGACGCTGTGGCCAATCTCAAGACCAATGTCCCAACCCGAACCGCAAAATTGTTCCAGTTTTTCGACGAGCTCTGCCTCAGGCTCCTGATCAATAAGTACTAGAACGTCTACATCCGAGAAGGGGAACAGCTCTCCGCGACCATATCCCCCAACAGCCACAAGGCACCAGCTTTCAGGCATGGAAAGGGCACGCCAGAGTTGCCGAAGCGCCTCGTCCACACACATGCATCGGTGTGTCAGCGTGTGCTCAACCTGATTGCCTTTGTCGGCCGCACTGAGCGGCTTGAGCCAGCTTGAGGCCTCGCCTTTCAGAGCTTGTCGAATGTCTCGACGCACTGCATCCATGTTCGTCAATTGCTGCTGGTGCTCCGGGCTTGTGGCCATTCCGATCCTGTCAGGGTTGTTTGTCTAGGCCGTCAACGCCGCAATGTCGGGCTTGGCGGGCGCGCCCTCAGACACTGTCAACACCTCGTAACCATCCTCAGTAACCAGCACTGTGTGCTCCCACTGAGCCGACAGACTGTGGTCCTTGGTGACGATGGTCCAGCCGTCTGGCATTTCCTTGATTTCACGACGGCCGGCATTCAACATGGGCTCAATGGTAAAAATCATGCCTTTTTCAAGGCGAACGCCTGTGCCAGGTCTGCCATAGTGAAGAACCTGTGGCTCCTCGTGGAATTTGGTGCCGATCCCGTGGCCACAAAACTCCCGAACCACCGAGTAGCCGAAACCCTCAGCGAATTTTTGGATGGCGTGGCCCACATCGCCCAGGGTTGCGCCGGGCCGAACTTGATCAATGCCAATCCACATGGCTTCATAAGTGATTTGACACAGCCTGCGCGCCGCCACGGACCCTTCACCGACCACAAACATTCGACTGGTGTCGCCGTGGTATCCATCCTTGATGACGGTGATGTCCAGATTCACAATGTCGCCGCTTTTCAGCTTCTTATCGCCAGGAATGCCGTGGCAAATCTGGTGATTCACGGATGTGCAGATGGATTTGGGGTAGGGCTTGTAGCCCGGTGGCGCGTAATTCAGTGGGGCAGGAATCGTTCCCTGCACGTTGACCATGTAATCGTGACAGAGCTTGTCGAGCTCTCCGGTGGTGATGCCGGCGACAACGTGGGGCGTAATAAAATCAAGCACCTCCGAGGCCAAACGTCCGGCGACGCGCATTTTTTCGATGTCCACGTCATTTTTAATCACTATGTTCATAAATTATTGAGATTCCTGCTTGAGCTAATGGGCTTTCGTTGAGTATAATCATCCGCTGCTCAAGTTTCATCCTTTTCGGGTTTGAATCTGGGCAAATTTCTTGGTTTGCGCGACAGGGTGCCCGTTTCAGGCATGAATCAGGCCCAGCGCAAATCTTATTTAACCCTGTCTACTGGAGAAATTCATGGCAGCATCTATGCGCGAAATGCTGGAAGCTGGTTGCCACTTTGGCCACCAAACTCGCTTCTGGAACCCCAAAATGGCCCCTTTCATTTACGGCCATCGTAACAAGATTCACATCATCAACCTTGAAAAAACGGTTGTGATGCTCGAAGAAGCCACCAAATTCATCAAGCGTATGTCTGCCAACCGCGGCAACATCCTGTTTGTTTGCACCAAGCGTCAAGCCCGCGAAATCATCGCTGAAGAAGCGCAGCGTTGTGGCATGCCTTACGTTGACCAGCGCTGGCTGGGCGGCATGTTGACCAACTTCAAAACCGTGAAGACATCCATCAAGCGTCTGAAAGACATGGAAGCCATCATTGCTGACGGCGGCCTTGAGCGCATGTCCAAGAAGGAAGGTCTGCTGTTCGAGCGTGAACTGGAAAAGCTGAACTCATCAATTGGCGGCATCAAGGACATGAATTCCCTGCCAGACGCCATTTTTGTGTGTGACGTTGGTTTCCACAAAATTGCGATCACAGAAGCTGAAAAGCTGGGTATTCCAGTTGTAGGCGTGGTCGATACCAACCACTCGCCCGCTGGTGTCAGCTACGTTGTTCCTGGCAACGACGACTCAGCCCGTGCCATCCGCCTGTACGCCCGCTCTATGGCCGACGCCGTATTGGCTGGCCGTGAGCAAGCGGTCAACGAGGTTGTCGAGGCCATCAAGTCCAACGACGAATTCGTTGAAGTGTCAGAAGACAGCGCCGAAGGCTGATTGACCCTGCGAACTTCAATCGGGGCGACCTGTCGCCCCTTTTTTTTTTAATGTGTCCGTACATCAGACATCAGGAGATTGAACAATGGCTGAAATTACAGCAGCACTCGTAAAAGAGCTTCGCGTAAAAACTGACGCGCCCATGATGGAATGCAAGAAAGCCCTGACCGAAGCCGATGGCGACCTGGACAAGGCTGAAGAAATTCTGCGTGTCAAACTTGGCAGCAAGGCCAGCAAGGCATCCACACGCGTTACCGCTGAAGGTTTGGTGGGTATTTACATCGATGCAGAAGGCAAGCTTGGCAGTATCGTCGAAGTCAACTGCGAAACTGACTTTGTGGCCAAGAACGACGACTTCATCCAGTTTGTAGCCAACGTGTCCAAGCTGGTGGCCGACAAGGCACCCGCAGACGTGGCCGCACTGAGCGAATTGCCGCTGGGTGAGGGCACTGTAGAGTCCATTCGCACAGCCTTGATTGGTAAGATTGGCGAAAACATGTCTGTACGCCGCTTCTCACGCGTACAGGCTCAGGGTCGCCTGACGTCTTACATTCACGGCGGTAAAATCGGTGTGTTGGTTGATTACACCGGCGCCGACGAGAACGTGGGTAAAGACGTGGCCATGCACATTGCCGCCACCAAGCCAAAGGCACTGCATGAGTCTGGTGTTCCCCAGGAAGACATTGATCGCGAGCGTTCAGTGGCCAAGGCCAAGGCAGAAGAGTCTGGCAAGCCAGCTGACATCGCCGGGAAAATGGTCGAGGGTTCAGTGAAGAAGTTCCTGAAGGAAGTGGCTCTGCTGTCACAGCCTTTCGTCAAAGACGACAAGCAAACCGTTGAAGCGATGCTCAAGAGCAACAACAGTGCTGTTAACGGCTTCCACCTGTACATCGTGGGTGAAGGCATTGAGAAGAAAGTCAACGACTTTGCAGCCGAAGTGGCAGCACAGGCCGCAGCTGCAGCCCGTTAATACGTGTTGCACTGAAAACAGGGGGAGTCTCGTCAGGGAATCCCCCTTTTTATTTGTTGGATCTCAATCAACGAGAATTTACGTTATAGAATCTCGTCATGGTGTAACTAAGAGGCATGAATGGCGGCATACAAGCGTGTGTTACTGAAACTTTCAGGCGAAGCACTAATGGGAGATGACTCCTACGGCATCAACCGGGCCACCATCGAACGCATGGTGTCAGAGGTTGCAGAAGTGGCTGCGCTTGGCATTGAATTGGCCATCGTCATTGGGGGTGGCAACATTTTCCGAGGCGTTGCGCCCGGTGCAACGGGCATGGATCGTGCCACGGCTGATTACATGGGCATGATGGCCACTGTCATGAACGCGCTGGCGCTTCAGGACGCCTTCCGGCGCGCCGGTGTGACGGCAAGGGTGCAATCGGCCTTGAACATCGAGCAGGTGGTTGAACCCTATATCCGACCCAAGGCCATTCGCTATCTGGAAGAGGGCAAGGTTGTCATTTTTGCAGCCGGCACGGGGAACCCGTTTTTCACCACAGACACAGCCGCCGCGCTGCGTGGTTCCGAAATTGGCGCTGAAATCGTCTTGAAGGCCACCAAAGTGGACGGCATTTATTCGGCAGACCCCAACAAGAACCCAGACGCCACGCGATATGAGCGCATCAGCTTCAATGAAGCCATTGCCAAAAACCTCGAGGTGATGGACGCGACAGCGTTTGCCTTGTGCAGAGATCAAAAATTACCCATCCGCGTGTTTTCCATCAACAAGCCTGGTGCGTTATATCGTGCAGTGACAGGTGACAATGAAGGCACATTGGTGCACATGTAATTCAAATACGGTGATTTAAAAATGAGCATTGCTGAAATTCGTACCCAAACCGAAGACAAGATGAACAAAACCATCGAGTCCCTGAAAACAGATTTGCAGAAAGTTCGCACTGGTCGTGCGCACACGGGCATTCTGGACCATGTGCAAGTGGATTATTACGGCTCACCCGTGCCCATTTCCCAAGTGGCCAACCTGAGTCTTGCCGATTCACGCACAATCACAGTGCAGCCCTGGGAAAAAAACATGGTGAACGCAGTTGAAAAGGCCATTCGTGAATCTGACCTTGGTCTGAACCCGGCCAGCATGGGTGAAACCATTCGCGTCCCAATGCCACCATTGACAGAGGAACGCCGCCGTGAGCTCACCAAATTCATCAAGGGCGAGGGCGAGCATGCCAAAGTGGCCATTCGAAACCTGCGTCGTGACGCCAACGATGCGTTCAAAAAGCTCGTAAAAGACAAAGAAATTTCTGAAGACGATGAGCGTCGTGCCCAAGAAGACATCCAAAAGCTGACTGACCGTTTTGTTGCTGAAATTGACAAGGTTTTGCAGGTCAAAGAAGCCGAAATCATGACTGTTTGAGTCGCCATGACCGTCCATCCTAGTTCGACGATTGAAATTCCGGAGACGGGGTCCATTCCCCAGCACGTTGCAATCGTGATGGACGGCAATGGTCGCTGGGCCAAGCAGCGCATGCTGCCTCGTGTGGCCGGTCACAAACGCGGCGTGGATGCTGTACGTCGAACGGTGCAAGCGTGTTGTGAACTGGGGGTCAAACACCTGACCCTGTTCGCTTTTTCATCCGAAAACTGGCGGCGCCCGGCTGATGAAGTGTCCCTTTTGATGCGCTTGTTTATCCGGGTTTTGCGTCGTGATGTTGAATCGATGCATCGTGAAAACATTCGCTTGAAAATCATCGGCGATGTGTCCGCATTTGAACCCGAGTTGCAGGCGGCAATTCATTCGGCGCAAGCCTTGACTGCCTCCAACACCGGGCTGTGTCTCAATGTGGCGGCCAACTATGGCGGGCGCTGGGACATCATACAAGCCACTCAAAAAATGTTGGCTTCACAGCCAGCCCTTGCCAAGTCTCCCGAGTTGATTCAGGAAAGCGATTTGGCGCCGCACCTGTGTCTCAGCGAGAGTCCCGAGCCTGATTTGTTCATCCGGACGGGCGGTGAGCAGCGCGTGTCCAACTTTCTGCTTTGGCAGCTGGCTTACACCGAATTTTACTTCACCCCCAAATTTTGGCCGGATTTCGGTCTCGATATGCTGAACGAGGCCATTGCTTCCTACAATCAGCGCGAACGACGTTTTGGTCGTACGTCTGAGCAACTGTCTGTGCCGCCCGAATTGCGGTTGTCCAGTTGATCGCGCAAAACATCGTAAAGGCTTCCACATGCTGATGACCCGTATTGCGACGGCAGTTGTACTTTTGATCGTGCTGCTGGCCGTACTGGGTTGGGGCGGTCCAACCGGCTGGAACGAATTCGTGGGCATCACTTTGCTGGCCGCTTTCTGGGAATGGGGTCGCTTGGGTGGCCTTAAAAGCAGCCAATCGCTGGTTTATGCGGTCTTTTCGACCGCCCTGTTCGGTGGTCTTCTCTACCTTTCAAGACCTGAAACACTCACCTTTCCAATTCTGGCTTTGGCCGGTGTGTTTTGGGTGTCCATTGCGCCATTTTGCCTTCGCCAGGTCTCCATCAAATTGATTTCCCGACCCCTCGTTTATTTGAGTTTGGGCTTGATGCTTGTTTGCGCTGCAGGTCTTGCTTTGGGGCTGGCTTACACGCATGGCGTTGTGTTTTTGTTAAGCGTGGTTGCAATTTGCTGGGTGGCAGACGTTTTTGCTTACGTGTTTGGGCGACTTTTTGGAAAAAGAAAGCTTGCCCCCCGCGTTTCACCCGGCAAAAGCTGGGAAGGTGCCATCGGCGGAACTGTGTGTGTGATTCTTCTCAGCTGGGCAGTGGTAAGCCTCGCGGGGCATTACACTGTCCTGCAAGACACTTGGCAATTTCAGGCGGCACAAAAGTTCTCACCTTTGCTGTTCTCGTTTTGGCTGGCTGTGCTCAGTGCTTTCAGCATCGTGGGCGATTTGTTCGAGTCCCTGCTGAAACGCAATTCGGGAATGAAGGACAGTAGCCAGTTGTTACCCGGTCACGGTGGCGTACTAGACCGCATTGATGCACAATTGCCAGTGCTCCCCTTGGCGATGTTGCTGCTGGGTGCTGTCGGGGCTTAATTCGCATGTCAAAACAAGTCATTACCATTCTGGGTTCTACTGGGACAATCGGCGTCAACACGCTGGACGTCATTGCCAGGCACCCAGACAAATTCGAAGTGTTTTGCCTGGTTGGCCACAAAAACATCCAGCTTTTGCTAGAGCAGGCGCTTCGTTTTCAGCCCGAGCACCTGGTTATCTGCGATTCAGCGTCTCTTGATCAATGGATCGCCCTTGGGTTTTCAAATCAATACCGAAGCCAGACCGGCAAAACTCTGGAAGTGACTGGTCAAGAATCCTTGACCACTGTTTGCCAGCACGAGAAAGTGGACACAGTGGTGGCAGCCATTGTGGGCGCAGCCGGGCTATTTCCGACATTGCGAAGTCTGGAGGCTGGCAAGCGTGTGTTACTCGCGAACAAGGAGTCTCTGGTGCTCGCGGGTCGCTTTATGATGGAAGCCTGTTTAAAGGCCAAAGCAACGCTTTTGCCGATTGATTCCGAACACAACGCGATCTACCAGTGCCTGCCTGCTGACTACGACATCAAGCAACCCGCCAGTCATGGCGTGGACCGTTTGATTTTGACGGCCTCTGGAGGTCCGTTCCGTACACTCCCCCTGTCTTGTTTCGAACAAATTACGCCTGCTCAGGCAGTGGCGCATCCCAATTGGGTCATGGGTCGAAAGATTTCTGTGGACAGCGCGACGATGGCGAACAAGAGTCTTGAACTGATTGAGGCACTCTGGTTGTTCGGTTTGCCAGCAACCAGTTTGAGTGTCCTGATCCATCCGCAATCCATCGTTCATTCCATGGTGGAATATCGGGATGGCAGCGTACTGGCTCAACTGGGCTGCCCAGACATGCGAACGCCCATTGCCCATGTGTTGGGTTTGCCAAACCGGATCGAGTCCGGCTCAGCGCGCTTGAATTTGGCTGAAATCGGCAATCTGTCCTTCGAAGAACCCGATCTGAACCGCTTCCCGATGCTGACACTGGCTCGACAGGCCCTTCATAAGCCAGATGTTCTTGCACCGGTGTTCAATGCCGCCAATGAAATTGCAGTCGATGAGTTTCTCAATGAACGAATTGGCTACAAGGACATTTACGCAATGGTCAGTGAATGCATGGCAAGTTTTGCAGACCGCGCTGTGGATAGCCTGGACAGCGCATTTGATCTGGATCAGGAGGTTCGCGCCCATGCTCGTCAGTCTGTTCCTGAATTCAGTCGCTGAGGACCCATGCTCCATTCTTTGACCTCTTTTATCGTTGCGCTTGGTATTCTGGTTTTCTTCCACGAACTGGGGCACTACAGCATCGCGAAGCTTTGCGGAGTTCGCGTCATTCGCTTCTCAGTGGGTTTTGGAAAGCCAATTTTTAAATGGGTCAGTAAAAAATCCGGAGAGGAATGGACTGTGTCGTGGATACCCCTGGGTGGCTATGTGCGGATGCTCGACGAAAGAGACCCAGACAGCCTGCACAATGTAAGCCCAGCACAGCTAGAGAATGCGTTCAATCGCAAGCCTGTCATGCAACGCATCGCCATTGTATTGGCGGGTCCACTTGCAAACCTGATATTGGCCAGTTGTCTGTATGGCGTCATTTCTTTCTCACAGACCTCCGTGTTGGGTACCCGTATTTCACAACCTTTGGCTGGAACGCTTGCAGCGGAATCTGGCCTCAAGAAGGGCGATAAAATTCTGGAGATTAATGGCAGAAAGGCTGATGACTGGAGTGAGGTTTCATGGGATCTCATTCGTGTCAAACTGTTCAACCAAGACCTGACTGTGCGTGTTCAGCGAGAAGGGCAGGCCTTGACTTTGCCGACTGTCAGCAGCAACAGACTAGAATTTGACCTTGGCCCGAATTTACCGACTGAAGCCGGGTTTTATCCCTACGAGCAACAGGTTTCCGTCCGTCAGGTCCTGCCCGATAGCCCTGCGCAAAAGGCCGGATTTCAAAATGGTGACGTCTTGCTAACGCTGGATGGCACGCCAATTGAGTCTTCCTCTCAATTTACGCAAATGATCCGTGAAAGCAAGGCCAAAGAAGTTAAGATTGGCGTTCAGCGGGATAACGGTGCGGTACTCGAGTTGACAGTGGTGCCTGAGCACCTGACAGACCGCAAAGGCAAGACCTATTCCCGGATCGGATTGGGCATGGGTGGCAAGCTCGATGTGCTTGAGCGTCAGCCCGGTGTCTTCTCGGCCCTTTCCGACGGCGTTGGAAAAATGATCGAGGTCAGTGTGTTTTCTCTGGCAGCCATGGGAAAAATGTTGACGGGCGACCTGTCATGGACCCACCTAAGCGGGCCCATTTCAATTGCATCAGCCGCGGGTGAGTCTTCAAGCTTGGGTTTTTTGCCTTTTGTGGGCTTTTTGGCCATGGTGTCTGTGAGTTTGGGCATTTTGAATCTTTTGCCCATTCCGGTCTTGGACGGTGGTCACTTGATGTATTATTTTGCCGAATTGTTGACGGGAAAGCCGGTCAGCGAGGCCTGGATGATCCGAGGCCAGAAAATTGGTCTGGCCTTGATAGGCGCGTTGACGTGCATCGCATTTTTTAATGATATTCAGAGACTGTTTTAGTCTTGCTTAATTTGATCTCCAGTCGACGAGGCTGGGAGGAACTTTTTGAATGACAATGAGAAGTAGACTTTTCCCGGCTCGCCTGGTGTATCCGGTTGTGGCTTGCTGTGCCCTTCAGCTCGGTGTAGCACACGCGGCCATCAATGAATTCAAGGTCAAGGACATTCGAGTCGAAGGCCTGCGTCGCACTGAAGCGGGAACAGTATTCAGTTACCTTCCAGTTCGAGTGGGCGACACATTCAACGATGAAGTGGCGGTTAAAGCAATTCGTTCGCTGTATGCAACGGGCTTTTTTGATGACGTCAAAATTTCTGCCAAAGACGACGTGCTCATCGTGACCGTGGTTGAAAGGCCTGCCATTGCGTCGGTTGACTTCAACGGTACAAAAGAATTCGACAAAGACACGCTTAAAAATGCACTGAAAGGCATCGGCATCAGCGAAAGTAAAATCTTTGATCGCTCTTTGTTGGACAAAGCCGAACAAGAGCTCAAGAAGCAGTATCTGGCGCGCGGCAAATACGGCGCGCAAGTTCAAACCGAAGTGAAACCTTTGCCACGCAACCGTGTTGCGATCACGTTTAATGTGGAGGAGGGTGAGACCGCCTCCATCAAGCAGCTGAAAATCATCGGTGCGAAAACCTTCAAGACTCAGGATTTGTTGGACGAGTTTCAACTAGGCACGCACACCTGGACTTCCTGGTACACCAAAAATGACCAGTATTCGCGCCAGAAGTTGAGTGGCGACCTTGAACGTTTGAGGTCTTTCTATCTGAACCGCGGCTACGCTGACTTCAGCATCGAGAACACACAGGTCCAGATTTCCCCCAACAAGCAAGATGTGTACATCACCATCAGCATCAAAGAGGGCGACAAATTCAAGTTTGGCAAGGTGCAGTTGAGCGGCGACATGCTGGATCGACAGAAAGAGCTGGAATCCTTGTTGACCATTAAACCGGGTGAAACATTCAACGGCGAACAACTTTCCGACAGCACCAAGGCCATTCAAGACGACCTGGGCAATTATGGTTATGCCTTCGCCAATGCCAACGTCATTCCGGACATCGACCGTGACACCCATGAAGTTAATATCAATATTGTGGTTGACCCCGGTAAGCGTGTGTATGTGCGTCGAATGAACATTGGTGGCAATACACGCACCAAAGACGAGGTGATTCGTCGGGAATTCCGGCAGTTTGAATCGGCCTGGTACGACGCCCGTAAAATTCAGCTTTCCAAAGAGCGTGTAGACAAGCTGGACTACTTTAAGGACGTGAAGGTGGACACCCAGCCGGTTCCGGGCACTTCCGACCAGGTGGATGTCAACTTTGAGGTTGAAGAAAAGCCAACCGGCAACCTGTTGCTGGGCGCTGGCATTTCCAGTACAGATGCGTTGATCCTTTCTGCGGCGATTCAGCAACAAAACCTGTTTGGTACCGGCAAAACAGTGGGTCTGGAATTGAACACCAGCAAGGTGAACCGCACCATTTCGTTCAATGAAACCGATCCGTACTTTACGATCGACGGCGTTTCCCGCTCGTTCAACATTTACGACCGTCAAACTGACGCCAGTCAGTTGAACCTGGGTAACTACAAGATTGGCACCACCGGAGCCGGTGTGTCGTTCGGTTTCCCGATTACCGAATATGAGCGGCTGTCTTTCGGAACATCCTATGAAGGCACCAACCTGAGTGTGGACGCCACCAGTCCCGCCCGTTACCAAAACTACGTGCAGCAGTTTGGTAATTCAACGTACGCCATTTTGCTCAATGCAGGCTATCAACTGGACACCCGTGACTCTGCCATTGCGCCAACCCGCGGTCACCTGCGCCGTTTGAGTGCCGATTTGGCCACTCCGCTAGGTCAGCAGGAGTTCTTGAAGACCACTTATCAAGAACAGGTCTACTTCCCCTTGAGCAAGAAGTACACATTGGCTTTGAACGGTGAAATCACCTCCGGATTCGGTTTTGGTGGCAAACCGTATCCGATTTTCCGGAATGTGTACGCCGGGGGTATAGGATCTGTTCGCGGTTACCGCGCCTCTTCGCTCGGCCCCGTGGATGCGGACGGCGTACCCACTGGTGGAGCAAAACGCCTCATCGGTAACGCAGAGTTTTATTTCCCGTTGCCGGGTCTGAAGAAAGATCGAACCTTCCGTGCGTTTACCTTCCTGGACGCTGGTAACGTGTACCAGAGCAATGAGAAGATTTCACTCGGACAATTGCGTTACTCAACCGGGTTTGGTATTTCCTGGACTTCACCGGTCGGCCCATTGAAGTTCAGTTTGGGCTTCCCACTGAACACCAAGCCGACTGACGACATTCAAAGAATTCAATTTACAATTGGAACCGGCTTCTAAGCCGCGCTATTACTTGTTATTTTCATCTGGAGAAAGTTTTGAACCGTTTTGCTAAAGCCCTCGCCGCAGTGGCCATTACCGTATCTTTGGCAGCGCCTGTAGCGGCCAATGCACAAGCGACCAAAATTGGATTTGTGAACACTGAGCGCATCCTGCGCGACTCTAAATTTGCGGTTGAATCCCAGAAAAAGCTCGAGAAAGACTTCGCCAAGCGTCAGAAAGACCTCGAAGACACTGCTGCCAAGGTAAGAGCTGAAGCCGCCAAGCTGGACAAGGACTCCATCACCTTGTCAGAGGCTGAAAAGACCAAGCGACAACGCGATCTCTCCGAAATGGATCGTGACTTTCAGCGCAAGCGCCGTGAGTTTGATGAAGACCTGGCTCAGCGCAAAAGCCAGGTGGTGGGTGAGCTCGTAGAACGCGCGAACCGCATTATCCGAAGCATTGCCGAGAAAGAGGGATATGACATCATTTTCCAAGAGGCTGTTTACGCCAACAAGCGCATCGACATTACCGACCAGGTTTTGACTGCACTTGATTCTGGCAAATAAGCCTGCTTTTAGCCCGTGAAATTCACACCCAGCCGCTTGTCTGAGCTTCTGCCCCTGTTTGGGGGCAGGGTTGAGGTTCTGAATGCGGTGCCTGAACAAGTTGATCTTGCGGATATTGCACTTGTCGGCATACGCCCTTTGGACAGCGCGCAAGCTTGCCATTTGGGCTTCCTGTCCAACAACAAACTGAAAAGCCAGCTTTTGACCACCCGCGCAGGCGTCGTCATTGTTCGCGAGTCACGGTTTGACGAGCTACGCGAATGGCTTTCGACTCAATCCAGGCCAGAGCCATGGCCAGTCTTCTGGCTTGTGGCAGACCCCTACCTGTATTACGCACGCATTCAGCAGTGGTGGGTTGCTCGCAGCGAGTTCAAGGTGCCCGCGGGCATCCATCCCAGTGCGGTGGTTGATCCTGAAGCAATCGTCGATCCAGACGCGTCTATTCAAGCCAATGCGGTGATTGGGGCTCATGCGGTGATTGCTGCCGGCGTGAACATTGGTGCTGGGGTTGTGCTGGGGCGTGGTGTCAAAGTGGGTGAGAACACAAGAATTTACCCCAATGCTGTGGTCTATGACGAATGCGAACTTGGGCGAAACTGCATCGTTCACAGTGGGGCGGTGATTGGCGCCGATGGATTTGGTTTTGCACCCGAGAATGGTGCATGGATCAAGATTCCACAGGTGGGTCGGGTTCTCATCGCCGACGAAGTTGAAATAGGTGCCAACACCACCATCGACCGAGGTGCGCTGGATGACACTTTGATTGGGTACGGTGTAAAGCTGGACAATCAAATCATGGTTGCCCACAATGTGGAGATCGGCGAGCACACCGCCATGGCAGGTTGTGTCGGCGTGGCTGGCAGCACCAAAATAGGCGCACGCTGCACAATTGGCGGCGCGGCCATGGTGCTGGGGCACTTGAACATTGTGGAGGGTACGCACATTTCAGCAGCCACCACGGTCATGAGTTCAATCACCGAGGCAGGGGCATACACCGGAATTTTCCCGATCGACACGCACAAAGCCTGGGAAAAAACTGCTGTGGCATTGCGGCAGATCATGAAGCTGCGCGCAGAAGTGCGTGAACTTAAAAAACAATAACATTCAATTAATCAAAAAACCTCAGAAGCTATGACTACACCTGTAATGGACATTAAAGGCATTCTCGAACAGTTGCCACATCGCTACCCGTTTGTTTTGGTAGACAGGGTTCTCGAAATCGAACCCAACGTGCGCATTCTTGCCCAGAAAAATGTGAGCTACAACGAACCCTATTTTCCGGGGCACTTCCCGATTCACCCGGTCATGCCGGGCGTGCTGATTATGGAAGCACTTGCCCAGGCAGCTGGCTTGTTGTCTTTCAATTCCATGGAAGTCAAACCCAGCGACAATTTTGTCTACTATTTTGTGGGCATTGACAATGCAAGATTCAAGCGTCCTGTCGTGCCTGGTGACATTTTGATGCTGGACGTCAGAGTCAACCGGGTCTCGCGGGGTATCTGGAAATTCAATGCGCAGGCACTGGTTGACGGAAAGGTGGCCGCTGAAGGCGACCTGATGTGCACCGCCCGCGAAGTGTAAGGAAAAGTGTATCCATGTCCATCCATGCAACAGCGATCATTGATCCTTCTGCAGAGATCGATTCGAGCGTCGAAATTGGCCCCTATTGCATCGTAGGCCCCAATGTCAAAATCGGCGCTGGCACACGCCTGGGCCCACATGTCATTGTGTCTGGGCACACCACCATCGGCGAGGACAATGTCTTTCATGGCAGTGCAACGATTGGCGGCGACCCCCAGGACAAAAAATACAAAGGTGAACCCACTGAGTTGCGCATCGGTTCACGCAACACCATTCGCGAATACTGCACCTTCAATACGGGCACAGTTCAAGATGGTGGCCTGACCAGCATGGGCGACGACAACTGGATTATGGCGTATGTGCATGTGGCCCACGATTGCCACATTGGCAACAACACCATCATCGCCAACAGCGTTCAACTGGCCGGCCATGTTCACATCGGTGATTGGGTCATTCTGGGTGGCATGACAGGCGTGCACCAGTTTATTCGGGTGGGCGACCACGCCATGACTGCGTTCCAAACCAAGTTGATGCAAGATGTGCCACCCTTTGTCATGGCCGCCGGCTATCCAGCAGGCCCCGCCAGCATCAATTCAGAAGGGCTGCGGCGTCGCGGGTTTTCCAGCGACAGCATTCTGTTCATCAAACGGGCATACAAGGCGATTTACAGGCAGGGGCTGAGTATCGAAGAGGCCAAAGCAGCCATTCTCGACCTTGAGGGCAGTGCGCCCGCCGACGCCAAGCCTCATCTTGAGCACATGCGACAATTTCTGGCCGAAGCCACACGCGGCATTGTCCGATAGGCATGAAGTCCACCGATGCCACGATGATGGATCCTTACCCCTCCAGCCAGTCTGACATTGCTTTGTGCGTTGGCGAGGCCTCAGGGGACTGGATCGCTGCCTTGGCCATTGAAGAGTTGCTGTACTCAAGCCGGGCTCTGGACATCGAGGGTATTGCAGGACCAAAGTTGCGGGCCTTGGGCGTGCGGCCGTTGCACCAGTCTGAAGAACTGTCTGTGCGCGGTTACGTCGAGGTTTTAAGGCATCTGCCGCGCCTGTTGAAAATGCGCAAGAATTTGATGAACCACTGGGCCGTTCATTCCAAGCCCAAAGTGTTTGTGGGTGTGGATGCGCCCGATTTCAACCTGAAGCTTGAACACCATCTGCGTGAGCACAATGTACCGACTGTCCATCTGGTGTGTCCATCCATTTGGGCGTGGCGTATGGAGCGTATACACACCATCAAGGCTGCGTGCAGTCAGGTGCTGTGTGTCTTCCCGTTCGAGCCGGAAATACTGGAACAGTCCGGAATTCGGGCCAGCTACATCGGCCATCCAATGGCCAGCATCATTCCCGACGCTTATGAGCCGAAGACTTATCGGGAAAAGCTTGGATTGTCCTCCCATGCGCCTTTACTGGCAGTTTTACCAGGCAGTCGCGGCGCAGAGATTAAACACATCGGCCCCGCTTTTGTGCAAGCCTGTGTGGAAATGAAACGGCACAAGCCTGATCTGGAGTTTGTGACTCCCCTGCAGCCCGGGCCGTGGAAATCAAAGTTTGAAAGCTGGATTCCGGCCGCGCTCAAGCATTGCTGGAGGGTGGTCGAAGGGCATTCTCACGAATGCATGGCCGCGGCGAACGCGGTCATGCTGGCCAGTGGCACGGCCACTTTGGAGGCCATGATGTGGCGAAAACCCATGGTTATTGCCTACAAAATGCCTTGGCTTTCCTATCGAATGATGAAGGACAAAGGGTACATGCCCTACATTGGTTTGCCCAATATTCTCCTTCAAGAATTCGCGGTGCCTGAACTGATTCAACACCAGGCCACTCCGCAGGCACTGGCCAACAAAGCCCTGTTTCAGCTCGACAATGAAGCCAATCGACAGCGACTTGAGCGCAAATTTGCGGAGCAGCATCGTTTGCTGAGAAGACCTTCCGGGCAATTGGCCGCACAGGCACTGCAGGAGTATTTGATTTGACGACTGAAATGCCCAGCTGGCCTGAAATTCAAAATTGGGCCAAACATCGAGGCCTTGCGATTGTAGGGGTGGATGAGGCGGGGCGGGGCCCATTGTTTGGCCCTGTGGTGGCTGGTGCCTGCCTGCTTGCTGAACCCAATCCCATTGATGGTTTGGCCTGTTCAAAAACCTTGAGTGATAAAGCCAGAGTTCGACTGTTCGACTCAATCAGGATGCATTCAAAAGCATGGGCAGTGGGCATTTCAAGCGTCGAGGAGATTGATGAACTTAATATTCTGCAAGCCAGTCTGCTTGCGATGCGCAGGGCAGTTGATCAGGTTGTTGACAAGGCGGGTTTAAATCCGGAACAGTGCCTGGTGCTGGTGGATGGCAACAAGCTGCCCGCTTGGTCCTATCTGTCAAAATCGATTGTCAAAGGCGATGCCTTGGTGCCTTCCATTTCAGCAGGATCCATTGTGGCCAAGGTCAGCCGTGACGAGTGGTGCCGCGAACAGGCCCTCGTATGGCCCCAGTACGAATTGGATGTACACATGGGTTACCCGACACCCCGTCACCTGGAATTGCTGAGGCGTCACGGCGCAAGCCCATTGCATCGACGCAGTTTTCGGCCAGTCCGTGAGATTCTGAGTACCAGCCGAGAGGTCTTCTAGCGTGGGATTGCACTTCATTGAATCTGCGGCCAATGACACGTTCAAGACCGCATGCAAGCTGGCAAGCAGCACCCAGGGCTTGAAAAAAGAGGGCCTGGCTTTTGCTGAGGGCCTTCATCTGTTTGAAAGTCTTTTTGCCCATTCAGATCGATTTGACATTCAAATGCTTTGGGTTCCTCAAAGTCTTCTGGATCATGAGGACTTTAAAGCCATGAACCGCGCCCCCCGATTGCAGGCGATTGACTGGCTAGTCCTTCCCGATCGCCTGTACAGCAAGTTAACCCGGGTTGAAAAGCCCACGGGGCCTGGGGTATTTTTTCGAGTCCCAGAGGAAGCCACAGCGCTGAACCCCAATCAGGACGTTGTGTTACTGGACGGTGTGCAGGACCCGGGCAATACCGGCACCCTGATTCGAACTGCGGTTGCCGCAGGCATCACACAAGTGGTGATCACTGACGGTGGGGCCTGGGCCTGGGGTGACAAAGTGCTGCGGGCAGCCATGGGTGGCCATGTTGCAGCCCACTTTTTTTCCACCAAAACGCTGTTGAACACCCTCGAAAAAAAGGCATTGCCCATTCGAACAACTGCATTGCAACCCAATTCTGCAAGTCTGTTCGACTGCGATTTGCGAGCCCCAGGGGTTTGGGTATTCGGCAGTGAAGGGCAGGGTGTCAGCCCTTTCTGGTTGTCCCGGGCCACTGAATGCATTCGCATACCGCAATCGCCTTTGATCGAAAGCTTGAATGTGGCGGTCAGCAGCGCAGTTTGCCTCTATGAACAAGTGAGGCAACGCGGTTAAACTGTCGCCATGAGCGGTAGCACAGTTCACCTCGTCTGGTTCAAAAGAGACATACGCCTGTCAGATCACAAACCTCTGACCGAGGCTTTGGCGCGCCTAAAAAATTCACAGGGCAGGGTGCAACTTCGGCTTGTTTACCTGATTGAACCCACGCTTCTTGCCCAACCGGACTCTGCACCCCAACATTTCATGTTCGCCCTGGAATGTCTGCAGGATCTCGCTGAGCAGCTTCCTGCCCACACCCCCCTTGAATTGGTGCGTGCAGACGCCCCCGAGTTTTTCAGGAGCCTGCTGGACCATTTGGAACCAGACCAAACTTTGCATGTGTTCAGCCACGAAGAAACGGGCAACTGGGCCAGCTTTGAACGCGACAAAGTGGTGGCTCGCCTGCTGAAATCGAACGGTGCAAGCTGGCATCAGTTCCAGAGCAATGCGGTGGTTCGAACGCTCAGCAACCGGGATGTGTGGAGTCAGATGTGGCTGCAGGTCATGCAAAAGCCGGTGTTGCCTGTTCCCCCGGCGTTGATGGAGGGTTCGGCTGCGCCTGCCGGGTCCTCCAACACAGGTTTTGGGTCATTTCCAAGCGTACATTGGCACCAAGGTAAACAGCCCCGGCCAGACTGGATGAATGTTGAGAATTTCTTCCCGATCGGTGAATCGGACAAGACAAATCGACAGCGCGGCGGCCGCCGGGAAGCCCTGTCTACATTACAGGCTTTTTTGGATCATCGTGGCAAGCATTACCGCTATGAGATGTCTAGTCCATTGAGCGCTGAAAGCGCCTGTTCTAGGGTGTCGCCCTATTTGACCTTTGGCGTGTTTTCAATTCGGGAAGTGCTTCAGATACTCGATCAAAATCGCAAGGACGAACCTCAATGGAAGGCCTCGCTCAAATCATTCGAGTCTCGATTGCACTGGCATTGCCATTTCATTCAGAAGCTGGAAACCGAGCCTGAGCTGGAATTCAGGTCCGCGCACCCCGCCTTGAATGATCTTCGCAACCACGGCCCCTTGACCGATGAAGAAGCGGCTCGCCTGCAGGCATGGATCACAGGAAACACAGGCTTTCCGATGATTGACGCCTGCATGCGGATGCTGAGAAGCACAGGATGGGTGAATTTCAGAATGCGGGCGATGTTGGTGGCGTTTGCGTCTTATCAGCTTTGGCTTGACTGGCGACACACGGCCCCACTGTTGGCCCGAGAGTTTCTCGATTACGAGCCCGGAATCCACTATGCCCAGTTTCAGATGCAATCTGGAGTGACGGGCATCAACACCTTGCGCATTTACAACCCGGTCAAGCAGGCCAAGGACCATGACCCTGAAGGCACATTCATTCGACGGTGGATTCCTGAGCTGAAAGACTGCCCAGTAGACTGGATTGGGAATCCTTGGGACTTGCCGGGCCTGATTCAGCAGGAAACGGGATGCATGATCGGCCAGACCTACCCGTCACCGATCGTGAATCCGGACACTGCAATTTCCCTTGCACGGCAAAAAATGACGGCGTGGCGGAAGTCGCCCCAATTCGACCAATTGGCCAAGGCGGTCTACGCCAAGCATGGGTCCAGAAACCCGAACAGAAACGGAACACCCAGAAAAAGCAGATCTGCAAGCCGCAAAAAAATTGATGAACGATCAACACAGCAATCGCAACAGGGCAGCCTGTTTGATTGATCAGTAAATCGCCTGGCCCAGGTTTAACTGCTGCAAGATGGTGGTCGAAATTTCTTCAATGGACTTGCTGGTGGACAGCAGCCAGTTAATGCCTTCGCGCCTCATCATGTATTCAGCGGCCTTGATTTCCTTTCGGCAATTGTCCAATGAGGCGTAGTGGCTGTTTGGGCGCCGTTCATTGCGGATTTCAGACAAACGCTCTGGCGTGATGGACAGGCCGAACAATTTGTCTTTGAAAGGCAGCAGGGCTGGGGGCAATTCACCCCTTTCAAAATCTTCCGGAATAAGCGGGTAATTGGCGGCTTTGATGCCGTATTGCATCGCCAGGTAAAGACTTGTAGGCGTCTTGCCCGATCGGGAAACCCCGACCAGAATGACATCGGCCAGAGCAAGGTCTTTGCTGGTTTGGCCGTCGTCATGAGCGAGGGCGTAATTGATGGCCTCGATCCGGTTTTTGTACTGCTCGTTGTCTGAAATGTTGTGTGACCTGCCGATGCGATGGGTGCTTTTCACACCCAGCTCGACCTCCAGCGGTTCCACAAATGTCATGAACAAGTCCATGAAAACCCCGTCAGCTTGCTTCACGACGCTGTTGATCATGGTGTTCACCAACGTGCTGAATACAATGGGTTTTACACCATCGTACGAGGCGATGTCGTTGATCTTCTGGCGCGCAGAAATGGCCTTAACCTCACTGTCTATAAACGGGATGCGGATCTGCTTGAAACGGATGCCTTCGAATTGTGATAAAACGGAGTGGCCCAGGGTTTCTGCAGTGATGCCTGTACCATCTGACACGAATACAACAGTTCTTTCTTGTAGGGAAGGTGATGACATGAATCAAACTCCAGCCGCGCAGTGGCAAATAGGTTCGTAGCAGTTACAATCGTGAAGCAAGCAAAATTATCAGGGGAAATAATCAATCGTGAAGTGATCTTGCGCGCGATTCATTATTTCTTTTGCTAAATAAGGTGATTCACATGACAAATAACTCAGGTGTTGCAGCAGACGCACTTGTACTGCCTTTCGAGCAGCTTCGAAAGGAAGATGTAGATACAGTGGGAGGTAAAAACTCCTCGCTGGGTGAAATGATTTCCCAACTGGCCGATGCAGGCGTGCGTGTGCCCGGTGGCTTCGCCACCACTGCCCATGCCTTTCGCGAGTTTTTGAATGCAAACAGTCTGGTTGAACGCATCAACAACAAGCTGGACCAGTTGAACGTGGATGACGTGCGCGCACTGGCCCAAGCCGGTGCTGAAATTCGCAAATGGGTTGTTGAAGCGCCCCTGCCCAAACAGCTGGAAGACGAAATTCGCGCAGCGTATGCCCACATGATGGCTCAAAGCGGCGGCGGCATCACTGTCGCGGTCCGCTCCTCGGCAACTGCTGAAGACTTGCCTGACGCCTCATTTGCGGGTCAGCAGGAAAGCTTCCTGAACGTGGATGGCATCGACGACGTTCTTGAAAAAATCAAGGAAGTTTTCGCCTCACTGTACAACGACCGTGCCATTTCTTACCGAGTACACAAGGGCTTTGCGCACGCTGATGTGGCCTTGAGTGCAGGCGTGCAGCGCATGGTTCGTTCTGATGTGGGTTCAGCCGGTGTGATGTTCACGCTCGACACCGAGTCGGGTTTCGACCAGGTCATTTTCATCACATCCAGCTATGGTTTGGGCGAGACAGTGGTTCAGGGCGCGGTCAACCCCGACGAATTTTACGTTTTCAAGCCCACGCTGCAATCCGGAAAATATCCGATCATCCGCCGCCAAATTGGCTCGAAACTGATCCGGATGGAGTTTGATCTGGAAAAAGCGTCAGGTCGCAGCGTTCGCACCGTGGATGTGGCGCCCGAGCAGCGCAACCGTTACTCGCTGAACGACGACGACGTCATTGAGTTGGCCAAGTACGCCATGATCATCGAGAAGCACTACGGACGCCCCATGGACATCGAGTGGGGCAAAGACGGTGTGGACGGCAAGCTCTATATCCTTCAGGCGCGTCCAGAGACGGTCAACAGCCAGAAGGGCAACGATGTTCAACTGCGTTACAAGCTCAAAGGCAATTCGGCGGTACTCAGCAGCGGTCGGGCCATTGGACAAAAAATTGGCGCTGGTACGGTCAGACTGATCAATGACGCCGCTGAGATGGACAAGGTTCAGGCAGGCGACATTCTGGTGACCGACATGACCGACCCCAACTGGGAGCCCGTCATGAAGCGGGCAGCTGCCATTGTGACCAACCGCGGCGGACGCACCTGCCATGCAGCCATTATTGCCCGTGAACTGGGTATTCCAGCCGTGGTGGGCTGTGGAGACGCAACCGAACAGCTGAAAGAGGGCACGTTGGTGACGGTCTCTTGCTCTGAAGGTGACACTGGCTACATTTACGAAGGCCTGCTTGAAACCGAGGTCACCGAGGTTCAGCGCGGTGAATTGCCCGAAATTCCAGTCAAGATCATGATGAACGTGGGCAATCCTCAACTTGCTTTCGAATTCTGCCAGTTGCCCAACAAGGGCGTGGGTTTGGCCCGTCTTGAATTCATCATCAACAACGCGATCGGCGTGCACCCCAAAGCCATTCTGGATTATCCCAATGTCGACGCCGACCTGAAAAAGGCGGTAGAGTCTGTGGCCCGTGGACATGCAAGCCCGGTGGCTTTCTTTGTAGACAAGCTGGCAGAGGGTGTGGCCACCATTGCGGCGGCGTTCTACCCCAAGCCCGTGATTGTCCGTATGTCCGACTTCAAGTCCAATGAATATCGCAAGTTGGTGGGCGGCAGCCGGTATGAGCCTGAAGAAGAGAACCCGATGCTGGGCTTCCGTGGTGCTGCACGTTACATTTCTGAAGAATTCGCGGAATGTTTTGAGATGGAGTGCCTCGCACTGAAACGTGTGCGTGAACAGATGGGGTTGGACAATGTCCAGATCATGATTCCGTTTGTGCGCACACTGAACCAGGCGGCTCGTGTGGTTGATCTGTTGGCCCGAAACGGCTTAAAGCGGGGCGAAAACGGCCTGAAACTGATCATGATGTGTGAAGTGCCTTCGAACGCAGTGCTTGCCGATCAGTTTTTGGAGTATTTCGACGGCTTCTCAGTGGGTTCAAACGATTTGACCCAGCTGACGCTTGGATTGGATCGTGATTCCGGGCTGGATCTGCTGGCTGCCGATTTCGACGAGCGTGACCCGGCGGTCAGAGCGTTGTTGACCAAGGCCATTCAGGCTTGTCGCGCGCAAGGCAAATACGTGGGCATTTGCGGCCAGGGCCCCTCAGACCACCCCGACTTTGCGCTGTGGTTGGCCAACGAGGGCATTGAGTCCATCTCATTGAACCCTGATTCGGTGGTTGACACTTGGCAAAAGCTGGCTGAACGCCACAACAAAAAGGGGTAAATGGCATTGAGTGACACGTCTCTGTGGTTGATTCTGGCTGGTTTGTTGCTGATTGCAGAGCTGACGACCGGGACGTTTTACATCTTGCTGATTTCACTGGGGGCCGCACTTGGCTCCCTGGTGGCCTACCTGGGCCAGCCTCTTGAAATTCAAATTGGAAGTGCGGCCGTGTTTGCTGTACTTTCATGTCTTATGTTGCAGCGGGCCCGCAAGGGCAGCGTCAACACCGAACAAGATCGATTGCACAACAATCTGGACATTGGTAATTCAGTACAGGTTGAGCAATGGTCTCCCAACGGCCATGCCCAAGTTCAATATCGAGGTGCGCGCTGGTCTGCCCAATGCCTTGATGAACAACCGGCGCCCGGCGAACACGTCATTGTGGATTTGCAGGGCAGTACACTTAAGCTCAAGTTAAAGTAATACTTATAAGCTATTGTTTTATTGATGTATTGGAGGTTGTATGCAAGTCTCATTGATTATTCTTATTCTGGCTGTGGTTTTTCTCAGTCAGGCGGTTCGAATTGTGCCTCAGCAAAGTGCCTGGGTGGTTGAACGCCTGGGGAAATACGATCGCACCATGCAGGCGGGCCTGAACTTTCTGGTTCCCTTTATTGAAAGGGTGTCTTACAAGCATTCGCTGAAAGAAATCCCACTGGATGTGCCCAGTCAGATTTGCATCACCAAAGACAACACCCAATTGCAAGTGGATGGCATTCTGTATTTTCAAGTCACAGACCCCATGCGCGCCAGCTATGGCTCCAGTGACTACATCAGCGCGGTTACCCAGTTGGCTCAAACCACCCTGCGCTCGATTATCGGCAAAATGGAGCTCGACAAAACATTCGAAGAGCGCGAGCACATCAACGCCAACATTGTGAACGCGCTGGATGAAGCCGCCATGAACTGGGGTGTGAAGGTATTGCGTTATGAAATCAAAGACCTGACCCCACCGAACGAGATTTTGCATTCTATGCAGGCTCAAATTACGGCCGAACGGGAAAAGAGGGCGCTTATTGCGGCCTCTGAGGGCCGTAAGCAAGAACAGATCAACATCGCCACCGGCGAGCGGGAGTCTTCGATTGCAAGGTCTGAAGGAGAGCGTATTGCGGCCATCAATCGCGCGCAGGGTGAAGCCGCGGCAATCACCGAAATTGCAAAAGCGACCGCAGACGCCATCACCAAAGTGGCCTCTGCCGTGAATGCGCCCGGAGGACTTGAGGCTGTCAACCTGAAAGTGGCTGAGCAATACATCGAGGCGTTCAGCGGCGTGGCCAAGCAAGGCACCACCTTGATTTTGCCGAGCGACCTGTCGAATATGGGCAGCATGGTGGCCAGTGCCATGCAAGTGGTCAAGCAGACTGGGGCAGGGAAGTCCTGATCGTTTTGATGAGGCGGTGGTTGTAGGCCGTGCTTGTTGCTGAGTCGGCTATTGCAGGTGTGCATGTCACTTGCGCTTGGTAGGTGCTGCGTCGGCTATTGCAGGTGGGCTTGTCACTTGCGCTTGGTTGTTGCTCAGTCGGCTATTGCAGGTGTGCATGTCACTTGCGCTTGGCTTGCCCGAAATGACGCTGTTCCGAACCCTGGCTTTGGAAGCCCGAGCGACAACTCGTGGCTTTGCAAGCCACTCAAACATGTCGCAGGTCGAGCATGTTCCAAAGCTGCGGGTGCTGAGCAGCCGGGCAACCCTGAATCGCGCTGCGTGACACACCCACCTGCAAAGCCTGACAGCGCGGAACACCGGCACAGGGATTCAAACCAATCTGCTGACCTGCTGACCTGCTGACCTGCTGACCTGCTGACCTGCTGACCAACTTAGCTTGACCCTTATCGTACTGTTCACCAACTTCGACCGAAGCCTCGGTCTGCCCCAAGCGCACTGCCTGTTCTGTCGCAGCCCGATTCAAGAATTGCCCCACTTGTGTTGACTCGCAGACTTGGAACTTGCCCGACCTGCGACTTGTCTGAGCCCCGGCTTTATCCGGGGCGAGTTGTCGCTCGGGCTTCCAAGGCCAGAGGCAATTACAAGTTGAATGGGCAATTCAAGGGCAAGACAGACTGGGCTGTGCACGAAGGAAGGCAAGACAGACTGGGCTGTGCACGAAGGAAGGCAAGACAGACTGGGCTGTGCACGAAGGAAGGCAAGACAGACTGGGCTGTGCACGAAGGAAGGCGAGATAGACCGGGCAGTGCACGAAGGACGGTAAGTCAGATAGGCTATACGCGGAGCCTCTTCAGGTCCGATGCACCTTCATCAATCGCTCCTGCTCACGCTTCCAGTCTTTGTCTTTCAATGTGTCGCGCTTGTCATGAAGCTTTTTGCCCTTGGCCAACGCAATGTCGCATTTCACGCGACCATTCTTGAAATGAAGGTTCAAAGGCACCAGTGCATAGCCCTTTTGCTCCACTTTGCCGATCAGTCGATTGATCTGCATTTTGTGCATCAACAACTTGCGGGTGCGGGTGGAATCTGGGCGAACATGCGTCGATGCGCTGATCAGCGGTGAAATGTGTGCGTTGAGAAGGTACAATTCGCCGTCTTTGATCACTACGTGACTTTCACGAATCTGGACTTTGCCGGCCCGGATGGATTTGACTTCCCATCCGTCCAGCACCATACCCGCTTCATAGGTTTCTTCAATAAAATAATCGAAGCTGGCTTTTTTATTTTGTATTAGGCTCATGAGTACAGATTACTCCAACGATACATGGCAACTGTAGAAAAATCCGTTCTCGTGCATTTTAGTGCACAGCAAATCTTTGATCTCGTGCAGAAGGTGGAGGATTATCCCAAATTTCTGCCTTGGTGCAGCGCTGCGTCCGCTGAATGGATCACCGAGAACACGGAAAAGGCAACGGTTGAGATCTCTTTCAAAGGTGTCAAGCAGGCTTTTACCACCCTCAATGAGCTGGAAGAGGGGCGTGCCATCCACATGCGCTTGTCAGACGGGCCTTTCAAGCGATTGCAGGGGGAATGGCGCTTTATCGAGCTGAAGGAAGACGCTTGCAAGGTAACATTTTCCATCGATTATGAATTCTCCAGCCGCGTGCTGGAACAACTGATCGGGCCGGTGTTTACGAGCATCACCAACAACTTGGTTGACAGTTTCATCAAAAGGGCAGAATACAATGCCCAGCATTGAAATAAGCTGGATCCGTCTTGAAGAAGACGATGCAGGCGTGCTGAACCGGCTTCCGACTGCCATTCAGGTTCCAGAGGGTTCAAGCATCGAATCGGCACTGGCGCTCTTGGGTTACAACGCCGGGCAAATTCAAGATCTGATTCAGACCAGGGGCGTCTCTATTTTTGGTCAGTACGCCACACCTGGCGTTCTTTTACATCCAGGCGACCGGATTGAAATTCTGGACAAACTCCGATTCAATCCAATGGAAAGTCGTCGCCGGCGGGCAGCACATAAAAACCAACACCCAAAAGGTGTCCGAAAAAGTGGACTGGCATCACCAAAGTGATGCACTGATGGTTAGCAAATGCAGCTGAATCCTTTATAATTCGCTTTTGCGCAAAGGGGTAATTGCATGCGTGTCACGCAAAAAGCGTTAACGTTCGACGATGTTCTTCTGGTGCCAGCCTTTTCAGACGTGCTGCCCAAAGACACTTCGCTGTCTACACAACTCACCCGTGAAATCCGTTTGAATATTCCGCTGGTGTCAGCGGCGATGGACACAGTGACCGAGGCCAACCTGGCCATTGCCATGGCTCAAGAGGGCGGCATCGGCATCATTCACAAGAATCTTTCGATTGCACAGCAGGCCGCTGAAGTGGCCAAGGTGAAGCGCCATGAATCGGGTGTTCTGCGCGATCCAATCACCATTGAGCCCGATTTAACCGTACGGGAAGTGATTGCGCTGACCCAGCATTACAAAATTTCCGGACTGCCTGTGCTGAAAAACGGCAAGGTGGTTGGCATTGTCACCAACCGCGACCTGCGATTCGAAAGCAATCTGGATCAGCCGGTCTCCAACGTCATGACCCCTCGCGAGCGCCTCGTCACGGTGACTGATGACGATTCACTGGAAGACGCCAAACTGCTGATGCACAAGCACAGGCTTGAGCGCGTTTTGGTGACCAACGACAAAAACGAGCTAGTGGGCTTGATCACCGTCAAAGACATTCAAAAGGCCACAGAGCACCCGTTCGCCAGCAAAGACTCTCAAGGCAAGCTTCGGGTCGGTGCCGCGGTTGGTGTGGGTGAAGGCACGGAGGAACGTGTTGAAAAGCTGGTGCAAGCCGGTGTTGATGTAATCGTAGTAGACACGGCTCACGGCCACAGCAAGGGCGTGATCGACCGTGTGCGTTGGGTCAAGCAAACTTATCCGCAGGTGCAGGTAATCGGCGGTAACATTGCCACCGGAGAGGCCGCGCTTGCCTTGGTTGAAGCCGGTGCCGACGGTGTGAAAATCGGCATTGGCCCTGGTTCCATTTGCACAACACGCATTGTGGCCGGGGTGGGCGTGCCTCAAATTACAGCCATCGCCAACGTGGCCAAGGCCCTGGAAGGCACTGGCGTGCCGGCCATTGCTGATGGTGGCATTCGCTACTCTGGCGACATATCCAAGGCCCTGGCAGCTGGCGCAAGCAGCGTCATGATGGGCGGTATGTTTGCCGGCACCGAAGAGGCGCCCGGCGAGGTCATTTTGTACCAAGGCCGCAGTTACAAGTCTTACCGTGGCATGGGCTCCCTGGGTGCGATGACGCAGGGCTCTGCTGATCGCTATTTCCAAGACCCGGCCAACAATGCGGACAAGCTGGTACCCGAGGGCATTGAAGGGCGCGTGCCTTACAAAGGTTCTGTGCTCGCCATTATTTTCCAACTGGTTGGCGGTATTCGATCATCCATGGGTTATGTCGGTTGTCGTTCCATTGAGGAAATGCACGCCAAGGCCAATTTCGTTGAAATTTCCTCGGCCGGTATTCGTGAGTCGCATGTTCACGATGTGCAAATCACCAAGGAAGCACCGAACTATCACATCGACTAGAGCAAGCCATGAAAAGCCCCCAAATTCCCGAGAATGAGTTCGAAAGAACGAGAGCGCTGGATGAGCTTGGGGTTGTTTACTCGCCGGCCGAAGCACGGTTTGATCGCATTGTCCGTTTGGCCAAGAAGTTTTTTAAGGTCAAGTCTGTGCTGGTGTCTCTGGTGTATGGGGAAGAACAATGGTTCAAGGCTCGCCAAGGCTTGAATACCCCATGCACACCAAGGGACATTTCGTTCTGCGGGCACGCCATTCTCAATGACGGTCCCTTCGTGATCGAGAATGCACTTGAGGACGACCGTTTCAGCGACAACCCCTTGGTGTTGGGGCCTCCACACATCCGTTTTTACGCTGGGCAACCCATTCACAACCGCTTCGGCGTCACTTTGGGCACGCTGTGTCTGCTGCACAACGAGCCACGCGCTTTCAGTCACGAAGACCGAAAGGATTTGCGCGATTTCGCCAAGTTGGTTGAGGGCGAACTGGCCAAGCGTGCGGCTTCGCCTGTGGTGGATGATTTTCTGGCGCTGCTTGACTCGAAACAGCGTGCTGCCTTGTTGGAACCACTCACGGGCGCCTGGAACGCGGCTGGCATCGAGGAAGTGCTAACTCGCGAACTTCGTGCATGTCGAAGTCGTGAATTTGGACTGTCCGCCATGAAAATCCGCCTGCGGGGCTACAGCGATCTGCATGAACGCTTTGGGCAAGACCGGGTCGCCGACATTTTGAAGTTTGCAGCGGCCAACATTCGTGATTGCGTGCTGGAAAGTGCCAGTCTTGCTTATCTGGGCAAAGGCGAGTTTTTTCTTGTTTGCCCCTTTCATGATCACGAAAAGCATTTTCAGACCCAGTCGGACCTCAAATTTCTATTTGCGCAGTCTTTGCTGGAAACCCAAGGCATCCAGGCCTTGGTTGAAATCGACATCAATGCAGTACTGATCGAGTCTGAACCTCAAATCGCCAAGGGCGCAGCCCACTGGATTTCCACGCTTTGATTCGACTGAATCAAGCTCCACCAAAAACCACAACATTGAATGCCCTGAAGGCAATTGTCGAATGAATCATCAAAAAATATTAGTGCTTGATTTTGGCTCACAAGTAACGCAGCTGATCGCTCGCAGAGTGCGGGAATGTGGTGTATTTTGCGAAATTCTACCCTGTGACGCTGACCCCCAGCGCATCGCCGACTATGGCGCTTCAGGCATTGTGTTGTCTGGTAGTCATCAATCCGCCTATGAGGAAAGCACCGACAAAGCCCCCGACATTGTGTTTAACCTGGGCGTTCCTGTTTTGGGCATCTGTTACGGCATGCAGACCATGGCCCAGCAGTTGGGTGGCAAGGTGGAGGCGGGTACGGTCCGTGAATTCGGACATGCGCAAATTCGTGCCCACGGCCACACACAGCTGCTAAACGGCATTGAAGACAGCACCAATGAGCAGGGCCACGGCCTGCTGGATGTCTGGATGAGCCACGGCGACAAAGTGACTCAATTGCCTGCGGGTTTCAAACTGATGGCATCCACGCCTTCATGCCCGATTGCCGGTATGGCTGATGAAGAAAGACGTTTTTACGGTGTGCAGTTTCATCCGGAGGTGACGCACACCAGGAAGGGCCACTTGATTCTGCAGCGCTTTGTGCGCGACATTTGCGGCTGCCAGGGTGACTGGTCCATGCCAGGCTTCATTGAAGAATCCATTGAACGCATACGCGAGCAAGTCGGCAGCGACGAGGTGATTCTCGGCCTGTCTGGCGGCGTAGATTCTTCAGTGGCGGCGGCATTGATTCACCGCGCAATTGGCGATCAGTTGACCTGTGTGTTTGTGGACCATGGCCTGTTGCGGCACAGGGAAGGCGAGCAGGTGATGGAGACTTTCGCCAAGCACCTGGGTGTGCGGGTTGTACACGTCAACGCCACGGATGAATTCATGGGGCAATTAAAGGGCGTCACCGACCCGGAGGCGAAGCGCAAAATCATCGGCAAGGCCTTTGTGGACGTGTTTCAGCGCGAAGCTGAACAACGCCAAAACGCGCGCTGGCTGGCCCAGGGCACCATCTACCCCGACGTCATTGAATCGGCCGGGGCCAAAACAGGCAAGGCGACCAACATCAAGAGCCACCACAATGTGGGCGGCTTGCCCGACACACTGAACATGAAGTTGCTGGAGCCGCTTCGCGACCTGTTCAAAGACGAGGTGCGCAAGCTGGGTGTTGAGCTGGGGCTGGACCCTGAGATGGTGTATCGCCATCCGTTCCCAGGCCCAGGGCTTGGTGTGCGCATCTTGGGCGAAGTGAAGGCCGAATACGCCAGTATTTTGCAATTGGCTGACGCTGTGTTTATTGAAGAGTTGCGCAACACCAAAGCCACGGCCCAAGACGCCGCCGCAGGCCTTTGCACTGCTGAACAGGTTGGTAAAAGCTGGTACGACCTCACCAGTCAGGCCTTTGCCGTCTTTTTGCCGGTGAAATCGGTGGGTGTGATGGGCGACGGGCGAACCTACGAATATGTGGTTGCGATTCGCGCGGTTCAAACACAAGACTTTATGACTGCCCACTGGGCGCATTTGCCGTATTCCTTGCTCGGGCGTGTGTCCAATCGCATCATCAACGAGGTGAAGGGCGTCAATCGTGTGGTGTACGACGTATCCGGCAAACCGCCTGCAACCATTGAGTGGGAATAACACCCAAACCGATGAACAACAGCCAGCGATTTCAGCTTCGGCAGCACCAAGGCGACCAGCAGGATCTGGCCTGGATGCGCCGTGCGCTGGAGCTGGCCGACGAAGCAGCGCGAGAGGGTGAAGTCCCGATCGGTGCGGTGCTGGTCGAAAATGGCACTGAAATTGGTGCCGGCTACAACCAACCCATCGCAAGGCATGACCCCACGGCGCATGCCGAAGTGGTCGCCCTTCGCAGCGCCTGTCGGCACCTCGGCAATTACCGCCTGGCGCCTGGCGCAACTTTGTACGTCACTTTGGCGCCCTGTTTGATGTGCCTGGGGGCGATTTTTCATGCAAGGGTAGGGCGTGTGGTGGTCGGTGCCACTGATTCGCGCTTTGCACCGCCTATTTCAGAGTTGCTGTCTCATTTTGAGGGCAACCACGCGTGGTCTTCGTGTGCATTTGAAACAGATTGTCTGGCTGACGAGTCTCGATCAAAACTGGTGGCCTTTTTTGATTCCAGGCGACACTCCAGAGAATCTGCATTGATGCTCCTGTCCAGCCTTTCAGACCTTCCCAACATCGGCAAATCCGCTTTGAGACAACTTCAGGCGCTGGGTTATCAACAGGGAAGTGATTTACTGCAGCCCACCATGGAGGCCAATGCCGAACGCATTGAGCGCCACATCCAAACACTCAGCCGTCTGGAGCATGCGCAAGAAATTGCGATGCTCAGTAGCTTGTGCGACTACCTGCGGGGCAATGTAGTGAGGTCTTGGAAGACCTATTTGCCTGCAGACGGAGGGCTGCCGCATTGACAAATAAACCTACGAATCGGGTTGTATTGTGCTCACCAAGCGGGGCGCTTCTTGAGCCAGATCGCCTTGACAGGGCGGTCTCAGCGCTGCAAAGCCTCAGTTTTGAAGTCAAGGAGAGTGTGCATTGTCGAACCCGGCATCAACGTTTTGCCGGAACTGACGAACAACGCCTGTCTGATCTTGAGGCTGTGTTGGCAAGCACAGATCCAAGCTTTATTATGGCCACCCGGGGTGGTTACGGCGCCTCACGATTGATGGACAAGGCAGATTGGCCCACACTGGCCAGGCATTTGAATGCGCACCAGCATGTGCTGTGTGGCCACAGTGACATCACTGCCATTCAATTGGCCTTAATGGCGGCTGGGGCACGGCCAGAGCATCTGTTACACGGCCCAATGGCCAGCTTCGATTTTGGCGATGAAGCCGGTGTTCATGAATCGACCTTGCAGTACTTCCTGTCCAGCTTGGGCGGCCAGGTCTCGATTCACTGGGAAGGGGCGATTTACGATCGGGATGATGCAGGTAGTTTTGAACCGCTGGAAGGCCCGGTGTGGGGCGGAAACCTGACCATGTTGTGTGCGTTGGTCGGTACACCCAGTCTGCCCAAAATACAGGCTGGCATTTTGATACTCGAAGACGTGAACGAAGCCGTTTACAAAATTGAGCGCATGTTGCTTCAGTTGCACCAAGCGGGGGTGTTGGCGACACAGCAGGCGATCGTGCTTGGCCAGTTCAACGAACCTGCACCCAGCGTGCATGACAATGGCTACGACCTGTCCATCCTGGCCCAGTATCTTGCCAAGCTGACTGGCCTGCCCGTGCTGACCCAATTTCCCTTTGGGCATTGCACCCCCAAGTGTTGCTGGTATCAAGGCAAGAAGGGGCAGCTACGCCAAGCGTCACCATCCACGAATGGTTTGCCTCAATGGAGCCTGGTGCAAAGCTAGGCATCACGTGGCATGTATAATGCCAGCTATTTTTGAAATTCCTTTTAATTATCTGGGACTTATGCTTACAGCAGCAAATATCACCATGCAGTTCGGCGCCAAGCCGCTGTTTGAAAACATCAATGCAAAGTTTGGCGACGGCAATCGATACGGTCTGATTGGCGCGAACGGATGCGGCAAATCAACGCTCATGAAAATACTGGGGGGTGATCTTGAACCCAGCCATGGCACCGTGGTGCTAGACCCCAACGTTCGGCTGGGCAAGTTGAGTCAGGACCAATTTGCATTTGAAGACCTGCGCGTGCTGGATGTTGTCATGATGGGCCACAAAGAAATGTGGAAAGCCATGACCGAGCGCGATGCCATTTACGCCAACCTGGAAGCCACAGACGAAGATTACATGCGTGCAGCCGAGCTGGAGGCTGTGTTCGCCGAGTTCGGTGGGTATGAGGCAGAGGCCAGGGCAGGTGAACTACTACTGGGTGCAGGCATTGCGCTGGAGCAGCATCAGGGCCCCATGCGTGAAATCGCACCGGGCTGGAAACTGCGCGTGCTGTTGGCTCAAGCCCTGTTTTCAAAGCCAGACCTGTTGTTGCTGGACGAACCCACCAACAACCTGGACATTTACACCATTCGTTGGCTTGAAAACGTGCTGAACCAGTACGACAGCACGATGATCATCATCAGCCACGACCGGCACTTCCTGAACTCCGTGTGCACCCACATGGCCGATTTGGACTACGGCACCTTGCAGGTTGTTCCGGGCAACTACGACGACTACATGCTGGCTGCTGCGCAAGCGCGGGAAAGGGCACAGGCTGCCAATGCACGCGCCAAAGAGAAGGTCAGTGAACTGCAAGACTTTGTGCGTCGCTTTGCTGCCAACAAGTCCAAGGCAAGGCAGGCCACTTCACGTCAGAAGCAGATTGAGAAAATCAAGTCTGAAACTGTGCAGCTCAAGCCCAGCTCACGCCAAAACCCGTTTATCCGCTTTGAGCAAAAGAAGAAAATGCACCGCTTGGCGGTTGAACTGGATTCAGTCAGCAAAGGCTACGACGGCAATTCCGTCATCAAGAATTTCTCGGTCATGATTGAGTCGGGTGACAAAATCGGCATTGTGGGCTCAAACGGCTCGGGCAAGTCCACGCTGTTGAAGCTGCTGGCGCAGGCCATCAAGCCAGATCATGGTGAAGTAAAGTGGTCTGAAAACGCCAACCTGGGTTACATGGCACAAGACGTCAGCGATGAGTTTCAAGACGATCAAACCCTGGTTGAATGGGTCGAGCGCTTTGCGCAAGAAGGCGATGACGATCAGGCCATTCGCGGCATTTTGGGGCGCTTGCTGTTTTCAAATTCGGAAATCAGCAAAAAAGCCAAAGTGTGTTCAGGGGGTGAGAAAAACAGGTTGGTGTTTGGCCGCCTGATGCTGGGAAGGCACAACGTGTTGTTGATGGACGAACCCACCAACCACTTGGACATGGAGTCCATTGAATCTCTGCAATATGCGCTTGAGATGTTTGAAGGCACCGTGATTGTTGTATCGCACGACCGGGAGTTTGTGTCCGGTATTGCCAGCCGTATTTTTGAGATGAAACCCGATGGCATCGTTGATTATCGAGGCACCTACGAAGAGTACCTTGAGCAACAGGAAATGAGCGCCTAAAGTGCTTGGCCCTCAGACTTTGTGCTGAGGGCCTTTTCAATTAAACCGGCTTTACCTTTGCGGCAGCCCTGCGTGCCTTGGCGCGGGCCAGCTCGATGTTGGTGTCGCGTGCCAAAGCCACACCCATGCGGCGCTTTTTGAATGATTCTGGCTTTCCGAAAAGGCGCACGTCGGTGCCGGGCTCAGCCAAGGCCTCGGCAACGCCCTCAAAGGCCATGCCCGTTTTGTCTTGCCCACCGTAGATTACCGCGCTGGCGCCAACGGCTTTCAGGCTTGTGTCAACCGGCAAGCCCAATATGGCGCGCGCATGCAGCTCAAATTCATTTTGCCATTGGGTAATCATGGTGACCATGCCGGTGTCATGCGGACGTGGGCTGACTTCTGAAAACCACACTTCGTCGCCTTTAACGAACATTTCAACACCAAAAATACCGGTTCCACCCAAGGCAGCGGTCACGGAATCAGCCATGGCCTTGGCCATGTCAAGGGCCACGGTACTCATTGGCTGGGGCTGCCAGCTTTCAACATAGTCGCCACTTTGCTGCAGGTGGCCAATGGGTTCGCAATAGCTGGTCTGAATGTCAGCCACGGTGCCAGGCACGCGTGAACGCACAGTCAGCAGTGTAATTTCATAGTCGAAATCGACCACACCTTCCACGATCACCAAGCCTGCATCGACGCGACCCGCTGAGGCTGCGTAGTCCCATGCGGCTTGCAGTTCATCAGCGCTGTCTACCTTGGATTGGCCCTTACCGGACGACGACATGACGGGCTTGATGATACAGGGGTAGCCGATGGCTGGCTTACCATCCAGTCCTTGCTCAACCGCTTGCTTCAACAACTCAAAGCTGCTGGCAAACGCATAGCTGGAGCACTTCAGCCCCAAGGTTTCGGCAGCCAGTCTGCGAATTCCCTCGCGATTCATGGTCAGCCAGGCGGCATTGGCGGTTGGCACAACACGCACCTCGCCTGCAGCCTCCAGCTCTTTCAAGGCGGGTGTTGCAATGGCTTCAATTTCCGGCACCACGATGTGGGGCTTCACGCGACGAATGAGCGCCTTCAATTGCTCTGCATCGGTCATGTTGATGACATGGCTTGAATGGGCAACCTGCTGGCCGGGGGCATTGTCATAGCGATCAACCGCGATCACCTCTACACCCAAACGCTGAAAAGCGATGATGACCTCTTTGCCAAGCTCACCGCTGCCCAACAACATGACTTTGAGTGCATTGGGCGACAGGGGCGTACCGATGCGCGCTGGAAATTCAATCATTGTGTCTGTCTCTCAAGTGATTAATTAATGGATTCTGGCTGATCGTGGTGGTGTGCGTGTGACGCCTCATCAAAGAACACCACCAGCAACACCAGCAAAACTGGGCCAATGATCAAGCCGACGATGCCCATGGTGACCACGCCACCAAACACACCAAACAAAACCGCCAAAAAGGGCAGGTGAGTGCCGCCCTGAATCAAGAGCGGGCGAATGAGATAATCGGCGATCATGACCACCAACATGCCAACACTGACCAACACGATACCAGCCACACCGTGCCCACTTAAAAATAGCACAGTGCCCAAAATACCCAACACGCCGGGCGCAGCCATTGGTACGAATGCGATGACAGCGGTGGTGGTACCCAGCAGCACTGGCGCGTAAACACCACACAAGGCAAACAGACCTGAAAGAATGACTGCCTCGGCAAAACTGACAATCACCAAACCGTTGACGGCTGCACGCAGGGCGGGCGGCATGTGAGAAACATAAGGGCGCCAGCGTTGGCCCAGCCAATCGTTACCAATTCGGTTCATGCGGATACTGATTGCCGAGCCGTCACGATAGAAAAAGAACAGCACCCACAAGGCAAAAAACAGGGTGGCCACTCGGCCCAGCAATTCGAGCAGAATGGCTGAAGCTGTGCCCTGGATGGCACCCAGTCGTTGGGTAAATGTGTCGCGCAGCAGGCCAGAGATTTGTTCAGGAATGCTGAGATATTCTTTCCACTTTTGCACCAGGAAATCGCCCATGGCCGGCACATGTGAAAGCCAGTCGGGCACAGCCACGCCCTGTTTGTCTGCTAGACGAAGGAATGTGGTGATGTGCAAGACGTCGCGAACCATGAATACGATCAAACCGATCATGGGTCCTACCAAAAGAAACGCAACCACAAGCGTGGTGATAAAGGCCGCGGTGTTTGGACGCCCTGGAAAGCGGGTGCGAATTCGACAGTGCAGGGGCCAAAAGGCTGTTGCAATGATGCCCGCCCACAATATAGAGAGCAGAAACGGCGACAGCACCACCGCTGCACCCAGCAGTATCAGAATGGTGAACAGCGTGCTGATCAGGGATTTGGGTTGTCTTAAATGCTCTGCCATGTCAGCCGGTGGGTTGGAGGTGCGTTTGGGATTGTGTGGCCGTTAGGGTGCTATTGTAACAACGCTGGACACCAGCTTGCCGCTGGGTCGCAAAAGCTTTGGCGGCCAGCACCATTTTTACAACGATTGAGGAATTCGGCGCAATGAATCAGCTGATCACAAAAAGCAAACCCCTGTTATTTTTAGCCCTTGGCTTGAGTGGCATTGCACTCAGTAACCCTGTCTTCGCACAAACTTGCGAGAAGTCACCCGCCGTCAATTTAAGCGCACAAGCCATGCAGGAAGTGGAAAACAACATGGTCCAAATGAACTGGCAAGTTCAAGTAGAACGCAGTGCCGCCGGCAAGGCGATGAGAGACGCCAGCAATACCTTGAATGAGGCGCTTGCCACTTTGAAGAAAAACGCGAACGTGCGTAATTTACGCAGCAATGTTGAGACTTATCCAAGATATGGCAAAGACCAGCTGGTTACTGGTTGGGTGTCCACCGGTTCATTGAGTTTTGAAATGCCATTGGCGGCATTGGAAAAAAACAGTGACCTGGCTTTGCCCGAGAATGTGGCATTGACCAACATCCAGTACTTCACGAGCCCAGACGTGCTGGAAAAGACCCGTGCGGTACTTATCCAGCAGGCAATCCGCGAGTTTCGCAGCAAGGCGTCCGAAGTGGCCAAGGGCTTTGGGCAAGCAGGCTACAGTCTGGGTGATGTCAACATCAACGATCAAAGCGGTGGCGGACCAAGACCTGTGTTTGCCACACGCGCTTATGCGGCCGAAGCACCCATGGCCAAAATGAATGTGCCGGTTGCGGGTGGAACCAACCAAGTGATCGTGTCGGTCAACGGGCAGGTGTGCTTAAAGCCTTGAACAGACTGAATTAACGCGGCCGAAACTGGATGACAGAGGCCTTGGGTAAAGATTCAGCGATTGGCTGGGGTCGAACTGTCGGCTGACTGTCGCTTTCGACGTTGGCAAGGTCGTCGGCCCCCACCAGTCTCAAGGTATTGCTTGCATTGACATGGTTGGCCTTGGCACTGTCTTCCAGTTGCTGGGCTGCACTCTGAAACTCCTCCAGAGAACCTTTTAGCTTGTCAAAAGATTCCCACATCAAGCGGGAGGCCTCGATGGCGGACTGCAGGGGGCTTTTAGATCGCTTTCGAGTCATCTCGATGCGAAACAGAGTCTGTTCAAGGGCTTTTCGGCCTTTTTCTTCAACAGAATCGATGTAGCCCTGCAAGGCATCAATCCGCTTGACTTCAAAAGCGTCGGGGTCCGTCGCATAGAGTTCTTTCCACTCATTGAATTCAAATTTCATGCGATTTTTCCTCCAACACGGCGTTTAACTGCCTGTCTTTACCGGGCCCATCTTCTGTAATCAAAAAGGTATGCACGGCCAGTTGCAGCTTTCTTAATCGACGGGTTTTTAGGTTAAGCTCATGTCTTAAAGCTTGATTCTCTTCTATGAGTCTGTCAACCAGCGTGAGAGTTTCAAATTTTCTGCCCATTTGAACAAGGTTTCCTGGTTGATCTAGCGATTTTGAGTTCATTGTTTGGGGTACTGCTCGTATGTGTTGTATGTAAGTTGATACTTGGCTTTGCATCAATTGGTTTTAGAAGATTTCGTCTTTGTCCAAAAACTTAAAAAATGAATTCACCCGTGCTTCACAGATCGCTTTTTGTTGCTGTTCTTCTCATTCCCGCCTTGGGGTTTGCTCAAACCCGGTGTGGCGCCAGTTTTGAACGTGAACCGACAAAAACGACCATCAATGTTTGTCGGGATGAGCTGCATGGCCCTATCAGCCATGGCATGAAAGAAGAAATTTTGACGATACTGGGAAAGACCTATCTGGCTCAGGGTGAACAAGACATCGCGATCGCCTCATGGAATGAGGCAAGCCAGTACACGCTGCCTGCCAAAGACCAACCAGAGGCCAATCAAAAGTGGGCTGAACTGCAGGTGCTGATCGCCCAAACCTACGCCCAGATGGACAAGCCCAAGCTGGCTTACGCCCAATACATGAAAGCCCTGAAAACCCTGAAAGTGACTTCAGGTGAGCGTTCAGTGCCTTCGGCGGTTGTCTATGATTCGATGGGCACCTTTTACGCGCAACAGAAAGAGGCTGATAAAGCAGAACATGCATTTTTAAGATCGCGCATTGTGTATGAAATTCGGCTCGGCGCTGACAATCCAAAAACCATCGACACACGCCTGAACCACGCGGTGGCGTTGATGGATCTCGGGCAGGCGGACCAGGCGAAGGCACGTTTTGAAGAGCTGGCCAACATAGTTAACACCGATACTTATTACGCGAACCAGCCCATTCGCGCTGAAATATTGACATTTTTGGGCACGATGGAGATGCAAGACAACAATCTGCCCACTGCCGCTATGCACTACGAAGAGGCATTTAACGTTCGGCAAACTGCTTTCGGCCCCAACGATTTACGAACCAGTCAGTCTTTGAACAACCTTGGCGTTGTCTTGTTTCGGGCAGGCAATCTTCAGCGGGCAGAACAGGCTCTGAGCAGGGCCTACATCATCCGCAAAGATTTGCTGGGTGAGAAGGATCCACTGACCGTCAGCACCCAGCGTAATCTTCAGGCGGTCATCGCAGCGGAAGACGCCGCTGCGAAGCGCCCATTCAACAATTGATCAAGCCTTTGAAGGGGCTTTCAGCGCTTTGCGGTTTGATCGAAAGCTTTTGAATTCGTACACGCCGACGATCAAAAGCGCAGAAAAAACACAGCCCAAAGCGGCAAGGAAACTGGGTCCTGCCAGTTGATAGTCGATGTACTCGACCAGTCCATTGATTGCCAAGGCGGTTGCCACCAACAAGATCGTGAGCACGCCAGGATAATTTCGCAGTGCTTTCATGGTGAGATACTCCTTCAAATTAATGACTAATTAGTCAGTATTGGAACTGTATCATTGCGCAATGGCAATGATTGGAGTATTCATTCTAATGTTGCCTTGAAACAAAACCATATAAAACAGTTACTTACAATAAACCTTAAGTAGATCTGCACCGATACAGAGCCAACAAGACTGCCAAGATGACAAGGCCAGGCAAGGCTGGTGATGAACCGCCACCACCGCCACCTGTACTCCCATTGCTGCCACCCGTTGTAGAGTTCTCTCCAACCGCAGGGTTGGTGCCTGTGGTGGCACCCACCAGTGAAATGGCGTCTGTGTTGTTCACCAATGGGGACAAAAGCCCGGCCAGCAGCGTCGGCGAAGTCGAGCCGGCTGTTGCCACCGTAATGGGTGCTGTCACGCTGCTGCCGTCGCCCAATGTGGCTGTCAGATTGAAAGCCTGAACGCCCTGGGGTGCCATCACATTGACATCAAGTCCAGAGACACTCAGCGTGGGGTCTGGCGCTGTGAAATCGGACTTTTGAACATTGCTGATGGAAAAGCTGGCGCTTGAAGCCACAACGCCCTGGCTGCTGATGCTGCCCTGGGCAGAAAACTGACTGGATTGCCCGGGCGGAATGACCGTTCCGGAATTGGAGTACAGGTTCACCAATGGCGCTGCGGACACTCGACGGATGAACTGATCAACATCGAGCATTCCGGAACCGCAAGTGGCAGTGGTGCAATTGCAAAAAGTACCTGTGCTGGATGTACTGCAAGCCGGGTAGCCTGACGTGCTCAAGAATGGACGAGTGGTTGCAAGCAACTGGGCAACCAATTGATCGGAGCTAAGGCTCGGGTTCAATGCGTGGGCCATTGCCAGCGCTGCAGACACCTGCGGGGCCGCAAAGCTGGTTCCAATTTTAGCGCTGTAGGTGTTGGTCAGTGGCCCAGCGATGCCCGTGTTGCCGGCACCCCACATGGGATAGGCGGAGTCCCCGCCAGGGGCAGTTAGCGCGACCGGGGATCCGAAATTGCTGTAACTTGATTTCAAACCCTGTTGATCCGTGGCTGCCACTGCAAGGGCGCCCGGGCAGTTCGCGGGTGTGTCCACAGAGCCACCATTGTTGCCTGCAGCAGCCACAACCAAAACCCCGGCGGCTCGCGCATCGGCCACAGCCTGGCCCTCAATGGCATTGACACAAGCCCCACTTGCGCCAAGGCTGAGGTTGATTATCTTGGCGGGGTAGGGGTTGGCAGGCACGCCGTTTACAGAAAGTCCGGCAGCCCATCGAATGGCATCGGCCAAATCGGTGGTGTAGCCACCACATTTGCCAAGCACGCGCACGGGCTCAACCACTGCATTCCAGTCCATTGGAAAAACGCCTTCGGACGCAATGGGGTTTCCAGCAATCATGCCGGCGGTGAAGGTGCCATGCCAAGAAGAGCTGCTGACAGAGCCGCACCCTGGGTCGGCTGCCAGATCGGTGGCGGACACGCCATCACCGGGGTCTGTGGGGTCGGCATCACGGTCACTGGCACCGGTGCTTTGGCCATCATTGCCGTTGAATGCATCACTGACAAAGTCGTAACCGGGCAACAGGTGCCCCAACAGCATAGGGTGATCAAAGCGCACGCCTGTGTCGAGCACTGCCACCACTGTCGGGCTTGTGCCGTGATGGTTTGTAAACAGAGGAAACACGTTGGCAGAGGCGGGCTGAGTGGACTTGTCCTGAAGGTTCCAGGATCTTGCTTGATGGGACGGATCCAATGCGTTGAGAAGACCCACAATCGAAGACTGGGCGCGAATACGAATGCGACGATCAAGCGCCACAGATTGAACGCTGGGGTCGGATTGCAGTCGCTGAACGATCTGGTCCACATTATGACCGGATGGTATTGACACTACGCTGCCATGGTTGCCAAATCGCCGCAAACTGGGCAAGGGCGTTCCAACAACCTTGGCAACCTCGTCAAGACGACTTTGCAGGTCTTTGCTTTGCAGTACAGATTGGCGATGGGGGTCCGTTTGCTTGAACTGAATGACCAATCGCGTGTTATTGGCCTGTGCGCCAAAGGCAATTAATGCCAGGAAAATACCACTCAATTTCACGAATACACTCCGCCTGTGATGTGTAACCATGTGTTACCAATGGTTGCTTAATTTTAGATTCAGCTGTTTAACGATCATTTAAATTTGCGAGTGCACACAGCATTCCAATTGTTACAGGAAATTTTGAAATGTCCATCAAAGTCAAGATCGTCACACCTTCAGTGCCTTTGAAATTGCTCGTCATCGTGCTTGCAGTCGGTAGCGCCTTGGCAGCCTGCGGAGGCGGAGGAGGCGCAAGCACCTTGCCTGCTTCGGTAGCACCCGCATCTGCGTCCGGCCCCATCAGGGGATTTGGCTCGATTGTCATAAACGGGTGTCGTTGGTCGACCATTCAATCCAAGGTGCATGATGACCTCGGCAATCCGTTGGGTACCGACAATCTGTACATGGGCATGCAAGTACAAATTGATGGTAACAGCGATTCTACAGGCACTGAATGTATGGCCAACGACATTCTCGTGGACAAGGAATTCGCTGGGACCATTTCGTCAGTGAATTCTGGTGCAAACCAGTTCACGTTGCTGGGTCAGACGTTTACTGTGGATACTGGCACTTTCTATCAAGACCAAGCCAGCAGTTTTGCCAGTCTTGCTGCGGGAAATTACGTGGAGGTGTATGCCCTCGCAAAACCGGACGGAAGCTATCAAGCCACTTTGGTGGTTAAAAAAACAATGGCACCAGCCAGCAATGTATACGAAGCACAGGGACAAATCACCAACCTGAACACCGGCAATACAAGTTTTCAGATCGGCACAGGCTTGACTGTTGACTACAGTGGGGTTCAACCCGCGCCAACCGGGCTGGCGAATGGTCAGCTTGTAAAGGTGGTCGGTAACAACTTGACTGCTGGTGGCACCACCCTGCAAGCCACCAAGCTTATTTCAAAAACTGCAAAAGACCAATTTGCGAATTCAGCGATTGAAATCGAGGGCTATGTGCAAAATGATGCCGGCGATCAAGATCCGAACACTTTCACAATCGCGGATCTGCCTGTAAACGTCAGCGGCGCCTCGCTTCGTGGTTTGACTCAGGTCACCGTGGGTGCGTTTGTTGAAGTTAAGGGCAACTATGACGGCACAACATTACAGGCCACGCGCGTTACTACAGAGGCCGAGCGGGAAAAAGAAGATGGCGGTAGAAACGAGCTTTACGGTCTGGCGAAAAACGGCACACTGAACACGACCAGTAACACCCTGACCTTTACGGTTCAAAACGTGAATGTCAGTTACTCAAGTGCCTCTGACGTTTGCGGTATCACCACAGGGACACCCTATGTAGAGGTCAAGGGCAATCTCAGCAATGGAACCCTGGTCGCGAACAATGTGGAATGCAAGTCCACAGGCGGCTCTACATTTTCCAACAACAGTTTTGAACTTCATGGCGTCATTGCCAGTCTGAGTCAAGGTTCAAGCCTGTTTACCCTGACCGACGGCACAACGGTGGATTACAGCGCAGCCCAGTTTGAAGATGGGAGTGTTGCTGATTTGAGTGCTGGCGAGCGTGTTGAGGTAAAGGGGCAGTTTGACAACACGAATAACCGGGTCAAGGCTGTGAAAATCGAGTTGGAGGACAAACGCAACTGATTGTTGCCGCTGGCGCCAGTTCTTGAGGTGGAACTGGCCCTGTTATCCGGTAGCCCATGATTGGGCCAGCCGGATTTTTTTTGGTTGCTACTCAATGCTTTCGGGTGCGGCCCACAGCACATGTGAATCAATCAGAAGCCGAGCCGCCGCTTTTTCAGCATCCAGACGTGCTTTCAAGGCGTCCAGCTGAACCTGTGCGGTACGCAAACGCGCAGCTTGCAATTCGAACTGACTAATTTCGCTTAGAGAATAGGCCCTTAACTGCTTCTGAAACAGGTCCAATTGTGCCTGTTGGGTGCTGGCGTATATCTTCCATGCAGCGGCAGCTTGTGTGTATGCCTGGGTGGTGAGGGTAGCCTGGGTTTGTGCACCTCGGTTTGCCAACTCAAATGCAAGGCGGGATTGTTCAGCCTGGCTTTGTGCCTGTAAAGCCAATTCACTGCGTTTTGCGCCCCCAATTGGAAAGTTCACCTGAAGCCCCAGAATTTGCTCGGCGTTGTTGCGTTCTCTGGAATAGGTCAAGGCCAAAGTGGGGTCCGCCAATTTTTCAGCGGCTTTGCGGCTGGCCTGGCTTGCGGCCAGTTCAGACTGTACCCTGGCCAACTCAAGACCATGATTCTCTTCAATCATCCGATCTATCCAGTTTTTTTGCTCGGAGTCGGTCAGCAAGGGCTCCTCGAGCCTGTTTTCCATGGATTGAGGAGCTTTCTGACCCTGAATCAAGGCTGAGGACCCCGGAAACTGCTCCTGAAGGGCTGCTGCAGCGCGTTGTTCATCCAACTGAGCAGCTTGAAGCTGAGCCAACTGGGCTTGATAATCCAGCTTGCTTTGCTGGCTGTCCGTGGCAGAAATCTCGCCCAACTCAAAGCGTCGCTGTTGCTGTTTGCTAAAGGTCAGGGTGGCGTCTGCGAGTTGATGGAGAAGAGCGACTCGTGCCTGCTGGTAACGCAACTCAAACCAGTAGTCGTTCAGGGTACGCGCCGTTTCGTGCCAGGCATCGGCCGCCGTTAGATGCGCCAACTCGCCGTACTGACCTGACATCTGTTGATCAATTTTGGCTTTGGATCCAATTCTGACGGTTCGCGAAATGCCAATTTCGTAGTCTTGCTGACTCAGATTCTGCAACCGTTCGTTGCGGTGCCTTGTCGCAACCAGTGCCTCCCACTCGTAGGGGCTTTGCTGACTCAGACGGCTGTTGGCCTGTTCAATCTTTTTTTGCTCAAGGCCGGTTTGCACGCGTGTGCTGTTTGTCAGCAATGGCATGACGACTTCGAGTGGGGGCAGGGCGGGGGCAACCCAACTGCCCAAGGCCTCTACTTTGGGCAGGCTGGCGGGTGCAAGGTTCTCTGCTTTGGCAGTGCTGAATGCAAGGCTGGCAATTGCCAACGTGATCACGGTACGACGAAACATTCAAAGCACTCCTTGTTCCAGCAAGGGCATCATCATCCATTCGACATGCTGTGGATGCCGGCCCTGCCCCAATTTGTCAATCAAAGCCTGTGCGTCTGCCTGCGGCAGCAACAATTGAACACGCACCATGCGGGCCGCCCCAGTCACCTGTTCATAGGTGGATTCAAGAGGGGCCCCTGGGCCTGACTCTTGCACCTCTGAAGTCCACATGCGATAGTCGCCCGGAACAGCGTCCTGTAGTCGGCCTTTGAGCCAGTCCTGTTCACGATGCGGGGCTGTGATGGTCAATAAAATCATTGTTCAATCTCCAGGCGCTGTTTGGCCGAGACGCCAAAACGCTGAAACAGGGCTGGCATCACCAGCAATGTCAGGGCTGTGGCAGTCACCAAACCGCCAATGACCACGATAGCCAGGGGCTTTTGAACTTCAGAACCGGGCCCGGTGGCAAATAGAAGGGGAATCAGACCCAAAGCGGCAATGGAGGCGGTCATCAGCACCGGGCGGAGACGACGGACCGAACCCAGGTGCACCGTGCGCTGCAAGGTGTTGCCGGCATTGAGTAAATTGTTGAATTCCGTCAGAAGTACCAGCCCGTTCAACACCGCAATACCCATCAGGGCAATGAAGCCGACCGCTGCCGGCACTGACAGATATTGCCCGGAAACCAGCAGAGCAAAAACGCCCCCCACCATGGCAAACGGAATGTTGCAAACCACAAGAACGGCCTGCCGCACATTGCCCAAGGTGAAAAACAGAATCAGCACAATCAAGCCAAGTGCAATTGGAATGACGGTGAGCAAACGCTTGGCGGCCCTTTGCTGGTTTTCAAATTGCCCACCCCAACTGACCCGATAACCCGTTGGCAACTTGATTTGTTGTGCAAAGTTCTTTTTCGCTTCGTCCACAAAACCAACCAGGTCGCGGCCATTGACATTGGCGCGCACCACGGTCATCCGTGAGGCATTTTCTCGATCAATTCGCACCGGGCCAGCTTGCTCGGTGAGTGTCGCGATGGAGGAAAGCGGAACCATTTGCCCAGACCGGGTTGGCAATCGAAGCTGGGCTAGCGATTGCAGGCTGGTTTTGTCGGCACGGATCAGCAATGGAGTGCGACGTTCCAGTTCTTGCACTTCGCTGATGGGCATGCCTTCTACCATTTGGCGAAGCATTGACTGCACCTCCAGGGTCGAAAGACCCATGGCCCCCATGACGTCGTGATTCAGGCTGACCTGCAGATATTGAACACCGACAGCCTGGCTGGTCAATACGTCTTGTGAGCCAGGCACATTCTCAAGCATTTTCAAAGTTTGCTCGGCCAATTGATTCAGCGTTTGAAGGTCTGGGCCGTATATTTTGACAGCCAGATCTCCGCGTACACCCGACAACATTTCGCTGGTTCGCATTTCAATGGGCTGTGTAAATCCAATATTCACACCGGGTATGTCGCCGGCCGCCTTGCGGATGGCTTCAATCAACTCGTCTTTGGATTTGAAACGCCATTGATCGGTCGGCTTTAAAACCATAAATGTGTCAGTCTCATTCAGCCCCATGGGGTCCAAACCAAGCTCGTCAGAGCCTACCCGCGCCACAATGCGCTCGACTTCTGGTACGGCATTCATCACGGCTTGCTGGATTCTTAAGTCGATGGCAGAGGATTCAGCGAGTGAGATGGAAGGCAGCTTTTCGACCTGCATAATGATGTCACCTTCATCCAGTGTCGGAATGAACGACTTGCCGACAAAGCTGACTGCCCCAATCGCACCGGCCAACAACACCAGTGCCACTGCATAAATTTGACGAGGGTGGGCCAAGGCAGACTTCAGGAAATGGCTATAGTTACGCTCTAGCCACAGAACAAAACGGGGGCTTTGATGATGCCCCTGTTTGAGCAGCATGCTGGCCAATGCCGGAATCACGGTGAGTGACAGCAACAGTGAGCAGCCCAAGGCAAACACAATCGTCAAGGCCACTGGGGCAAACATCTTGCCTTCCAGTCCCTCCAGCGTCAGCAAGGGCAAAAACACGGTCATGATGATCAGGATACCGGAGGTAATGGGCACAGCCACCTCACGAGTGGCCTCGTAAATGGCATTTAAAAAACCGGCATGTTTTGATCCACTCTGACGCGCTTCAATGTTTTCAACCACAACCACAGCCGCATCAACCAGCATGCCTATCGCAATGGCAAGGCCGCCCAGCGACATCAGGTTGGCAGACAGCCCAACCCAGCGCATCAGTAAAAATGTACCCAAAGCGGAAAGCGGCAAAATGACTGCCACAGCCAGCGCTGCCCGCAAATTGCCGAGAAACACCACCAAGAGGATCAGAACCAGAACGATGGCCTCGTACAGTGCCTTGGTGACCGTGTGCACCGCTTTGCCAACCAAGGTGCCCCGGTTGTAAAAAGGTTTGATGGTCATGCCCGCCGGCAAGGTTTTGGCAATCTCGTCCAGCCGCTTGCTGACTTGGTCAACCAGCAGACGCGCGTTGGCCCCCCTCAAGCCCAGAACAAGCCCCTCGACAGTCTCTTGCTTGCCATTCTGGGTGACCGCGCCATAACGCGTTAAGCCCTCAATGCTGACTTTGGCCACATCACCCACGCGTACAAGCTGGGCGCCACGGCCTTTAATGACAATGCTGCGCAGGTCCTCTGGCGATTGAATTCGACCCTCACTGCGCACCAACAGGGCTTCTTCACCTTTGTCGACTCGGCCAGCGCCATCATTTTGATTGTTCTGTTCGATGGCCATCTTCAGCTCATCAATGCCGATGCCAAAGGCTGACAATTTCTCAAAATCAGGGGACACCACGTAACTTCGCACGTAGCCACCCAGTGAGTTCACATCAGCCACACCCACGATGTTTCTCAGTTGGGGGCGGATCACCCAATCCAGCACGCTTCGGCGCTCGGCCAGACTTTGCGGACCTTCCACGGTGAACATGAACATTTCACCCAGGGGCGTGGTGATGGGCGCCATGCCACCTGTGATGTCGGAAGGCATGCCTGCCAGCACACTGCCCAACCTTTCAGACACCTGCTGCCGGGCCCAGTAAATGTCGGTTCCTTCGTCGAAATCGATCGTAATGTCGGCAATGGCGTATTTTGACTGTGAACGCAACACGGCCTGATGCGGAATTCCCAGCATCTCCTGCTCAACAATTCGAGTAACCCGCGATTCCACCTCAGAGGGCGTCATACCCGGTGCTTTCAGGATGATTTTGACCTGCGTGCTGGACACGTCCGGAAATGCATCGATGGGAAGCCCTTGAAACGCCCACAACCCCGAGAGCAAGAGCACCAAAGCCAGCAATGAGGTTAATAGCCTTTGCGACAGGGCCAGTGCGATCAGACGGCTCATTCTGCAACACCCATGCCCTGCCACGCGGCCTTGATCAATGCGATTCCACGGGTTGCTACACGGGCATTTTGAAGACCCTTAGCCGCCGAAACGGGCAGTTCGATCACCGCTTTGTCATCGGCATCGGCCACTTTTCGGACCGACAGTGCCTGAAATCCCTTTTCATTCTGGACAAAAAGCCAATTTTTTCCGGATTGAAACACCACAGCAGAGGAGGGCACACTAAACCGGCTTGTGGCCGCGCCGGCTTGGCTTGAGTCTGATTTGTCGAGCTGAAGATGCGCTGAAACGATTTGATTGACCCGCACGCAGGTTTGACCTAAATCTCCTTTCAATGCGGCACGCACAACCACAGACTGACTGCCGGCCTCAATGCTGCTTCCCACCCCGATCACTGTGCCGGCTTGAGGACAACCCTCCATTGTTACTCGCTGACCTGCGCGCACACGAGTGGCGTTGGCAGGGTCGGTGTACAGGCGAAGTTCCAGTGCCTTGGGGTCCAGAACACTGAACAGGACTTTCCCGGCTGAAACATGATCGCCAACTGCACTTTCTAGCCCTGTAATTTGCCCGCTGCGTGGCGCTGGAACCACCCAATCTGCTGCCAGATGACCCGCTGCCATGGACTCAATCTGAGAGGCAGGCACACCCATGAGCTTCAAGCGTTGACGCGCGGCCTGATCGGCTGCGTTCGCCTGAATGGCGGCCTGTTGCGTGCGATCCAACCTGACTTTGGGAATTAAACCATCCTTGAACAAGGCTTGATCCCGTTGCAAATCGCGATTGGCCATGGCATGCGCTGAAGCAGCATCCACCAGGTCGCGCTGCAACTGCACAAACACAGGGCTGGACAGGCGAACTACAGCTTGTCCTGCTTTAACCTCAATCAAATTGCCTTGCAACACTGCGGTCAGCAGAACATCTTCGGGCAGTGAAACTGCAACCTGTGCACCGGGCGCAGCCACTGCGGTGCCGCGCAAGGTCAAAGTTCCATCTTGACTGGCAGTCAGGGGCGTGGGCATTGCCGTTTGAATGGCGACTGCATCCAGTTGTGCCTTTGAAATCACGATCTGTTGCGCCGTTTCAGCGGCATAAACAGGCATGGCTGCGGCCATACACATCAAAAATAGACCTAGTACACCCGAACTCTGAAAACGTCGCATCTCTGCCAATTTCCTGACTTTGCTTTGGAGATCGCAAAGGTAGCAGGCACATCTTAAGGTGCCATTAAGAATGTCGAGATATTCTTAAGACTATTATCGGAATGGTGAGACTAGAGAATGAAAATCCTGCTGATTGAAGACGACCCACTACTGGGCAAGGCCACTCGAAAGGGGCTGCAGACCGAGGGTTACACAGTGGACTGGATTGAAAACGGTGCAATGGCCATAGGCGCGATGGAAACCCACACCTACGACTGCCTGGTGCTTGACCTGGGACTTCCGGGCATGGAGGGCTATGACGTTCTTCAATATGCCCGAAAAAATGGTCACACCATGCCTGTGCTGATCATCACAGCGCGAGAGGAAATTGCAGAACGGATTCGACATCTGGATGGCGGCGCAGACGATTTCATCATTAAGCCGTTTGATTTGTCTGAATTGGCGGCTCGAATCCGGGTAAGCTGCAGACGTTCGCAGGGCAGGGCAGAAGACACGGTTTCACACGGTAAACTAACCTTGTATCCCGCTCGAAAACAAGTAGCGTACGAGGGTCGTGAAATTGCTTTGACCGCCAAGGAATACAAGGTGCTGATGACTCTTTTTAACAGCAATGGACAGGTTTTAAGCCGTGGACAGCTTGAAGAAGCCATATATGGATGGGGGGAAGAGGTGGAAAGCAACTCACTGGAGGTTCACATCCATCACCTCCGAAAAAAGCTGGCCAAACCGGTCATTGAAACCGTACACGGCATTGGATACCGATTGGGGCAGGTTGTTTGATGTTCAAAGCAAAAGGGTCGACGTGGTCGCTCAGACAACGATTAACTGCCTTTCTGTTCCTGTTGATTCTCCTGCTGTGGACATTCAGCGCTGGTTTGATCTATCGCTTGTCAGAAAAAGAAAGCAACGAACTGTTCGATGCTTCGCTGAGCGAAACGGCAAATCTGCTTCTCTTTCTGTCGCATCACGAATTTCAGGAAATTCCGGAGGGACGTCCACCCGATTTCGACTCTGAAATGGGGCTGACCGATCAGTACTTGTCTTTCCAGTTGTGGGACGATTCCAACCGGCTGCGGTACAAAAGCACCAATGCACCAAGCCGACCCCTGGCCCCTTTGGACCACACTGGTTTTAGCTGGCAAACCATCCAGCACAGCAAGGTGAGGGTGTACAACCACACCAGCCCAGACGGGCACATCCGCGTACTCATCTCGGATTCAATCAAGCATCGACAGGAAATTTCGGCTCATTTTCTTCAAAATTTGTTGTTATTTACCTTGTTCATGATGCCGTTAAGCTACCTCGCAGTGCGCGCCATCGTTCAACGGTCTTTGGGCAGCATCAAAAAGGCCGTCAGCGATGTAAACCAGTTGGAAGCGCATCGAATCGAGCAGGTCAGCACCGATTATTTACCCAATGAAATCAAACCCTTGGTGAATGCGCTTAACATGGCGCTTGAACGAATTCAACGCGGCTTGAACCGTGAAAAGCGCTTTACCGCCGACGCCGCTCATGAACTGCGAACCCCATTGGCATGACCTTGCCCCTGAAAGATGGACTCGTTAACTGGAGTGTTTTTATACTTTGGTTCAAGGAGAAT
>NZ_BSOJ01000014.1 GCF_030160455.1 Limnobacter litoralis | reverse complement strand
CGGGTGTTCTAAAGGTGCCGCAGATCAATACATGCAGGACTTCGCGCGTATCTTTGGATTAAAGACGGTGGTCTTCAGGCATTCCTCCATGTACGGGGGACGGCAGTTTGCCACGGTAGATCAGGGCTGGGTGGGTTGGTTCTGTCAAAAGGCTGTTGACATTAAAAACGGAGAAACCAGGCCCTTTACGATCTCAGGAAGTGGCAAACAGGTGCGTGATGTGCTGCACGCCGATGACATGATCAGCTTGTATTACACGGCACTGAATCAGATTGAGAGAATCAAAGGTCAAGCCTTTAACATTGGGGGCGGAATGGAGAACAGCCTATCGCTTCTGGAGTTGTTTGCACTGCTCGAACAAGAAACGGGATGCAAGATGAATTACACGAACCTTCCGCCCAGAGAGAGTGATCAAAGGGTGTTTGTAGCCGATTTGGCGAAGATAAAAAAACTGATTGGATGGAAGCCACAAGTATCCAGTGCTGAGGGGGTAAGTCGCATGGTCAAATGGGTTGAGCAGCGATGAACCAATTCCCCAAAATAAGTGTTTTAATTCCGGTTTATAACCGTGAAGATTTTATTGAAGAATGTATTCGTTCTGCACTTGATCAAGACTATCCAAACTTTGAAGTGATTGTTGTGGATAATTGCAGCACGGATAAGACGATGCATATCTGCAAGGAGCTAGAGAAGAAGGACGAAAGACTGCATGTTTATCAGAATGAGACCAATGTGGGTCCTGTAAGAAACTGGCTCAAATGCTTAGAATATTCGACAGGTGGTTATATAAAGATCCTATTTAGTGATGATTTGTTATTGAAGGGCGCTTTAAGGAAATTTATTAAGCCATTTAACACGAATAAAAATTTGGGTATCGTGGTGTCAACTGTGCAGTTAGGTGAGTGTGTAGATAAATCATATCAATATTACTGGACTAAAAAATCCAGATTAATTGATAGAGAGGAGTACTTGCGACGTCTCTTGGTGGCCGACATACCTTACAGTCCATGTGCTGCGATTATAAAAAGAGATCTTTTTAAAAGATATCTTAATTGTGACATACAGACGAAATATCAAACAGATTTTTTTTCTCATGGTGCTGGGCCGGATGTTATGGTTCAGCTAAATTCTGTGTGGCAGACGGGATGTGCTTATCAGATAAGTGAACCATTGGTTTTTTTTAGAAGTCATCAAGATTCACTTACTTTTAAAAATTTAAAAAATGAGGTAAGAAATGGATATATGGCTACATTGTCAAGTTTCTTGGTCTTGAATGGAAGAGTTGGGTTAGCCTATGCCTTCTTATTCGGTGGATGGTTAGGTGGGGGTGAAAATGTTCACGAAAAATTTACTAATTACTGTAGAAATTTTGTGGATGTGCACCCTTCGTTTTCCTACTTAAGATTTTTTACTGCTTTACTCAGCCTTTCTTATAATAGGATTAAGAAAAAGATAAATTTCCGAATCGCAAACAGAATATATAATTAATGGCTACGTACTTTTTAACATCAATTCCACCAAAACTGTCAAGGGTTAACAAGTCTGGCCTTGATATTGGTGAAAGTTATCAGACTTTCTGCATTCAAAGTTGGTCTGAGGTTGCTGATTTTTTGATTTCTTTTAATTCTGAAAATGAGTTTTTTAATTTAAATTTTGAATCGAATCTTCACGTAAAGCGTACTTCAAAGGATGCGAAAATTCTAGTTGGTCGTCCTTTAGTATTTTTATCAGATTTCATTGATTTTATTAAAACTCTTGATGATGATGATCTTGTGATATTGGGGAATGCTGATGTATTTTTTCTAAACAAAGAAAAGATTTTTGAATTAATAAAGGTTATCGAAAATAATGAGGTTTGTGCTTTCCGTCGTTTGAATTTAGAAAAACTCGACTCCGTCGGTGGCGAATCCTATGCAGTGGGGCTTGATGTATTTTTGTCTAAAGCGAAAAATTTTAAATTAATAGACCCCAGTGGGTTTGTGTTTGGTGAACCGTGGTGGGATCATTTTATTGCGGTGTTTTTCTTGAAAATAAACATTAATTTAATGATTTATGAGGAAAATGCTGTTGGGCATCTAATTCATCCCGAAAAATGGAATAGAGAAAACTGGACTAAATTCGGTGAGAAATACCTATATAAAATTTCAATTTCAAGTATTTCTAAGTTTGCGGAATGTAGTATTTTTTTGGTATACTTAAATAAGGCAGTGGCCTTTCTTAAATCTCTCTGCAGATTCAGGATGATGGGGATTTCTAGGGATTCTTGCTTTAAGTTTTACTATTTAAACTATATTTCTAGCTTGAATGTGAGAATTATGAATAAGTGCCTCACACATTTGAATTGATCAATGTTTCGGCGAAGTAATCAATAGTTTTTTGCAGACCTTCTTCCAGCTTCACTGTCGGCTCCCACCCCAGCTTTTCCTTCGCCAGCGTAATATCAGGCTGGCGTTGTTTCGGGTCGTCCTCAGGCAGGGGTTTAAACGTCAATTCGCTCTTGCTGCCAGTTAGTTCGATCACTTTTTTGGCCAGTTCCAGCATCGTAAACTCACCCGGATTTCCGAGGTTTACGGGGCCGGTGAATCCTCTCTCGGTGTTCATCAAGCGGATGAATCCTTCGATCAAATCGTCCACATAGCAAAAACTGCGGGTCTGGTTGCCTTCACCATAAATCGTGATGGGTTCGCCTCGTAGGGCCTGCACGATGAAATTACTGACCACCCGCCCGTCGTTCGGGTGCATGCGCGGCCCGTAAGTATTGAAAATGCGTGCCACCTTGATGTTCAGGTCGTGTTGTCGGTGGTAATCAAAAAACAGCGTTTCAGCGCAGCGTTTGCCTTCGTCGTAACAACTTCGAAAACCGATCGGGTTCACGCGCCCCCAGTAGCTTTCTGGCTGGGGGTGCACTTCCGGGTCGCCGTACACTTCGCTGGTACTGGCCTGAAAAATTCTCGCCTTCACCCTTTTGGCCAAGCCCAGCATATTAATCGCCCCGTGCACGCTGGTTTTCGTGGTCTGCACCGGGTCGTGCTGATAATGCACTGGGCTGGCAGGGCAGGCCAGGTTGAAAATCTCGTCGATTTCCAGATACAGCGGGAAGGTGACGTCGTGCCGAATCAGCTCAAAATAGGGGTTCGACAGCAGGTGGGCCACGTTTTCCTTTGAACCGGTGAAGAAATTGTCGACACAAATCACCTCGTGCCCGTCGTTCAACAGCCGCTCACACAGATGTGAACCCAAAAAGCCGGCCCCACCAGTCACCAAAACACGTTTTTTCATGCTTGCCCGCTGACGCAGAAGTTAGACAAGACTCCATTATCTGCGATTTTAAAGGTCTTTAACCTTCACAAGGCGCTTGAAAATTCAAATAGCTGTAGATCGCTTTGCCTTGTTTTTGATTTGTGCGACGATTTCAGCTTTGCTCTGCTTGAGCAATCCGATATCGGATGGACTCAAAACTCTCGATTTTTTCGAGATATCTTGCTTCTGATTCAGTAAGGCAGTCGAGGCTGTGACCGAACTTGTCCGGCCACCAGGACTCAAGATTTTTTCCATGTTTATCTCTAAGTCTTTGTAAAGTTTGAGATTCTAGGCATATTGTGGCCGAGTAGGGCTTTCCGGTCAATACAGTGGCGGCAACCACACGACCGCCTTTGTCTAAAATGTAACCTCGCAGGTTTGCCAATGTGCCGCCTTGGCCTACGAAATCGTCAACGAGCAAGTAATTCCGGTTGCGAATAATAGTTCCTGTAAACATCGCCTGATGGGCAATGCGATGTATTCCGCTTGCACCGGTGTGGCTTACCACATTGGTTTGTACAACGTCAGTGTCGGATTCGAAGCCAGTTTTTTCTTCAAGCAACTCAGCCAATGCAGCAGGAATCGCATTTACACCACTAGATTCCAAGGCATGTGCCGAAACCAGGATGGGTAGCTCGGTTGCATAGCGGTCTATTAGGCTTTTAGTAACGCTTGGCGACACTAGCTCGCTCACCAACCTGAACGCAGCTTCCGGATCACCCGATTTCGATGCATTGTAAAGGGGGTGCTTCTTAACTGCACTTTCAGGTGAATGAATGGATACGGGCGGAAAGTTACTCCAAGGATAACGTGGTGGAAAGTGCATAGTACCTGTCGATTTGTTGCGAGTGCGGTGGGTTCTGACGGAAGGATACAGGTCCGCAAAATACTCGCCAACATCTTGCCTCTGATGTTTTAATCCGCACTCATCCACTCGGTATCACCCACCCTAGGCACATTTCTCCCCATCCAGCCCATCCCTGTAGGGTTGCAGGTTTGTCTGCACTCCACAGGTCAAACGCGTGTCGCAATTCATTTCACTGTCTGCCAACCCCTTGCCCAGCACTAAGAAGTTGTTGGTACGGGAGTTTCCAAATCGTCTGTGGTTATTTGTAGGCGCGTCTGTTCAGTTGTCTCCCTGGTTGCTTCTTCATCGCATCGCACATTCAAACGTGGATTTGGAAATGTTTTTGTCATTTCCCAATGCGGGCTATGGCACAAACAAGTCGAACGCACTCGAAATCGCGCAGTGCTTTGAGCTTTTCGATGTGCATGCTCGCAATCACCCGCAAGGCAGAGAACTGATTGACCTCGTTGAAGACGCACTGGCGAGCGCCCAAATACGCGCTGTCCGGCTGCCTGACAACGCTGACAATTACGCAAACCTGCTCAAGTCAAACAGTTTTTTCTGGGTTGCTACCGAAGACGGACAGGCAAGTGGCAACAGCATTACCCAGCTTGAGAACAAACTGATTATTGAATTGGGCGGACTGATGGTGGCCAGGTGGGCGGCTTATGACAAAGAACAGGCCAATCTAGTTCATCAATCCTGGTTGGCAAAGGCAAAGCTGTATGGTGGTGCAGTACTAGAGGGTGGAAAAAAGGGCGCTCAAGGCTTTGTCAAAGGTCTTGACGATCTGGCAGAGGTCGTCGTCAGTGCTCCCCATGGAATTGCCCAAGCTGTTGGCAATTTTCACTTTGACATCAGCAAGTCAGATTTTGAACAGCTTCAGAAAAATCTGATTGTTGCTGGCTACGGCTTTTTTAACTCGGATGCATTGCTTCGAAAGGCACTTGAACAGGGCATCTATATTCTCAACATTCTGTTTCGTCACCCCCGAATCTTTCAGGCCATTTATTTGTTCATTCTGGGGCAGGGCGAATCCACCAGTCTGTTGATGGCTTTGCGTGGTGGCTCAGAAGGTGTGGTCAGAATTTGTCTGGAACTGGCTTTGGCACTTTCCACAGCAGACTTAACCGCTGCTGCAGGCACCGCTCTGAAAGTGGGATCCAACGCCGCCAAGGCAGCTGTTGCGGGTACCGAAACGGCGCGGAAAGTGTCGGAAATGGTTGGCCCATTTTCCCGCCATGCAATTGACTTGATGACCGATCTGTATCGATTAATTGTCAAACCCACCAGTGCAGTAGAGGAAGTATCCACGGCAGGGCAGGCTGCTGAATCGGTGAGTGTTTTGAAATCGGCAGCCAAGGCAGCAGACAAAGAAGCCAACATGGCAAGATCGGCTGAGAAGACGGTTGCTAAAGCAGAAAAAACTGCAGGCGCCAACGCCCGCTGCGCCGCCAACACCTGCACCGGTGGCGAACCGATTGACATGTTCACCGGGGCCGAACTGCTGCAGCTCACCGACTTTGCACTGCAGGGCAATATTTCACTGCCTTGGCAGCGCACCTATCGATCCAACCAGCTTAAAAACACGGGCATGGGCTGCGGTTGGGCAAGCCCCATCAGTCAGCGCCTGTTTGCCAGGCAGCACGCAGGCAAGGCGCAAATGGTGTTGCTCGACCAAGAGGGTCGCGAGATCTACTTCGACTGGCCGCAAGGCTGCATCCATGCCGTTAACCCGCATGAGCAGCTTGAATTGCAGCAAAAAGATGGCCTTTTCATGGTTCGGTCAAGCGCAGCCACGCAAAACCCCGACAGCCACATCGAGAGGCACTTCCAGCCACAGTCCGAAGTGGCGGCAGGGCAGTGGGTATTGGCCCGCTACCAAGACCCCCACGGCAACGCCATCCACTTTCATTACGACCAAAGCCCAAGCGGTCTACCCGTTCGCATTTCCAACACCGAAGGACGTGAAATCAGGCTGCACTGGCAAGACGGGCTGTTGACCAGTGTACAAAGCGGCCAGCAAACGCTGGCAAGCTACACCTACACCCTGGGTGAAGACAAGCGCCCCGACCTGGCCAGCGCAGCAGACGCGCTGGGGCAGGCCGAGCATTACACCTACCAGCACCATGTGTTTGCCACGCGCAGCCTGAAGACGGGCTACACCTTTCACTTTGAATGGGAAGGGCAGGGCGAATCGGCCCGCTGCGTGCAGCAATGGGGCGACCCAGTCCATGGGCAAGCAACCTACCACTACCGCTTTGAATGGAACCCGGCTGCGCGACAAAGTGCGGTCATCGACACCCGGGGCGGGCGCACCACCTACCAGTTCAATGCGCAAGGGCTGCCGCTCCAAATCACCGATCCTGAGGGTGGCATTGTTCAGTTTGAATACGACGAATACGGCCGCTTGCTGCGTCAAACCGACCCGCTGGGCAACACCGATCTGTTTGCCTACGATGCGCAAGGGCGCTTGCTAAGCCACACCAACAAGGCTGGGCACATTCGCACCTTTGAGAACAGCGATACTTTGCTGCCCACCGAGTACAAGGGCCACCGTTACACCTACACGGCCCAAGGGCTGGTGCAAAGCCACACCGACCCTGCAGGCCGAACCACCCGCTACGTCTGGAACAACAAAGGCCAACTGCAGGCCGTGCGTACGCCCACTGGCCAGCACATTCGCTACCAGCACACCGAGGGCGGCGGCTTCAGCAACGTGGCCGCCATTGTGGCGCCCAACGCCCACGGGCAAGAATCCATTCAGCGCTTTGAATACGATGCTTTGGGCCAATGCACCGCGGTTACAAGCCCACAGGGCCAAACCACGCGCTACCAATACAATGCCCAGGGTTTGCTGACCAGCATTGCCAACGCGCACCAGCGCCTTGAATACGCCTACAACGGCCTTAGCCAAGTGGAACACAAAGCCTTGTACCAGGGCGACAAACTGGTCAGCAAGCTGCATTACCACTACGACGGCGAACGCAACCTGATCGGTCTGACCAACGAGAAAGGCGAGCGCTACCACCTGAAATACGACCAAGCCGAGCGCCTGATCGAAGAACAGGGCTTTGACGGGCGCACCCGCCGTTACCAGTACAACCGCGCCGGCCACTTGCTGGCCAGCATGGAGGTGGACCCCAACCCCAAAACCCCGGCCGCGCTGCAAGTGTTGGCCCGCACCCAGTACAAGCGCAACGCCCTTGGCCAGGTGCTCGAACTGGTGGCCATCGACCACTGCGCGCTGGGCCAGCTCCACAGTGGCACCACACAAAGCACCAGCCAGTTTGAATACGACGCGCTGGGCCGCCTTTCGACTGCCCGCAATGCCCACACCAGACTGCAGTTTGCGTACAACGACGACGGCCAACTGGCGCAGGAAAAGCAGGGCGACCTTACCCTGACCCACACCTACAACGCGCTGGGGCAACGCACCCAAACCACGCTTGAACAGCCGCAGGGCGAGGGTACACAGCAGGAAGCCATCACCTACCAGTGGGACGAAAGCCCCACCGGCACCGCCCAGCTTCAAACCATGGCCTACAACGGTCAGCAGCTGCTAGGCCTGCAACACAACGACCTGGGGCTTGAAACCGCACGCACGCATTCCAACCAGCTGTGTACGGAAAGCCAATACGATCCGCGAGGAAGGCTGCTGGAACAACGCACGCTGAAAGAGCGCACCTTGAAACAAAGCGCCATCATTGAACGGCGCTACCACTACGACGCCCAGGGGCGTATTGGTCAAATTGACGACCTGCTGCGCGGCACCACCCAGTACCACTACGACCCGCTAAGCCGCTTGAAAAGCGTGCAAGGCCCTGTGCCCGAGCAGTTTCTGTTCGACCCCGCCAGCAACTTGCTTGGCATGATCGATGCCGAACAAAGCGATCAAATCAGCCAGCCCCCTCAACCTGCCGCAACTGGAAATCGGCTGGCCATGCAAGGTGACCAGCACTTCAGTTACGACGCGCTGGGCCGCCGCACCGAAAAACGTTGGGGCAAAGGCCAGCGCTTCAGGCAGGCCTACCGCTACAACGCCCACAGCCAATTGGCCCTGGTGCAAACCAAGGGCGAACAAACCCGCTACCAGTACGACCCACTGGGCAGGCGAATTTTAAAAGTCAGTGAAGACGATCAGACGCGCTTTTACTGGCTGGGCGATTGTTTGCTGAAAGAGGTACAGACCAGCGCAGCCAAGGGCAACGAAAGCAGCACCTATTTGTTCGAGCCCGAGCAAGGCAACGGCGAAAGCTTCAAACCTGTGGCGGTGGTCAAAACAGACGCAGCACGGCCAGAAGGCGCGGTGTATCACATCCACACCGACCACTTGGGCACGCCACAAGAAGTCAGCAATGCAGAAGGTCAAATAATCTGGGCTGCTCAGTATCGGGCGTACGGGGCGCTAAAGCGGCAACTGAAAGTAGCCGGCAGCGACGTGCACGTTGATGATCACCCAGACCGAAGCTTCACGCAAAACCTGCGCTTTATGGGGCAGTACTTCGACGAGGAAACCGGGCTACACTACAACCGACATCGCTACTACGACCCAGAGTGTGGGCAGTTCACCACCCAAGACCCGATTGGTTTGATGGGTGGGTTGAACAACTACCAGTACGTGCCAAACCCGGTGAGTTGGGTGGATCCGTTGGGGTTGGTGTGTGAGGTCTATCATTTTAATATGGTAGAAAATCCTGGTCCGCTAGCCTCATTGCCTGGAAGTCCGGCTGCCAATTTTGCTGGCGGTAAATACAATCAAAAAGTGTTGCAAGAGGATACGATCTACTACAGAGGCGGAGCCTCGGGGGGGCGGTAAAAAGGCGCTTGGGCAATGGTTTAATGCAAGCCCACCTGAGTCAGTGGCGAAGGTACGCATTGACAATGCTGTTAAGCCTCAGTGGATAAACCCAGATACTTTGGAGTTACAGAGTTCGTCTCCGGTTGATGCGGTATACGCAATCAAGATTCCAAAAGGCACGACTGTTTACGAAGGGCCAGTGGGTTATCAAGGTGGAGCCTATTTAGGGACACACTGATTTATTCCCCCGACTCCCTTGGGTCTACGCGGAGTTGAGTAAACTTGAGAA
>NZ_BSOJ01000013.1 GCF_030160455.1 Limnobacter litoralis | reverse complement strand
GCTTGCTCTGGAAACGGTGTCCAGTTTCAGCCAGAAACCGTGTCCAGTTTCGGCCAGAATACGCAGATATTCAACGAATTGCTTGAGCGGTCTGCGCTTGCGGACCGCAGACTTTCAATGCACCGGCAATTTGGCTTGCAACCGCCGTCGCGGGCACCGCGTGTTCCGAAACGTCGTCACTTGTTGATATCTACCGACGAAACGGAACATTTCTCAGTCTGTACCGGCTTGAGTCGCAACGGTCCTGGTCGACGTTGCCAAGCACGACTCTTCGTAGGCCTCGATGTCGACCTGCCGGTAGAGCACCCGACCGCAGATTTTCAGGAACTTGGGACCAATACCCTCGCAGCGCCAGCGTTCGAGGGAGGCCTCGCTGACGCTCCAGCGGGCGGCCAGTTGTTTTTGATTGAGGTGCACGACGTCCATCTTGGTCTCCTTGCGAATGAGTTGGCAGGAGCCCATGAAGGCGTTGTTCCGCACACGAGTCAAGTCATTCCCTGTCGGCCAAATCGTTCAACTCGTAGCTGGTACTGCGACCACCAGCATCTGTTTTCCGCAACACGCCGCGAACCAGCAAGTCATTGATGTCGCGCAATGCTGTGTCCGGTGAGCACTTAGCGATCGCCGCCCACTTGCTGCTGGTGAGCTTCCCTTCAAAGCCATCGAGCAGACGATTGAGCAGCTTCACCTGTCGCTCGTTCAGCGGCGTCGTGGCCCAATGCTGCCAGAATCTCGTATTGGCCAGGACCGCGTCGAGCGTGTGCTGCGCCTGGTCGACGGCACGGTGCAACGTATCAAGGAACCAGGTGAGCCACTCCGTGACGTCGAGCGACCCTTTCTGAGTCCGCTCCAGGATGTCGTAGTAGGCCTTGCGTTCCCGCTGGATCTGCGCCGACAGACTGTAGAAACGCTGGGGACTGCCATCGGCACGGGCTAGGAACAAATCGCCGATGGCACGGGCGATACGGCCGTTCCCGTCGTCGAATGGATGCAAGGTGACAAACCACAGATGAGCAAGCCCTGCCTTGATCAACAGCGGCTCGTTCGACGAGCCGTTGGCCCAGGCCAGAAAGCGGTCGGCCTCGAACCCCAGCCAGTCGGCCGGCGGTGCTTCGAAATGCACGCGCTGGCGCCCCAGCGGGCCAGAGACTACCTGCATCGGACCGGTGGCATCGTCGCGCCAGCCGCCAACGTTGATCCGGACGAGGCCGGAATAGCCAGTGGGGAACAGGGCTGCGTGCCACCCGAACAAGCGATCTCGGGTGACCGTGGCGTTGCAGTTGGCGGTGGCGTCTAGCACCATCTCGACCACGCCTTCGACATGACGGTCCACCGGGGTCAGCGCACCGATGTCGACGCCGAGCCGGCGGGCGATGGACGAACGGACAGACTCGACGTTGAGCTGTTCGCCCTCGATCTCGCTGGTCTTCACGACGTCCTCAGTCAGCGCCGATAGGCTTGCCTGGTCGCGCAAGGTCATGCCCACGTCGGCAAGCCGCCCCATGAGCAGGCCCTGGGCGCGGCTGACGTCAGCCAACGACCGGGCCAAGGTAGCCAAGTCGAAGCGCCAACTCGGCCAGTCGCTGGCCTGCCAGATGTAAGTGTAATCGCCGCTGTTCATGCGGAGATTATGAGGCGCATTCTCCGCAAGCGCAAGTTATTCGCCGCATTTAATGCGGCGATAGGCTGGTCTATTCGCCGCACCGCTGCCGTTGCGGACGCGGGTTCGATTCCGTAAATGGGAATTGAACTGGGCAGACTGTCTGTGAAGTTGAATGCTTGACAACCTGTCACGCGAGAAAGCAGCTCGAACGTCCGCGATTTTGGTCTGTCAAGCCCCACTTTTCGCTGGAACCCGCAGCCTTTCGCAACTTGCCGGCACTCCGGTATTGCGCACATTCAACGCAGTTGGCTGCTGGAAGCCACCCCACCACCATACCAATAAAAAACCAGCCCCTGCGGCTGGTTTTTTTTTACCCTTGTCTGTTATCTCTGCCCAAAACTCGCTGCTTTGAACAAGTCTTTAAACTGACGAGGCTGCGATCTCCAGTATTGCTTGGGCGCCCTGATCTGCCCACCCAATTCTGCGGCCGCATGCCAAGGCCAATGTGGGTCGTACAGCATTGCACGTGCCAAGGCCACCGCATCGGCCTGCCCGGTTGTCAGAATTGACTCCGCTTGTTGAGCCTCAGTAATCAGCCCCACAGCAATGGTCGGCAAGCCGACTTCGCGTTTGATGCGTTCAGCAAAGGGAACTTGATAGTTGGGCTCCACCGGGATTTTCTGATCGGGAGAAACACCACCAGAGGACACATGAATGGCATCGCAACCCAACTTTTTCAACTCGGCAGTAAAGGCCACGCTCTCATCGAGATTCCAGCCGCCCTCAACCCAGTCTGACGCTGAAATGCGCACCCAGACAGGCACATTGACGGGTACCACCTGACGCACGGCCTTAAACACTTCCAGGGGGAATCTCAAACGGTTCTCCAGGCTGCCACCATATTCGTCGTTTCTGCGATTGGCCAAAGGTGACAAAAACTGATGCAACAAATAGCCATGCGCGGCATGAATTTCAATGCCCTGAAAACCGAGGTGCACGGCACGCTGCGCAGCCACCACGAAATCTTCGCGGATACGGGCCAAGGCACCTCGATCCAGCGCAACGGGGGGTTCTTCGCCTTGCGCATGCGGAACAGCTGAAGGTGCAACAGTTTGCCAACCTTCTGCATCGAAGGGGCGAAGTTGCGTTCCGCCTTCCCAGGGTTGCCGGCTAGAACCTTTTCGACCCGCGTGACCCAACTGGATAGCCAATGGCATGTCAGAGTATTGACGCACGCTGTTGACCACGCGAGCCAGTGCATGCTGGTTGTCATCCGAATACAGACCAAGATCTTGCGGAGAAATACGCCCCTCGGGAGAAACAGCTGTGGCTTCAATGATCAACATGCCAGCGCCAGAAAGTGAGAGCTGACCCAAATGAATCAGGTGCCAGTCCGTTGCATTCCCGTCCACTGCGGAATACTGGCACATGGGCGCGATAATGATCCGGTTTTCGAGATTCAAAGACCCAATTTGAAATGGCGTAAATAGTTGACTCATTGGAAGTACTGCTCCTGTGGTGTATGTCTCTTAAACACTCACATCATCCTGCTTGTCAACAAACGTGACAACTAGGGAAAGCTTGGGTATCAGGGAATCACCCGCTCAAATACCCCGTCCTGCCACGAGAACACAGCCATCCAACGATTGCGAACCAGCTCAGCCACTTTGGGACTTCGCAAGACCGTCTTGGCAATGAAGTCGGCCTTTGCCGCCACAATGACGTTCAATCGGACGGGCTCGTGCATCAGCCGACCTTGATCAAACACGGACTGCTGCGCAAGGCCGATTCGCAAATCCCCACCGTTGCCCTCAAAAACGCCCAGGTTTCCGCCCACCACATTGTGAAGGGTCTTGTTACCTGCCCCGTACAATTTGGGCATGACGCTGGACGCGAGATACTGCAGATTGATCCAATGCGCCACCACGACAGGCGCGTTCAAACAGGCCAACAAGGTGTCGCCTGAGACATCGTCGCCAGCCGAGTATTCCAGCAGGAAAGCTCGCCCCTTCAAATCAACACCTCGAGTCATGGTTCTTGGTGCCACTACGATTGCTGCGTTGTTGCACAGTGCCCATTCTGGGCGTACTTCCGACCAGTCCTGTGCCCTGTCCGGCAAATCGGTCCCATTGCCACCGCCCAACAGATGTGCCCGCTCAAAAAGCACATCCTTTCTGGCCACATCCAGCACGCTCTTCAATTTGACCAGACGCTGGGCAATGAATGCCGGAGGCGTGAGCCGTGCAGGCAACATCCGAATTTCATCGGTGACCGTGTTGTGCAAAGCTGCCACAAAAACTGTGTCTGACCCAATATCGACCGCCCTTTCAGCACGTGTTCTCAGGGCTTGCCTCACCTCTGGATCATTCAACAAATCGGCAGCCAGGCTGGAGCTCAACTGCCCTGTTTGACCTCCACAAGCCCCGCAATTCAAGCCAGCCAGCAAGGGATTGTTTTCAGATTGACTGCCATGGCCCACCAATACAATCAATTTGGGCCAGTCCGATTGATATCCCAAGCCACTGAGAATGGAATCAGCCCATTGAACGCGAGTGGCGAGATCCCCAAGTTCCGCAATGTCCGGAGAGACCTGAACCATCGACTCGGCGTGAAATGCACGCTTCAGTCTTCGCTGAATCATTTTGCCCAAATAGGTGCCGCCCAAGGCCTCTACAAAAGTAAAAGTGGATCCAGGCAAATCTGGCAAACGCCGGAATCGCTCCACACTGTCAAGCGATTCGCTTAGCTGGGATTTAACAAGGGCCTGTGGGGTCAGCAAACCAGGCACATGTGGCGTTACCTCCCCACCCCAACTTTGATCCACGCCAAAAGGCATGCCAAAGAAGCCCGCAAACCCGGCTGTTTCGATGGAGGGGTCCAGTCGCTCAATGGCCCGACGATACACCTCGGAGCGCGTGTCGATGCAGAACACCAAGCGGGCCGTTTTTTCGCCTGAGTCCACTTCAACCCGACCACTCAAAGCGCTGAAAATATCTGCCCGACACGCATGCTCAAGTGCGTGTTGCGCCAGTCTGCGCCATTTCATGGCTGCTTCGCGGTCGATTGCTTCAATCTGCTTCCAGCTTAGCTGCCAGTTGTGCCAAACCGAGCCCTCATCGCGCTGGCCATCATCCAGCAAAGCCTCCCATGCCAGGCGAATGGCCAGCAATTGCTCCAAAAGACGACCCTCTGGCTGCATTTGATCCCGGTAAGCACACCACGATGCCCAGCCGCGCAAACGCGCAAGCACCACGTGCAGATAAAGCACAGCGGATTGGTCCTCACCCATCAAATCGGGCAACAAACGCGCAATACAATCGAGCGCGCCCGCGCTGCCCTGTACGGTGCGCCATATTTGCGAATTCAAATGAACGGATTGTCTCAGAACTCGATTCTCTTGAAGGCTTCGCTTCCAATGCTCAAACAAACTGATGGTCTGTTCGGGCTTCCACAATGAGAAAGCCTGATCAAATACCGAGCCACACAACTGAGAAACCTGTTGCGTAATTTGCGTGTTGAAATCAAACGGCGCTCTCAAATTCCAGGTCTCAGTCAACACGTCAGACAGAAGAGGCAACCTGTCCAGAGGTCCGTTTTGCTGCATCAAATTAGTGGAGAGCTCCGAGGCAGACACCACGTCAAAACCCAGCTCACGCGCGGCAGCCTCAATATGTTCAATCTGAATGCGTCCGGATTTTAACTGCTCAACCAGATACGATGCAGGTGCCCACAGCGTGCCACCCTCGCGAAGAGAAAGGTCCTCACTGACCTGATCGAATGTACGATCAGACCAGTTAAAAAAGGGGTTGACTGCAATCCATTGATCCAGAGGTCGCCCTGGCATGATTCGGGCACAAACCTGTTTGACCATCTGCTCAATATTCATCAACTCAGGCTGCACTACTTTGTCGATTGCGTTCATGCCAGCTCCTTCACGATCGGCAACTTTCTAATGATCTGATTGATAAAGTCATCCAGATAGAATCCGTTGTAGACCCAGCCGTACCAGCGACTCACCCAGTTTGAGTTGGGCTGAAACCAGACAATCAACTGCACCACAAACAAAAGTGCGAATAGCGCCAGCACCCAGCTGAAATTGGAACTGGAGACGACAGCAGGTGGCAGACCTTCTGACACCAAGGCACTGACAACCCAGTACGCCAATACAATGCCCACAAACTGCAGGATGGCCTTGCGCCACAATGCATTGTCCGAACCCTCGGGCAGCCAGAGCAATGGCCACAGGCCGGACGCGAGAAACACGGCCACCATCCAGGACTCATGCAAGGTCACAAACAGACCGACAATCCACTGGACAATCCAAACCATGAATAAGCTCATGATCAAGGCAAATACGGCGTGATAGGGGTTTAGGCGAATCTGGTCACGCCGGTATCTCACCACAAACACGTTTTTGATGGCGTCGGTCACCGAATCGCCAGAACTCAAAAAAGCATAGGCCTTGTAGAGCGAATGCCCGATCAAATGCAAAACCGCCATTGAATACAAGCCCAAGCCACATTCCATCAACATGAAGCCCATCTGCGCGCAGGTGGACCAGGCCAGACGCACCTTGATGCTGATTCGAGTCATTAGCACAAAGGCGCAGCAGACCGCTGTTATTCCACCCACAGCCACCAAAACATAGCGTCCGGCCAGCGAATATTCCACCAACACATGCAATCGCAACAAAATGTACCCGGCCAGATTAACCACCCCAGCATGCAACAGCGCCGAGACAGGGGTGGGAGCCTCCATGACTTGTATCAGCCAACCATGGAAAGGCAATTGTGCAGTGGTCAACACGCAAGCAATCGCAAGAAAGAAACCCGCCCAGGCCGAGTGAGGGCCGACAGCAACATCAGCAAGCGTCACATTCACTTTGCCCGTCTGCAACCACATCACTGTCAGCACGGCAAACAAACACAATCCGGTTAACACATCAAAACAGGTCTTTTTGATCACAACCCAGCGAGCGGCTGGGCGATCTGGATAAAACAACAGCAAGCGATTCATCGTGACGAGCAGTGCGCCCCAGGCCAGAAACATCCAGACCAGACTCTCCGTTTGCACAACGGTCTCAATGAGTCCCAAACACAGCAAGACTTTTGCCACATAGGCATGCTGATTGGCTTCGTCAATCAGATAGCGTTCTGAAAAGCCCAATACGATCCAGCCGATAAATACCGCCAACAAACCCACTGCTGTGGGCAACAATTCAAAATTCCCTTGATGAACACGCCACACCGAGGCACTAACCGCAATTAACCCGGCAATCACACTGGCCATTTTTGCCAACTGCCAAGCCCGACCAGGAAATAACAACACCGATCCTGCAAAAATGAAATACAGCACCATCAACATCTGAGGTCTCTCTGAATACAACACGAGCGCAATCTTGCAGAATTTTTAACCTCAAGTAAAATAGATTGAAATTAACGTTTCATTCTATTTATGAGAACCATCTCTCTTCGGCAACTCAATTTTCATCACCTGTATTACTTCTGGTCAGTTGCCAAAGAAGGGAATCTCACACGCACAGCGGAAGCCCTGCATGTCTCTCAATCCGCATTGTCTGCACAAATCAAGCAACTGGAGGAGCAGTTGCAAGAGCCGCTGTTCGAGCGAACCGGGCGTGCACTCAAGCTGACAGAGTCAGGCCAACTCGTTTTGAATTACGCAGAGAGCATTTTCAATCTGGGTTCAGAAATGCTTGCCAACCTGCAGCGCGGCGGATCAGACTCCACCAAAACCCTGCGCGTGGGTGCAGTGGCCACACTGTCCAGAAACTTTCAGGAAGGATTTTTAAAGCCCGTAATCGGGATCAACAAATCAAGACTGATCTTGGAATCTGCTGGACTTGAAGAACTGCTTTCCCGTCTGAAAGTGCACAAGCTGGATGTCATTTTGTCGAACAACCCGGTGCAGAGCTCGGAAGAAGAACCCTGGCTGTGCCGGCGAATTGCCAGACAATCGGTTTGCCTGGTTGGAAGTCCGCGCCCACCCGCAAAAAGCTTCAAATTTCCGCGTGATCTTCGCACCCTGAACCTGCTTGTTCCCGGAAATCGCAGCGACATCAGGCATCAATTCGACTTGCTGTGTGAAAACCTGGGCTTGAATGTAACCATTTATGCAGAGGTCGATGACATGGCCATGTTGCGTTTGCTGGCCAGAGACTCTGCAGGTGTAGCGCTAGTGCCTGAAATCGTCGTGAAAGACGAACTGGAGCAAGGCATATTGCAGAAGTACTGCGAGTTGCCGCAAATTTTTGAAAATTTTTATGCAATCACCGCAAAGCGCCAATTTCGTCCACCTTTGCTGGATCAACTGCTCGGGGCCTACCAGGAAGTTATCGCGGTGGATCAACACGCCCAGAATTTGAGGAGTTCACCCTAAACCATCCGGCGATACTGAATCGGTCCTTGCTTGCAGACAAGACTTCATGAGGAAACTCCTCACTCAAAAAAACCACCAGTGATCCACCTTCCGGTTGAATCTCAGCCAGGGCAGTCTCGTCGTGCTCGGGATCATACAACACCAGCCTGCCGCCGTCCTCAGGGGACCACGCTTCATTTAGGTAGGCCACCACTGACAATCTGCGATTGGCCTGCCCTCTGAATGCATCCAGATGCCGCTTGTAAAACGCACCCGGTGCATAGTGCGCAAAATGCGATTCGAATGAGAATAAACCCAGCAACAAGCGACGATTTAATTCCACCTGAAGTCGGCTTGCAAAAGCCATCCAGGCGCGCTGGGCATCTGATGCGCCTTCAATCCACAGTATGGCATCACGACGAACCTCGGAATTGGCCACACGCGCATTGAAACGCCCCACGGAGGCCGCCTTCAGTTGACCAGCCGGTGCTGTAGCAACTTCTGCATGCAAGGCCTGCCACAGGGGCTCGGGCAGAGCCGCGGGCACATGGCTAAAACCATGCGCACGTAGATCTCCGGCGATCCTGTCTATCAGGACATCCAGATCAACAAACGAATATGAAGGGTCTGAAAAGTCTGCTTCGCACACAATAGGCAGTTCCAATAGTTGCGAGCGAAGTGTAAACCAATCAAGCCTTTTCCAGAAGATGTCCTATGGCCTTGGACAAGGACTCTGCGTCGAATTTTTTCACGTAAGTGTCCACACCCGCCTCAATGCCCCGCTTGGCATTCTCATCAGACGTCAATGACGAATACATGATCACGGGCACGTCCTTGAAACGCGGATCGGATCGCAGCTGCCGAGTCAGCGTGCAACCGTCCATTTCAGGCATTTCCTCATCCACCAAAACCAGGGAAACCTTGTCTTTGACGCGGGAAGCTGACTCAATGCCATTGACCATGGCCAACAGTTTGTTTTGTGCCTCAATGCCATTGATTGCATGGGCGTGTTTCAGGCCCATCTTGTCGAGCACCTCTGAAATCTTACGGCGCGCTACCAGAGAATCGTCTACAAAAAACACCGGTGCAGAATGACTGATATTGAAATCCGTTATAGGGTCAGAGTCTTCTTCAGGCAGCACCTTCTGACACACACTCTCAACATCCAGCAGCGAAACCAACCGACCGTCCTCCAGCATGACGACGCCAAACAAGGCACCCGCTTCGGTGTCATAGCGCTGTGGGGGTTTCACATCGGACCAAGGCACCCGAATAATCTTGTCGACTTCAGCCACGGCAAAAGCAACCGAGCGGGACGCAAATTCAGAGATGATCAACTTGGTAGGTGATTCTTTGCCACCCATGCCGATTGCGGAACCCAAGTCCATGACAGGCAAAACCTGGCCCCTCAAAGAAATGACGCCGTTCATGCCTGCAGGCTGCCCAGGCACCTGAGTAACCTGGCTGAGCTCAGTCACCTCTCTGATTTTGAACACATTCATGCCAAACACTTCACTTCCGCCCAGCGAAAATAAAAGTATCTCGATCATTCCAGAGGTATTTTGTTGGGCGATTGCAGTATTTTGAACCATTGCGCAGCTCACAAAAGAGAATTCGATTCATCATTGTGACTGCATCAGCCAAATATAAAACCCTTAGAAAGGGTGACTTTTGCCGCCAATTGTCAGCCAGCGCATCGGTGCCGTTAAACTGCATGGCATTACCTGAGGAGACGAATATGCCTAAATTCCGTAATGCCCTGTGTCTTTTTATTTGGATCTTCGCTGGCATTGCATCAACCTCAGCGTATTCACAGACGCTTCAAATGCCAGACATTTCGGGCATCTCGCAACAGCTCATGAAAGAGGTAAAGCCACTCAAAAAGCCGCTTCACATCAAAATTTGCATATTTGACATTCTCGGACGCTCCGGCCCCGTCTTTAGCATTGCTCAAGATGTTGCCCTGGAAGCGCGCAAGTGGAACGTTTTTGCCGAGCTCATTCCGTTCACCAACGAGAACGTGGCTGCGGAGTCATTCAAAACCGGGCAGTGTGAAGCTGTCGGCATTACAACACTGCGAGCCCGCTCGTTTGTGCCATTCATGGGCAGCCTTGATGCAGTTGGCGCTGTACCTGACTATCAGCAGATGAAAACAGCGATTGAACTGTTGATGTCCAGTGACTCGCTGTATGCACTGTCTCGCAACGGAAAATATCAGGTGGTTGGAATTGCACCATTGGGTGCAGCCTATGTCATGGTCAATGACAGGTCCATCAACTCCATCGAAAAGGCCGCCGGTAAAAAAGTGGCTGTGATGGATTGGGACAAAAGCCAGGCAAAAATGATTCAGCAGATCGGCGCACAGGCCGTACCAAGCGACATCACCAACTTTTCCAACAAGTTCAACAATGGCGTGGTCGACATTATTGCTGCGCCCGCACTGGCCTTCGCCCCACTCGAACTGTACCGGGGTCTTGGCACCAAAGGCGGCATTTTTGATCTTCCATTGATCAATGTCACTGGCACAGCCCTGCTTAATCGGGAAAGGATTGAAAAAGAAGTACCTGACCTGGATGACCGGCTGAAGAAGATGCGAAAGTTCGGCCTTCAGTACCTCGACATGGCTTTTGACGCGATTCGTCGGGTTGAAAGTCAGGTGCCCTCCCGCTACTGGATGCATCTAAGCCCGGAAGACACAGAGAAATACACCCAAATGATGCGCCAGGCCAGAATGCAGCTCACGGCCGACGGCATTTATGACCCCAAGATGATGCATCTGCTTAAAAAAATACGGTGCCACTACAATCCCGATGCCGCTGAGTGCAGCCTGAAAGGCGAATAAAAATTAAAAAAATCCTCAAGTTTCATTTTCCAGCGGCGTAAAGCAGTCATAGGACGCGCAATCAGCAGCGTCCAGATGAAACAAACAAACTGCTTGGAGAAAACATCATGTTGGGAATCAATACAAACGTCGCCTCACTGACCGCTCAGATGAACCTGTCCAAAACACAGGGCAGCCTTCAGACTTCCATTGCCCGCCTGTCCTCAGGACTGCGTGTGAACAGCGCCAAAGACGACGCCGCTGGCCTGGCGATTGCAGAACGCATGAACGCCCAGATCAAGGGCTTCGATGTCGCCTCTCGCAACGCCAACGACGGCATCTCCATGTTGCAAGTCGCCGACGGCGCCCTGGGCAAAGTCTCTGACAACCTGCAGCGCATGCGTGAACTGGCTGTTCAGTCCAAGAACGGCACACTGAACACCACCGACCGCGCCAACCTCGACCGTGAATACCAGTCACTGGCTGAAGAAGTTGGTCGCATTGCCACGGGCACTCAGTTCAACGGCAACGACATCTTCTCGTCTGCCAACAAGTCGGTCAGCCTGCAGATCGGCACTGGCAACGCCACCACCGACACACTGGCTGTGAACCTGACCGACACCGGTGCAGCCGGCGGTAACGACCTGCAAACCAGCCTGGGCGGCACCACCACGGCAGCCATTCAGGCCGCCTTCGGCGATGTGACCAGCACGGGCAACAGCGGCAACGCAATCACCAAGATTGACTCGGCCATTGACACCATCACCAACGTGCGTGCAACCGTGGGTGCAGGTCAAAGCCGACTGGAACAAGTGGTCTCTTTCCTGGACACCAGCAGCACCAACCTGTCTGCAGCCCGTGGACGGATCATGGACGCCGACTTCGCCAAGGAAACGGCCAACCTGACCCGCAGCCAGATCCTGCAGCAGGCCGGCACCGCCATGCTCAGCCAGGCCAACCAACTGCCTAACAGCGTACTGAGCCTGTTGAAGTAAATTATTGAAGTAATTGCTGACCAAGCAGCAGCCCGCACATCGATTCCCGGTTGCAGGTTGTTTTGACAGAGGCGGTTTTAACCGACCGCCTCTTTTTTCGCCTCAGACCACTTCCGTATCCAAAGGCACACTGTTTTTTCTCGCCAGATAAAACCATTCCTGACCAGCTTTTGACGCGGTGTTCGGGAATACGATGAAACAATCCTCCTCTGCCCTCACCTCGACACCGTTTGCACGTGTGCCAATCAGTTCGCCTTTTGCCACAGCATCAAAACTCAGCCAGTTTTTGCTGAATGCGTCGTCAAAATGGACTTTGTCAATGACCTTGAATAAAGTGAGATGTTCATAATCGCTGACAGCAGGGAGAACCTCCCCCTCAATGAGCCCCAAGTGGGTCAACGCTCTCAAAATTGCCTTGTATGCCACGGCTGGCGCAGACGGATCCTCATGCTGGCCACATTCAAGCGTCACTGCATAACCACCCTGAGCACGCATGCATTCCGTGGTTCCCATGCCATACCTGGAATCCACGGTTAAATCGTCGCCCGCCAATTCACCACGTTCAAGCAAAGCTACGCGATTGGCCACGCCCTTTGCATAAGTGTCCAGCCAGCCATCCACAAATCGGCTCACACCGAGCCTGAGCGCCAATGCACGCTCCTGTTTGGCATGATGAAACGACTCAAGCCCCTCCTGATTGTCGGGCGGGCCAAATAAGGCAAATGGACGGTCGCCCCTCTGAAAACTATGTAAATCCAGCAGAACATCATGGCTGGCCAGAAGTGGACTGAGCCAATTGGCGATCTTGTCCTCAAAATCAACTGGCGAGTCTTTCACCGTAAAATTCCGGTTCAGGTTTCGATCCCCATTGCGCTGTTTGCGGTTGTAGGCCAGTGGATTGGTAATTGGGACGAAAGTCACACGGCCCTTCCTCAACTGAAGCAACCCGCTGCGCAAATCATCAATCACTTTCAGGATGGCCGCACTACCACACACCTCATTGCCATGGACTGCGCCCAAAACGATTAGACGCACCCCCTCCTCGCACGCAGAAAAGGAGACAGACTCGAACTGCAGCGGTATCGGAATAGAGGGCAAAGCAGGAAAGCGCATGAGAAGTCCAGAAAACATTCAAGCGTTCATTATCGCATCCATAACCGATGACAGCGCAAGATTTGGATTGTTTGCTTCGTCAGGCATCGGCAAAATAAGCGCATGAACTCACACCACTATGATTTAATCCTGGCCGCAATCAACCTGATCGATAAAAATCCGAGAATCAGGCTGGACGAACTGGCCCTCAAAATGGGATACAGCCCATTTCACCTCCAAAGGGTCTTTAAAGACTGGGCGGGTGTTACACCACAACAATTCAGTCGGGTGCTCCGAAAGAATCATGCGATTCAATTACTCGACCAGGGCCAGACGCCTCAACAGGCAAGCCTGCAAATCGGCTATGAAAGCCAATCCACCCTGAATCAGCTCACAGTGCAACTGGAAGCGATGACGCCCTCGGAAATCTCGCAAAAAGGTCACGGTCTGACCATCAGGATCTGCGAGCTGCCCACCCCATTTGGCAAAGCATTCGTGGCTTGCACAGACAAGGGCATTTGCAATCTTGAATTCGAAACCCAAGCGCTCACGTCTGAGGTCTGGCTTGCGCAGTTGCAATCCACCTATCCAAATGCGCAATACCGCGCAATGGGTCTGACAGAATGCCCCATTCAACCTGACTATTTCAACACACTGGGCAACCGCCCCTCCCACCAGATTAAATTGCACGTCAGGGGCACTGCCTTTCAAATTAAAGTATGGGAGGCGCTGCTGAAAATTCCGACTGGAGAACTGCGAAGTTACAGTCAAATAGCCCATGAACTGATGCAACCCAGGGCACAAAGAGCGGTCGGATCCGCCGTGGCCAGCAATCAAGTTGCTGTTTTAATACCCTGCCACCGAGTCATTCAATCCACAGGCAATCTGGGTCAGTACCGTTGGGGAGCGCCAAGAAAAAAGGCCTTGCACGCGAAGGAGTTTCTCAGCGCCCACCCGGGCGAGGACTAGCGGGATTTCAACAACCCATCCTTGATCATTTGGTCAAAGTGCTCCCACAAGGTCACATTCAAATCGCGATAGCTCAATCCCAAGATTTTCTTGGAACGTGTGTTGTCAAACGAAATTGAATAGCCCACGTTCTTGCTGATAAATTCGCGGGAAACACCAGCCACGAAAGGTGCCACCAGTTTGACCAGCCACTTGGGCAACTCGGTTTTTGGCAACGGGTATTTCGGAAACTTTTGGCGCAGAATTTGCGCCATTTGAAGCAGACTAGATGTACCTGCATTCACGATGAAACGTCCTTGCGCATGGGGATTGAATCCCGCCAATATGTGCGCGTTGGCCACGTCTCGCACGTCCACAACGCCAAACTCCAGGTGAGGCACACCAGTCTTTTGTACGCCGCTGCCCAAATCCCGCAACACGTCAATACTGGTGGACTGCGTCTGGGTGGTCAGTGACGGTCCCATCACCAGTGCCGGGTTAATTGTAACCAGATCCCAGCGGCTTTGAGCCTTGCACATTTCCCAAGCCTTGCGCTCAGCCATGACCTTGGAATAGGAATAGGGCTGATGAGTCAGGCTACTTGTCTCATTCCAGTGACTTTCCGTAAATACCCCGCCTGGCACATCAGTACTCTCGATCGCGTCTCCGTAAACAGAGGCGACCGAGCTGGTCAGCACCACACGACGCACCGATTCATGACGGTTACACGCATTCAATACGTTGGCAGTCCCTTCGACGGCGGGCCTCACCAATGCTTCATATGAATCCTTAAAGCCCTTGATGACGAATGGAGAGGCCGTGTGAATCACAAGTTCACATCCAGCCAGAGCTTCATCGAAGTTGCCCTCTTTCAACAGATCAGCGGAAAACAACCTCAATGAACCCTTGGCCCCTTCTGCTGTCTTCTTAAGGTGACCTACAGCCGACTCCTTGTTAGGATCTCGAACAGTCGCGTGTACAGTAAAGCCCTGCTCGAGCAGAATTTGGACAATCCAAGATGCGATATAACCCGAAGCGCCCGTAACAGCCACAGGCTTTGATTTGTCAATTGAAACCAAACTAACCTCCCCACCTAAGATTAGGTGCTAAATTCACACTAAACCGAATTAATCCAAGTCTGAGCATCAAAACATGAAACAAGCCAAGCTTTTCCTGATCACCCTGAAAGTGATTCCTTTATTTATTTTGAGCGGGTGCTCAAGCCTACAGTTGGTCAACGCGGTGTCACGCAGTTATTACCCTGCCACGATCGAAAAAAATTTGGTTTTCGATTCGAACCACAAACTGGCCTATGACCTCTATTTACCGGAAAAGCCAATAAAATTTGACCACAAAACACCAGTTGTTGTTTTCATTTTCGGGGGAAGTTGGAACAGCGGAGAAAAGACTGAGTACGAATTTGCGGGCAGAAGACTTGCCTCACTCGGTTACATTGCCGCTATACCCAACTACCGCCTATACCCACAGGTGACCTATCCACAGTTTCTCTATGACGGCGCCAATGCGGTCAAAGCCATCACCGAGGAATTAAAGAAAAGCAAGTACGCTGACTACAACCCTGACTCCCAAATCATCATGATGGGTCACAGCGCGGGGGCCTACAACGCGGCCATGTTGACAACAGATCCAAAGTGGCTAAGCTCAGTCGGCTTGAACAAAAATACGCTGATCAAAGGGTTTGTAGGCTTGGCAGGACCTTACAACATTTACCCCATATACGTCGAAGATGTAAAACCTGTTTTCCACGACCCAAACTATCCCCCCGACTCCATGCCGATTGACTTTGCGGACAACAAACAACCCCCTTGCCTGATACTTGCGCCAGAAAACGACACCTTGGTCAGGACCAACAAAAATTCCGTCGCCTTTTTTAAGAAATTAAAAGCAGCTGGCAACAACGCCGAACTCGATTTTGTCAAAGGCACGGACCACGTCACATTAATGGGCACATTTTCCCCAATCCTGTTTTTCAAAGGCAGCTCGATTGAACCGATCCAAAAATTTATTGACAGCCTGTATAATCAAAAATGATACTTGGAAGTTACATCCAATTTTTATACTGTCACTTTCATGTTCAAAAAAGTCAACGTAGTCAATGTACCGAAAAAACTTCACGCAGTTACAGACATTGACACACAGTCCGAAGTGTCTCCGTATGACGTCGGAATGACCCGCGACGGGGTCGAAGCCATCTGGAACAGCGTCGAGGGTTTTTACAAAACAGGTCTGCAGCCAGGTCTCAGTATGACCATTCGCAGACACGGCGAAATTGTATTGAATCGGGCAATCGGCCATCGCAAAATAACGGGACTCGACAGCTCGCAAGTAGATACAGATCACGCCTTGCTAAAAACCGACACGCCAATTTGCCTGTTTTCTGCATCGAAAGCCATCACAGCCATGCTAGTCCACAAGCTACATGAAGACGGCAAGGTTGACCTCAACGAGAGAGTGGCCACCTACATGCCGGAATTTGCATGCAACGGCAAAGAAAACATCACCCTCTCCATGGTGTTGTCTCACAGGGCAGGTATTCCTGTCATACCCATGACCAACCCACATCCCTCTCTGCTTTTTAAGTGGGACAGCGTCATTGATTTAATCAATTCGGCACACACAGGCAAGGGCGACGGCAGTCAACAGGCTTATCACGCCATCGTGGGTGGGTACGTCTTGGGCGAGGTCATTCAAAGAGTCACAGGCAAATCCGTGAATGACTACTTGCTGGACACCATCAGCAAGCCGCTGAATGCGAAATACTTGAGCTACGGGCTTAAAGCAAACGACCATCAACATGCGGCACACAATTACAGCACTGGTGCACCCCCAGTGTTCCCGATTAATGTACTGGCCAAGCGTGCATTGAATATCGATTTTGAAAAGGTGGCAGCAATCTCTAACACCACCGATTTCATGAACTCCGTCATACCAGCCGGAAATATTTATGGCACTGCAGACGACGTGTCTCGGTTTTATCAAATGATGCTGGATAAGGGCCAATTCAACGGGAAGCGACTTTTTGAGGAAGACACGGTTAAACGCGCTACAAAACCGGTAGGCAACCTAACCGTGGACAAAACACTCATGATACCGATGCGCTTTTCAGAAGGCTTCATGCTGGGAGAAAACCTGTTTTCTCTGTTTGGTGTCAAGGCCAGGAAAGCATTTGGTCATCTGGGTCTGATCAATATTGTTTCATGGGCTGATCCAACCAGGGACATTTCAGTCTCTTTCTTGAATACGGGTAAATCACTGGATCCCAGAACGCTGCCTGCACTTGGAAAGATCTTGATTGCAGTATCTAGAAACTGCCAGCCTCTCAAAAAATAAGCGCCTCGTTAAGTGCATCGTCAATAACCATGACGATGCAGCGATTAAGGCAATACTTCCATATTCAAATCGTAAGCGTCACGCCGACACCGCCTTGCGGTGATGTATCAGAACTTGTAGGTCTTGTCTGAATCTGGGTTGTTGAGTTCGTCTACACACTGGCCATCAAGTTGTGCCTGAGCGATTGCAAGCTCCAACCGGTGCAGGATTTGCTCCAAAGACTCGCCTGCTTTACAGCGCAGCATTGCCAGTGTCTTTTTTCCATCGTGAGCCACGGCGGCGTGGCGTATGGGCTTGATTGAGCCGATCATGATTTGTCCCCCACCGTGCACAATGGCCTCGACGTGGGGGTGGGATTTGGTCAGGGTTTTTACGCTGCCTTTGACGGGGCTTCGTTGG
>NZ_BSOJ01000012.1 GCF_030160455.1 Limnobacter litoralis | reverse complement strand
GCGAACGAGTTACCGTTCACCACCCTTGATTCCGAATGAACTTACACAGAATTTTTTACAGGCTCCTGCCAGCATGACACAGGCACTGCAGCTGTGCGGCGACAGCAAGCCTGCCTTGATCATCACCGATCTACGACTACCCGACTTACAAGGCCAGGGTGTGATTGATCGTTTAAGCGCCCAGTTTCCTGACGTGCCTTTGATGATTATGAGCGGTGACTCTGCCCTGCTTCATTCCATTCAAACAAGCCAACATGCTCCCTCGTGGCTGATCTCCAAAGCTGAAGGCTTCGAGCAAACCTCTGCGATATTGCTGGAGGCATTGACCCGCGCTGGCGTCAACGTCCAATGGAGACCCAATGCTCTGTCAAACCGACACTCAAACGGAGATCACATTACCGGGCGATCCGGCGTCGCTACAGGCATTCAACTGACGCAGAAGCAACAAATGGTCATGCACTATCTTGCATCGGGATTGTCCAACAAAGAGATTGCCCGAAAACTGGATTTGTCGCCCGAAACGATCAAGACCCATTTGAGAGAAATCTTCACCCGTATGAACGTCAAGAACAGGACGCAGGCAGTAAGCCTTTATCGCAAAATTCCGCGATTGAACGTATCATCGCCTTTGTGACATTTCATTGAAATAAACTCTTCAACGTCACATCAAAGGTGCAGCGGCTGTTTTGATGAACACTCATTTTCTGGTTTACACGCTTTTGCTTGGCTTGGCGCTTTACCCTCTGGTTTCCAATCACAGCAGCAATCAACGTGAAAATGCATTGTCTGTGATCGGAAGCCTGATTATGGCTTTCGTCATCATCGAGCAAAGCGTCGTGCCAACCATCGAAGAAACGAGTATTGCCTTCGCGTCACTTTGCGTCAGCTCGTATTTGTTTTTTGCACTGGGTTATTTGAACCGCGCACCAACCAAAAATCTCGATCTACCGAATCCGGTTCCTCCTATTCTGCTCGGTGCCCTGGCCACGGGCTTCGACGCTTTTTTGTACAACGAGTTTGCATCACTGGCTTTCATACTGATTCAGTTTGTATCCTTGATCTATTTGACACTTCGATACAAAAATCCATCTGTTGTAAACAGGCGTAAGGCTTATTTCTTCGCAACACTCTATTCCTCAGTTTGGGCTGCTCATATTTTTGCCAGCAGTGACAATGATTACCAAACAGCTTGGAGTCTGACTGCTGTGTGGTTGGCCAACTTGCTGGTTTTTTCAGCGTTCTTGCACATGCTGTGGCAAGACTATTCAAAAACCCGAACTCGCAAGCTCAGCAGAAGTACCTTGATCGTTGAACCAGACGCCGTGCGCCTGTCGTATCAGGCAAGGCGAGTTCTCAAAGATGTCCGTCATGACCTTCGTCAACCCATAAGTACCTTGGGTATTTTGGCCAGCGTGGGAAAAGCCATTGCCAGAGATCCCGAGGTCATCACTCGCTACGAGCACATCCAGGCCGCTCAGAAGGCCTTGAAAACCATGCTGGAGCAAACGTTTGGGTTGCTTGACCGCTCTCTGCAATATCCACAACCTCAAGCCCCCCAAAATTTCGGCACATTTCCAATCAATGAGTTGCTCGAACCCCTCATCGTGGAATACCGATATCTTGCCAACAACAAGGGTCTTCAGATCCGATACAAACCCACTTCGCTCTGTGTGTGCAGCGATCGCGAAGGGTTGACCAAGATCATCAGAAACGGCTTGGACAATGCCATCAAATACACGCAAGAAGGTGGTGTGGTTGTGATGGTCAAGAAGCGTGGAGACAGCATTGCCATACAGATTGTTGACACAGGTCCGGGCGTGGAATCAGATTCGGTGGCCATTCATCGAAAGGGTTGGGGACACGGCTCAACGATCGTGCGCGATTTGAGCGACCAGCTGGGCGTACAGACTTCCGTGCGCAATCGCATCATTTATGGTCAGGTGAGAGGTTCAATTTTCGAAGTGATAACCAGCAGCAAACCGAATCCGGGGAATCAAAGCGAAGGGGACGAAATCTCAACCGGTAGTAAAGTTATTGCAGAAATCCTCGTAAACGGGCCTGAAAGTCGAGCCTTTCTGGAAGATCACCTACCTGTAGGTGCCTTCGATGAAGTTCGATTCGGAAAACTCAACTTGTATCGGTCCTACACCACATCCATTCGGAAGGGTGCAGCTTCCGTCTATGTGGCCTATGCCACCAGTGAAGAAGAGCTGGAGATAGCACACCAAAGCCTGAAAACAATCTGCAGACTACTGGGCGGTAACCCTTGTTGTGTCGTACTGTACGTCGATGAGGAAGAACGAACGGGTCACATCGAGTTTGACGACAATCTGATTTATCTGGCTGTGAAAAAGGACAACCCCAACGCATTTTCGGCATTCAGCGAATTTTTTCCTGAGCCGGGTAAGGCTTCACACAAAGCCGTCTCGCCTTGATTGGCTGCTTTTGCATCGTCAGGGAAGGTAGAGACCGCCCAGACTTAATTCCCGACTTGAACCTGTCACCACCGAACAATTGGAAGCAAGCCGCAACAGCCTGCGACAAGCCAACCAAGCAAAGGCCGCTGCTTCAACCGCCTCGGGTGCCAGTCCCAACTCTTCAAAAGAAGCCACTCGGCAAGGGCTGATCTCCAGCCCCAGCCTGCGCATCAACTCAATATTGTTTGCCCCGCCCCCGCACACAAACAGGGAGGACAAAGAAAAACCTTTTGTACAGTCAACCACGCTGTCCACCGTCAATTGCAACAGAGTTGACATCACGTCCTCAGCCGACAACGCTGGGTAAGCCTGAAGGTACTGCTCCAACCAAGCAGAAGTAAAATCGTCACGCCCTGTGCTTTTTGGCCATGGCCTCGCAAAATAGGGATGTTGCTTTAGAAGTGCCAGCAAAGGCTTTGCCACCGCCCCTTCTGAAGCAATTTCGCCCGAGTGGTCGAAATCGCGATTAAAGCGGGTACGAGCCCAATAATCCATTAATACACTGGCCGGACCACAGTCGCCACCACCCTGCACCTTGCCCTCTCGATCAATGGCCGTCAGGTTCGAAAACCCACCCAGATTTAACACACCCACAGCCCCAGCTCGAACACGCTGGGCGATCCAGGCAGCGTGGAAAGGTGGCACCAAAGGCGCACCCTGCCCACCCAAAGCAACATCAGCAGAGCGAAAATCGGCAACCACTGGGCAGGCAATTTGCACCGCAAGTCGCGCTGGATCGAACATTTGATGGGTGTATTGACGGTCTGGGCGATGCCGCAACGTTTGACCATGCACGCCGACGGCGGCAACCTGAGCGACCGTGAGACCACATTGGGTCATCAGCGCCAAAAGCGCTGTCCGATAGGCATCGGTCAATTGCCTTCGCGCTTCCAGCATCAGAGCAAAAGGGTCTTCGCCTGCGTTGTACGTGCCAGGCACCTCCTGGAGACGCAACAACAAATCACGCAGATTTGTTTCAAACGGAAAAGAAAGGTGAGCAAGACACTGTAATGGCACCCCTGCCGCATCGAATTCAAGCGCAGCAACGTCTATGCCGTCAGTGCTTGTACCGGACATTGCGCCAAGTACGATCATGATGTGTTGCTCCCCAAAAAGCACAAAGCCCCGGAAGGGGCCTTGTGAATTCATTCAAATGCGATGCGGACGATCTGAATTACTCAGCCTTTGCAACCTGCGTACCCGTCACAGTGTCCAGCTTGCGCTCCAGACTGGCTTGAGTGCGCTTGAACTCGGCCATGGCGGTCTTGTTCAATGGCTCTGACTGGGCCACGCTGATGGTCAGCGGGTTACGAGGCACCTCGTTTACACGGAACTCATAATGCACATGCGGCCCGGTTGCCCAACCGGTGGAGCCCACGTAACCAATCACTTCGCCTTGGGTAATTTTAGTACCGCGATGCATGCCTTTGGCAAAGTTGTTCATGTGGCCATAGAGGGTGCTGTACCCACCATAGTGCTGGATTTCAATGACGTTGCCATAACCACGCTGCTGACCAATGAATTTAATGGTTCCGTTGGCAGTGGCCATAATGGGCGTTCCGCGTGCGGCGGCATAATCCACGCCCGTGTGCGCCTTCCATTTTTTGAGAATGGGGTGAAAGCGGGCGGTGGTGAATCCTGAGGTGATGCGAGAAAAGGCCAGCGGTGAACGCAAGAACGACTTTTTCAAACTGCGACCATTTTCGTCGTAATAACCCGCAGCCTGATTTTTGGAATCGAACCAGTATGCCGTGTACTTGTGATTGTCGTTGACAAACTCGGCGGCCAGAATACGCCCGCTGCTGACGCTTCGTCCGTCGACTGACAAATCCTCGTAAACCACACGGAAAGAGTCGCCGTGCCTCAGTTCACGGTGGAAGTCAATCTCGGAGGAGAAAATGTTCGCCAGTTGAATGGTGATGGCATCCGGAAGCCCGGCTTTGTCAGCCGCTGCAAACAGGGACGACTCGATGCGACCAGCCCGTGCAACAACGCCACGGTCGTATGTAATGTCTTCAAATCGGGCTGAATATTGTCCGTTCTTGCGCTCCACCAGGATTGCGCGCTGTGCGTCATTGTCTTGAGAAGACTTGTAACGCAACCACACCAGATTGCCCTCAACATCCTGCTGAACGGTAATAACACGGCCAGCGCGCAAATTCACCAGGTTGGAGGCGACCTTGTCGCTCATTAAGAAGTTGGTCAATCCATCGGTGTTGACGCCCATGCGCTGCAGCAACGAAACGATGGTGTCTCCACGGTGGATTTTCTCTTCAGAAACCAGGGGGGCGACATTGAAAACCCCTTGGGAGTCCACGTTCAGCTGGATGGCCTCCTGCACCGTGGGCAGATTCGAGGTGTCCATCTGGGGATTTTCAACGGAACCAGCGATCGCAACCACTGCGCCGAGTACCGGCATTGAAAAAACGCCTACAATAATCCACTTTCTGTGACGACTTGAACTGGGCAGCGCCGCGTCAAGGTAGATCAGGCCGCGATCGAGCAGGTTTCTGCTCAAGACCGACAACTGGCCCACCGCCGAGAGGATACGCTCGAGAATTGTTTGAAGCATAGTCGTTTTAATTGTTGAATTGTATGTCTAAAAATTCGTTTGCCAGACAAACGAATTTGCGTAGTGTACCAAAGGATTAACCATGAAACAGCCACCCATCGGTAGTGTGCATGAAACAAGTACTACCCAGGCCCCACTGTCAGATTCAACCCGTCATGCGCTGGAAGTCACAAAACGGGGCTGTGAAGAACTTTTAATCGAAAACGAATGGATTCAAAAGCTCGAAAAGAGCCATCAATCCAAAATTCCGCTTCGAATCAAACTGGGGCTTGATCCCACTGCACCTGACATTCACCTGGGTCACACTGTCGTGCTCAACAAGCTCAGGCAGTTGCAAGAACTGGGCCACCAGGTCATTTTTCTGATTGGTGATTTCACTTCGATGATTGGTGACCCCTCAGGCCGCAACAGCACCCGCCCGCCGTTGACCCGCGAACAGATCGAAGAAAACGCAAAAACCTATCACCAGCAAGCCGTCAAGATTCTGGATGCGGAAAAGACAGAAATCCGATTTAACAGTGAATGGTGCATGCCGCTGGGTGCGGATGGAATGATCAGGCTGGCCTCCCGTTACACGGTTGCCCGCATGCTGGAGCGCGATGACTTCACCAAGCGCTATCGAGAGGGCAAGCCGATTGCTGTTCACGAATTTCTGTACCCACTCATGCAGGGCTACGATTCAGTGGCCTTGAAATCCGACCTTGAAATTGGTGGAACGGATCAGAAGTTCAACCTGTTGGTGGGGCGCGAGCTTCAAAAGCAGGAAGGTCAGGACCCGCAATGCATTTTGACCATGCCGCTGCTGGTGGGCCTGGACGGCGTTGAAAAAATGTCGAAGTCCAAAAACAACTACGTGGGCGTGACAGAAAGCCCGACCAGCATGTTCGGCAAGATCATGTCTATTTCCGATGAATTGATGTGGAACTGGTACACCCTGCTGAGCTTCCGTTCAATGGATGACATCGCAGCGTTGAAACGCGCCTGTGAACAGGGCGAAAACCCGCGCAATGCCAAGGTTGCACTGGCACAAGAGATCATTGAACGCTTCCATTCCCGTCAAGCAGCCGAAGAGGCCCTGGCTGAATTTGAAGCCCGCTTCAAACAGGGCGCACTGCCCGACGACATGCCCGAAGTGAATCTACAACTCAACACGGGCGATGCCGATGCCGCCTTGGGCTGGGTCCTGAAATCGGCCAATTTGTGCGCCTCTGCCAGCGAAGCCAACCGCAACATTGAACAAGGCGGGGTCAAAATCGACGGCGAAAAGGCGGCTGACAAGTCTGCCAGACTGAAACCCGGAACTTATGTGATCCAGGTCGGAAAGCGCCGTTTTGCCAAGGTCAACCTGGTGTAATGGACAGCGCACACGCACCACAAACGCACCTGCCTGACAAAAGCGAGCGTCACACTCGCCTTGTTTTGGTGCGTCACGGCGAAACACCCTGGAACGCCGAGAAGCGCTTTCAGGGGCACACCGACATTGGACTCAACGACCGTGGCCTTCAACAGGCCCGTTCACTGGGCGATTACCTGCGCCATGACACCCGGATTCTCCAGAATACCAATGCAGCCTACTGCAGCGACCTGACCCGCGCACGCCTGACCGCAGAAATTCTGCTGGACACACAGCTTGCGCCGGTCAGCCGTACCGACCTGCGTGAAAGGGACTATGGCCATTTTTCAGGAATGACCGCCGAAGAAATGGCGGCACATGACCCAGCGCAGTATCAGGCACTGCGCGACCGCATTCCCGACCGGGCAATCTCGGGCGGCGAATCGCTTTTGGCCTTTTACGATCGGATAAAAACGGCCTTGGCCTGCATTCTCAATGATCACCCAGGCCAACAGGTGATGCTGGTGGCGCACGGCGGCGTATTGGATTGCGTTTATCGCATGGCCACCCAAACGCCACTTCAAACGACCCGAACCTGGCTTCTGCCCAATTGTGCGCTGAACATTCTGGACGCCGACCACGAGACGGGCGAGTTGCAAATCCGCTTGTGGGCCGACCTGAATCACCTGAAAAACACAGAACAACACAACATTGGCGACGAGGTGGACGGCAGAGTCGCCTAAGTGCTTCAAATGTTTTAGAATAGTGGGCTGATTTAAACGTTGCCACTGCACTGTTGCCATCAATGCAGGGCACACATTCTCCACGGAACGGAATATGTTTGACCGCAAAGTAGGTATTGCCCAGATCGACCCTGAACTGTTTGAAGCCATTTCGCTTGAAAACCGCCGTCAGGAAGACCACATTGAGCTGATTGCTTCAGAGAACTACGCCAGCCCGGCCGTGATGGAAGCACAAGGTTCACAGTTGACCAACAAATACGCAGAAGGCTACCCTGGCAAGCGCTATTACGGCGGCTGCGAAAACGTGGATGTGGTTGAAAACCTGGCAATTGAGCGTTTGAAAAAGCTGTTCAACGCCGAAGCGGCCAACGTACAACCCAATTCCGGTTCACAGGCCAATCAGGCCGTGTTTTTTGCCTTGCTGCAACCCGGCGACACCATCATGGGCCTCTCGCTGGCCGAAGGCGGTCATCTGACCCATGGCATGCCCCTGAACATGTCCGGCAAGTGGTTTAACGTCGTCTCTTATGGTCTGAACGAGCAAGAGGCCATCGACTACGACCAAGTAGAAGCCCTGGCGCGTGAACACAAACCCAAATTGATCATCGCGGGTGCGTCTGCTTACTCCCTGCGCATTGATTTCGAACGTTTTGCGAAAATCGCCAAGGAAGTGGGCGCTTATTTCATGGTCGACATGGCCCACTACGCCGGTCTGATCGCAGCGGGTGTATACCCAAGCCCGGTTCCCTTCGCGGATGTGTGCACCTCAACCACCCACAAATCGTTGCGTGGTCCACGTGGCGGCATCATCCTGATGAAGGAAGAACTGGCCAAGAAGATCAACAGCGCCATTTTCCCCGGCATTCAGGGTGGCCCATTGATGCATGTCATCGCCGGCAAGGCCGTGGCCTTCCATGAAGCGCTTCAGCCTGAATTCAAAGCCTACCAGCAACAAGTGGTGGCCAACGCCAAGGCACTGGCCGAAGCCTTGATCGAGCGCGGTCTGAGAATTGTATCGGGCCACACCGAAAGCCACGTGATGCTGGTTGACCTGCGTGCCAAAGGCATCACCGGCAAGGCTGCTGAAGCAGCCCTCGGTGAGGCGCACATCACAGTCAACAAGAACGCCATTCCCAACGACCCCGAAAAGCCATTCGTCACCAGTGGCATTCGTCTGGGCAGTCCAGCCATGACCACTCGTGGCTTCAAGGAAGAGCAGGCACGTCTGGTAGGTCACCTGATCGCCGATGTACTTGAAAACCCAGAAGACGAGGCCACGCTTGAAGCTGTGCGCCAAAAGGTGAAAGTACTAACCTCCGAATTTCCTGTCTACAGGTAATACGGGGCACAACGCTCATCATGAAATGCCCGTTTTGCGGCAATGCTGACACGCAAGTCGTCGATTCTCGAACCTCCGAAGATGGAGACGCGATTCGACGACGGCGGCAATGCTCCCAGTGCGAGAAACGCTTCACCACCTACGAGCGCAAGGAACTCTTTTTCCCGGCCATCGTGAAACGCGACGGCTCGCGAGTTGATTTTTCCTCCGACAAACTGCGCGGCAGCTTGATGCTTTCTCTGCGCAAAAGGCCAGTTTCAGCGGAAGCCATCGACCAAGCCATTGCCCGCATTGAAGAAAAGCTGTTACTGAGTGCGGCCCGCGAGGTCAGTACCAAGCAACTCGGGGAACTGGTGATGGAGCAACTGAAGCAACTGGACACAGTGGCCTACATCCGCTTTGCATCGGTTTATAAAAGCTTTGAAGACCTGCAGGCGTTTTCTGAAGAGATCGCCCAGCTCACCTCCCCTGTTGCCACCACCAATTCACCGCGCAAAAAATCGTGAACACCACCGACGAGATGTTCATGCACATGGCGTTGAACGAAGCGGAAAAAGGAGCGTATACGACCACTCCAAATCCAAGAGTGGGTTGCGTCATGGTGCGCAACAACCAGGTTCTGTCTACAGGCTTTCATGCACAGGCGGGGCATGCACACGCCGAAGTCAAGGCCATCGAGAATGCGAGAAGCAAAAAAATTGCGCTGTCTGGAGCCACGGCCTACGTCACGCTGGAGCCTTGCTCCCACCACGGACGAACGGGCCCCTGCGCCGAGGCCCTGATCAGATGCGGCGTTACCCGCGTTGTGGTCGCAATCAAAGACCCCAACCCCTTGGTCAGCGGGCGTGGAATTGCACTGCTGGAAAGCGCGGGGATCGAAGTCACAACAGGTGTTCTGGAAGAACGGGCCAGGTGGATCAACCGTGGTTTTCTGTCCAGAATGGAGCGAGGTAGACCATGGGTGCGTCTGAAGGTGGCCAGCAGCGCTGATGGAATCACAGCCTTGCCCAGCGGGGTCAGCCAGTGGATCACCGGCCCGCAGGCGCGTCAGGACGGGCACCGCCTGCGCGCGCAAGCGTGTGCAGTTTTAAGCGGGATAGGCACGATCAAAGCAGACAATCCACGATTGAACGTACGGGATATCGAGACCACAAGACAGCCCATCAAGGTGGTGGTGGACAGCAAGCTCGAGATTTCACCAGCGGCGCTGCTTCTGCAGGAAGGCACAACCTGGATTGCACACACCCAAGACTTGCCACCAGCCTGGCTGGACCAACACCCCAACAAGGCCAACATTCATTGTGTACAGGTTCGGGCCGATCAAGCCGACAATGGCGACGGAAAAACCGATCTCGCCAAGCTTTTGAAGCACCTTGCAGACCATTGTCAGGTCAATGAATTGCATCTGGAAGCGGGATTTGGCTTAAACGGCTCGTTTTTGCAAACTGGGTTGGTCGATGAAATTGTTCAATACATCGCCCCCCGTTTTCTGGGTTCAGGGGCTGGCCTTTTTCGGCTGCCTGAACAAACCGAATTGCCCGACGCACTCGACTGGTCTCTTCATACCATCGAACACGTGGGCACCGACGCCAAACTGGTGTGGATCAAACAAATCAGGAAGTAGAAATCATGTTTACAGGCATCATTGAATCCATCGGTCAAATTTCCAGCATTACTCCCCTGGGAGATGAGCAAGCCGGTGTTCGGCTTCGCATTCTTGCACCCACGCTCGACTTCAGCGATGTCCAGCTCGGCGACAGCATCGCCATACAGGGTGCCTGTATGACGGTGGTCGAATTCAAGACGGGGGAGTTCACAGTCGACGTTTCACGGGAAAGCCTGTCCAAAACCGTGGGTCTTGATCAAACCGGGGAAGTCAACCTTGAAAAAGCCATGCGCTTGTCTGACCGGGTGGGTGGACACCTGGTCAGCGGGCATGTGGACGGGCTTGGCACAGTAAGTCGGTTCGAGCCCATAGGCGAAAGCTGGCACCTGCAGATCAAGAGCCCGGCTGAACTGGCTTGTTATTTTGCATACAAAGGGTCGGTGACCGTGAATGGCGTCAGCCTGACCGTCAACAAGGTTGATGACCACGCCGATGGCAGCTGCGATTTTCACATCAACTTGATTCCACACACGGTTCAGATGACCACCCTGAAACACCTCAAAGCTGGCACTCCGGTGAATCTTGAAGTGGATCAGATCGCCCGATATGCCCAACGCATGCTGAGCTATGCGCAATCCAGGGCCTGATGGTTTGACCTGTTAACGGGCAAAAAACCCGGCAAACCTTGCCTTGGCCAGACTCGCTGTGTTGTCTGAGTCGCTTCCGAAAGCGACTCCTTCAAATTGGACCGCTCCGTCTGGCAACAATTTAGAGAAAACGCGTCTTGCGTCGGCTTGCAGATCGCGTTGTTCATCCACCCATCGGGTTGACTCCGGCTCATTTTGCAACACCCAGTTGATCACCAAACCTGTGTACGGATTCGGAAAAACATCGTTGACGCGCGCGCTGCCATTGCCCCACACGTAACACAGGGTGGCGGCTGGCAGAGGTTCGCTGGAGACCATGCGGGCTGCCCCCAACTCCATGCGGGTTCCAAATGACAAACGGGATTCGTCAATGTGCACAAACACACACACTTTGGCAGCGGCGTCATCGCCCTCTTTCTTCTTGAGATTGGCACCTTCCGGCTGCTTTAACACCGCCCAGCGCCATGCCAGTTCGTGCAACACTTTGGGGGCTTTGAAAGCATCCACCCAGCTGCCGTAGGATTTGTTCGCCGTTGTGTTCACCACGGCGTCATCGCCTGAACCCTGCATGTCGAACACCGTGTGGGCTTTTACTTTGGGGTGGAATTGAGCCTGCCACGGCCAGGGGTCCAGCATTGGTGTTTCAGAGGCCACAGTGACCTGAGAGACCATCAACAATGCAAATAGACTGAGGCATTTTGTCGTCGTTGTTTTCATTCGATCAAGCGTCATCGGAATAGTCGTTCATCCAGTCTTCGGGCACAGATCCCCTGGCCAATGCCTGTTGTAAATCAGCAGGCTCATCAATGTCGGCCTGTGGACTTAGCCAACGCGCCTGCAGGCCAGCCCTTTTGAGCAATTGTTGCGTCTGTTCAGCCACCTGGTTGGTGCCCCATTGAATGTCGCCTGAGAAGATACACGCCACAGGCCTGACGCATGCAAAGGCCACATAGCCACCATCGTGAGCCGGCGTAAATGCCAGACCATGCTCATCCACCGCATTGAGCAACTTCTGAAAATCGGTCTGAGAAAATTCAATGGCATCGGGCCCAAGCAATATGGAAACGTTAGAAGCGCCCAACTGGATTTGCGTGGCATGCTGCATGCGCTCACCCAAATGACCTTGAACCTGACGATGCAGATGAATCGGCGCTGACAATTGCAGGGGCTCCAGCAGCGCTTTCCATTGCGCGTCCGTGCCACCCTCCGTCCACAGGTTCACCCTCACGACCCCGCCTACAGCGGTGAACGCGCTTGCCTTTTTCAGCGCTGTCAGCAAGAGCCATCGCGCAAATCGGGCAGCACCCTGCTCGCCCAGCAAGGGCGCAAGTCGGGTTTTTACCCGCCCAGTCTCCGGAAACTTGGCGAAGAGACCCAGTTCAATGCGATGTGTTTTTTTCATGGCGTTTTCTTGCGAGCCCTGACGTCACGATAACGATCCAGCAAAGCCGACGCACTGTCACCCCGCCAGTAGCGAAAGCGCAAATGCCACATCAGCACGATGGTCGACCACGCCCCCTGCTCATCCCAGCGTCGCCCTGAAGTAATCAATCGTTCACGGATTGCCAAAAACACCGCATCGCGCTGTCGTTTCAAAGCCCGGCTGATTTCAATGTCTTCCATCAGCGGTTGGTTGACGTAGCCGCCAACACGCTCAAACAGACTTCGATGCATGAAAATGCCCTGATCACCGGTCGAAATGCGGGTCAATCTGGATCGCTGGTTCATCATCCACGCCACGACGGGCAGCCAGCCACTTCGTCCCTCAATCTGCACATCGAATCGCCCCCACGCCAAGGTCGAGTATGTCAAGCATTTGAGCAATGACTGCCAAGCCTGCGCAGACATCACCGTGTCTGCATGCAAAAACAACAGATGACTCACCGACGTCTGAAGCGCCGCCAACGCACCTGCGTTCATCTGAACGGCACGGCCCTTGCCACTGCTCAAAACATGCAAAGAAGGGTCTGCGCTGGTCAAACTATTCAAGATCGCCCAAGACCGATCGGTTGAACCGCCGTCTACCACATAGACGGGCACCGAAGGCCCAATGATGGCGCGAAGCTGGCTGAGGTGTTTTTGCAGATTCTCGCCTTCATTGAATACGGGCATCACGATGGCGAAACTTGTCGACATGCGAATCGATTATCTGAAAAACAGGGTCGCCAAACCCAAAAAGATGAAAAAGCCCATGCTGTCGGTGGTGAAGGTCAACAACACCGAAGAACCCATGGCCGGGTCACGACCCACGCGCTGCAGTACCATCGGCACGGCGACCCCGATCAGTGCGCCAACAATCAGGTTCAAGGTCACAGCCAACACCATCAACAGACCCAAGATCCAGGCGTTGTCGGAACCGTAATACAGCGCGTAGGCAATCAGGCCTGCCACTGAACCCCACATCAATCCGTTCAAACCCGCAATGCTGATCTCCTTTCGGACCAGCAAGCGAAAGTTCGCCCCGTTGACCTGCCCCAGCGCGAGTGACCGGATCATCAGCGTCATGGTTTGGTTGCCGGAGTTACCCGCGATGCCCGCCACAATCGGCATGAGGGTGGCCAGCGCGACCACTTTGGAGATTGTGCCCTCAAAGGTGCCAATCACCCTGCTGGCGAAGAAGGCTGTGCACAAATTCACCCCCAGCCACAACCAGCGGTTTTTGGCGGATTCCCAGACCGAGGCGAACAGGTCTTCCTCTTCACGCAGACCGGCCGTCGAAAGCAAGTCGGATTCGGATTCCTCACGAATCACATCCACCACTTCATTCACAGTCAGCCTGCCAATCAGCTTGCCAGAGGGATCGATGACCGGCGCAGACACCAGGTCGTATCGCTCAAAAGCCTGCGCCGCTTCATAGGCGTCATCCAGGGGAGAGAGCATCAACACTTCGCGGTTCATGACCTCAGACACCAAGGTCTCGGGCTCATTGACCAACAACCGGTCTAGCGGCAGGCTGCCCTGAAAGTGATCAAGACGATCCACCACAAACACCTGGTCGGTTTGGTCGGGCAGTTCGTCGAAGCGGCGCAAATAACGCAAAACCACTTCAAGCGTCACGTCGTCCCGAATGGTCACCATCTCGAAATCCATGCGACCACCGACGGACTCTTCAGGATAAGACATGGCAGCGCGCAGTTGCTCGCGCTCTTCAAGCGACAGGCTGCTGGCCAGCTTCTCGACGACCTCGCGCGGCAGATCGGGTGCCAGCTCGGCAATCTCGTCGGCATCCAGCGATTCGGTTGCCGCGAACAGCTCCTCGCTGTCCATGGAGCGGATCAGCGTTTCGCGAACCGAGTCTGACAATTCAAGAAGAATTTCACCGTCTCGATCGGATCGAACCAGATCCCACACGGCCATCCGCTCATCAAGCGGCAACGATTCCAGCACATACGCCACATCAGCCGGGTGCAATTGATCCAGCTTGGCGCTGAGTTCTGTCAGGTGCTGACGATGAACGAGTCCTTCGACAAGACTTTGACGTTCAGGGTTAACGGGGCTCTGCTGATTGTGAACGACACTTTCGATGACGCGTTGCTTGCGCAACAATCCCTGCACCTCCACCAGCGCGCGGTGTGCATCGTCGAGATCTTTGGGTGCAGACACTGCATCCAGATCCATCAAATTGGTGTTGTCCTCTGCCACGGGCACCTCAGGGCGTCACATCAAAACAGTTGAAACATCAGAATGGCCACGATGGTTGGGCCAAGTGCGCTGACAAACAAACCCAGCGGGTTGATTGCTTCGTCCTCAAAAAAGCCGCGCAGAATGGCAAAACCAGCCGGGTTCGGCGCGTTGGCAATCACAGTCAGACCCCCGCCCGTTACCGCACCGGCAACCAGGGCATATTTGAAAGACATGTCCACGCCATCCACCAGAGAGCCCAGGTAGGTCAGCGCGGCATTGTCAGTGATTGCGGTCAAGGCAGTGGCGCCGTAATACAGCACGGTCGGGCTCATGCCTTTGAGCACATCCTGAAGCCACCAGGACTGCATCCCCCCCAGCGTGACCAAACCGGCCAGAAAAAACGCAACCATGAGCCCCTCTTTGAGAATCAGGCGGTCCTGATAGCGGGCATAAGCGGAGGAGTAGCCCAGAAAAAACAGGAACAAGCCCATGAAAACTGAGGGATGATGCGAAAAGACGACCACGCCAGTCAAAAACACAAGGTGACTGGCGATGACCCAGAACGGCATGTCTTCCTTGGGGCCATCCGTGCGCGGTTTGGCCATGGCCTTCAGTTCTTTGGCGAACAGCAAGGTGACCACTGTGGCATTGATGAACACGGCGGTGGCCGCCTTCCAGCCAAAGGTCTCGAGCATGAAAGACATGTCAAATCCCCATTTGGTGGCAACCATCAACACCGGCGGTGCAGCAAATGGCGTTAAGGTGCCCCCGATCGAGACGTTGACAAACAGTGCGCCCAGCGTGGCGTATTTCAAACGGTTGCTGATGCCCTGCGAGTAAAAACGATCTCGCAACAAAAAGGCAGCCAGCGTCATGGCGGCAGGCTCGGTAATGAATGAACCCAGCAAAGGCACGACGGACAAGGCGGTGATGAAATACGCCACCTGCTTGTCGAAAGGAAGCAGGCCGGCCAGAACCCGAACAGTGCGGGCGGCAAGGGTCAAAATGGGTTTGCTGGCGGCAATCACCATGATTGCAAACACAAACAAGGGTTCTTTGTAGTCACGCGTGTCCAGGTAATGCACGGCATTCTCGCGACCTTGCATAAAGAACATGAACACCACCAACACCATGGCCCAGAAGCCAAATACAGCCTCCACTTCACCCAGCAAATGCCACAAGCCCGCGTGATTGGGCTGTGTGTGGGCCAGTCGTTCAAAATATTTGGTGGAGAAGGTGTGCAACACTGCAATGGCAAACAGGCTCGCACCGATCAATTCGATTGTGGATGGACTCAATTGTTATCCCTTTTTCTCAGTTGATTCTTCAAATGATGTGTCAGCTGAAAACAGCACGCGATCCTGAACGTCCAGCACACGCGCCACCGACACCCACTGCCTGAGGCTGTTCACAAACCAGACGGTCTTTGCCCTGGCAAGACAACCCAGACTCAACACTTCTTCGGTGACCTTATTGTCCCCCAAAAGCCGTTGCCTGTAGACGCCAGGCAGCAAATTACAGTCCTCAGGCGCGGCCATCGCCGGGGTACGCAGCCCCTCATCAAGCTCAATCACCAAATTGCCCCGGCAACACTCCGCCAAATTGCCCTCTTCATCCCAAAGCACCGTGTCAAAGTCAGACGGCTGGTGTTGGGGCCAATCATAGTGGGGCCGCCAGGTCGTTTTGTGTTTTACAAACGGCCCTCGAAGTTTCAAAGGGCGGTCCGCCAATCGCAATTGAACCTGATTGACGACGGCGGGCATCGGCCCCAACTCAATCGAAAAGCCAGCCTGTGCGTCCAACAACCATCTTGCCCGAAATGTGCCCGACGGGTTGTTGCCAGCCACCTTCATTAACGTCTGATCAATGGTTTGCGCTGGCCAAAGCCATCCGAAACACCTCGCAGATTCCTGCATACGCCCCAAATGCAAGGCCTGATCAGACCATTGCCCATTGTGCAATCTCAATGTTTCAAGCAGGCAAAAGTCTGTTGTAGCCTGTCTTAAAAAGGCAGTTTTTTGCCACCATTCCGCCTTTTCGGCACGCAACTCGGAATACCAGGTGACACCGCTGCCCACACCGTAGGTCAGCACCTGGGTGTTCTCAAACCACGAAACGGTTCGGATCGGCACATTGAATACGACCCTTCCGCCCGGGCTCATGACGCCCATCGCGCCGCAATAAACCCCCCTTGGGGTGGATTCCCACTGAGCAATTCGCAACATCGACTGTCTTTTGGGTGCCCCCGTGACACTGCCACAGGGAAACAAGGCCTTAAACACATCAACAACACCCGTGCCAGGTCTTGTTCGACCCGCAATGGTAGAGGTCATCTGTTCCACAGTGGGCAAATGCATGATGTCAAACAAGGAGCGAACCTGCACGGTGCCAGGCTCACAAATCCGAGACAAATCATTTCGAAGAAGATCCACAATCATCACGTTCTCGGCAAGATCCTTGCTGCTGTCGCGCAGAGAACCTTTGCCCGTGCGACTTTGTCGCGTCCCCTTCATGGGTTGAGCCAGCAATTGATCGGCGTGCCAGCTGAAAAAAAGCTCGGGAGACAGACTCAGAACGGCACCGCCATCGTGTTTCAAATAGGCACTGTAACGCGCAGGCTGTGCCAGAAAAAGCTTGGCAAACAGCGCGAATGCACTGAAATTGTGAGGAGACTGCACGCTGGCTTGCAATCGGGTGGTCAGGTTGATTTGATAAAACTCGCCCGCTTCAATGGCATGGCGAATGGCTTCAAAACGATTTTCAAACCAATCCATGTTGTGCACATCGACCCAGGGGGACAGTGCTGTGGATTCAGGATCCAACAAACACTGCGCAAGTTCGTCTGTCTTGATTCGTACAATCTGATCAGGGCTGAACGCTGAAAACACCGCAAGAGGCTGCCCAGCCTTTGCCTCGCAGACATTCAAGGACTCATCAAAGGCTGTTGCAGCCTCGTAGGCAACCCAGCCAGCCACCGTCAAACCCGTTTGAGCCCACAGTTCGGCCTGACTCAGGGCAGAAATCACCGAGGTCGGTTGATCTGCCGAGAGTGTGTGTACTGGGTCACCAAGCGCCACGCAAAGCCCATCTGCGGCAGCGTCCTCGAATTGGCAATGCCAGGCTGCGTAAACGGATGTTCCCAAATGGCTGAACAGGGTGGAGAAAGACATGACGAACCGCATCAAACTGGTCAAATGCGATTGTAACCTGCGTCCCTGAAGGATCTACGACAAGCGAAAGAACTCGAACACTTCGTCCTTCTTTGCAATGGTGTCCGCAATGCCCATGCGGATCAATTCTCGCGTGTAATTGCCCTCAAACAGCAGGTAGCTGGCCAAAGCCGAGCCGCTGGTCTCGGTGGCACCGAGCGCCGACAGCATGGTCCGCACCGGCCTGGGCATGTCCTGTACGTGGCGGGCAGCCACATCGTCGATGCGTTGGGAAGGAGAAATAACCAGCAATTCGATGGGCTTGAGCGGCGTTTTCACGGCCATCTCAGGCGGCAGAAGGGACAAGGTCTTGTTCACGCGCGTCAGGCGCTCAATGTCGATTGAAAGATTGTCCAGAAAAATCGAGGCCATGGCATGACCCGCAATTTGCGCCAGGCTGGGGTAAGCATTCTGCAAATCCACCGAGTTGGTGTGCCCTTCCCGGCTTTGGCTAGACCCCACAACCATGACACGCGTCGCCCCCAAATGAATCGCCGGGCTGATGGGTGCCAACTGGCGCATGGAACCATCACCAAAATACTCGCTTTGCCCCTCATAGTTCAGGCTGATTGCAGGAAATACAAACGGAATGGCGGCGGAGGCAAGCAGATGCTCGACGGTGAGGCGATCCTGATGCGCAACGCGCTGCGTGCGTATCCACGGATCCACCTCTTGCTGGCTCTGAAAAAACGTGACATTTCGGCCTGACGTGTAGCTGGAAGCGGTGATCGCCAGGGCGTGAATAGTGCCATTCTCAAGGGCTTCATCCAATCGTCGAAAATGGAGGAGTTGCTGGAGCAGTTGCGCCAAGGGTGTGTTGTCCAACAAGGACTTGGGCCGCTTGCGAAGCATCCAGCCAATCGACAAGGCCGACAGCCATCGGGCCCCAGTCTTGATGATCCCCAGAGAATCTGAACGGTACACCTGTTCTGATTTGAAGTTCTCCCACACCCGCATCATCCGGTCTGTGGACTGGTAGAAATTGCGACCGGCACAGGTTAAGGCAGTGGCATTGATTGCACCGGCTGAAGTGCCGCACAAGATCTTGAACGGAAAATCGAAGTCCCTGCGATTCTGCTCTGAAAACCACTTTGCCAACTGGTGCATGACGCCGACTTGATAAGCCGCACGCGCACCACCGCCTGACAGCACAAGGCCGACTACGTCTTCATCAGGGGAGGGTTTGGAAAAGTCTGTATTCATGCACTTCAGTGTGCACCCAATTTCACGATCTGAAAAACGAAAATAGACGCGACAAGCGCGTCTATATCGTGGAATTGCAACAAACTACACAGCGATCAGGTGCCAGATACCCGCTCTGAGTTGGCATCCAGTACACACAAGGCCGCCATGTTGACAATCCGGCGAACGGTGGCCGAGGCAGTCAGAATATGAACTGGCTTGGCCGCACCCAGCAGGATCGGACCCACTGCAACACCATTGCCAGCGGCAGACTTCAGTAAGTTGTAGGCAATGTTGGCTGAATCCATGTTCGGGCAGACCAGAAGATTGGCCTCGCCACTGAGTGTGGAGTTGCCAATCACAGCCGTACGGACGGATTCATCGATCGCGCAGTCGCCGTGCATTTCGCCATCCACTTCCAGCCAGGGTGCGATGTTGCGCAGAATGTTCAATGCTTCACGCATTTTGACTGCAGACGGCTGGTTGCTGGATCCAAAATTCGAATGAGACAACAACGCAGCCTTGGGTTGCACGCCCAAACGCATCATTTCTTCAGCGGCCATCAAAGTGATTTCGGCCACCTGTTCAGCGGTCGGATCGTAATTGACGTGTGTGTCCACCAAAAACACCTGGCGGTTGGGCAACATCAATCCGTTCATGGCGCCGTAAGTTTCGCAGCCTTTGCGCAGACCAATGACCTGATCCACGTAATGCAAATGTAGCGGATGAGTGCCAAAGGTGCCGCAGATCATGCCATCGGCGTGACCCTTTTGAATCATCACTGAGCCAATGAGCGTATGGCGGCGACGCATCTCGATTTTTGCATACGATTCTGTCACGCCCTTGCGGCTGGTCAGTTCGTGGTAAGCCTTCCAGTACTCTTTGTAACGCTCGTCGTACTCGGGATTGATCAGACCAAAATCAACATCCCGCTTCAGGCGCAAACCAAAGCGCTCAATCCGGCGTTCAACCACGGCGGGGCGACCAATCAGGATAGGCCGGCAAAGTCCTTCATCAACCACCACCTGAACTGCCCTAAGCACGCGCTCGTCTTCGCCTTCGGCAAACACGATGCGTGAAGTTTCGGGAGACTCGGCTGCACAACGCTTGGCAATCGCGAAGATGGGCTTCATGAAGGTGCCAGAGTGATAGACAAACTGCTGCAGTTGTTCCTTGTAGGCGTCCAGATCTGCGATGGGTCGGGTTGCGACTCCGCTTTCCATGGCGGCCTTGGCCACCGCCGGCGCAATGTGCACGATCAGACGTGGATCGAATGGCTTGGGAATCAGGTATTCCGGACCAAAACTGAGGTTTTGGGAATGGAAAGCCTTGGTCACCACTTCAGACTGTTCTTTGCGGGCCAGTTCGGCAACCGCCCTGACTGCAGCGATCTCCATTTCCTTGGTGATTGTGGTTGCACCCACATCCAGGGCACCGCGGAAAATAAAAGGGAAACACAGCACGTTGTTGACCTGGTTCGGATAGTCCGTACGACCGGTGCAAATGACGGCGTCGTCGCGCACTTCGAGAATGCGCTCAGGCAGAATTTCAGGGGTGGGGTTCGCCAAAGCCAAAATGAGGGGCTTCGGTGCCATGCTTTTCACCATGTCCTGGCTAACCACATTGCCGGCTGACAAACCCAGGAACACATCGGCCCCCTCAATGATTTCCGCCAGCGTGCGTGCGCTGGTTTCTTTGGCGTAAATGTCTTTGTCGGGGTCCATGCCCTTCTCGCGGCCGACATAAACCACACCATCAATGTCGGTCACAAAGATGTTTTCGACTGGCAAACCCAACTCGACCAGAAGATCGAGACAAGCCAAGGCAGCAGCACCCGCCCCGGAGGTGACCAGCTTGACCTCGTTGATCTTTTTGCCCAACACCTCAAGGCCATTCAGAATGGCTGCACCCACCACGATGGCGGTGCCGTGCTGGTCATCGTGAAACACCGGAATGTTCATGCGGCTGCGCAATGCGCGTTCAACCTTGAAACAGTCAGGGGCTTTGATGTCCTCAAGGTTAATGCCCCCAAAAGTGGGCTCCAGGGACGCAATGATTTCGATCAGTTTTTCTGGATCGTTTTCGTTGATTTCGATGTCAAAGACATCGATACCCGCAAATTTTTTGAAGAGAACGGCTTTGCCTTCCATGACTGGCTTGGCCGCAAGGGGTCCAATGTTACCCAGTCCCAATACGGCTGTGCCGTTGGTGACGACTCCAACCAGATTGCCACGCGCGGTGTAGCGGAAGGCAGTGGAAGGATCCTGTTCGATTTCCTCACAGGCGGCTGCCACGCCAGGCGAATACGCCAGAGCAAGGTCGCGCTGGTTGACCAGGCTTTTGGTGGCAGTGATCTGCAATTTGCCTGGCCTTGGAAACTCGTGATATTCGAGTGCGGCCTGACGGAAACGGGGATCCATGGGCTGAGCCATATAACATTCTCTTCTGAACATGAGGAACCCAAAATTATAGTCCTGCGCCGAGGCCCTGTCCTCAGGACTTTCCACTAATGCCCTAAGATGATTGGATCAGTCCAGAATCAGACCATTTTCGAAATCAAGGTTATCGTTTCAATGCTTTCCAGACTCAGCCAATCCATTGAGCCCTTTCATGTCATGGAGATTGTGAAGCAGGCGGATCAATTGCAACAGCAAGGCCGCGACGTGATTCACCTGTCCATCGGCGAACCAGACTTTCCACTGCCAGAGCCGGTCGCACAGGCATTGACGCAGGCCATCGGTGCCGGTAAAACCCGTTACACCGCAGCCTTGGGTCTGCAGGAATTGCGTGAAACCATCGCTCATTTTTATGACAGCCGCTTCGGAGCCACTGTCAGTCCCGGGCAGGTGGTAATTACCTCGGGCGCGTCCACCGGGCTGATGTATGCCTGCCTCGCCCTGATTAATCCGGGTGACGAAGTGCTGCTGTGTGACCCCGGTTACCCGTGCAACAAAACCTTTGTACAAACCGCCGGCGGTGTGGTGCGCACCATTCAAGTCAGTGAAGACAACAACTTCCAGCCCACACTTGCAGAAGTGCAAGAAGCATGGACACCCAAAACCCAAGGGATTCTTCTGGCCTCGCCTTCCAACCCGACAGGCACGCGCATTTCGTCGAACGTACTGAATGACATTGTCGATTGGGTTGCCACACAAGGCGGCTTCATCATCATGGATGAAATCTATCAACTGCTCTGCTATGGCTCACAACCGAGAACCCTGTTGAGCCAATCGCCATCAGGCCAAACCCGTGACCACTGCGTTGTTATCAACAGTTTTTCAAAATACTTTGGTATGACTGGCCTGCGACTGGGCTGGATGGTGGTGCCCGAGGCGCTGCTGACACCCATTGAAAAACTGGCTCAAAACCTGAATATTTGCCCGAGTACGCCAGCACAGTGGGCTGCACTGGCCTGTTTCAAACAGGAGACCCTGGACATTTGCGAGGCAAGGCGCGCAGCCTTTGGAAATCGACGCGAATTCTTATTGCGAGAGTTGCCAAATGTCGGGCTGCATGCGGGCTCCAATCCGGATGGTGCTTTTTATGTGTATGCGCATGCGCCCTACGGGAGCAGCCAATACTGCTCAGACCTTCTGCAGACTCAGGCAGTTTGTACTGTACCGGGGAAGGATTTTTCTCAAAAGGAGGGTGAGGCGATGTTCAGGATCTCGTACGCCAACTCGCTGGAGAGGATAGAACAGGCTCTCCAGCGTATGGGGCAATTCAACTGTCGCGAGATTTGAGCTCGGCAGCGGACACTTTGTCGCTTGAGCGGGACTGCGCAACCAGTCTGCCCTGCTTGAAGCGAGCATCCAGAATGGCCTTCAATCCGAGCACCTTTTCAGGGTAGCCGCCGTCACTGCCACTGACCGCTGCGCCAACGTACCAGCGAAGGGCCGATTTCACGGATCCGGTTCGACGGGTGTATTCCTTGATGATCTGGGCACCCACACGCATGTTCATTTCCGGATTCAAGGCTGACCAGTCACCAGGCGACAATTCTTCAAACTTGTCTTTGTGAATCTTTGGCATCACCTGCATCAAGCCTTTCGCGCCAACCGAGCTGGCCGCAAAAGGGTTGTAAGACGATTCAACACCCACGATCGCCAGAATCAGCGTCGGGTCGATCTTCTCGTCACGCCCAACTTTGTAAGCCAATTTGACGATGGACTCAACTGCGTCCTGAGAGACCCTGTAGCGCTTGGCCAAATACTGGGCAATTTGCCGCTGGCCGGCACTTAAGGGGCGGCTTGGATCGATCGCATTGAATTTGATCGGCACCAGGTTTCGTCCCAGACCGTTACCCACGTCGGTGGACTCGGAGGGACTTGAGACATTCGTCTGGGTCATCTCCGCGTTGGCTGAGCCATCACTCAGCATATCGATCTGCTTGGCGAACAGGGCCTGTACTGGCTCTGAAAAAAACACCGCTTCCCGCAGGTCTGGGTTCAATGTAATAGCGCCTGCGGCTGTGGTGATTGCAACCACTGACATAAAACCGATACCGGCGGCCACGTTGCGTACTTTGCCAAGCAGCGCACTTTGTTTCAACTTGTTGTGCATGCAACCTCCTTCGCTACGCAAACGCAATTACTTGCATTGTTTGACTCAGCGTTGCATCTGCCTTCATTTAGTCCGTAAGGCAGAACGTTCTGTCGGATTGGATTCTTTGAGACGAACCGACACTCGTTTGAATGATCTGGCCTGAAACAACCCAAGCGCCAGTCACTCGCGAATTCTTCGACGCGTTGTGTTTAACGGTGAAGTTGACCGAATTGTAGGAATGGAGTTCCCATCGGTCAATCCGAAATCTGGTAGAGTCTTTCTACTTATTGGTTCTTTTTCTTGAAACCGACCGTATTTACTGACTGAACGGGCGAAAAAATATTTTTAAAATATTTCTGTTCTTTTGTCATTTTTAGTCACTTTTACACAACACACTCAGGCAGTTATGAGTACCAAATACAAAAACCTTCGCGATTTCATAGACTTACTATATCGCCAAGGTGAACTGGTTCGGGTGCCCGAGTCTGTAAGCCCCGAATTGGAGATGACACACCTGTGCGACCGGGTGCTTCGCGCCGAGGGGCCAGCCCTGCTTTTTGATGCCCCACAAGGCTACCAATACAGGGTATTGGGCAATCTGTTTGGCACTCCAAAGCGCGTGGCCATGGGCATGGGCGCAGACAACACCTTGGCACTGCGGGAAATCGGTCAGACTCTGGCTTATCTGAAAGAACCTGAACCACCCAAGGGTTTGCGCGACGCCATGGACAAACTGCCACTGGTCAAACAGGTGCTGTCCATGGCCCCCAAGGTGGTCAGCAAAGCCGCTTGTCAAGAACAGGTCATTGAAGGCCCAGACGTGGACCTCAACAAAATTCCGATCTGGACTTGTTGGCCTGACGATGCAGCCCCGCTGCTGACGTGGGGCCTCACCATCACGCGTGGCCCACAGCGTAAACGCCAGAACCTGGGCATTTACAGGCAACAGCAAATCGGCAAGAACCGCCTGATCATGCGTTGGCTGGCACACAGGGGTGGCGCACTCGATTTTCGTGAATTTGCGCTGAAAAATCCGGGCAAACCCTTTCCCATCTCAGTGGCGCTGGGTGCAGACCCTGCGACTATTCTGGGCGCAGTCACGCCAGTGCCAGACACCCTGTCGGAATATCAGTTCGCCGGTTTATTGCGCGGAAGTCGCACCGAACTGATTCAATCCATCGGCAACGACTTGCAAGTGCCCGCTGAAGCGGAAATTATTCTGGAAGGCCATATTTACCCGGCAGAACGGGGTGAAATTCCCGAAATTCGCGCTGGGGTTACGGTACTTCGCGAACCACCGCCCATTCCTGACTACCTCAAGGGTTGGGACTGCGCGCTGGAGGGTCCCTATGGCGACCACACTGGCTACTACAACGAGCAGGACTGGTTCCCTGTCTTCACCGTAGACCGAATCACCCAACGAAGCGACGCCATTTACCACAGCACCTACACAGGCAAACCGCCGGATGAACCCGCAGTTCTGGGCGTGGCCCTGAACGAGGTGTTTGTTCCGATTTTGCAGAAGCAGTTTCCTGAAATTACAGACTTCTACCTGCCACCCGAAGGTTGCAGCTACCGCATGGCGATTGTGTCCATGAAAAAGAGCTATGCCGGCCACGCCAAGCGGGTCATGATGGGCACGTGGAGCTTTCTGCGGCAATTCATGTACACCAAGTTCATTGTCGTGGTGGATGAAGATGTGAACATTCGGGACTGGAAAGAGGTCATTTGGGCGATCACCACGCGGATGGACCCGGTCAGAGACACGGTGCTCGTCAAAAACACCCCGATTGACTACCTGGACTTTGCAAGCCCAGTCAGCGGTTTGGGTGGAAAAATGGGACTGGATGCCACCAACAAGTGGCCTGGAGAAACCGATCGGGAATGGGGCCGAAACATTCAGCCCGACCCCCGCTTGAATGACCGGATCAGCGAACTTCTGAGTCGCCTTGGCGCTTGAACCACCAGGCGGCCGCGGCCAAAGCCAACGCCGCTGCACCGGCGCGCAGCGCCACATGGCCTACGGGTTTGCGGTAACGAAAAAGCAAGCCAGAACCCACGGCACTTAGCATTGGGTATTTCTGAAGGCTGTCTTTGAAAACCTGTCCGCCCATTGCGCCAAGGGGGCCCAAGGCGTTCAGACGATTTCCGGTGACCCATTGCGCCACTTTGCGCGCGGCACCCACCCAGGCGAATTGCGACTTCAACTCGGCCATCTGCCCGCCGAATTCCATGCGCTGCAATTCAGCTTTCATTTGAAGCAATTCGATTTTTGCCTGAACTGGGTCAAAACGAGAATGGGCCAAAGGTTTCTCCAGGCGGGTCAGGGTTGGTCTGAAATCGACTTCAGGATGGCCTCTCGATCGCGCCCCAATTCGGCGACAGTCGCCTCAAAGAGGGGGCGCTCGGCATTTGAAGCCCTTTTCAGTTTTACCCAAAACACCCAGGCAAGGCCTATGTAAAAAATGGCACAACCCATGAGGGCAAAACCGGTGTGAGTGGGCCAGGCGAGGTAGACGACAAGCGCCGAGAGCGCAACGCTGGCCAAGGCCAGAGCCAAAGCCAACAACACACTGTAAACAACCGAGTGAATGGCTGACTTGCGGGCTTGGGTGAGCTCCAGACCCGCCAGTTCAAGCCGAGTCTGCCCCATGGCCAGCAGAGTGGCCGACACACGCTTGAATGCTTCTGAGGACTCTTTGCTCAAAGGGGAGGCCTTTGTTAACGTCGATTCAAGATGAGGCCAAGCAGAAATCCTGCTGCAGCGGCAATGCCCACAGCCCTCCAGGGGTGATCATGCACATAATCATCGGTGGCACGGGCGGCTGCCTTGCTGCGCTCAACCACAGCGTACTGGGTGTCTTGCATCACCTCGCGGGCACGACGCAGACTGACCAAGGCCTTTTCACGCAGTTCGACAGCCCGTTCACCTGAAGAAGAGGCTGCAGCTTTCAGCAGATCTTCGGCGTCACTCAGTACGATTTTCATGTCACTGAACAGCTTGTCTTTACTGTCGTCCATATCTTTTCCTTGTAGTGTCGGTGATTACGGCCTTTCAGTGTATCAAAGTCACACTGCAAATCCACCGCTCAGTCTTTTTGGTAAAGCGTTTCCAGCAAATTTTCGATGGGTTTCCACGCTGCGTAGGCCTTTGGACTTCTCACCATGACGCCGACGGCCCACCACTGGCCATTCACATCACGCACATAGCCACCAATGGTTTTCACACCATTGAGACTGCCAGTTTTCAGGTAACCATAGCCATCGATGTTTTTGACATGGCGGTACAGCGTGCCGTCAACGCCAGCGTGAGGCAAGCTTGCCAGAAAATCAGGGAAGTCGGATCGGGTTGCCATGTAGGCCAGATAATCGGTCAGTCCACGGGCGTCAATGCGATTGTTGCGGGTCAAACCAGAGCCATTCTCAAAAACCCAGTCGGTGTTTCGGATGTCGTTGCTGGCCAGCCAGCCTTTCATGATTTGATTAAAGTCGCCCGCCGGACCTGTCACTGCCAGCTCCAAGTGGCGGGCCATGACGTTGCTTGAATATTTGTTCATCAGCTTGATGAGGTCCGACAGGGGATCGCTATAAACCGCATACAGGGACAATGCGCCGGAAGGCGTCGTCCCCGTCAGGACGCGTCCCTTGAATTGTCCACCCAACTCGGTCCAGATTTCGCGAAACCAGGACTCCCACAACCAGTCCTGATTCGGTATGCGAATCGGCAGCCGACTTTCTCCGCACCGCGCAGGGTAATTGCCTTTGACTGTTACGACGACATCGCCTCCACTTTTGCGATAGTCCACGCTCAGGCCGTTCTTCCAGGCACCGCAGCCACCCTGCACCAAACGCATCTCAGACACAAATGCCCAGTGAGCAGGGGCCTCCTGACCCACCACTTTTACACCGCCCTGCCCTGGAACAATGTTCAGTGACATGGCCCCATAGTTCAGCAGCAAGGCATCTGGCTGGGCATGGTAAGCGCGGTAGGGCGCGTCGTCGTCGAATTCGTCGGAGTCACCTGGCGCATCGTCATCCTTGACGGGTTTGAAGGCGGAACGATCGAGGACGACATCGCCGTTGATCGTTGTTAATCCATCTGAGCGCAATTGACGAAGGGCCGACCACAAGTCGGAGGTTTTAAAAGCGGGGTTGCCGTTGCCTCGAATGTACAGCGATCCGTTTAAAATGCCATCGACAGGTTTATCCAGCGCCTGAAAATCCGTCTTGAACCGATAGGTGGGACCCAGCTTGTCCAGCGCCAGACCCGTGGTGAACACTTTGGTCACAGACGCGGGGTTGGCCAATGCATCGCCCCCCATGGAGTAACTGTGAGGTCTTCTTGTGGTAAAGGGGGGTAAAGGTTCCGCGTAGGCGGTCACGTCTTTGGGGTCGATGCCCGCCTGCTTGAAGGCTTGAATGACAGGGGCTGAAAAAGGTCTTTCTTCGTAAAGTGGTTTGACGGCTTGTGCGGCCGACATACAGAAAATCAGCAGCAACGCGGCCAGCGAACTTGTTTTCGCTGCCCTGCAAACCGGTTTGTTCATTGCCCAACACCCTTTTCAAGCTGGTTTATCCGAGGCTTCAAGGATAACAGCTTACCTGCGCAGGCCCATTGGACAAAGTGGCAGGTCAGGTGTGATTTTTGGGATCCTTTTTGCGCTCCCAAGGACGAAGCGGCTTGTCGACAGCAGCCTCGGGCACCTTTTGGGCTCCCCCTGCCTTGTCATCAGCCTTGGCGTTGTCGGGCTTGGATTCTGCCACTTTGGCGTTTTCACTGCCGGCCTTGCTGTCTTTGTCCACACCGGGTGGCGTCCATCGTTCACGATCGGGTGCCGTGTCGGTGACATCACTGTGAGGCTGACCTTCGGCAGCAGCACCGCCAGCGGCCTTGCCCGGCTCATAAGCCGAGTTTTGGATTTGAGGTTTCACAATTGCCAAATTGTTCGACATCATGTAATCGTTCATGTCGCGCCAGCCGTCAAAGATGCCCGCCTGATGCGCCATCGGATTCATCTTGAAACAATCCTCAAGCGCACGCCCTGAATGTCGGCAGGCGGCGCCAATGGCCTTGCTGTCCTCCAGAGACAGGTGATTGTCCAGCCCTGGAATTTCGGACAAATTGCAGGAACTTAGCAGACCGGTTGCACCAACAACCATGAGCAATTTCAGTTTTTTCATGACGAACCCTCGGGCCACGGCCAGAAGCCGCGGCAGATTTTCTCAACGCTACAGAAAATCTAACGTCACAAAATCGGGAAAGTTTATGGTGCTGTCAAAAAAGAATTCAGGCTGCTGACCAATTTCAGATTGTCTTCCACTTGATGGAACACCCCATGCTGGGCACCTGCTGCTCACTGGTGGTGCCAGTTCGCGCCACCTCTTGCATGGCGAGAAAGAGGTCTCTGCGACTGTCGGGCGGTGCCGGGTTTCTGCCAGAGGCATCCAAACGACCGCGGTAGCGCAATTTCAAGTCGGCATTGAAGCCGAAAAAGTCTGGAGTACACACTGCATCGTAAGCCCGCGCCACCGTCTGCGTGCTGTCAATCACAAAAGGAAAGCGAAAACCCATGGTACTGGCCAGGTGCGACATGTTCTCGAAAGAATCCTCGGGATAAGCCTCGGTGTCGTTGGAATTGATGGCGACGACGCCAATGCCCTCGTCCATCAAGGCATGCGCATCACGAACCAGACGATCCAGCACCGCCTGAACATACGGGCAATGGTTGCAGATAAACATGACCAGCAAGCCACGAGGCCCCTTCGCATCATTCAGCGTAATCCAGTCGCCATGCGTGGATAGCAACTTGAAATCGGGCGCAGAGAACTCAGGGTCAAAACCGGGTGTGCTAACAGCCATGTGTTTGAAAAACTCCTCTAAGTGAAACAATGTGTTGCAGCTTTTCTTGTGCAATGCACACAAACAGGGTACACTGCGCGCAGATTGCAAATCAACGGGTCATTTTAACCCCATCTTTACTGGACCGCGTTGGGTTGCCTTTGTATGTGCTTGATGCACACGCCCATCGCCGCCAGTCGCTTCACGTTCACTGAGCCACACGCTCTGCCTGTACGTTCTGTATTTTCTGTTGTCGATGTTTATTCAGTTCCATTTATTGTTGGGATAATTCACCATGTCTACGTCATTTGACGAAATGGGCCTTGCTGAGCCTTTGCTCAAAGCCCTCTCTTTTCTAGAAATCAGCACACCGACACCCGTACAGATCGCGATCGTGCCTCAAGCCATGGTCGGAGGCGACTACATGGTCAGCAGCCAGACAGGCAGCGGCAAAACATTCGCGTTCCTGTTGCCCGTCATGCACCGCATGATGACCGTCGAACAATCCGCCATGGAAGCACTGGACGGCCCTGAAGTGCTGGTGCTGTGCCCCACCCGTGAACTGGCCAACCAGGTCAGTCAAGACGCCATCAATCTGGTAAAAGCATTCAAAGGCTTGCGCGTGGCCACCGTGGTTGGCGGCATGCCCTACGGCAAGCAAATGGCATCACTGCGTGGTGCCCGCCTGGTTGTCGGCACCCCCGGTCGCCTGCTGGACCTTGCACAACAAGGCAAACTGAACCTGTCAAAAATCAGAACGCTGATCATTGACGAAGCCGACCGCATGCTGGACCTCGGTTTCGCTCCGGACCTGGAAGCCCTGGACAACCTGTGCAAAAACCGTGGTCAGACGATGATGTTCTCTGCCACCTTTGCCAAACGCATTGTTGGTCTGGCCGAAAACATCATGAACCAGCCCAAGCGCATTGAGCTGTCTGCCAGCAACGAAACCAACACCGATGTGTCACAGAAGCTGCACTGGGCCGACAACCGCGGTCACAAACGCCGTTTGCTGAACCACTGGCTGGAAAGCGAAGACCTGGTGCAAGCTGTGGTGTTTACCAGCACACAAAGCGACGCCGAAGAACTGGCCCGCGCCCTGAGTGATGAAGGCGTTCGCGCTGCCGCACTGCACGGTGCCATGCCACAGGTGGTGCGTAACCGCAGACTGGCCAGCGTTCGCAAAGGTGACATCAAGATTCTGGTGGCCACTGATGTCGCTGCCCGAGGACTGGATGTGCCAGCCATTTCACACGTGATCAACTACGGCATGCCCATGAAGCCGGAAGATTATGTTCACCGCATTGGCCGTACCGGTCGCGCCGGTCGCTCCGGTATCGCGATTACCCTGGCGGAAGCCAGCGACATTGTGCGCGTGCGGGCCATTGAGCGATTCATCAACACACGAATTCCAGAAGAGCAGATCGAAGGCATGGAGCCACGCGGCAACTTCTCCAAAGCCCCTCCACGCAGCGGCAATGAGCGCGGCGGCCGTGGTGGCAACGGTGGTGGCCGTGGCGGATTCGGTGAAGGTCGCCGGAAGTCATTCGGTGAAAGTCGTGGCTACGGCGAAAACCGTTCATTCGGCGGTGAGTCACGCGGCGGTTATGGCGATTCTCGCAGGCAGGAAGCGCGCCCGGCAGGAGAAGATCGCCCTCGCTTTGACGACAAGCCACGATTCAACGACAAACCCCGGTATGACGACAAGCCGCGTTTTGACAACCGCAATAAACCTGCGGGTGAAGAGCGTCGCAGCTTCGGTGATCGGGACGACCGTCGTCCAGCATTTGCGGACCGCGACAATCGACGCGACGCAAGCCGCTTCAACTCGACGCCTGAAGCTGGCAAAGGTGTGCGCTCAGGCAAACCTGCATTCAAAGGTGACCGCAGGGACCAAGCCTCGACGGTTCGCAGCGATGCTGCGCCAGCACGTCGCGATGGCATTCGCCCTGGTTTGCGAACTGACAGGTCAGGTTTCACGCGTCGTCGCGTGGTTTGATCTTCCCCACCCGCAGGGGTGGTCATTTTCTTGTCAAAAACCCGGTTTAAAACACCGGGTTTTTTCATTTTCGTGCGACAATTACCGCTTCGCTCATCGCTTCAATCGCAGTCAGGCAAAGTGTTGTTAAAACCACCCAGCAGATGGATCAAGCAAAGCGCCCGGTTTTCAAGGTTTCTGGCCGACCGGGGTATCATTGTGTCGATGGTCTATGTACTGTCGCTACTCTTGGGAATGGTGGCTGTGGCGTTCGCCATGCTTGCCGACAAGGCCATCAAGTGGAACAACGAGTTCTACGCCAACCACACTTTCCTTGCACTCCTTTTGCCCCCCATTGTATTTCCGGTGGTGGTGTGGCTGGTCAAAAACTACTTCTGGGGTTCTGAGGGCAGCGGCATTCCGCAAGCCATCAAAGTGATCAAGCACCCCAAACCCCGAATCATGACGCACCTGCTCGGGCCTCGTTCCATGCTGGGCAAGTTCATTCTGACTCCTTTTGTACTGGCTGCCGGTGCAGCCGCCGGCCGTGAAGGGCCCACGGTTCAAATTGGAGCAACGCTACTGGCCTACAGCAGACGCTGGCCTGGAATTGCCAAGGTATTCGACACGCGCTCTCTGATCATTTGTGGCGGCGCAGCTGGCGTTGCGGCCGCTTTTAACACGCCACTGGGCGGATTGATGTTCGCCTTTGAAGAACTGGGCAGCCGCCGCGTGATCAAGCACACCTCCAGCCTTTTGATGGCGGTGGTCTTGTCTGGTCTCGTTGCGCTTTCCATTCAAGGCAATTATTCCTATTTCGGCTACTCAAACGCCACAATCGACTGGCGTCAAGAATGGTTTCCGATTCTGGTTTTGGCGATTTGCACAGGAATTATCGGTGGACTGTATGCCCGCTCCATGTTGGTGTTGGTGTCTGATCGTGGCTTTTGGGGCGATTACCGAAAGCGTCACCCTTACCGATTTGCCTGTGCCTGCGGCATCGTGCTCTCTCTAATGGCGCTGGTATTTGGCCACCACGTCATGGGCGCAGGCTATGAAGACACCAAAATGGCCCTGCAGGAAAGTCAAGATCTGCCCGCCACTTACTGGCTGACCAAAATGGTGGCCACAGTGGTTTCGTTTGTCAGTGGCGTGCCGGGTGGTCTGTTTTCTCCTACACTGTCGATCGGTGCGGGTTTCGGTCATTTCTTTGCCAATCTGATTCACCAAGACACGGCGCCGTTTATGATGCTGGCCATGGTGGGTGTCATGTCAGCAGTCACACACTGCCCGATCACAGCCTTCGTGATTGTGCTGGAAATGGTGGACAACCACGAATTGGTCATGCCACTGATTTTTGTATCTGCCATCGCCACACAGGTCAGCAGACGCATTATTCCCGCGTCGGTGTACCACATGCTGGCCAACAATATTCGCTTAAGCTTTGCCCAGCCAGAGCCACAGGAGACCACGGCAGTGCAATCGGAAGAGCCTGTGCAGGCAGAAACCCCCGAAAACGCTGTGCAAATCGATCCGGTGAGCCTCCCCCCGACCGTCAATGAAACAAGAATTGACAAGGGCTAGGATTTGATTCGGGCCGTCCTGCTGATTGTCCTTTTACCTCTATTGGGACTGAACTCATCGCAAGCGGCCGAGGCATTCGAAGCCACCCCAAAAAGCGACTGGATCAGCAATCTTGAAGACCCAGCCATGCAGTGTGGAAATCCACTTTCCGTGGATTTATACGAAGGTTTGGTGAAGTCACTTGCGGGCAGCAACAAGACGGCCGACAGCCTCAACGACAGCAAAACCATGGGGCGCAAACTGGAGCTGCTCGTGTACTTCGATGTCGGTTCGAGCGAAATTCCAGCAGATTGCCTGCCCAAACTGCAACAACTCAGCGACAGGGTGAAATCGCGAGAAACGGGCCCGCTTTTAATTCGGTCAAGCTCACTGCAAGAAAGCAGCAGCGAATTCGATCTGGCGGTGGCCAGCCAGCGGCTACAAGCCATCAAAGACTACTTCCGAAAGGATCGTTTGGCCCGCAAAGTGCTGATACTCGAATTAAGCCCGGCCACGGTGTCGCCCGTACTTGAGCACTCGCTGAAAAATCCGCGCGTGGTGGAAATTTATTCCAGTCCATCCGAGTGATCAAAACCAAACAGATCACCCAGCTTGCTGAGCAATGTGGCCAATTCGGCGGCTGAACGAACTTTCAATTTGTCAAAAACATTGGCACGGTGCACTTCGACTGTGCGCATGGAAATATCGAGTTCAGCGGCGATCACTTTGTTGAGCTTGCCTTTGGCGACATACAGCATGACCTGACGTTCTCGCGGAGAGAGTTTGTTGATTCGATCTGACCACTGCTTCAACACAGATTGATTGTCCAGAAACTCCCGAGACTTTCTCAAAGCCTCGCGAACCCGTTCAATCAGCCGTTCATCGGTGGTGGGTTTTTCGTAAAAATCGAACGCGCCGTCTTTTACCGCCTCGACGGCGGTAGAAATGTCACCGTGACCGGTCAAGAAAATCACAGGCATTCTGTCAAGACTGTATCCCTGGTTTTTCAGCCACCGGAACACTTCCAGTCCTGACATGTCGGGCATGCGAAGGTCCAGCAACAAGCACAATTCTTTGCCCGACTGAAAAACTGAATCGAGATCGGCGCTGAATGCCTGAAAATTGCCGTAGCCTTTGACGTGAATGTCCGAGGTTTCAAACATCCAGGTCAAACCCTCACGAAGATCGTGATCGTCATCAAGCACCAGTAACAAGGGGTCTTGCGCTCTATCGGACATCCACTAGCTCAACCTTCTCTATAAGTGCCATCGGCAAATCCATGGTGAAGCATGTTCCACCGGTGGGAACTGGCTCGGCCTTCAGACGCCCGCCGTGCGCCTCGGCCACGGAACGGCATAGACTGAGCCCCAAGCCAAGCCCGTCTGGCTTGGTTGACACCAATGCTTCAAACATTCGCTCAGTGTTGTTCAAGCTGAACCCTGGTCCGTCATCGCGGACAGCCAACTCGAAACAACCCTCTCGGACCCGCGCCAAAACCCAGACGTTCCGAATTCTCTGAGAGGCCGTAAAAGCCTCGGATGCATTCTTGACCAGATTGACCAAAGCCTGCTCCACCATGATTCGATCAATCGAAAGAACAAGTGCAGGATCACCCAAATCAAAATGCAGATTCACGCGGTATTTGACCGCCAGTGAATTGACGCTGAACCGAACAGATTCAATGATATCGCCCAGACGAACCTGCTCACGCATGGGTTTGCGTTTTCGGACCAGGTTCTGCACAGAACCGACCACTCGACCCGCGCGTTGAGCTTGGTCCCTCAGCTTTTCGAACAACTGAACATACATTTCAACGTTGCCACCCCGCTGACTTAGATTCATGCCTGCCTGGGCAAAGGACACCATGGTGGCCAGGGGTTGGTTCAATTCATGGGCAATGTTGGATGCCACTTCGCCCACAAGCGCAAACCGGGACGCTGCCTGCAGCTTTTCGCGCTGCTCGGCGACTAGTGCTTCCGATTTTTTGCGATCTGTGATGTCAATCACAGAGCTCATCCAACCCACTTGGTTGCCATGTGTGTCCTTTAAGGGAGCCTCTACAATCAGCACATCAATCAGGCGGCCGTCTTTGTGGTGATAGACCGTTTCAAACCCTTCTGGTGGTGCATTGCCTGCCATGACCCGCTCGACAAGCTGACGGTAACTCTCGGTGTTGTTGACCGGCCAATACGGCAAAGGTTGAGGACGATCAATCAATTCCTCGGGCGCATAACCCACCATTTTACAAAACGCCGGATTGACATACCGAATGACGCCGTCCAGCCCCCACACCCGCAGACCGACCGCCATGGAGTCTTGCATGGATTGGCGGAACTGTCGTTCTTCTTCGAGACTGGCCTCAATTTGCAGGCGTTTTCGGGAGTCTCGCCAAAGCATGAAAAAGCTGATCGCCAACAACACCAGCAGAAATGCCAACGCTGCGGTGATACCATAGTTGAACAGCTTTGGACCCTCACTGCCACTGTTGACCCGCAACTGAAAAGGCAAACCACCAAGATCCAGCGAGGTGGTGTGCACATAAATGCCGAGCCCGGACTTGCCCTTCACCTGCCGAACCAGCGTAGACCCCCCGGCATCCAGAAGCTCTACTTCATTGTCTTGTGCGAACCACCAGGGCAATTCTTTGTCGAGCAGTAGACCCAGATCAATGATGCCGACAATCACCGAGCTGCCGTGCAAGCCGATGCCCACCGAGGCAATGTAGGGGCGGCCATGTCGGACAAAGGGACCAATAAATCCGCCCAAACGTGAATCGACGCGTTGGTCGACTTCAGTTTTGATCTGATTGACGATGGGCTGCAGGTCAACGTCTTTGAGCTGGTTCTGGTTGTAACTGACCGTTTCAAGATCTTTGTCTTTGAAGACGGCGATCAGTTCGCCTGAACTTTTGATGAGCTGACTGACTCCAAGGGGCAGTTTGCTGGAATAATAGATCAGCGAATCATTGGCCAATGCATGCAGTGGTGTGGTGAGGCTTTCCATTTGAAACTGGATGTTTTGCCTGGCCCACAGAGTGTCTGCAATCAACTTGGCCTGGTTGCCCTCGCGTTCGTCTTGCTGCGCGTAATAGACAGCAGCCACGAGCAGCCCCATCAGGAGTACAAAAACAAGTGCAGGCACGCCGAACCGAACGGCCTGGCGGCGCTGTATTTTCTTGAGTGTGGGGTGGTGGTAGTTGAACTGGATCATGCTGAAATCTTGCCATGAATTTCAAACCCCAACACACTGGATGTGGAAACCCACAATGTGGGAAACACGGCGCTCGCGTAAGTTTTAAGCTCTTGCCCTTGAAATTGGAAGATGTATTTATGGTTTGCCCTGGAAGGTCTTTGGTCAAGACCATTTTGGTTCTCGTTGTCAGTGTGCTGGCCACCAGCCTCGCACAAGCTGCCCCAATCGTGATCAAGTTCAGCCATGTGGTGGCTCCAAACACACCCAAAGGAATTGCCGCACTCGAATTCAAGCGATTGGCAGAAATGCGAACCAAAGGACGAGTTCGCGTCGATATTTACCCCAACGCCTCGCTGTACAAAGACAAAGATGAGCTTGAAGCCTTGCAACTGGGTGCAGTGCAAATGCTGGCACCCTCGCTGGCCAAGTTCGGGCAGTTGGGATTGAAAGATTACGAGGTTTTCGATCTGCCCTACATCTTCCCAAGCGAGAAAGTGCTCCACGAGGTCACCCAAGGTGAAATTGGTCATGCCCTGCTGGATCAACTGTCGTCTCGCGGCATACTGGGTCTTGCATTCTGGGACAATGGTTTTAAGGTCATGAGCAGCAACAGCCCACTTCGCCTGCCTTCAGACCTTAAAAACAAGCGGATGCGCATTCAGCCTTCCAGAACGCTGGAAGCCCAAATGAACGAACTGGGCGCCATTTCGGTGCCTCTGGCGTTTTCGGATGTTTACCCGGCGCTGCAAAGTGGGCTGGTGGACGGCACTGAAAACCCCCCTTCCAACTTTTACACCCAGCGAATGCAGGAAGTACAGAAATACGTGGCAGTCACCAACCATGGTTATCTGGGTTACGCGGTGATCGTCAACAAGAAATTCTGGACGAGCCTGCCAGGGGACCTGCGCGTCATTCTGGAACAATGCATTGCGGATGCAACCCAGAAAAACAACGACGAAGCCGCCAAACTGAACAAGGCAGCGCTGGACGCCATCCGAAAATCACCGGGTGTTCAAGTGGTCGATCTGACCCCTCAGGAACGTGAGACTTGGCGTAAAGCCCTGGCACCGGTTCAAGTCAAGATGGAAGGTCGCATTGACCGCAATTTGATTGAGCAAATCAAATCATTGAGTGAAAACCGGTAACACACCGGTTTTCACTGCCCGATTTTACTGCCAGGTTTCCGAGTTGGTGGCGCATTCCGCGCTGGCGGGGTTTACGCCACAACGAATCTTCTTCATGATCCGCAAACCCGTTTTGTTGTAGATCCCCTGGTTGGCGATGTCTTCTCGCGATTCCCGCAACATGACGGTGTACTTGAGCATGTTCTCTGGGGTGAGATCGCTCCAGGTTCCGGCTGGAATTTCTGCCTCGGCCTTCTTGATCAGATCGCGGGCTCGACCAAATTGTCCCAGCCAGTAAGTTCTGGACTTTTCAGCAAAGCCGGCTGGAAATTTGGAATCGCGAACAATCATCTGATAGGTGAGAATCAGAATTGGAAAGCGGTTGATTGCACCCTTGGTGCCGATGCCCCGATACAGTTCAAGCGGCTTGTAAGCCAGCGCAGGTGCAGCAATCATGTCCACGGAACCGTTGTTGAACTTGGCCGCGAAGTTGGTGATGTCGGCAGACACCGGCTGAGCGCCGATTTTTTGGATCATGACGGCTTGGGCCTTGTCGTAATCGAATGCGGCAATCTTTTTCCCAGCCAGACCTTCCACCGTTTTGATGTTGCGGTCATTCACAATCGGAAAAGCCGTTCCGAAAGGAATGATGCCTGCAACCTCATAATCGCCCCGTTTCATCAGCTTGCCCGCGGCGGAAGAGGAAAACACCTGAATGGTCCGATGAACAACCTCGTAACTGGCATTGATGTCCACTTTGTTGTCTTTCACGACCGAAGAGGCACCCAATGAGTCAATTGAAGCGGCCACGGGGTTGAATTGGCGCGTCCGGAAACCAGTGGCCATGAGCGCATCACACTTCCCAGTGATGAAGTCCTGAGTGGCCACCCGTTCGTCGGTGTAACCGACCAATTCAACGTCAGCCCCCCAACCCTTGGCGGGCAATGCCCAGTCTTTGGCCATGTTGTAAATGTCGCCTGTGGTGCCGAGCAGGTCGTACACACATACGGCTTGCTTGGCCATGACTGGTCCGCTGGCCAAGGCCAGAGTCAACACCCCCATTTTTACTGCTGTCTTCATGTCATCCTCCTAGTGGTTTTGTCATGCGGCCTTTTTCCAGACCGTTTCTTCCTGGTACTGCTTGTTTTTGTTTGAATAAGTAACGAATATCGCCAGAGACTGGATGGCCTTGCGCGCTGACGACAGGTAAAAAGCCTGCAGATGAAACACATGCCAACGGCGCTGGTGCAAGTTCAGTTCGCACGGCACACCGTCCTGCCGGGCCTTGACTGCCAGCCTGAGCGAATCGGAAAGCAGTATTTCCTGTTCGCCAACCTGAATGAACAAGGGGGGCAAACCAGCAAGGCTCTCCTCCAAGGGATAAAAACATCGAGCGGTAGGCGGCACCTTCAGCCAAGCCGCGCCCTGCTCAAGCCACCCCTGTCGAACCATCGGGTCTTCGTTGGCTTTGGTGCGCAGGCTTTCACCCGACATGGCGGGATCGACAAATGGGGAGATCAAACCCAAGCCAGCGGGCTGTGGCAAGCCCAGCGCCTTCAGCTGAAGCGCAAGTGCCACTGCAAGACCGCCCCCTGCCGAGTCGCCCATCACCGTGATTTGCGCAGGCGAAATGCCCTTGGCCAACAAGGCCTGATAGCAGGCAAGCGCGTCTTCTATTTGAGCCGGGTACGGATGTTCAGGTGCAAGCCTGTAATTGGGTGTATAAACCACCGCACCGGAGTGCACAGCCAGGCGCGAGGTGATGCTGCGATGTGTGGAGGCCGACCCAAGACAATAGGCGCCCCCGTGCAAATACAACACGACTTTGCCCGACTCGCCTGCCCTGGGTACGGTGATGCCCGTCGGAACGCCAGCCAGTGTTTCGCGGTAACGAAACACGCCAGAACAACCCGGCATTAGGGGTGACAACAAACCAACCACCGCACGTTGCACCCAAACCCCAAAGGGCTTGCCCACCGGCACCCGAAAGGCAACTCGCAAAAAACCCCTGAAAAAGGCGGCCAAGGCGTTGTCGAGCGGGTCAGCCGCCGCGTGGACGGTGACGGGCAAATCAGAAGGAACCAGTGGATGACGCGCGGACGTGAATTGAAATTCTCGAAGGCTTGAACGGGCGGTCAATGCACGAAAAGTGAATGTAAACCCCGGCCAGCCCGTGCTGTTGTGCCCCTTGTCATCGACATACCAGCTTTTACACCCATTCCATACGGTGTGGGAAAACGCCGCCTGTATGGACTTGTTAAAGCGCTGATACACAGAGTCGGACACCTCCACCCGGTCGGCATGCGTGTCACGCTGCCGCGCCAAGGTGCGGGTCAAGTACCTGATCTGGCTTTCCAACATGTAAATGATGGAATTGTGACCCAGGTTGGTGTTGGGACCATACAACATGTAGAAATTGGGAAAGCCGGGAACCGACATGCCCAGATGAGCCTTGGCCCCTTGCGACCAAGCCGCATTCAGGTCCAATCCGTCCAGACCGCGAATGCGCAAAGGGGTCAAGAATTGCGTCGCGGCAAAACCGGTGCCGTAAATAATCACGTCAACCGGATAATCCGAGCCGTCTTTGGTTCGAATGCCCGACGGCGAGACCTCGGCGATCGATTCGGTGACCAACTGCAAATTGGGCTTGGCCATCGCGGTCAAATAGTCGCTGGACAACAGAATGCGCTTGCAACCCACGGGATAGCTGGGCACCAATTGTTCGCGCAACTGAGGGTCACTGACGGACTTGGCCAGCAAACGCTTAAACGGTCTTTCCACTGCGAATTTCATCAAGCCACGAAAGCGGGTAAAAGCCAATGCACGACTTTCGTACTGAAGATAAATGCGCAGGCGATGCAGCCTCATCAGCACCGGGAAACGCGACCACATTGCCTTTTCAAACTGGGTATGCGGCCTGTCTGGCCTGGACATGATGTACGAAGGACTGCGCTGAAACAAAACCAGCTTGTCCACCTGATCTACAATCGCCGGTACAAACTGAATGGCGGAAGCCCCGGTACCGACAACGGCCACTCGCTTGCCTTTCAGGTCACAATCGTGATTCCAGCGCGCCGAGTGAAAACTGTCCCCCTGAAAACGCTCAATGCCCGGAAGATTTGGCAGGCTGGGTGCACTCAATTGCCCCATCGCAGTCACCAGAGCCCGACAATACAAAACCTCACCGTCGCGAGTGTGCACCTGCCATCGATTTTCAGCCTCGTCGAAGTCTGCCCCCTGCACCTCGGTGTTAAACCGAAAGTGTTCACGTACCCCGTATTTGTCGGCACAGTGTCGCTGATACTGCAGTATCTCGGGTTGACGGGCAAACACATGCGCCCAGTTCGGGTTCAACTCATAGGAAAAAGAATACAGGTGCGAGGGCACATCGCAGGCGGCACCCGGATAGGTGTTTTCGCGCCAGACGCCACCCACGTCGCCACCCTTCTCCAGCACCAGAAAATTATGACGGTACTGTTTCTTGAGTTCTATCGCCAAACCGAGGCCTGCAAAGCCACCGCCGATGACGATGACTTCATAGACCTGCCGGGTCATGGCAAAACCTCTGCCAGGTGCTCAGCCTGTTCAAGCTGCTCATTCGTTGGGTTGGCTGCGCCGGCAGCCACGCGTGAATAGCCGCGGATGATGTCCACTGTTTTTTCAGCCATCATGATCATCGGCGCATTGGTGTTGCCGCTGGGCACGGTCGGCATGACCGAGCAATCCACGATGCGAAGCCCTTCCAGACCGCGCACGCGGAGTTGGGCATCCACAACCGCCATGTCATCATTGCCCATTTTGCAGGTGCCTACGGGGTGGTAAACCGTGTCTGTGCGATTGCGCAGAATTTCACGAATGTCGTCGTCTGTTTTGACGTTGGCGGTGAACGAATCTTCCACCACGTGCTTGGCCAGTGAGGGGGCCTGCATCAACTTTTGAGTCAGTTTGTAACCCTTGACCATGACCTCAAGGTCCTCAGGGTTTTGATAAAAGCCGATGTCGATGACCGGCGCATCTTTCATGGATTTGCTCTGAATGCCGACAGAACCCCGACTCTTCGGTTGGAGCAGACACACGTGGCAAGAAAAACCGTGCCCCATGTGGAAATTGCGGGCGTGATCATCCACCAAGGCAATCACGAAATGCAATTGAACATCGGGTGAAGCCAGAGTCGGATCGGTTTTCAGGAATCCGCCGCCTTCGGCAAAATTGCTGCTCAACATGCCGCGTCTTTCGCGCTTGTAGCGCAGCATTTCGCGAATCATGCGAACGCTGCCTTTCAATGACACGCCCAGGTTGTCTGTACTGCGTGTCTTGTAGCCAAAAATAAAATCGGGATGGTCGTGCAGATTTTTACCCACACCGGGCAGATGATGGCGACACTCAATACCCTGACTGGCCAGCTCTGAAGAATCGCCCACACCCGAAACCATCAAAAGTTGAGGCGTCTGGAAAGCGCCCGCCGCCAAAATAATTTCCCGCGTGGCTTCGATGCGATGGGTCTGCCCCTTTATTTCCACTTCCACGGCCACAGCCCGCTTGCCTTGAAACTCGATTTTTTGAACAAGCGCATGGGTGTGAACCACCAGGTTTTCGCGGTTGTCCATGTGGGGCAACAAATAGGCACGCGCCGCACTCCAGCGTTCACCGTGTTTTTGGGTCACCTGGTAGATGCCCACGCCTTCCTGGTCAGCTCCGTTGAAATCGTCAGTGACGGGATAGCCCGCTTCTCGCGCGGCGGCCAGGTAATCCTGCTGAAATGGATTGTCGGTACGCAAGTCACTGACACTCAAAGGGCCGTGTTGTCCGTGGTACTCATTGTGAATCCGCTCATTGGATTCGGACAGTTTGAAATAAGGCAACACCTCGTCGTAACTCCAGCCAGCGTTGCCCAGGGCGGCCCAATGGTCGTAATCCTGCTTTTGACCGCGGATATAAACCATGGCATTCACTGCGGACGACCCACCCAGCGCTTTACCGCGGGGCTGATAACCCTTGCGACCATTCAAACCCGATTGCGGCGTGGTCTCAAAAGCCCAGTTGTTCAGCTTCGTGGGCAGCATTGCGACCGCGCCTGCCGGCGTGTTGATGATCGCACTGTTGCCGCCGCCACCGGCCTCCAGCACACAGACACTGACCGACGGGTCTTCACTGAGTCGCCCGGCCATCACACACCCGCCGGAACCACCACCCACTACGACGTAATCGAATACTTGTCTCATTGTCTTGTCTCCATTGTGAATTGGTCAGTGTCGATCTTGTTTTTATTTACACTCGTTAACATCATATCGCAGACCCGCGCAATAAACCCATGACAGAAAAGGACAATCACTTTAGAATTTAGGCCAACACAGGCCAATTTACACAAACACATAATGCACTTCTGGGATTTCAGGCGCAGCGTGGCCAGCATTGCAGTGCTCGTCAAATTCGCACAACTGAAAGGACTTGAAGCCGACAAGATGCTGGCGGGTAGTGGCGTCAGCAGCAGCCAACTCGAACTGATGCACCTTGAGGTGTCTGCCGGTCAGGAATTGCGGGTGGTACAAAACCTGATTCGCGCACTTGGACACAACGGCCTTGGCTTTGAGGTGGGGGGCTGTTACCACTTGTCTTCATTTGGCTTGTGGGGCTACGGATTGATTAGCAGCGCCACGCTGAAAGACGCCGTTAAACTGGCGCTGCGGTTCATTCAGCTGACTTTCGCGTTTTCCCTCATCGGATTCAGCGAAAACGCCAACGGGGGCACGCTGACCTTTGGCGAACCTGAACTTGACCCGGTGCTGACTCAGTTTTTGATTGAAAGGGACATGGCAGCAGCGCTGAATCTGTTGCATGAATTGACCGCCAAAGCCGAAGGAATAGAACGAATCGAATTTCGCACCCGCAAACTGGCTTTTGACGACTACCCGCAAAAACACCAGCCTGAATGGCCTGAATACCCGCTGACATTTGGATGCGCACGCAATCAAATCTTAATGTCTTCGACCCTTCTGGATTACCCACTTCCGCAAGCCAACCCGATGACGGTGGCCATGTGCGAGCAACTTTGCACTGAACTGATTCAAAGGCGGCTACAAACGGCAACAACGAGTGAACGCGTTCGCCAATACCTCAGAGTGCCCGGTGTCGGATGCCCCGACCTACCGACCATGGCCCGCATGCTTCACTTGTCGGAACGCACATTCCGAAGACGCTTGTCGGAAGAAGGCACCAGCTACCGGGACATCTGCGCTGCAACCCGACGCGAGATGGCGCTGGAAATGCTTCAGAACAAGTCAATCACCATGGCTGAAATTGGAGAAACCCTGGGATTTTCCGACCTTTCAAGTTTTTCGCAGGCCTTCAAACGCTGGACCGGACTGACCGCCACGCAATGTCGTAAAAATCTCTGAAAAATTTTGACACTACCCCTTGAAAACACAGGATGGCGTCCCTATTATTAGCACTCGATGACAGCGAGTGCTAACAACTTGCTGGTCAGTATCCAACAAAAGCATTCACACACAATTACTTAGGAGTGAAATCCATGAACATTCGTCCGTTGCATGATCGCGTGATCGTGAAGCGTCTTGAAAGTGAGCGCAAGACATCCTCTGGCATCGTGATTCCTGACAGCGCAGCCGAAAAGCCGGACCAAGGCGAAATTCTGGCTGTTGGCCCAGGCAAGCGCGACGACAGCGGAAAAATCATTCCGATGGACGTCAAAGTCGGTCAGCGCGTCTTGTTTGGCAAGTACGCAGGCCAGTCCATCAAGGTGGACGGTCAGGAAGTGCTCGTGATGCGTGAAGAAGACATCATGGGCGTGATCGAAGGCTAATCGAACAGATACTTAAGAGGAATTGAATCATGGCAGCTAAAGAAGTATTTTTCGGCGACGACGCACGCAGCCGTATGGTGCGCGGCGTAAACATCCTGGCCAACGCAGTGAAGGTCACTCTGGGCCCCAAAGGTCGCAACGTGGTGCTTGAGCGCTCTTTCGGCGCCCCCACAGTCACCAAAGACGGTGTGTCAGTGGCCAAAGAAATCGAACTGAAAGACAAGTTCGAAAACATGGGCGCACAGATGGTCAAGGAAGTGGCTTCCAAAACGTCTGACAACGCCGGTGACGGTACAACCACCGCCACAGTGCTGGCACAAGCCATTGTGAAAGAAGGCATGAAGTTCGTTGCAGCCGGCATGAACCCCATGGACCTGAAGCGCGGCATCGACAAGGCTGTTACAGCCGCCATCGCGGAACTGCGTGAACTGTCCAAGCCCTGCTCAACCAACAAGGCCATCGCACAGGTGGGTTCCATTTCCGCCAACAGCGACGAATCCATCGGCAAGATCATTGCCGAAGCCATGGAGAAAGTGGGCAAGGAAGGTGTGATCACCGTTGAAGACGGCAAGAGCCTGGACAACGAACTGGACGTGGTAGAAGGCATGCAGTTTGACCGCGGCTATCTGTCACCCTATTTCATCAACAATCAGGAAAAACAGGTTGCCCTGCTGGAAAACCCATTCGTGTTGTTGCACGACAAGAAAATCAGCAACATTCGTGACCTGCTGCCAACACTGGAACAGGTTGCCAAAGCTGGCCGCCCACTGCTGATCATCGCAGAAGACATCGAAGGTGAAGCACTGGCCACTCTGGTTGTAAACAACATCCGCGGCATTCTGAAAACAGTGGCAGTGAAGGCTCCTGGCTTCGGTGACCGTCGCAAAGCCATGCTGGAAGACATCGCCATCCTGACCGGCGGCCAAGTGATTGCTGAAGAAACCGGCATGACGCTGGAACAGGTTTCCCTGGAGCACCTCGGTCAGGCCAAGCGTGTCGAAGTGGGCAAAGAAAACACCACCATCATTGATGGCGCTGGTGAAGGTGCCAACATCGAAGCGCGCGTCAAGCAGATTCGTGCCCAGATCGAAGAGTCAACCTCTGACTACGACCGTGAAAAGCTGCAGGAACGCGTGGCCAAGCTGGCAGGCGGTGTTGCCGTGATCAAGGTTGGTGCTGCCACCGAAGTTGAAATGAAGGAAAAGAAAGCCCGCGTTGAAGACGCGCTGCACGCCACTCGTGCCGCCGTTGAAGAGGGCATCGTTCCTGGTGGTGGTGTGGCTCTGCTGCGCGCCCGCGCCAAGATTTCCGGCCTGAAGGGTGCAAACCCAGACCAGGACGCCGGTATCAAGATCGTATTGCGCGCCATGGAAGAACCACTGCGCATGATCGTGACCAACGCCGGTGAAGAGTCTTCTGTTGTGGCCAACAACGTGATGGCGGGTGAAGGCAACTACGGTTACAACGCCTCCACAGGCGAGTACGGCGACATGGTTGAAATGGGTGTTCTGGACCCAACCAAAGTGACCCGCACTGCACTGCAGAATGCTGCATCTGTGGCTTCCCTGATGCTGACCACTGACTGCATGGTTGCCGAACTGGTTGAAGACAAGCCAGCCGGTGGCATGCCAGACATGGGTGGCATGGGCGGTATGGGTGGCATGGGCGGTATGGGCATGTAATTGCCAGACCGGCTTCGCCATTGAAAAAGGGCCTCTCGGGGCCCTTTTTTGTTGAAATCGCCTTCGCCTAAGCCAGTCGGAAGGCCGAGGCCTCTTTGCCCAAGGCTGACGACACCGCAAGCAGCTCTTCCAGTGTGCTGCGTATGCCTTGAACGCAATGGGCGTTTTCCTCCGCCTGGGCGGCCAATCTTTCCACATTTTCAGACAACTGCTGAGCCACAGCAGATTGCTCGCCCAAGGAACTGTTCACTTCTGAACTGAGTGACTTGACATCCCCTGCCCTCGTATTGAGCCCCTGAATCAAGCCTTTCGCCTCATTGACTTTTTCAAGCCCCTCCTTGGTTCGCTCGGTCCATTGGCTCATTTCCTGCACGGCTTCGCGTGTGCCTTGTTGAATGTTTGCAACCATGCTTTCAATCTCTGAGGTGGATTTGGTGGTCCGCTCCGCAAGCAGGCGAACCTCATCGGCGACGACGGCAAAGCCACGACCCTGTTCGCCGGCGCGAGCAGCCTCGATGGCCGCATTCAAAGCGAGCAAGTTGGTCTGCTCAGCGATTTCCTCAATCACCTGGATAATTCGGTTGATGTTCTCGGATTGCTGACCCAGTTGATGGATGCGCTGGCTCAACTGGTCAGCACCCCGAGCGGTAATTTCCATGTTGTCTGCGGTTGAACTGACGATGGACAAGCCTTTCACTGTGGATTGACTGGATTCATCCGCCGCCTTGTAGGTGTTACCCGACAAGTCATTGAGCTGGCTGACGGAGGCACCCATTTCCTCGATGCTTGCTGCCATTGAGCTATTGGCCTCGGCCTGCCTTGAAGCGCCCTCTTCAACAGCGTCAAGCTGATGTTTGATGTTGTCCACGGCGCGTTGCAGGCCATCCGCCTTCTGTTGCATGGAACCGACCAGCTTGACAAGATTCAAACGCATGGATTCGAAGGCATGCGCAAGGCTGCCCTGCGATGGCTGGTGGCGTTGCAGAGTCAGGGTATTCAATTCCCCTTGGGCAATTTGATCGGCCGCTGCCGCCAGTTCTCCAGGCTCGGCGCCCAGCGAAGACTTCAAACCGCGGGCATACCACAGCAAAGCACCCACCAACACGGTCAATGTCAGCCCCATTGACACAGCAAGAAATAGAAAAAGACCATTCAGCATGTCACCAAGATCTGACGACATCGCCTTCGCACTTTCCGCCTGCTCTTTGATGTAGTGGTCTTGTATCGACAGACCGATCTTGTACACGGGCCTGTCTATGCCCCGCACCGCATGGTCAAGCGCCTGATATTGAAGCGGATCACCCACTTGATGCAAGGCGAGCTGCGCGGCGTACTTGTCGGCCACCTCAATGAAGGTGGCCTTCCACTGCTGGATTTCCTTCAACTTCTCGGCATTGCCCTTTACCAAAGGCAGGCTGGCAATGTCATCCAGCAATTTGACCACGGTCGCCCGATGCGCGTTGAATTCCCCGGTGTGTTTTGTGGCGTCGGCTTCTACTGTGCCACGCAACAGCACATCCTTGAAGCCTGCAGCCATTCGACTCGTTTCATGGTTGGCCAGCAAAATGTCCAGAATCACTTGGTTTTCCTGATTCATTTTGTCGATCGACTGTGTCTTGATTGACTGAACGGCCTGGATTCGGCCATAAACCACCCCCAGCGATACCCCCAATGCAATGCCACACAGCCCGCAGATTGCCAATATTTTCTGCACGAGCGTCAATGATACTTTCATGTCGTTTCCTGCCAATCAGTTGAGTAAACCGTTTCAGTATGCGCAAACGACACGGTGGTGTACTCACCCTTTGTAGCGCTCACCCGTTGAGGGGCGAAACCACATCTGGCATGATTTCAAAGAAAAAATTGCCTTTAAAACGAGAATCCTGATATCATCTACGGCTATTTTACAAACCCGCAAGTGTTCAGGTGCCGGTTGTTTTCAAAGGCGAAACAACACAAAGGCATAACGCATTGGGGCATTGCGTGATTGCGCAAACCCGCTACCTGATTGGCTGCACCAGGAGAAATCGATGAAAGAAGGCATTCACCCAAACTACCGCGAAGTGTTGTTCATGGACATGTCCAACGGCTTCAAATTCATTTGCCGTTCCACAGCACCAAGCCGTGAAACTGCAGAACACGAAGGCAAGGAATACCCCCTGATCAAGCTGGACGTGTCTTCAGAGTCACACCCCTTCTACACTGGCGCGCAGAACAAGATTCTGGACACCGCCGGTCGCGTTGAGAAGTTCCGTCAGCGTTTCGATCGATTCAAGAAGTAAGCCCTCTCAGCTTTGCCGCTGGCAAATCTGTGATAAAAAAAGGCAGCACAGGTATTCTGGCTGCCTTTTTTATTGATTGACCTCACATGGCCCTTACTGCTGCAAACAACACACGCCTGTCCAGACGACTGCTCTGGGGCGTCATTTTGCTCTACATACTGCCCGGGCTGTTTGCCCGCGCGCCCTGGAAGCCCGATGACGCCATCGGCTTCGGGCAAGGCTTCTATTTTGCGACCCACGGCATTCAGCACTGGTCCTTTTCCCAAATCGGTGACCGGCTTTTTACTGAAGAGGGTCTGCTGGGGGCCTGGCTCTCGGGTGGACTAGGAAAGTTGGCCCTGCTGGTCAATCTGCCATGGCGCTGGCTTGATGACGCCATGCGGCTTGGCAACGCGGTCTGGTTGATTCTGGCGGGCTGGGCAATCTGGAATACAGCTTACCGGTTGGCCAGACGGGTTGAACTTCAGCCCGAGGACCCTCTGGGCACGGCACCCACACGTGTGGACTACGCCAGGTCCGTCGCCGACGCTTCCGTATTGTGTTTACTGGCAACGCTTGGCCTGTTGGTTCGGTCACACATGCAAGGGGCCGAACTGCCAGAGCTGGCGGGCCTGTCGATCCTGTTGCTGGGCTATGTGCGCTCTCTGGATCGCCCGATCGGCGCTGGCTGGATGATCGGCTGGGGACTCGCAATCGCCTATTTTGCCCGTGGCTGGTCACATGCACTGCCTTTTCTATTGGTCTTGATGCTCAATTCGTCAAGCCACAATTCGCTGCGCTTTGGTCAGTTGCGGCGCATGATGCGCGCGGCACTGGTGTTTGGCGTTGCCTTTGGCCTCTGGTTTTTCTGGCTATTGTCCAATCAGCAAGGGCAGGCTTGGTGGGACGGATGGAACCACTGGAATGCGAATCGCTTTTTACTGCTAGACCCCGAAAAGTCGCTCGATAAAAACACCCTGATCAACACGGTTAAAACGGCCTCCTGGTTTCTGTGGCCCATTCTGCCCATGTCAGCCTGGACAGTCTGGCGCTATCGCGGTGCCTTTCGTGAACCCGCTTTGCGGATACCTTTTGCAGCAGCTGCCGCTGGTGTGTTGGTGGTCTGCATCACCAACCCCTCGGAAGAAGCCAACTACTTCCCTCTGTTGGCCCCACTGTCCGTTTTGGCGGCGCTTGGCCTGTCCACCATGCGGCGCGGCCTGACCAGTCTGATCGACTGGTTTGCCGTGATTTGTTTCACATTTGGTGCTGTGCTGGTCTGGTTGGGTTGGTCTGCGGCCACGTTTGGATACCCCGCTCAACTGGCTCGAAATTTCGAACGCCTTTCACCCGGCTACATTCCGGGTGTGGTTGGCCTTGAATTGGCAATGGCCCTTTTGGCCAGCTATGCATGGGTCCGGTTGATCATCTGGCGAACCAGCGCCGGTCCAAGGGCGCTGTGGCGTCCCATGATTCTCTCCAGTGGTGGCATTACCCTGATCTGGTTTTTGTTGATGACCCTCTGGATACCACGCATCAACTACGCCAAAACCTTCCAGCCTCTGGGTGAGGCCATCGCCGATTTTGTGCCGCCAGACACCAACGGCAAAATCAGCTGCATTGAAGACTACAACCTGGGTTTCGCTCAAAGAGCCACGTTGCAGTATCACAGCCTGCGCAAGTTCGTGAACGTCGACCACAACGCAAAAAGCAAGCGTTGTACGTTTCTGCTTTTACAGGACGACACGGATGTGCATCTGGTTAGCAAAAGCATTCTGGAAGCCGACAACCCGCTGGGTTGGCAATTGATCTGGGCAGGCAACCGAAATTCAGACCGACGCGAGCGCTTTTATCTGTACACACGGCATTAAACCCATCTCGGCCTTGACTGGGGTCAGGCCGTGGCGCTTTCGGGTTTGATCAAAAAGTGCTCTCTGTAAAAGCGCAATTCGTCAATCGACTCGAGAATGTCAGACAGTGCAGTGTGCTTGGTTTTCTTGACAAACTGCTTGCTCAACACCGGGTTCCACCGCTTGCACAACTCTTTCAGAGTGCTGACATCCAGGTTGCGGTAGTGAAAATAGGATTCCAGTTCCGGCATGTATTTGGCCATGAAGCGGCGATCCTGACAAATGCTGTTGCCACACATGGGGCTTTTGTTGGGTCCGATGTAAGTGGCCAGAAACTCCAGCAACAGGGCCTGCGCCTGTGCCTCATCAATGGTGGACTCCTTGACCCTTTGTGTCAGCCCTGAACGTCCGTGTGTGTTGGTGTTCCACGCATCCATGCCAGCCAGCACTTCATCACTTTGATGCACGGCAATAACCGGGCCGTGGGCCAGCACTTCAAGATTGCTGTCGGTGATCACCACAGCCACCTCGATAATGCGGTCATTGAAGGGATCAAGCCCGGTCATTTCCATGTCGACCCACACCAGTCGAGAGTCGTCGCGTGGCGGGGTTGTTGCGTCTGAAGAGGAAGTTTCGCTCGCTTGTGACATAATAAAAGCAGTACCTGAATAATCAACAATCAAGGCTGTATTGTCGCACACGGTGACGCACAGCCTCCCGCTGAAAGTGGTGAGAAGTCTATGGTTTTTACGATCCTGTTCCTGATGATGGTTGCGCTCAGCGTCGGCCTTCGCCTCTGGCTGGCCAGCCGACAAATTCGACACATCGCCCAACACAGCGATGCGGTTCCAGATGCCTTCACTGGGCAGATCAAACTGGAGGCGCATCAAAAAGCAGCGCGTTACAGCATCGCAAAAACCCGTCTTGGCATGATCAACCTTTTCATCGAGACTGCGGTGCTGCTGGGTTTCACCCTGCTGGGCGGCCTGCAATGGATTCAGTCATACACGGCCAGCATGGGTCACGGGCTGTTGTCTGGCCTGGCCTTGGTGGCCGCAGTGGGTTTCATCAGCTCCCTGATTGACCTGCCTCTGGCTTACTACAAGCAATTCAAACTGGAAGCCGATTTCGGTTTCAACCGCATGACCAAAGCCCTGTTCTTCGGCGATTGGGTCAAAGGACTGGCGCTGGGCGCAGCCATCGGCGCACCACTGCTGCTGGTCGTGCTTTACCTGATGCGTGAGGCGGGCCCATTCTGGTGGGTTGCAGCGTGGCTGGTGTGGTTCGGTTTCAGCCTGCTGATGATGTGGCTGTTTCCGACCGTAATCGCGCCCTTGTTTAATAAATTCACACCACTTCAGGAAGGCGACACACGCAATCGCATTCTTGAACTACTGAAGCGCTGCGGATTCGACTCTGACGGCCTGTTCGTGATGGACGGCAGCAAACGCTCCAGCCACGGCAACGCTTACTTCAGCGGCATGGGCAAAGCCAAGCGAATCGTGTTTTTTGACACCTTGCTTTCAAGACTCAATGACGATCAGATTGAAGCCGTGCTTGCCCATGAACTCGGACACTTCAAAAAGAAGCACATCACCAAACACTTGGTGTTTTCAGGCCTGTCCAGCTTCGTCCTGTTTTTTGTGTTGGGTCAATTGTTAACCGCACCTTGGTTTTACTCGGGCCTGGGTGTTACGCCCGATTTCATCAACGGTCCACACGCCATGGCTCTGGTGCTGTTTGCCATGACATTGCCCTATTTCACCTTTCCGTTCAGGCCGCTGCTGTCGTGGCTGAGCAGAAAACATGAATTTGAAGCCGACGAATATGCCGCCCAGCAAAGCGCAGCCCAGCATTTGGTGAGTGCACTGGTCAAACTGTACGAAGACAACGCGTCCACCCTGACGCCCGATCGCCTTCATTCTGCGTTTTACGACAGCCATCCACCTGCAGCCATACGAATCGCCCATCTGAAATCGCTCGGAGCGCTGACTTGAAATCGATGAAAACGCCCAGACCCCCTTCAGATTGGGAAGGCGAGAAATGCAGGCACATCACGGCCAAAGACCAATGGTCTCTCTCGGAAATTCAAGCCCAGCTTGCCCTGTTTGACGGCTGGTCGGTGCAGACCAGCGCACAGGAAGGCAAAGCAATCAGCCTGTGGCGTAGTTGGCAGCCGGGGCAGTTCGGCGCGGTGAAGGCCATGGTTGATTGCACATGCCAGCTGGCTGACCAGGAAGATCACCACCCGGAAGTGACCTTTTCCTACGGTGCCATTGAAGTGCACTGGAGCACCCACAGCGCGGGAGGTATTTCTGACAATGACTGGATCTGCGCAGCCAAGCTGGACCGATTGTTCAAAGGGCTGAACTCTGTTGAAACCTGAGAAACACGGCAAGGCGGCACTGATCGGGGCAACGGTGATTGCCAGCTACGGGCGTCACAGCCTTGCCCGCAGTGAGGACCAGACCCTTTGGCAGGTATTTGGCAAGGGAAAACGCCGAGAGGTGGCGGTGGGTGACCGCATTCTGATCCAACCCAGCGGTGACAATCAAGCCTGGGTCGAACAAATCGAAGCGCGACGAAATCTGTTGTATCGATCTGATGCCATGCGAAGCAAGTTGTTTGCATCCAACCTGGATCAAACCATTCTGGTACTGGCCAGCAGCCCGCCCTATTCCACCGAACTGCTTGGCCGCACCTTGATTGCCTGCCAAACGGCCGGTGTACCCTTGCACATTGTGTTCAATAAAACCGATTTGCTGCAAGGCGAAAACGATCGCAAAGACATCGAAAAACGCCTGCACCAATGGACCCACGGTGAAGTGCCCATTCATTTTTTAAGCGTTCGGACACAGGCTGAACAGGCCAAAGAACTGCTTCAGTCCCTGCTAAAAAACAAGTGCTCACTGATTCTCGGTCAATCCGGCATGGGCAAGTCCACCTTGTTGAACCTGATGATTCCACATGCTGTGGCAGCCACCAATGAGGTGTCTATCGCTTTGAATGCCGGCAAGCACACCACGACGCACACCCAAATGTTCGAAGGTGAAAACGGAATTCGGCTGATAGATTCGCCTGGCTTTCAGGCTTTTGGCCTGAATCACCTCAGCCCGGACGAATTGAAAGATGCCTTCACCGACATCGCACACCAGGCAATGCGCTGTCGATTTGCAAATTGCCAACACAAACAAGAACCACAATGCGCGGTCAAAATTGCAATTGAAGAAGGGGAGCTGTTTGCACCGCGTCTACAGTTGATGCAACTGTTGCTCGACGAAATTCAGACCACACACTATTGAGTTGATCAAGGCAGCAGACCGACCACGGCCAGGAGCAAAGCCAAGCCGAGCCAGACCACAATGCTGCGAAACAGCAGACGCCTGAACAGCATCAATGCGCTGGCACCGCCGGTGCTGTCGCTTCGCCCCCGAGTGGCGTCGCCCGACAAACCCACCGCGGTAAGGCAAGCTGCAGCCAGAGGCGCCCTGTTCGAAAAGCGGGAATGCAAGAGCGCCTGACGCCAGGCAAACAAGGTGTCGTCAAACTGGGCAAGCAAACCAATCGTCAATCCCAACAGTCGAGTGGGTATCCATTCCAGTGCGTACAACACAAACCGAGGGTTGGCGATGGCCTGAATCCTTGATTTTGCCCAGAGCTCGGACATCGTTGGATGTTCAACCGCGAGTTCAAGTTGCTGGTGTCGCGCTTTGTCCTGCGTGACGCTGTACAACACGCCCAGATAGAAGACCAGCAACACGGGCCCTGGAATCAGCAGGAACAGGAACACCGGCGCAAAATACTGACGCAAAGCCCGTTCGGCCCCATGACTGACCGCATCGATCATCAATTCTTCCGGGTTGTGGATGTGAGGCTCATTCAGACCATAGGTTTTGTGCCAGTCCAGATAAAGCTCGCGAGCGCGATAAAAATCGCCCTGGTTCAGAAAGAGCTGAAGGTTGGTAAACACCTCGGCCATTTGCCGGAAACGCAGCGCGTACACCAGCACGAACAGGCTGAACAAACCCGCAAGCGGCGAATACAGGTTGTTCAAAAAACGGTGGGCCAACCAAGCCAAACCACACCACACCAGAACTGGAACCACCCATTGCAGGACCACCAGCGATGGCGCACCCAAACGGTCGAACCGCACTTCAAACTGGACACTGAACTGCTGAACCCTGGCCTTGAACGCATCCAGGGGATCAGTCGACAGAAAAGTCTCCAGAATGACAGCCAGGATCAAGGCGAAAAAAGCCAAATCACACCCCTGCGCCGAGGAAGTGATGGAGGTTGCGAAGCATGGCAGCCGTGGCTCCCCAAATGAAGTAGTTTTTGCCGCTGTAGGGGTCTTCGTAAGGCATGGCGTAAAACCGTCTGGGTCCTTTGGGTGTTTGCAAGGTCTTTTGCTGATGATTGGCGGGGTTCATCAGGAAGGAAAAAGGTACCTCAAAGACCTCTGCGACCTCAAACTCATCGGGCTCCAGATGAAAATCGGGTTGCACCAATGCAACAACCGGCGTCACCATGAAATTGGTGGCTGTCTGATACACAGGCATGTGGCCGAGCACGTCCACATGGCGGGGGTGTAGCCCGGTCTCTTCCTGGGCTTCCCGAAGCGCCGTGGCGATGGCATCCCTGTCCGAAGGTTCGCTGCGCCCGCCCGGAAAACTGATCTGCCCGGCATGGTCGTTCAAGTGAGCCGTGCGCAAAGTCAACATCACCTGCAGACCATCGGGACGTTCAACCAAGGGCACAAGAACCGCCGCATCGGCAGGGTCGCGGTCGGTGAAAAAACGTTCTTCAAGGGGCTCCGGCTGCCACTGAACCTCGTTGATTCGGGCAAAGAGTTCACGCAACCAGCCAGACGAAATGTGGTCAAACCAGTCCATGCTCATGCGGCCAACCCAAACAACATCAATTCGGCGAACTGCTTGCGCAGCACAGGTGTAAATTCCATGACATTGAGTGCGGCCTGCCGCCCTGCACCCAACAGCGGGTTTTGATTGGAAAAGCCCTTGACCATCCAGTCGGTGGCCCGGATCACAGCCTGTCGGTCTGTTTTACGTGCAGACTCGAATTCTTCAAGGGTCACCATCAGTCGGATTTCGTCCTGAACCAGATCGGGATCCATGGCACGCACCAATTGTGCAGCGTCCCGCAAGCCCAAATTCAAGCCCTGCCCAGCCACAGGGTGAAGGATCTGTGCCGCATTGCCAATGGCCACCCGTCTGCCTTGAACGAGCTTTTCCCGCCAATTCATACCCAGGGGAAAGGCCCCTTTGCGCCCCAATTGGTCCAAACGGACACGTCGCCCGAATTTGGAACGCAACAGCGCGGCAAAATCGGCGTCCGACATGGCCAGCCTCTGACGAGTCAGCTCGCTGGGCGCACACCACACCAGCGAGTAGCGACGCTGATCTGGTGAAATCGGTAACAAGGCAAGCGGCCCTTCTGGCGTGAACCGCTCGAATGCAACCGTGTCCTGACCGTTCAGAAGTGCGCTGTCCACAGTGACTTCCACTTCTGACACCAAGGCCATCTGGTTGTAATCCACCACGGCATCGCGCTCACCTGCCTCGCCATACAAGCCGCCTTCGGCGTCGATACGCAAGCAGCAGCTGTATTCAGTGCCATCGGCCAATTCGAGAATCTCGATGGACTCCTCGGCGCTTCGGTGGGCATATCGCACCTCGCAGGGCCTGAAAACCGACACCCCACGTCGCTCAAGGGACTCACTGAGACAATGAACGAGGTCCCCGTAACGCACAGTCCAACCCAAAGCGCGTAGACCGAGCTCACTGGCACTCATGCGCACCTGTCCAAAACTGTTCTTCTCAGACACATGGATGTGGTGAATGGGCACAGCCTGAACGGGAAACCCAAGGCTGGACAGGCGCAGACGGGTTGCATCGGACAAAGCGAGAATACGTGGATCCTTTTGGACCTCTTCCAGGCCTTTGGCGTCAAACACGGCAATACGGGAAGCGCGATCCGGGCCCCAGACATTGGCCAGCCACCCCGCCACTGCCAGCCCAACCGGGCCGGCGCCCACAATGGCGACATCAAAATGGGTCGGGCTGGCCATGTCAGCCCCGACCTGCCATGACAGCGTGAATTTCATCCACTGTTTTTGGCGCGTCCACGGTGTAAATTTCACAGCCGTCCGAAGTCACCAACGCGTCGTCTTCAATTCGAATGCCAATGTTGTGAAAAGCCTCGGGCACGTCTTTCGATGGGCGAATGTACAGGCCGGGTTCAATGGTCAGTACCATGCCGGGTTCCAATTTGCGTGAAGTGTGTGGTTCAACACCGTCTTCTGGCTTGGCTGACGGGTCCCTGTAACTGCCACAGTCATGCACATCCATGCCCAGCCAGTGGCTGGTGCGATGCATGTAGAAGGGCTTGTACAAGGCCTCTGCGATTGCGTCCTGAAGGCTGGCATTGATGACACCCAGGTCGATCAGCCCCTGAGTCAGCACCTCAACGGCAGCATTGTGCGGGTCGTTGAAACGCGCCCCAGGCTTGGTGGCGTCGATGGCGGCAGCCTGCGCAGCCAGAACCACTTCATAGACGGATTGCTGGGCTTTGCTGAACTGGCCGCTGACCGGAAATGTTCGGGTGATGTCAGACGCGTAATTGTCCAGCTCGCAGCCGGCATCAATCAGCAACAAGTCCCCTGCTTTTAATTTTGCATTGTTGGCCCGGTAGTGCAAAACACAGGCATTTGCCCCACCTGCCACAATTGATCCATAGGCCGGGAATTCGGAACCATGGCGCCGAAAGTGATAGAGCAACTCGGCTTCGACTTCGTACTCAAAGCGACCTGGTTTGGTCGCTTGCATCGCCGCACGGTGGGCCTGGGCCGATATGTGTGCCGCTTTGCGCATGATACCCAGCTCGGCAGCGTCTTTGAAAAGGCGCATTTCATCCAGCAAATGACTGACATCGACCACGGCAGAGGGTGCAGTCACACCAGACCGGGCCTGAGCACGCACAGACTTCAGCACCTCAGCAACCGCGCCCTCAAGGCTGTCGTCCTCACCCAGACGCAAGAAGACCGCCGGCTGATTGGCCAACAAGGCGTTCAGCCCCTCTTCCAGTTCATCAATTGAACTGGCCTGGTCAAAACCGAAACGCTTTGCGGCCGCCTTGGGGCCAAAGCGAAAGCCATCCCAGATTTCGCGCTCTTCGTTTTTGTCGCGACAAAACAGGATAGACCTGGATTGGCCTGTGACCCCATCGACTGCCAACGCCAGACAGGCCTCAGGTTCCGGAAAGCCCGTGAGATAATAAAAATAGCTGTCAGAGCGAAACGGGTAATCGCTGTCGCGGTTGCGCATCACCTCGACGCCGGATTGCAGCAAGACCACACCGCCGCCGAGTGCGGCCACCTTTTGAGCCAGCTTGGCCCTTCGATCTGCATACAAAGCCGGTTTTTGGGTGGGGTAGTTGCTCATGTCAAACTGCTTCCTTCTTGCCATTCAAGTATTCGTTCAATGCCTGCAAACGCTCAGGCGTGCCGATGTCCATCCACAAACCCGGGTGATGGGCGCCTGTGACAGCGCCCTTTCCCATGGCCGCACGCAACAGGGGCGCAAGCTTTTCAGGTCTGTTCAATTCTAACCCTTCAAACAAGGCCGGGCGATAAACGCCCAGACCAGAAAAGGTGTAAACAGGCTGCGCCCTGAAGCGGTCATCATCCGGCACCGCAACCCTTCCATCGCTGGACAAGGCAAAGTCGCCCCCCGGATGATGCTGCGGATTGTCAACCAGCCACAAATGCGCCAGCCCGGCGCTGGGCAAGCTCTGAATCACGGACGCCGCGCATCTGTAATCAAGATCTGTGAAAACATCGCCATTGACCACAAAAAAGGGATCGGGCTTCAACCATTCGAGGGCTTTGCGTATTCCGCCTGCAGTCTCCAGTGCGACCGTCTCGCGTGAACAGGTAATGCGTGCACCCAGTTGACTGCCGTCGCCTAAAAAAGCCGCAACTTGATCAGCCAGGTGAGCGCAATTCACGACGATGTCTGTGAAACCCGCACGCACCAAAGCCTCGATGTGCCATTGCAACAGAGGCTTGCCCCCTGCTTTCAACAGGGGTTTGGGGCATTGATCAGTCAAGGGTCGCATGCGCTCACCGCGACCTGCTGCAAGAATCATGGCCTTCATGATCAGAACGAGTAGGCCACTTGCACCGCCTTGTCCTCAAGGCGATCCAGAATGAGCAACAGCGGTTTGAATGCGATGTAACGCGCAGCCACTTTGCGCACGTACTCAAGCACCAGGGGTAGATCATTCAAATACTGGGCTTTGCCGTCCCTGTGGTTCAGCCTCGCGAAGATACCGAGCACTTTGAGGTGTCGTTGCAAGCCCATAAAGTCAAACTGGCGGTAAAACTCGCCAATGTCAGCGGGAACCTTCAAGCCAGCCTTTCTGGCCTCTTCCCAGTAGCGGATTGTCCAGTCCAGGGTTTGCTCTTCAGGCCATTGAATGTAGGCGTCTCGCAAAAGGCTGACCAGGTCATAACTCAGTGGACCAGCCACTGCATCCTGAAAATCGATGATACCCAGCTCGGGGGTTTGCTCAGTGCCCGGCAACAGCATCAAGTTGCGACTGTGGTAATCACGGTGTACAAAAACCTGCGATTCAGCCAATGCACTTTGCACCAGCAAATTTTGAATGCCGGCCAGCCAGTTTTTCTCCTGGGTGGTTAATTCTGCGCTGTGATGGACCTGAATAAACCATTGCTCAAAAAGTGCCATCTCGGAGAGCAATTTCTCGGCCGCATACAAAGGCAAACCGGCCACAGAGGTGCGCGTCTGCATGTGAACCAGATCGGAAATGGCCCTTCGATACATGGACTCGGATGATGCCCCCTGCCCCAAGGCCTGCAAAAACGTGGTGTTGCCAAAGTCGGTCAACAGCAAAAAACCATCTTGCAGGTTGGCGGCCAGAATGTCGGGCGCGTTGAGTCCGGCCACTTTCAAGGCATGGGCCACATGCAAGAAAGGCTTGACGTCTTCTTTGTCAGGGGGCGCGTCCATCACGACATGCGTTTTGCCGGTGCCCGTTTCGGCCACACGAAAGTAACGGCGAAAGCTTGCATCACTGGAAGCTGCTGAAACCGTAGACAAATCAAAACTGTAGCTTGTTAGAGTGGCCAGCCACTCCTGCATTTTTTGTTGACGCAATTCACACATGAAACAGTGCATTCCGGATAAAGTGGATTCAGATGCCTATAATAGTACCTGCCTGCTGGCCTTGGCTGGCCCGAACCCTTAATTGATCGAATGTCGCGCTTGAAGAAAAGCCCCCCTTCACTGGCCAATGCCAATCAGCCCCGCAAAAGCACTGTCGCAGTGGCCTTGGCGGCCTTGTTGTTTACTCAGTGCGCTTTTGCACAGCAGGCCGACCCCAATTCACCGGGCAAAGATGAAGACGGCCCGGTGAAGCTGAAGATGGACGGCAAAGCCCGTATAAGTCCAAAGCAGATACCCGAAGACGACGCCACTTACATCAATGCAGACAAGCTGTACGGCAACGGCGATCAGGAAACCTTCCTGGAAGGCAACGTTCAAATCAAGCGCAAAGACGTGCAGATCAACAGCGATTCCGTCACGTACTCACCCATCACCGACGAGGCGAAAGCCAAAGGCAATGTGGTTGTGCAACAGCCTGGCATCGTCCTGAAAGCGCCCTCGGCGTCGGTCAAACTGGGTTCCAAAGAAACCGAGCTGAATCAGCCCACCTTTGAGCTGGAAAAAATTCACGGTTCCGGCAAGGCCAGCAAAGCCCTGTTTGACGGCATTGATACGCTGACCCTTGAAAATCCGGATTACACCGTGTGCAAGGTGCCCTCGCCTTCACAGGCCGACAAAGGCGACTGGTACATCAAGGCTGACCGGCTTGAGCTCGACCAAGGCGATGAAGTGGGAAGGGCCACGGGCGCAACCGTGGTGTTCAAAGACACCCCGATCCTGAAAGCGCCCTATCTGTCGTTCCCGACCACAGACCGGCGTAAAAGCGGTTTTCTGGCGCCCTCGTTCGGCACAGTGTCCAACAGCGGCGCTGAACTGACCCTGCCCTACTACTGGAACATCGCGCCGGACAAAGACATGACGCTTTATCCGAAGATCATCACAGGCCGTGGATTTCAGCTGGGTACGCAGACCCGCTACATGACGCAGAACAACCTGAGTGAACTGAAATACGATTTTCTGCCCAACGACAACAAAACCAGTACCAACCGCTACGCATTGTCACTTCAGGACACTTATCGCAAAGGCGATTATTCAGCGGGTTTGAATGTCAACAAAGTGTCTGATGACAACTACTTCGTTGACTTTTCACGTTCACAAGCCGTGGCCTCGCAACGCGTGTTGCTGCGCGAAGGTTTTCTGGGTTATGACGCCGGCCCCTGGCGCAGCAATGTGCGCGTGGTCCGCCAACAAACCCTGCAGCTGCAAAACGACATCATCGTAGCGCCTTACGATCGCCTGCCTGAATTGAATGTGGCCATGAGCCCAACCCGTTATGGCGACACTTTCGTCAGTGCGGTCGGGCAATTCACCGATTTTGCAAACCCGGGTTCCAACACCACGCGGGTTGCAGGCTCCCGGGCAGTCAGCCGGGCCAGTGTGTTCATGCCCATCAACCGGTCTGCGTTTTCATTCACACCCAAGCTGTCGGTTCAAGCCACTTCCTACAACCTGACCAACCAGGCACCGGGGTTTGACTCGCACCCTTCCAGCATCATTCCCACGGCTTCACTGGACAGCACGGTGTACTTTGACCGCAAAACCACCTTTTTTGGCCAGGACGTCAATCAGACGCTTGAACCACGCCTGTATTACCTGTACACGCCTTACAAAGACCAATCGGCGCAGCCCCTGTTTGACACGTCGGTCAGCGACCAGACCTTCTCGCGCATTTTTTCTGAGAACCGGTATTCCGGTTACGACCGGGTTGGTGACGCCAACCAGGTCACGCTGGCCGTCACCAGCCGGTTCAACCGGGTTAACACCGGCGAAGAGTTGTTCAGTGCCGCAATTGGGCAAAGGCTGTATTTGAAATCGCCGCAGGTCATCCTGCCAACGGTGGAGAGCCCGCTCAACAACAAGTCCGATTTTTTCATCACTGGCAGAGGGAAAATCACGCGCGACATCACACTGGATGCAACCAGCCAGATCAGTCCGTCCACCGGTCAGCAACAACGCGGCAACATCAATGTCAGTTATGGGCCTTCGATCGGCAAACAGCTGAATGCCGGTTACCGGTACACCCGTGGCCAAATCAACCAGTTTGACGTGTCCGGCCAATGGCCGGTCTCCAATCGATGGTCGGCGGTTGGCCGAGTAAACTACTCCGTCCTTGAAAGCCGATTGATCGAGGGTGTTGCGGGTCTGGAATACAGCCCTGGGTGCTGGGCCGCGCGCGTGGTTCTGCAACGTTTTGCCACAGCCCCTTCCCTGCAAACCACCTCGATTTTCCTGCAGCTTGAATTGACGGGGCTTGGCCGCCTGGGCTCAAACCCGTTAGACTTGCTTTCCCGAACAGTGCCGGGCTACACGCCTTTCTCAGGCAATTTTAATCCTCAGTAGAATTTCGTTATGAAAAACATTCGACATGTCCTCCTCCTTCTCTGCGCGATCGGTTTGTCGCAGGGGGCGCTCGCCAAAGGCCTGAAGATAGAGCCCAATGCTGCGCCTCTCGGCAAAATGGCAACCGAGCTGGGACAGTCGTCCACTCAAGAGGTCAGCACGATTGACGCCATCGCTGCGGTTGTGAATGACGACCTCATCACCACCAGCGAGCTCAATCGCAAAGTGGCGCTGATCGAACGGCAAATGATGGCCACTGGCGCTCAAATGCCGGACCGTCACACCTTGCAGATGCAGATTCTCAACCGAATGATCATGGACCGGGCTCAACTGCAAATGGCCAAACAGGAGGGCATCCAGGTCGAAGACAGTCAGGTTGAAGCCGCCATGGAGCAAGTGGCCAACCGCAACAACAAAAGCCTCGATGAGTTTCTGGATGCCTTGAAGCGCCAGGGTCTGTCTGCCGATGGGTTTCGGGACGAAGTGCGCAATGAGCTGATTATCGGCCGACTCAAAGAGAAGGAAGTCGATTCCAAAATCAAGGTGAGTGACGCCGAGGTGGACGCTTACCTCAGCAACGCTTCTGGCAAGGGTGGCAGCAATCCACCTGAGGTCAACTGGATTCAGATTCTGGTGAAAGTGCCAGCCAACGCCGACAAGAAAATCGACGAAGCCGACAAGGCCAAAGCCGAGGCCATCGAAAAGGCGCTTCAAGGCGGTCAAAGCGCAGCTGATATTTTTCAGGCCAACCCCAACGTCAAGATTGACGGGACCGGCAACATGGGCTGGCAAACCTTTGACAACATTCCGACTCTTTTCTCGGCATTTCTGTCCGACAAACCCATCGACAGCACCACCATCATTCGTAGCCCGAATGGCTACCATGTCTTGAAAGTCGTTGGTCGCAGACAGGGTGGCGTAAACCTGGATTCAACCCCAATCACCCAGACCCATGTCCGGCACATCCTGATCAGGGTCGGCCCGGATGTGTCAGACGCCGAGGCCAAACGCCGATTGAATTTTGTGCTTGAACAACTGAAAAGTGGCGCTGCCGACTTTCAAACCATGGCCAAGCGGTATTCTCAAGATGGCTCTGCCGCAAATGGCGGAGACCTGGGCTGGCTATACCCTGGCGACACAGTCCCCGAATTCGAGCGCGAGATGGACAAACTCAAACCCGGAGAAATCAGCCCGGTGTTTCAGAGCCGTTTTGGCTACCACATCCTGCAAGTGGTTGAGCGACGTCAGCAGGCAGCCTCTGAAGAGCGGCAACGACAGGCCGCCAAGGCCGCAATTCGGGCCGGTAAGTCCACTGAAGCCTATCAAGACTGGCTGCAGCAGTTGCGGGATCAAACCTTCATCGACATTCGCTTGAAGTAAACATGACTGCACTGAAACCCCTGCTTATCACTTCTGGAGAACCGGCAGGGGTCGGCCCTGAAATCTGCGCAACCATTGCCGCCGGGTCTCTGGCCAATACACTCAACCGCCCCTTGGTATTTCTGGGTGATCAACGCCTGCTCGAGGAGCGCGCGCAGCTTACCGGCGCCAGCCCCGGCTGGAAAGTCATTCAAGACGCATCGCAAGCCAACAGTGCAGGCAATTACCTGATTGACATTGCCTTGCAATACCCAAGCCGCGTCGGAAAACCAGACACAAAAAATGCCCGCTACGTGCTCGACCTGCTCGATCTGGCTTGCGACGAATGTCTGACGGGGGTGGCGGCCGGCATTGTCACTGCGCCCATTCAAAAATCAGTTATCTCGCCGCTGGTGCCTCATTTCCAGGGTCACACGGAATATCTCGCGGAACGCTGCGGGCAACCTGGGGAAGTCGTCATGATGCTGGCCGGAGGCGGTCTTAAAGTCGCTTTGGCCACAACGCATGTACCACTGTCAGACGTGCCCAAGGTCCTGAATCAGGTTGATCTTGAGCGAACCTTGCGGATTCTGCTTGACGCCTTGCGTAAATACTGGGGAAGAAGCGCTCCGCATGTATTGGTAACCGGCCTGAATCCACACGCAGGCGAGTCTGGCACCATGGGAGATGAAGAAATACGGATCATCACACCTGTTCTTGCACGCCTTCAGGCCGAAGGCCATCTGGTGTCAGGCCCCTATCCCGCCGACACGCTTTTCCAACCCAGATTCCTCAAGAACGCAGACGCTGTGCTGGCCATGTATCATGACCAGGGTTTGCCTGTGCTCAAGTACGCCAGCTTTGGCGAAGGGGTCAATATTTCACTCGGATTGCCCATCCTTCGAACCTCGGTTGACCACGGCACAGCGCTTGATCTGGCCGGCACCGGCAAAGCCAATACGGGCAGCCTGGTGAGCGCGATCGAATGCGCACATCAAATGGACAAACACAGCAGATCATGAAACACCAGGCTCGCAAACGATTTGGCCAGCACTTTTTGACTGACGAGTCGGTTTTGACGCACTTGATGGGTGAAATTCGCCCCAAAAACGGCCAACACATGGTGGAAATCGGCCCGGGGTTGGGCGCCATGACGCAGCATTTGCTCAAACACATGGATCACCTGGAAGTCATCGAGATTGACCGTGATCTGGCCGAAAAGCTGAGAACAGGCCGCTGGCGAGACAAGCTCACCGTGCATGAAGTGGACGTTCTGAAATTTGATTTCAACAAGCTGCCGACCCCACTGCGCGTGGTTGGCAACTTGCCCTACAACATCTCATCACCGATTTTGTTCGCCCTGCTGGAAGTGGCCGACCGAATTGAAGACCAGCATTTCATGCTGCAAAAAGAGGTGATCGACCGAATGGTCGCCGAACCATCCAGCAGCGATTATGGTCGTCTGTCAGTGATGTTGCAGGCCTGGTACGACATTGAACACCTGTTCGACGTGCCGCCTGAAAGTTTTGATCCTCCCCCCAGGGTGATGTCCGCCATCGTCCGGATGACCCCCAAACCCAAGACAGTCCGGCAACAAATACCTGCCAGCACATTTCAACAAATTGTGACAGCCGCCTTCTCTCAACGGCGTAAAATGCTCAGAAACACATGGGCGGGCCTGGTTCAACCAGAATTGGCCGAACAGGCGGGCATTGCCCTGACCGATCGCGCTGAGGCTGTGGCTTGTGAACAATACATTCGCCTGGCCCAATTGATGGAGCAATAAACATGCGACTGCTTGGGACAGGGCCAGGGGCCAGCCGAATATCCACTGTCTTGAGCAATGAAACACCGGATGAAGGTGTTTGCCTGCGGCGATCCAGCGAGACACTCGGATTGAGCAAGCAAGCGCAACAGACGATTGGCGACAGTGCAGCGAAACTGGTCACAGCCATGCGCGCAAGCAAGCCACCGATTGGCAGCGTCGAGGGCCTTCTCCAGCAATTTCCCCTGACCACCCGTGCAGGGCGAGCCCTGATGCAACTGGCGGAGAGTTACCTGCGCACGCCAGACAGCCATCACCGCGGGCTGTTGATTGCCGAATATTTGGGCATTTGTCACCAAGACAACGAGACCTCGGGTGCCCTTGCGCGATGGCTCAAACCCGTTTTCAAACAACTCAGTCTGGTCGAGCATCACAATGCCTCCGGCCATGCAAGTTGGCTGGAGCGCCATTCCGATCCGCTGATTCAACGCGCTGTTGCCTCCGCGATTGAATCCACAGGCGAGCAGTTTCTACTGGCACAAGACCTGCAACAGGCGCAAAGCAAAGCTGAAAAGCAACACTGGCTGTGTTCATTTGACATTCTCGGTGAAGGCGCAAGAACACGGCAGGACGCCGACACCTACTTTTCAAACTATCTGGAGGCTGCAAAAGCCTTGCAGGCCCCTCATGGCCTCTCAATCAAGCTGTCCGCCTTGAGCCCCCGATTCGAAGAACACCAGCGTGAGGCTGAACTGCCAATGCTCATCGACAAAGTCGTTGAACTCGCACAGGTTTGCCTTCGCAAGGGTGTCCCACTCACGCTGGATGCGGAAGAGAACGCCAGACTGCTGATGACTTTGGAGGTGTTGGAAGGCGTGGCCAACCAGATCGGCGACCTGCCACCGGGTTTGGGCCTCGCCGTTCAGGCCTACAACCGGCGAAGTCTTGCGGTCATTGAGGCTTTGATTGGCTGGGCGGCTGAACACCACCCCGGCCTGCAAATTCGCTTGGTCAAAGGCGCCTACTGGGACCATGAAATTGCGTTTGCACAACGGCATGGGTACAGTGCATTCCCCGTGTTCACCAACAAAGCGGGTACCGACCTGAACTACCTGGCCTGCGCCAGAATGTTGCTGAATGCCCGGCCCACCGTGTATCCGATGTTTGCCACCCACAACGCCCACACCGTGGCTGCCATTTTGCACATGGCTCGAGAAACCCTGATGAAAGAGGAAGACCCCGGCTTCGAATTTCAGCGTTTGCACGGCATGGGTGAATCACTTTGGCGTGCCTTGAAGACCAACCACTCAGAATTGCCTGCGTGTCGGGTTTATGCGCCGATCGGCCAGTACGACACCGCATTGGCTTATCTGATTCGCCGTCTGCTAGAAAATGGCGCAAACAGCTCATTTGTGAATGCGGTCAACAACCCGAATGTGACCATTGATACCTTGGTCGAGAGTCCGGCGCGGATTTGCGAAAACACACTTTTTCTGCCAAATCCTGACATTCGTACGCCCGAGACCCTGTTTGAAGGCCGGAAGAATTCACCCGGACTCAACCTCAACGAACGTGAAACCCAGGCTTGGCTCGAACACAGGCTGCTTCACTTCAAACCTGAACAGTTCGAGGTTGAATCGACCAGGCCTGATCAGGCCAAGCTGATGCAGGGCATGGAACAATGCAAAAAGGCCCAACAAAGCTGGGCAGCCACACCTGTGAAAGACCGAGTGGCCCTGTTGCAGCGTTGGGCCGAATTGATCATCAAAAACAAAGAAGATTTAATCGCACTGCTGGTCACCGAGGCGGGTAAAACCTGGGCCGACGCAGTGGCCGAATGGCGAGAAGGCATCGACTTCATTCACCACTATTGCGCAGAGGGTCTTCGGGCCTTGCAAACGCCCACGCGATTGCCAGGGCCCGCGGGCGAAGACAACCAACTGGTTTGGCATCCAAGGGGAATCTGCCTGTGCATCAGTCCCTGGAATTTCCCGATGGCCATCTTTCTGGGCCAGATTGTGGCCTGCCTGGTGGGCGGAAACGGGGTACTGGCCAAGGCCGCACCCCAAACGCAGAAGCTGACAGCTTTGCTGCTGAAGCTCGCCCAAAAGGCTGGGTTGCCCGACCCGCTGATTCAGAATTTGGGCCCAGAGGCCGCCAGCGCTGATGCGGCGGTGAAAACCCTGCCGGTGGATGCCGTGTTTTTTACAGGCTCCACCGCCACTGCCCGAACAATCGCTTTGAACCTGGCCACAAAGCCCGGCCCCATCATTCCGTTTGTGGCTGAAACGGGCGGGGTCAATTGCATGATTGTGGACAGCACCGCCCTGCTTGAACAGGTCTGTGACGCCATTGTTCAAAGCGCCTTCGGCAGTGCCGGTCAACGCTGCAGTGCCCTGCGGGTGGTGTACGTTCAGGAAGACATCAGCGAGCGACTCAAGACCATGGTGACCGGCGCCATGGCCTTGCTCCGCGTGGGTAAGCCCGTGTCAAAAGACATCGACATTGGCCCGCTGATCGATGAGTCAGCATGGAGGCGCATGCAAACAGCCTGTCGTCATTTCGGTCTTGAAGAGGAGACCCTTCAGGCTGACCAGACGTTCGAGTTCAAACCCCGCTTAATTGAAATCGCCCTTCCCGGCGAGCTGCAGACTGAATGGTTTGGGCCGTTGCTGCAATGGGTAAGCTACGGGCGAGACCAGTTTGAGACCGTGTGCTCGACCATTGAACAGTCTGGCTGGGGCTTAACGTTCGGGCTACACTCCAGGCTGCCGTCACGCGCGCAGCGCGTGGCAAACCTGCCCGTGGGCAATGTGTACATCAATCGTTCAATGACCGGGGCGGTGGTCGGCAGTCAGCCATTTGGTGGTCAGGGTTTCTCGGGTACAGGGCCCAAAGCGGGCGGCCACCATATTCTGTTCAGCGCCATGGTCGAACGGTGCGTCACCCACAACACTGCAGCCGTAGGTGGCGTGGTCGAACTCATGACGGGCGCAAAGCCACGCGGTTAACGGCCGGGGTGGGCCAGTGCTGGCCGGCTAACCCGCGAATTTTCTCAGCCAAACCGCTGGACGACGAACCACTGGTTAAAAACTGAACCCCCGCCGCACCCACCGCTTGTGAAGTGCGCAACAGATCGGCGGCAAGCAGCTTGTCCATGGCATGCCGCGCAACAGCCTGACCGGTTTCCAGAATTTGCACACCAGGCCCCGCCAAGTCAGCAACAATGTGGCTGACAAACGGGTAATGCGTACAGCCCAATACGATGACATCCACCTTCTGTGCCAGCAATGCCTTGATGTGTGGGTCCAGCAGTGTCTTGATCGCCGAGGTGTCCAATGGACTGTGTTCAATCAATTCCACCAATCCGGGGCAAGGCCGTGCAATCACGGTGGCCACATCATCAAAGCGTTGCACCAGGTTTCTAAATCGCTCGCTTGCCACAGTATTCACCGTGGCCAAAATGCCAACGCGACCGCTGCGTGTCATCAGCGCCGCAGGCTTCACCGCAGGCTCAATACCGACAATTGGCCAGTCGGGATAGGTATTGCGCAACCCATTGGCACCAGCAGCAGTGGCCGTGTTGCAGGCAATAATCAGTGCTTTGCAAGGCATTTCATGAAAAAAATGCCCGACCTGCTGCACTCTCTCGGCAATTTCGTGCTGAGGCTTGTCGCCATAGGGCAAGTAGGCCTCGTCAGCCAGAAAGACAAACCGCTCTTGCGGCATCAGCTGCACAAGTTCAATCAGGACGGACAATCCACCCACGCCAGAATCGAAGACGCCAATGGGCGCATTACGCGTTGATAAAGGGTTGTTCATGAAACACCGGGATCATTAAATAACTGCGTAATCCGAGCTGACAATGTCATAGAATGGAATCAGGTCGTGGCTTTGTTTGCTCTTAAAGATAGCCTAAAACTGTTTCACCCTGACCAAAAAAGCCACAGGAGTCGCCAAAACATGTCAAATTCCAGCGTATTTCAAACGCTCGTCATTCCCCCATTGCTGGAATATCGCGCCTCACGGGGAGGAATGTCTTTTTCAGTCGGCTGCGCCTGATCGGTCAAACCCATTAAGGAACACTCGCATGCAGTTTGAGCATCTTGTCCAAATCAATGACCCGCAGCTGGCTGATGTGCGCTTCCTCTCGCGGGCGCAGGTCTGGTTCGGCCTTGTGGCACGGGCTTACAAACCCGAAAAATTCATCCTGGGGCTGGTCAATTGCACCATCCACAACCGCCAGCAGAATGGCGAAACCACAGTGCTGTCTCGGTCATTGAACTATGGATCGTTTGTGATTCACGACACCATTGCACTGCACGAGGGCAGCCACACCGAAAACAACATTGCGGCCAACGAATTTTGTGGCGACAGTTGCATGACCATTCGCATTGAAGAGCCAGAACCCCAGCAACTGTGGTTGCGATTCAGGTACGAAGTTGGCTCACCCGAACACGAAAACCCCGAAAGTGAACTGATGCAAGCCCAGATGGACGAGGCCAGACGCCAGGCCTACCGGGCTGCAGACATTGACACGGTCAAGATGATTCGGGAGCTGGCCTTGTCCGTTCCAGAAGACGGACAGTCCGGGCTGACCCACTGACCCTTTAATGGCCTTTAAGGGCCATGGCGCCACTGTAAATTTGCCCGGAACGGTTTCCGGTTCGGCAAAAGGCCAACACAGGCTTCTCGGCTGATTCAAAAATGGCATTGAACGCTTGCAGCAGCTCAACTGAAGGCGGCGTGCCCGTGGCCATCGGCAGGTAGTGAATGGTCATCCCAAGCTCCCGAGCCTTTGCTTCCAGATCGGCACGCGCGGGTTGATCTGCACCCTCATTGTCGGGTCTGTTGTTGATGAGGGTCTTGTAGCCCTCAGCCGCTATGGCCGGCAAATCCGCAGGCAACAACTGACCACACACCGCGATGTCTTCGGCCAATTTCTTGAGGCTCATCTCTTTCTCCTTTTTCATTTCGATGCCCAATGCTACATCAATGTACAATCCTGTATTGCCTCACCTCAGCTGAATTTTCTTGATTCAACGTCGTACATTTTTTCTGTTGGCCAGCCTGACTGCCGTTGCACCACTGGCCATCGATCTGTATTTGCCAAGCTTCGGCGACATCGCAAAGTCATTGCATCGTCCATTTGCCGACATCCAGCTCACCGTCACCGTGTTTCTGCTTGGCTTTGCCATAGGCATGTTGTTCTACGGCCCACTGTCTGACCGGTTCGGCAGACGCCGCGTCATTTTCGCGGGTTTGGCCACTTTTGTGTTTGCAAGTGCCGCTTGCACCGTGTCCCAAACGCTGGATCAGTTGTTGGTCTTTCGTGTGATTCAGGCCTTTGGAGGGGGAGCGACCGCCGTCATCTCAAGAGCGGTGGTGCGCGACCTCCTGGGTGAAACGGAGGCAGCCCGAGTCATTGCGCTGTTGGCCATCACAACGGCGCTTGTTCCATTGTGCGCACCACTGGCAGGCGCATTCGTGCTGGAACTCGGTTCCTGGCGTTTTGAATTCGTGGTGCTTACCGCATTCGGGCTGACCGCTTTGGTTGCAGCCTACAACATGCTGCCCGAAACACACCGCGGCCTCAGCCATCAACACAGCCTGAAAACTGCCTTTCAGGGTTACCGAATTGTATTGTGCAAGCCGCAAAGCTGGCCTTTGATTGCCAGTGGCGGACTGCTGTACGCGGCCATGTTTGCCTACATCACGGGCACACCGTTTGTGTACATGTCACTGTATGGCCTGTCACAAAAAGCCTATGGCCTGCTGTTCGGTTTGAACATCCTTTCTTTGAGCACTTTGGGATTTGCCACCAGCCGGCTGGTGACGCGCACAGGCACCCGCTTTCTGATTCAGCGCGGTGGGCAACTCGCCATGCTGGGCGCATGCCTGGTGCTATTGGCTGGCTGGTTGGGGGTGGTACAAGCCCTCAGCCTGCCCACACTGGTGATTGGGCTGATGTGTTGCGTGGGTTCAGTGGGATTGATCGGACCAAACTGCGCTGCCAGGCTCATGGAATCGTTTCCGGCCAACGCCGGTGCGGCCTCTGCCCTGCTTGGCTTCTCGCAATTTGGACTGGGCGCATTGTCCAGTGCCAGTGTGTCATGGCTGGCCGATGGAAGCGCTCACCCGATGACCGGCATCGTGGCTGGCTGCGCAGCCTGTGCATTTGTGGCCACGCGGCTGATTCAAACACCAAAATAGTGCGAACCGCGCAATCAAACTTTCAATTTTAAGCACAAAAGCGGAATCAAAGGCTGCAAACACTCAGGATTCGCCCTAAAAATTGGACTTTTTCCATTGATTCGGGTATGTTGTGTCACGATTTTGAATTGTCTTCCAACTCCATTTCATCTTTTATACAAAGCCTTATGGCCGAAACAAAAGCCCAAGTTGGCGAGAATCAACCTGACATCGAATGGCTTGAGAGCCAGTACAACGTCCGTTCATACCTGACCGATCATCCAAAAATTTTCGCGCAATGGGCTGAACAGTCCCGCTATGCGCGCTTCGATCTGGACGGGTACTGGAACCTGTACTTTGGCGAGTCAGAAGCTGAGACCGTCGACGTCATTCCCGGCAAACCGGGCAAGCCCCTGCTGATTTTTATCCACGGCGGTTACTGGCGCTCGCTGGACAAATACGACTTCACCTTTCTGGCCAAACCCTATGTGTTGCGGGGCTACTCAGTCGCGCTGCTGAATTACGGTCTGATTCCACGCGTCACCATCGAAGACAGCGTGCGTCAAACCTTGCGTGGCATTGAATGGCTGTACCGTCAGGCTGATCGCTTTGGTTACGACAACAACCAAATGATTGCCTGTGGTCATTCTGCAGGCGGGCACCTGGCCGTCATGAGCGCGCTGGCCTTTTGGCCGCTGTGGGCGCAAGACCTGCCCCAAGACGTCATCAAGTCGGTGGTCGCCATTTCCGGCATATACGATTTAAGCCCGTTGGTTCATACGCCTTTCATCCAGAAAGACCTGAAACTGAACCAGAAACGCACGCGCATGGTCAGCCCTGCCCTGATGCCGAAACCCACCATCCCGGTTCATCTGGCCTTTGGCACCGAAGAAACAGACGCCTTCAAAGAACAGAGCGCTTACCTCGCCTCGCACTGGAGCCTGAGCCCGCCCCTGCAAGTCAATGCCAACCACCTTAATATCGTGGATGCCATTGCTGACCCCAACAGCGAGCTCTTCATGCTGATCCAGAATCAGCTCCTCCTGCCTTCGCATTGACGAAAAATCCCCCCTCAGGGAAGGGATAAACAAACGGGTTAATACCCCCATGTTCGGTAGAACACCTCCTGATGGCATGCCGTATAACTTGAATATCGGTAACAGTCAGGAGGCCGACCATGTCAATCGAAATTGCCTACACCAATCTGAGCCGCCGCCCACAGCGCCCACCGCAGCCCGGGACACACATCAATGCCAAGATGCGTTTCATGCGTCGCATCACAGCCCTTTTCGGCATCGGCTCCAACGTGCTGGTCAACGGCGCTGCCGGTAAAATCATTGGCTACAACATCTCGGACTTTGGCCGCTGGCTGTCCATCAGCCACCCGCTGATTGTTCAACTGGACACGGGTGAGATCCTGTTTAGCCCCTCCAGTGAAGTGGCACAGGCGGTCAGCAAACGTCCCTTCTTCTGAACAAGCGGTAAAATGCGTGTTTTAACGAACGAAACACGCATCGCGATGGCACCTCAAACAATTGGCTTTATCGGATTGGGCAATATGGGCGGTGCCATGGTGCGCAGGCTGTGCGCCGCTGGCCACATTGTGCACACCTGGTCCCGAAACCCCGATCGCTACGTTCCACTGGCTGACCTGCCGCTGGTCCGGCACGACAGCCCAGCCGATCTGGCCCAAAACTGCACCCTCATTTTTACCAATGTCACCGCCACCGCTGACGTGCATTCATTGCTGTTTGATGCGCGCAGTGGGCTTGCTTTACACGCCAGGGCTGGCACCCTCATCGCCGATTTCAGCACCATCGATGCCGACGCAACCAAGGCCATGTCCAGAAAATTGCTGGAAGAGCGGGCAATTCATCTGCTGGATTGCCCGGTGTCTGGGGGCTCCAAAGGCGCGCAGGCGGGCACCCTGAGCATCATGGTCGGCGGCGAATTCAGCGCGTTTGAGCACATCCAACCTTTGCTTCAGGCCTTGGGCACCACTGTGGAACATGTGGGCCCAAGTGGCGCTGGGCAAGCCATCAAAGCGGCCAACCAGATGGCCATGTGCATTCAACTGGCGGGCATCGCTGAGGCGTTTGCCTACGCCCAGAAGCAAGGTGCCGACCCGGCCAAGGTTTTAAAACTGTTGCAAGCGGGACTGGCGGGCAGCAAGGTGCTGGATTGGGCCGGGCCTCACATCGCCAGTGGCTTTTCAGGCAAGCACGACATTGAAGCAAGGCTTCATCACAAAGATTTGCACATGATCAGCGAGGCGGCACAATTGCAAGGCCTGAACCTGCCCCTGCTGACCCACACGGCGGAATTGCTTGATGCGCTGATGACACAGGGCGGAGCCCACCGCGACACCTCTGAAATTTTCAAAATCGTACAATCTCAGATGTCGTAGGCAGCGCCACCACCCAAAACCCGGTCAATCATTTTCGGGGTCAGCATGGGGGCAAAAATTTCGATGAACTCGTACATCAGCGTGCGCATGAAAACCCCCTGCCGCAGCGCGATTCGAGAGGTGTTTCGACCGAACAAATGGTCAACCGGGACAGCGACCAACTCAGAATCCTTGTCCGCATCAAAAGCCACTTCAGCAATAATGCCAACGCCCAAGCCAAGACCCACATAGGTCTTGATCACATCGGCGTCAATGGCCTCCAGCACCACATCCACAGTCAAACCCGCGCGCTCAAATGCGGCGTCGATTTTCTTGCGTCCGGCGAAGTGCTTTTCGTAGGTGATCAAGTTCATGTCTGCAAGATCAGTCAATGCAATTTTGCGCCCCGGTGAGTTCGTGCCGGATCCAGACAGGAAAGGCGTCAATTCGCTGCCTTTGCGCGAGGCAATGGCAACATGACCCCAGTCATAGCAGGGGAAAGTAATCAAGTCGGGCTCATTGGCCAAGGCCTCTGTGGCGACGGCCAGATCCGCCTGATCCTTGCGAACCCAGTCCGCCAGTTGTTCAGGTGTGCCCTGCAACAGAACAAGCTTCACTTTTGGAAACCGCTTTCGAAACACCGCCACTGCCTGTGGCAACACATAGCGAGCCTGGGTGTGAGTGACAGCCACCGTCAGGCGACCGCTGTCCCGAGAGGCAAATTCCTCGCCCACGCGCCGGATATTTTCCATCTCGGCCAACACCCTTTCACAGGCCTGGTAGACCAGCTCCCCCGGTGGGGTCAAACCCTTGATGCGCTTGCCATGCCGCTTGAACACCTGAAAGCCCAGCTCTTCCTCCAGCTCGATGATGGCTTTGGACACGCCGGGCTGAGAAGTGAACAAGGCCTTGGCTGCCTCGGTCAAGCTGAAGTTGTGCCGCACGGCCTCGCGAATGAAACGAAGTTGATGGAGATTCATGAAAGACCTGCTTATTACCTCAGCGAATAAATAAATGGAAATACTGTCGTTTGAATTATAAGGCCTAAGCCCTACACTGCAAGCTGTTCATTCACTTCCATTGGAAATCGCTGTGGCTTTTCATCTGGATTACGTCTACATCATCAGCGGCCTTGCGGTCGGGCTTCTGGTCGGGCTAACGGGTGTGGGTGGCGGCTCTCTGATGACCCCCTTGCTGACGGCAGTGTTTGGCATCCCAGCCACCACCGCCGTGGGAACCGACCTGGCCTTTGCCGCCATTACCAAAGGCGCTGGCACGGTAATCCACCGCATTCAGAAAAACGTCAATTGGCGCATTGTAGGCTTGATGGCCGCTGGCAGCCTGCCTGCGTCTGTACTGACCACCTTGGTGCTGCATCATCTGGACATTCGGGGTGCCGGTGCGCACAGCCCGATGGACACTTTCATTCGTTGGTCAATCGCCATCTGCGTGTTGCTGACTGTAGGCGTCCTGTTGTTCAAGGCTCGCATTGTCAATTGGCTTAACAACAATCCCCATTATCAGGCCACCGGCAAATCGCTCAGTTTTTACACCTTTGCAGCGGGCGTTGTCATTGGTACCCTGGTGACCATTTCATCCATTGGCGCAGGTGCCATTGGTGCAATGGTGTTGATCTTTCTTTACCCTGACCTGCGCAGCAGCGAAATTGCGGGGTCAGACATCGCACACGCCGTACCGCTGACCGCCGTGGCCGCTGTTGGCCATTTCAGTCTGGGTACGCTTGATTTTTCACTTCTCGGTGCCTTGTTGCTGGGTTCCATACCCGGTATCACAATCGGCAGTTATTTAAGTCGCGCAGTGCCTGAACGGTTTCTGCGCGGGGTTCTGGCCACCACCCTGACCGCTGTGGCCGCCAAATTGGTGATGTAAATGTACAAGTACGACGATTACGACCGCAAACTGGTGTCTGAGCGCGTTGCGCAATTCCGCAATCAGACCGAACGATTTCTTGCTGGCGAGCTGACAGAGGACGAATTCCGCACACTGCGCCTGCAAAACGGACTGTACATTCAGCGCCATGCGCCCATGCTGCGTGTGGCCATTCCTTATGGCATGCTCAATTCCAGCCAGCTGAACTCACTGGCTTACATTGCCGATGAATACGATCGCGGGTATGCCCACTTCACGACACGCCAGAACATCCAGTACAACTGGCCTGCGCTTGAAAACGTGCCTGACATTCTGGAAGAACTGTCCAAAGTCGAAATGCACGCCATTCAAACCAGCGGCAACTGCATTCGAAACACCACCAGCGATCCGTTTGCCGGCATTGCCAAAGACGAACTGGTAGACCCTCGCCCGTACTGCGAGATCATTCGCCAGTGGAGCACGTTTCACCCGGAATTCATCCATCTGCCCCGCAAATTCAAAATTGCGGTCAACGGCGCACTTGAAGATCGCGCGGCCGTGCAGGTTCACGACATCGGGATCAACCTGAGCCGCAATGAGGCGGGTGAGGCGGTTGCACAGGTGCTGGCGGGTGGCGGTCTTGGCCGTACACCGGTGATTGGCTCTGTCATTAAAAACAATCTGCCCTGGAATGAGCTGTTGACCTACATCGAGGCCATCATGCGCGTGTACAACCGCTATGGTCGACGTGACAACCTGTACAAGGCCCGCATCAAGATTCTGGTGCGTGCCTTGGGCCCGGAAGAATTCGCCAAACAGGTGGAAGCCGAATGGCAACACACCCGTGGCGGCGTGTCCGTCATTCCGCAGGCCGAGTTGGATCGCATTGCCGCTTACTTCACAGCCCCTACATATGAACAGTTTGATGAAGCCCAGGTGGCCAAGCTGCAACAACAAATCGCGGGGCTGCGTGAAAAGCACCGTGGATTTGATCGCTGGCTGATCCGCAACGTGCGTGAACACCGTCAGCCCGGTTATGTCGCCGTCAGCATTTCCCTGAAGCGCCCTGGCATTGCCCCGGGGGACGCCACATCCGCAGAAATGCGCCTTGTGGCCAAGCTGGCCGAACAGTTCTCCTTTGGTGAACTGCGAGTGACTCACGAGCAAAACTTTGTGTTCTCAGACGTGGCGTTGCAAGACCTGTTCGATTTGTGGAGCACCTTGAAAGACAACAACCTGGCCATGCCGAACATCGGACTGGTGTCTGACATTATTGCCTGCCCAGGCGGTGATTTCTGCTCCTTGGCCAATGCGAAGTCGATTCCGATCGCGCTGGGCATCCAAGAAGCCGTAGACAACATGGACTACCAATTCGACCTGGGCGATCTCAGCCTGAACATCTCGGGTTGCATCAATTCATGCGGCCACCATCACATTGGCAACATCGGCATTCTGGGCGTCGACAAAAACGGCGAAGAGTGGTACCAAGTCACCCTGGGTGGACGACAGGGCAACGAGGCCAGCATTGGCAAGGTGATTGGCAAGTCGTTTTACGCGGAAGACGTGCCTGGCGTGGTCAAAACCATTTTGCAAACCTACGTTGACAACCGCTTTGAAGACGAGCTGTTCATTGACACGCTCGACCGGATCGGACTGGAGCCCTTCAAAAACAACGTTTACCCCAACAAAGAGGCTGCATGATGAGCCAACTGATCTCTAAACCCTTGAACGGCACACCCCACCTCGTCAAAGACGATTACCAGTGCATCCCCCTGGAACAGGATGTGCCCGCAGAAGGCAAAGTGCTGGTGCATCTGGATGTGTGGCAAGCGGAGAAAGACGCTTGGGCCAGCCGCGCGGCCAAGGGCGAACTTGGCGTGTGGTTGAACCCGGACGACAATCCCGAGCTGTTGGCAGAGGATGTCGGCACTCTGAAAGTGATTGGTTTTCATTTTCCGGTTTTCAAATTCGGGCAGGCCTATTCGGGCGCCGTGTTGCTGCGCATCCGCTATGGTTTCAAGGGTGACATTTTCGCCTTTGGTGACATCTGGCGCGACCAAATGTACCCACTGTCGCGCTGTGGATTCACCCTGTTCAGACTCAAGGAAGGCAAATCCCTGCACGACGCCATCAAGGGTTTTTCGGACTTCACGACCCCCTATCAGGCCAGTGCAGACGACGCGTTACCGATTTTCACCCGGAGGGTGGCATGAGCGAAGTGATTTCCATTTTTCGCGGCCCGAATCAGCCAGACACCGACATCGGTGACAAAGTGCAGCAGCTCGAACAGCTTCTGCGCGGTGCAGCCGGTGAATTCAACAGCATCCGCCTGGCATCAAGCCTGGCCGCTGAAGACAACATTCTGTTTGATGTCATTGCACGCCTTGAACTGAACATTGAAGTGTTCAGCCTGAACACGGGCCGCCTGCACGCAGAAACCGTGGCTGTGGCCGATCAGTTGCTGGCCAAATATGGTCGAACTGTCCAGTGGATCACCCCGGTTCAAGCCGCCGTTGACCACTACGTCAGCACGCATGGCAAAGACGCCTTTTATGAATCAGTCGACTTGCGAAAAGCCTGCTGCAACATTCGAAAGGTTGAACCCTTGGCCCGCGCCCTGGCTGGAGCACAGGCATGGATCACCGGTCAGCGTCAGGCACAGGCAGCCACTAGAACCACACTGCCCGAGCGTGAAATTGACGCCGCACGCGACATGATCAAATTCAACCCGCTTGCGGCATGGTCAGAAGCCGACGTCTGGACCTACATTCGACAATATAAAGTGCCAGTCAATGCGCTGCATTTTCAAGGTTTTCCATCCATTGGATGCGAGCCCTGCACCCGCGCTGTCACCCTGGGCGAAGACATTCGCGCAGGCCGTTGGTGGTGGGAAGACCCGGCCTCCAAAGAGTGTGGCCTGCACAGCAGCAACCTGAAACGCGCCAACAGCCAATAACGATTGAGAGAAATTTAAAACAATGAGCACCCAAGTTCACACACAATCACACCTCGACTGGCTGGAAGCTGAGGCCATTTACATCATGCGCGAAGTGGCCGCCGAATGCGCCCGCCCTGCCCTGTTGTTTTCTGGCGGAAAGGACTCCATCGTCATGCTGCGCATTGCCGAAAAAGCCTTCCGCCCCGGCAAATTTCCGTTTCCACTGGTGCACATTGACACCGAGCACAACTTTCCGGAAGTCATTGAATTTCGGGATCGTAAAGCAGCCCAACTTGGCGAACAGTTGATCGTCCGTTCACTGGAAGACTCGATCCGCAAAGGCACCATTCGCCTACCGCACCCTGAAGCTTCGCGCAATCCGTTCCAGAGCGTCACCCTGCTTGAAACCCAGGAAGAATTCGGTTTCGACGCCCTGATGGGCGGCGCACGCCGGGATGAAGAAAAGGCCCGCGCCAAAGAACGCATTTTCAGTTTCCGCGACAGCTTTGGACAGTGGGACCCCAAGAGCCAGCGCCCCGAGCTTTGGGACCTTTACAACACCCGCGTGCACCCCGGTGAACACATGCGTGTGTTCCCGATCTCAAACTGGACTGAACTGGATGTGTGGCAGTACATCGAGCGTGAGAAGCTGGAGCTGCCCAATATCTACTACGCACACGAACGCGAAGTGATTGAACGCAACGGCCTGCTCGTGCCTGTTACTCGCCTGACCCAACCGCAAGCCGGCGAATCAGTGACCAGCCGCACAGTTCGCTTCCGCACTGTTGGCGACATCACCTGCACTTGCCCTGTGGCCAGCACGGCCGCCACACCGCTGGACATCATTGCTGAAACCGCCGTGACTGACATCACGGAACGCGGCGCAACCCGCATGGACGATCAGACTTCCGAGGCCTCCATGGAGCGCCGCAAGAAGGAAGGTTATTTCTGATCAATCAGCCCTCAATACTCCGGAACATGAAGACCATGAATGCAATTAACGAACAACTTGGACTGAGCGCTGAAGACCACGGCGTGCTGCGATTCATCACCGCAGGGTCGGTCGACGATGGCAAATCCACCCTGATCGGTCGCCTGCTGTTTGACAGCAAAGGCATTTTTGCCGATCAGCTGGCCGCCATCTCCAAGGCCAAGAACAAGCGCACTGCAGGTGACGCCATCGACTTTTCACTGCTGACCGATGGCCTTGAAGCCGAACGCGAACAAGGCATCACCATCGACGTGGCGTACCGCTATTTCGCCACCCCCAGTCGAAAGTTCATCGTGGCTGACACCCCAGGGCACGAGCAGTACACCCGAAACATGGTCACGGGCGCTTCCACCGCCGACGTGGCGATTGTGCTGGTGGACATCACCCGGGTCAGCTTTGAAGGATCTTCCGAGGGGCTGAAGGCCACACTGCTGGCGCAAACCAAACGTCACAGCGCGATTGCTGGAAAATTGCGTCTTCCGACCATCGTATTTGCAGTCAACAAAATGGATTTGGTCGATTTTGACCAAGCCCGCTTTGAAGCCACCGAGCGTGCAGTGCGTGCCCTGGCAGGCACCGTGGGTGTCGACGACATCCATGTGTTGCCCATCTCTGCACTCACAGGCGACAACGTCGTCACACGCAGCGACAAGACCCCCTGGTACACCGGCGAGCCCCTGTTGCCCATTCTGGAAAATGTACCCACACGCGTAGAGCGTGCTGAGGCCGCTCACAAGGTGGGATTCCGCTTCCCGGTTCAGTGGGTTGCGCGACACGATGGTCACACTGCCAACGACTTCCGTGGCTACATGGGCCGTGTTGAAGCGGGCGAAGTGCACGTCGGAACGGAAATCATCATTCAACCCAGTGGACAAAGTGCTGTCGTCGAGAAAATCCTTTTTCTGGATCAAGAACTGCCCACTGCTCACATCGGGCAATGCGTTACGCTGGTGCTCGACAGGGACGTGGATGTGTCGCGCGGAGATCAGTTTATCGCTGCAGCCGAAGCCGACAAGGACACGCCAGTGAAAAACCTGACTGCAGATCTGTGCTGGCTGGACAGCGAGCCACTGAACCCTGCCCGCAAGTATTGGCTGAAACACACCACACGAACCGTTCAGGCGAAAGTCAAACAGGTCAAGCAGGTGCTGGACATTCACACGCTGCTGCACGGCGAAAGCACCAATTTGGTGCGCATGAACGACCTGGCGCAGGTAGAATTGATGCTGGCGCAACCGATTGTGGCGGATTTGTATGCCCATTGCCGTGCAACTGGCAGCTTTATCCTGATCGACGGGGCCACCAATCAGACTGTGGCAGCTGGCATGATCGTTGCAAAGGAATAATCAACAGTCAAACACCCTTGATTGTTGGTTGCTTGTTCCTTGAAGAGGATCTTTTGAGATGGGACGCGTTGTTTTAATTGGTGCAGGGCCAGGGGCCGAAGACTTGATTACGGTCAGGGGCTTGCGCTTGCTTGAACAGGCAGACTGTGTGTTTCACGATGCACTGGTCAGTCCCTCTCTTCTTTTACATGCGCGCCCGGATGCCAAAATTGTGGCTGTGGGCAAGCGTTGTGGCAAACAATCCACCGCACAAACTTTCATCAACAAACAGTTGGTGCTGGCTGCCCAGCAACATGCATTGGTGGTTCGCTTGAAAGGCGGAGACCCCATGGTATTCGGCCGGGCCGACGAGGAACTGAATGCCCTTCGGGACGCGGGCCATGAGGTTCAAGTGGTTCCCGGTGTCACAGCGGCACTGGCCGCGGCGTCCAGCCTTCAGGCGTCCCTGACCTTGCGGGGCGTTGCGCGCAGCCTCACCCTGACCACACCTTCGGTCGGTGTCGGAGAAATTCCAGGCACGGAATTGTTCACAGGCACAGAAAACGACACCGTGGCGGTTTACATGGGTTTGCGACAGGCAGGGCCATGGGCAGCAGCCTTGCTGGAAAAAGGCAGAAACCCCGCCACTCCGGTGATTCTGTGTGAAAGTGTTTCACTGCCATCCGAGAAATTTACTCCGCTTACCTTGAAGCAGTTGCCGAGGTTTTCTTCTGAGCAATTGACCGATGGGCCTTGCCTGATCCTGATCGGACAGGCCTTGGCGCAGGCCAAAGTCCGCCTTGAGTTGGGGTCCACCCCCGATCACATCGAACTGAACGGCCACCGGGCAGCCTGATCAAAGGTCATTGAACCATTCGGCAACCAAGGTCACTTAAGTGGCCTTTTGTTTTTCTGCCGTCTTTTGTCATGCCCATCTCTGCGGACCCCGAGTTCCGATACAAAACCCCGATTGCTTACAAAGAATTTGAGCGTTTTCTCAATCAACCAAGAACGATTACAGATCGATGTGGCTCTGTATCCAGACCCTTTAGCTTGCACAATCTTTTTCAGAGAATGGGAGTCAACCGTGTGTTTCTGAAAGGTTCAACCGTGATGCAATGGCACCGCCGTCATTTGCATCCTGACATCGATCTGCAATTTGACACAACTGATCAGTCATTTTCGAACATTCACGAGAAATTGCACACCTTCATCAGCGAGCACGATCCGTCCGGTCGTCGGTACGATCTGCTCAAGAGCCCCTGGTTTAGCAAAGTCAGCCAGCATTTGAACGAGGCGTGGCGACGTGAAATTCTGTCGTTGGGGTATCCCTCGCCACAGCACAGCAAAATTGACCTAAACCGCAGCAACAACCCATTGCCCGTCCACGACACCCTGAATGCGTCAAAGGCAATTTACTTCGACACGCTTAAACGTGAAGCCTTCGAGATCAATGCATGGTCACCCAAACTGGTTGAGTGGTTTCGGCAACACAACCTGATGTGGTTTGAACCGAACATTGACCAAGGTCTGACTCGCCTGAGTTATCGACTCAGCAAAAAGCCTGATCTGAGGCTAGTTCAGCCTGAGCTGGCCTTGCATTACCTGTCCAAGGCGGATTCTTCCGAGTCTGCGCAAATCGCCATGCGGGTGCTTGGCAACGAGTATTCAAACAGCAGACTGACTGACCGCCAACGGTCGGAATTGTGGTTGTGCGTGCTCGGTGATTTGGAGAATTCGATCAAAGAACCTCACGCCCAACAGACCATTGATCAATTGCTGATGTGGACGCAGTTCCACAACCTTGGTGCCTTGAAGGCAGCGCTTCTTCAGCCCGATCTGCATCCTGAAGTCCTTAAAAATCTGGGCAATGCCTGCCGGGTCGGAGTGGACTGCAAACGGAAGCTGCTTGCCAGTTTGCAACAATCCAGCAGCTGGTCGCACCGACTGCCAGAGTACCTGGAGGCAGCGATGGGAATCGAGACGCCTGATGCAGTCGAGTTTTTCAAATTAATCGATCAATGGTCAGGATTGCTGGCGGTGCCCGAGCAGGAATTGCTCACTGTGTTCGAGCCTCTCTTGGAACAGTACGCTCGACAAGTCGCAAATGATCACCATGACCGTGCTACACACATGCTGGGTTGGATCAAAGGTGAAGCGCTTGCTTCAGCCCTGTTTATGCTGGACAGGATCCCCAAATCAAGTCGGGCAAGCCCGCCCGTACGCTTACTGGATCCATTGATGGATTCTTCGTTACAAGCCCTCCGCGATCAACCGGATCAGGCAATCGCCGCCCTCTTGCCAGAACTACTGGAAGTGCGAGTCGGGCCCGCTTACGCCAACACCCTGGTCAATCTGCTTGCCGAGAAGGCCGCAGTGACCCGCTCCTCAGATTCGACCACCACCCAGTCGATTCTGAGCGCTTTGCTTGAATTGAAGTCCTGGCAAAACACGCTGGTAAACTCCAGCATCTTCGAGGGTGCTGAACCACGTGACCCCCGCCGGGCCAACGACTTGCAACTCAAGCTGACACAGTCTCTTCGCAAGCTCGATGAACTGGCTGGACCCGGTGGCTCTCTGGTGCCACCAATGCTCAAAGGATTGATCCAGAAAAAGGCGGGGACCTTGACGGTCAACTGGGAAGATGGCCTTCTAAGCTGGAACAATGTCGATTCAAGAACCACCATCAAGCGGGGCGGATCAAGCCTGTCCGTGACAGAGCAGTTGATGGCGCTTCAACAGAGCGATCGGAATGGTGGCCCAGACCGCCTGGATCTGATTTGGAGCGACGGAACCTTTTTTACCGGAACCATGAATACCCAGACCCGCGACTGTTCAGGCAAGCTATTCAGTCCGCTTGACAAGGCCAAGGTACAGGGAAATCCGCTGTTGGAAACGGGCCGCGCACTTTGCAGGGCACGCTGGCCACTTAGCGCGTTCAATGCACAAACCTTGAGTACAGAGGGGCACTTTCAACTGGAGCGCCTGCTCGACGCCCGAAATTTGAACCAGGCATTACAAAGCTTGAAGGATGGACTGCTGGAAGAAAATGACGCGCGTGGACTTTTGCACGTGGAATACATCGTGGAAAAAGGCAAGCCGTTTGGTTGCATCGCGGTGAATAACAGCGACGGGCAACAGGCAGGGCTTCAGATGCGTTTCGAACCCACTGCCACTGAAACATCCGATCCACTGAGTCGATCGCATGGCGTAAAGGCTGTGACTGAGGACATTTCAAGAGACTTCAGTGTTGTATTTCTGCCGATGCCCACAGCAACCCTGTCATTTTCATCCGCCTGGAATGTCGAAGAAAATTCCCTCTCTGGGCAAGCGCAAATTCGCAGTTCCGGCAAATCGCCCTTTCTATGGAGCGGTGAGCTGGACGATCAAGATCAACCAAAACCAGGCGGCGTGCTTCAATTGCCGGGAACATGCGTTGCAGTAAAACCCTACACCGACACCGCAGACCCTCAATGCGTTCCAATTCGATTTTTACCGGTCATGGCCGATGTCATGGGCCCTGCGCTGCGGGGCAAGTTTGCCTTTGAGCCACGCATCCATCTGTCACAAACGGAGTGGCCAAAGGTAGGCTTTGAAGGTTTTGTCAGCGAATTGAATTGCGGTTCTTTTCGCTTCTCGGGCTACATTGGCGCGGGCGGACGCGCTGCCGGTCTGCTGAAAATAAGAAGCAACAACAAGCTGTTCTCAGACCGCGCGATCAGAGGCAATTTCCTGATTGCTGACGAATCCATTTCACCAGGTCTTGAAAAGTTGCGCGACTTGACAGGGATTGAACCCGTCGTAGTGACACTGCCGGATGGACGGACGCTTCGTCCACATGGTTTTTGTGAAAATCATCTTCTGGATTATCAAAGCGTTTCCGCCTATAAAACAGGCCAGTCCGTGTATTTCAACGGGGTTGCGCTGCGAGCGGACCAAATCACAAGACACACTGAACAGGTGTATGACACCCCGGGTGCGCCGCAGTATTTCAGCGGAACCGACCTCGAATTCAAGGGTAAAACGCTGCAAGCGGACGTGGTGATCAATGCAGGTGATGGATCGCCTGACTTTTTGTGGATCAGCCCCCCCGGCTATGAACGCAATGTCCGATATCAGGCCAACTACTTCAATGCGTCTGGATACCATGCATCTCTGCTGATGCTCAATCAAAAGATTGCGCTGGCCAACCTCACATTCCCAAGTGGACTGGTTTACAAGGGGCAGATCGGATTTGTAAGTCCTTCACTGTATGGGCCTGCGGGTCAAGGCAAAATTGAAAAAGGCACCCTGCGGTTTTCTGGACATTTCAGGCACAACCAGGCCATTGAGAAACTGGTGGCTGACAATCTGGAATCGGAAAACCTGCTTCGCGGGGCGACACAGCGTGACAGGATCACCCTGCCCTCTCTGCTCGAACGGATCAACGCTGCAGAGCAGGACTATGGCATTGATTTGCAGTCACACATGCGCCAAAGAGACTTTCGTCATTTGCACGCACAAGCCCAGGTGTTCAAACCTGAGCCATCACAATCAATCACACTCAGGGAATTGCAAAGACAGATTAGACGCCAGGGTCATTGACCTTGTGAGAGTATTTCGTCGGCAATGGCCCGCCACACGGCGTCCCATTGACCCACTGCGTCGGTGGCAGCGATGTTAAGCCGAGGGTGTTGCTGACGCAATTCAGCCAGCAAAGCGGGAAAATCTTTTTTAAGATGAGCCCCTTTGCCGAAGAAAACAGGAACCACCTTCACTGCGGTGCAGCCACGCTCCAGCAATTGCGACACACAGTCCGGCAAGGTGGGCGCCATCAGCTCCAGAAAGGCCAGTTCGACGATCAGGCCAGGCTGACGCTGTTCGAGCATGGCCTTCAATCGCAACATGGGCTCAGCCCATTGTGGGTCACGGGCACCATGACCAAACAAGATGATTGCAGGGGGTGTATTCATGTCAGAAACCTTTCAAGCGCGACTGCGGCGCAAACTGCTGCGAATTCGATCAATCATCCGCCAGGGGGCTGGTTGGGATACCCACCACAAGGCACCCATTCCAACCACAAAGCCAATGACACTGGGCACGCTTGCACTCAGGAAAGGTGGCAACTTGGCCACCATGCTGAGATGCGAAAACAGGTTGTTGACCAGATGAAAAGCCACACCAATCATGATGCCCGCAAACACCTTCACACTGACGCCCCCAGACCTGAAATGCAAATAGGCAAAGGGCAGTGAAATCATCATCATGATCAGGACTGCGAACGGGTACATGACTTTCTTGGCAAAAGCCAAATCGATGTTGTCTGCATTCTGCAAATTGCTCTTCAGGAATCGGGAATAGTTGTACAACTGCCAGGCGCTCATTCGGTCGGGCTCGACAAAAAGGCCCGTCAGCAGAACCGGATTCAAATTGGAATCCCAGCGCATGCTGGGCAAGGTTTGAATCGGACTGGCCTGAATGGTGATAGCTGGCGTGGAAGACGATTGACTGGTGGGAATGGTCGGATTGTTGCCGTCAAAATACGTCTGGATCTTGACATCTTTGAGGGTCCAAAAGCCCTGTGGATTGTAGTCAGCCGAGTCGGCCCGGACCCATTTTCGAATGCGGGCCTGTTCATCGAATTCATAGTACTCGAGCTTGCTCAGCTCACCTTCGTTCGTGAATTCACTGAAATTCACGTATCGAACCCGACTGCCATCTTTGTCATTCTGGTAGGTGTCGCGCAACCAGTAACCACTCTTGAAGTCTTTATCCACGTCGTAACCCAGGGCTTTGGCGCGCATCGGGACGGCCAGTCTTTCAGCCACCGGGGTGACAATTTCACCAAAAAACAAGGTGATGATCACCACACCCAAACCGATTCGCATTAAAAGCTTGAGCATGCTGACCGTGCTAAGCCCTGCGGCTCGCATGGCGGTGAATTCACTGCTGGCCGCGATCTGCACCAAGGCGTAAATCGATCCAATCAGGGCCGCAATTGGCGCAATTTCATAGATGCGCGCGGGCAAACCCAGCAAGACTGACACAAAGAAGTAGAACCAGCTGGTGCCAGGTGAGCTGAGTCGATCCAGTTCGCCCACCATGTCAAAAAAGGCAAACAATCCAACAAAAGCGGTCAGGACAAAGGATATGGCTTTGTAAAGCTCAACCCGAAAGTAGCGCAGCAGGCGGGCGGGCACCTTGTCGGCGTGTGGTCGAACAGGAATGCGATCACTCATCGGTCAACCCCCCTTTGGCACTGCGGGCAGACCCCATCAGAATCCGTTTGCGTAGCTGACTGAACCAGGGTGTACCGGCAGGCCGATTGCGACGTGCTAGCAGCACCAGGAAGAGTCCAAAAACCAGGGCGTGAGGCACAATCAGTGCGGCCCAGAAATCCAGCGTTTGCTTGGTCACCATCGATTGCGTGATGGACACCACATTGCTGTAGGTCAGATAAATCAACAGACCGAATATCTGGTTCAAGGACTGGCCGCCACGTGGGTTGACAAAGGCCAGCGGAATGGCCAGCAAACCCAGAAAAAGGCCTGACAGCGGCAGGCTGAATCGCCAGATCAATTCCCCCTTGGCCTCGGAAGACGGATCAGCCAGCAAGGTGTCCACCCTGCGGTTTTGCATCAACAGACTGGGGGTGGTACCCAAATTGGTTTTGATGGCCAAACCGTAAGTCTGAAACTCGGTCGACGTGAAACGTTGCCCGGTTTCATCGAGATTGGCCCGTCGGCCATTGTTCAGCACCAGAAATTTTTGACCGTCTGACCCTTTTTCGACGCTGCCACTGGCCGCTGAAAGCACAATGCGCTCTTCGGGCTTGTCTTCAACCACAAAGACGTTTTTCACCTGCTGGGTGGCTTGGGAATACCGCTCTACAAAAAAGACGCGATTTCCCCCTGCCGATTCACGAAACTGGCCAGCGCTGACCTTGCTGACGTCGCTGCGGTTGGCAAACCGGTCACTGGCGGCATTCATTTCGGACCGGGCCCATGGTGACAACCAGACCGAGCAAATAAGAGCCAGCAACGTCAGAGGAAGCGAAAAGCGCAAGACTGGCCTGACCATGGCGGACAGAGACACACCCGACGCAAACCAGGCGGTCATTTCCTGTTCCTTGAAGGCGCGCGACACCACGCCCATCACGGAAATGAAAACGGTGATGACAATGGCGGGCGGCAGGTATTGCAGTGCGCCCAGCAAGATCAGGGTAAAAACCTCGGAGCTTTCTGTTTTGCCAGCTGCCGCCAAACCCAGGGTGCGAACCAGCACCGTGGTGACAATAATGGAAAACAATGCGACAAACGTGGCACCCGCGGCCTGCGCAAAATCTTTCCGGAATGACGAACGAAACAGCATGCAATCGGGCAGACCCACTTTGACTGTCGGGTCTTGCGTGATAATAATGTCAAATTGTCGCACGCAATCCATTTGAGCGAGGTTGCACAGTGCGAAAATCCGAGCCGAACCCTACGCTTTAGCAAAGGAAGACCATGACAGCAGCAAGTCCAAAAGCATCCCCCTCCAAAAAGACAAGCACCGCAAAGCCAGCCAAATCGAAGCCTGCAGTGCAGCCACCCATGTTTTCATTCAAGGCTGGGTCTGGTGATCACGTTGAGGTTGTTGCAGGCAACCCGATCCCGAAGGATTGTGATGTTGCGGTGGTGGGCGTGTATCTGGATGGCGACCTGAGTGCAGCCGCAAAACGTGCCGACATCGACACCGAGGGCCTGATTGCTGGAGCCTGCAAAACAGACCCTGCGCTGGGCAAAAAGGGCACAGTCCGAACTCTGTTCAACAGCAAAAAGGCGGGTGCACCGGTCTACGTGGTGGTCGGTCTTGACGAAAAAGACAAGGTCAATGCGAAACTGCTGCGCAAAGCGACTCAGAACGCCTGCAAAGAAGTCAAAGGCTTGAAGGCCAAACAGGTGTTTTTCGCGCTGAACCAGGAACAGATCGCCAAACAAAACGAGCGGGACATCGCCGCGCTTTGCGCCCGCACTGTGGTTGAAAGCTATTACAGCTTTTCAGCCTGCAAAAAGCAGGATGAGGAAACCCCCGCCCTGCCAACTTTTCACTTTGCCAGCACAAAATCAACGCATGCAGACGTGGCAGCAGGGTGTGCCATGGGTGTGGCCACCGGCGCCGGCATGCAACTGACCAAAGACCTGGGCAACCTGCCGGGCAACATTTGCACCCCCACTTACCTGGCGGAAACCGCGAAGGCTTTGTCCAAAACCTACAAGCTGGGTCTTGAAATTCTGGACACCAAAAAGATGGAAGCCTTGGGCATGTTTTCGCTGCTGTCCGTGGCCAAGGGCTCTGTTGAGCCACCCAAGCTGATCGTGCTGAAATACATGGGCGCAAAAGATCCAAAAGCCGCCCCCTACGTGCTGGTCGGCAAAGGCATCACCTTTGACACAGGCGGCATTTCACTGAAGCCTGGCGCAGCCATGGATGAAATGAAATACGACATGTGCGGTGCCGCCAGCGTGCTGGGTACCATAAGGGCCGTGGCCGAGATGAAGCTGCCGATCAACCTGATTGTGGTGGTGCCCAGCGCCGAAAACATGCCCGCAGGCAATGCATCCAAGCCCGGTGACATTGTGGTGTCCATGAGCGGTCAAACCATTGAAATTCTCAACACCGACGCCGAAGGCCGTTTGATCCTGTGCGATGCGCTCACGTATGTGGAGCGATTCAAACCTGCGGCCGTGGTGGACGTGGCCACACTGACTGGCGCCTGCATTGTTGCTTTGGGTCATGTCAACAGTGGCATGTACAGCCCAGACGACGAGCTGGCTGAAAGCCTTCAGAAGGCGGGACAAAAATCGTTGGACACCGTGTGGCGCATGCCCTTGGACGAGGAATATCACGAGCAGCTGAAAAGCAACTTTGCAGACATGGCCAACATTGGCGGCCCCCCCGCCGGCAGTGTAACCGCAGCCTGCTTTTTGCAAAAATACACCAAGGCTTACACTTGGGCGCACCTTGACATCGCCGGCACGGCCTGGACCAGCGGTGCTGCCAAAGGCGCCACAGGCCGACCAGTGCCGCTGCTGACAGAGTTTTTGATTGGCAAGGCCAAGTAATCAGGTTACGCGTGTGACACAAATTGATTTTCATTTGAATGTCGAAGACAGCCTGCAGTACACCTGCAGGTTGATTCGTAAAGCCTGGGCCAGTGGTTCCAAAGTGGTGTGCTACAGCGAAGACGATCAGTTGCTGTCTACGCTGGATGACCTGCTGTGGACCTTCTCGCCCACTGACTTTTTGCCACACGCCAAAAGGGGCGACCCCACGCTGCCCAACAGCCCGATCGTGCTGACCAGTCATGGTGACGACGTACACCATCACGATTTGCTGATCAACCTGGACATGCAGTGGCCACCATTTTTTGCCCGCTTCGACCGATTGATCGAAATTGTGGGTCTGGACGAAGACAACAAGGCCAAGGCGCGCGACCGATACCGTTTCTACAAGGAGCGCGGTTACGCGCTGAAAACTTTTGACATTGCCAACCTGCAGAGGCAACGCGCATGAGTGACGAATTTCAAGGGGGCCCACCCCTACTGACTGAAGTGATCGAATCCGGCCTTCAGGAAATCGAAGCCTCCACCCAAAGCAGGCCCGGTGATCCGCAAGTCGAAATACTGCGGGCTCAACTGCCTGAATTGTTTGAAAAAGCCCTGCTCAGGGTCAAACCCCAATTAATGGCAGAATTCGAGAAGATCGTGCGCGAAGCACTGGGAAAATAGCAGGCTGGTCTTATAATCAAGGGTTTCGTTGTTCAGCAACCCACTGATTTACAAGACACGCCATGACCCTCGCCAAAAGTTTCGACCCTGCCGCCATTGAATCCTGCTGGGGCCCAGAATGGGAAGCCCGCGGATACGCCAAAAGCACCACGGACGACAGCAAACCCGATTTTTGTATCCAGCTGCCACCACCGAATGTGACGGGCACCTTGCACATGGGCCATGCATTCAATCAGACCATCATGGATGGCCTGACCCGCTACCACCGCATGAAAGGTTTCAACACCCTTTGGCAACCCGGCACAGACCACGCAGGCATTGCCACGCAAATCGTGGTGGAACGCCAGCTTGCTGCGCAAAGCATCACCCGTCATGACTTGGGCCGCGACAAGTTTGTCGAGAAGGTGTGGGAATGGAAAGAAAAATCGGGCGGCACCATTGCCAGCCAGATGCGCCGCATGGGTGCCAGTGTGGACTGGTCACGCGAATACTTCACCATGGACGAAAATTGTTCCAAAGCGGTCACCGAGGTGTTTGTTCGCTTGTATGAACAAGGCCTGATCTACCGCGGCAAACGCCTGGTGAACTGGGATCCGGTGCTGCACACGGCAGTGTCCGACCTTGAGGTTGAAAGCGTGGAAACCGAGGGCAGCCTGTGGGAAATTCATTACCCCCTGGTGGAAGCCGACCCCGTAAAGGGCCTGACACACCTGACCGTGGCCACCACCCGTCCAGAAACCATGTTGGGCGACACCGCAGTCATGGTGCACCCGGACGACGAACGTTACCAACACCTGATCGGCAAAAAGGTCAGATTGCCGCTGTGCGACCGCGAGCTGCCCATTATCGCTGACGAGTATGTGGACAAGGAATTCGGCACAGGCGTGGTGAAGGTTACACCTGCACACGACTTCAATGACTACGCGGTGGGCCAGCGACACGCTTTGCCAATGATCAGCATTTTAACGCTGGATGCAAAAATCAATGAAAACGGCCCTGCGGTGTACCAGGGCATGGACCGCTTCGTGGCCCGCAACAAAATCGTTGAAGATCTGCAAACAGCGGGCCTGTTGGGCAACATCAAAAAGCACACGCTGATGGTACCCAAGGGCGACCGCACGAAAGCCGTGATTGAGCCGATGCTGACTGACCAGTGGTTTGTGGCCATGAGCAAGGTGGGAGAAAACGACCCCACCGGCAAAAGCATTACTCAAAAGGCCATCGACGCAGTCGCCAATGGCGAAGTCAAGTTTGTGCCAGAGCAGTGGGTCAACACGTACAACCAGTGGCTGAATAACATTCAGGATTGGTGCATTTCGCGCCAATTGTGGTGGGGGCATCAGATTCCCGCCTGGTACGGCGACAACGGTCAGATTTTCGTGGGCAGAAACGAGGAAGAGGCGCGTGCGGCAGCGACCAAAGCAGGATACTCCGGTGCATTGAACCGCGATGAAGACGTGCTGGACACCTGGTTCAGTTCTGCGCTGGTGCCCTTCTCAACCTTGGGCTGGCCCGACCAAACCCCAGAACTGAAGCACTTCATGCCCTCGTCTGTGCTGGTCACCGGCTTTGACATCATTTTCTTCTGGGTTGCCCGAATGATCATGATGACAACGCACTTCACTGGCCAAGTGCCCTTCCACACCGTGTACGTTCACGGCCTGGTGCGGGATGCAGAAGGCAAGAAAATGAGCAAGTCAGTGGGCAACACACTGGACCCGGTGGATTTGATCGACGGCTGCAGCATTGAAACCTTGCTTGAAAAACGCACCACAGGCTTGAGCAAGCCGCAGGATGCACCCAAAATCGAGAAGCGCACCCGAAAAGAATTTCCGGAGGGAATTCCGGCCTACGGCGCCGACGCCCTGCGCTTCACCTTTGCCAGCCTCGCCACACTGGGCCGCAACATCAATTTCGACCAGAAGCGCTGCGAGGGTTACCGCAACTTCTGCAACAAGCTGTTCAATGCGACCCGCTTTGTCTTGATAAACACCGAAGGACAAGATTGTGGGCTGAGCGACCACGATGCAGATGCCTGTACACCCGGCGGTTATCTCGATTTCTCACAGATGGACCGCTGGATCACCAGCCAGCTTCAGCGTGTCGAAGCCGATGTGACCACCGCTTTTGAAACTTACCGCTTCGACCTGATCGCCCAACACATTTACCAGTTTGTGTGGGACGAGTACTGCGACTGGTATCTGGAAGTGGCCAAGGTGCAAATTGCAAACGGCACGCCCGCCCAGCAGCGCGCCACGCGACGCACCTTGGTGCGGGTACTTGAGACGATTCTGCGACTGGCCCACCCAATTATTCCGTTCATCACTGAAGAGTTGTGGCAAACCGTCAGCGTGGTGGCAGGCCGCCGTGAAGAAGGCCAGGAAGCGAGCCTGATGACCCAGGCTTACCCGGTCAGCCAGCCAAGTCGAATTGACGAACAGGCCGAAGCTCACATGGCCCAGTTCAAAGCCTGCGTGGATGCAGTGCGAGCCCTGCGCGGCGAAATGAACCTTTCACCCGCAGACCGGGTGCCACTGGTGGCCAGTTTTGAAGGCGACGCCGAACAACAGGCATTTTTGACCAAAGTAGCCAATGCACTGGCCGCGCTGGGCAAACTGAAAGAAGTTCGCATCGTGAATGATTTGCCCGCAGACGCGAAGGCCCCCGTGCAAATCGTGGGTGCACTGAAACTGATGCTGGAAGTGGAAATTGACGTGGAAGCCGAGCGCGCCCGAATTTCCAAAGAGCTGGATCGTTTGAACGGTGAAATCGGCAAATGCGAAGGCAAGCTGGGCAATGCTGCGTTTGTCGACAAGGCGCCTGCGGCCGTGGTCGACCAGGAAAAGCAGCGCCTGGCCGACTTTCAGGCACTGAAGGCGAAGCTGCAGGAGCAGCTGGCCAACCTCGGCTGAGCGTTAAAGGGTGGGTGAGGCCAGTGGCCCACCTGCCTCCATGCTCTGCTTCACGCGGGCGTATTGATCAATCAACTCCACTGCGCCTTCGCCCATGCTGCGCCATGACTTTTGCAGGCGATGGTCCAGAAGTTGATACACAGAGTCCGTGTCAGCGGTGCCTTGCAACGGGGACGTGTGCGCCCCCTGCATGGACCAACCTTCAAAAATTCGGTTGCTGACTGGCGACGAGAACAACAAGCGAATGTCCGTGTGGCGGCTGTCTTGAAGAATGTGCTGGTAAAGCGCTTTGACTGATTTTGCAGGCCCCTCCAGGCACTGCATGAACTCCTTGCCGTTGCTCAAGAGCAAACCGCTGATGCCGGCCTTGCCGTTGAATTCACTGGCGGCCAGGCACAAGCTGTCGAATTGATCGCGCGACAAAGGCTTGGCCTGCAAGGAGATGTAAATTAAACGGATCATTTTTCATCCATGAACGGACTTTTACAAGTCACACCACTGTAACTTTTCCACAATTGTAGACCGATTGTCCAGTTCAAACCTTGGTCAACAAGCGTGACAACTTGTGCAAACGATTGCGCCCCAAGAACTCCAGCCAGTCGTTCTCAGACACAGGCAGGGGGCGAGCCTTCTGCTGATAGTCTGTGACGTGCATCACTGGACATTCGGCGTGAAACAGAATCATGTTTTGCGAGGCTGTTTGCAATGCGTTCAAACCCTGCTGTGCCGTTTTCCAGACATCCAAAGCCAACTCATCGGGGGTATAACGAACCACCCCCAGCTTCAAGAGTGCACGTTTCGGAAAATCTTTGATGTTCCAGGTGATCAGCCCTACAGGTGTGTTGTGCCGGTGCCGGAGTGACAGGGCTGTTGCAGCCACGTGTCGATCTTTCTCATGCACGGATTTCAAATCCAGCGCCAGTGTCTCTCCCGGTGCGGATTCCACCTTGGCATTCATGTGAGTGGACAGCACCCGCCTTTGCCGCGACGCGTCCTCGGGATGAATTCGACCCAAGCGCACCAGATTGCGGTAGCACTCCTCTTCGATGAGCTCAGTCCAGTACAGGTTCGCTGGCGCAGCGTTCGCCAGCGTCACCATCAACCAGCGCCCCCACTCGGAAAAGAGAATGTTAGCGTCCAACACCCAATGCGCGGGTGTGGGGGGCATGACTGGATTGAACGACAAAACTATCTTCTTTTCATGAAAAAGGTGAAGGTGCCCTGTTCTTCGGTCAGCTGCAACAACTCATTGCCCGTCTGCTTGGCAAACAGTTGAAAGTCCCGGGCAGAGCCCGGGTCGGTGGCCAGCACCTTCAGCACCTGGCCACTTTGCATGTCAGCCAGCGCTTTTTTGGTTCTCAAGATGGGCAGCGGGCAATTCAATCCGCATGCATTCACTTCCTTGTCGAACTCCATAAGACATCCTTTACAGCATTTACAAAACAGGGCCTTATTTTAAAAGCACGCGCTTGACTGTGCGCTTACGCAGCCAGCTTTGCTTGAACCCAACCACTGACGCTGGCCAGCGCAGCCGCCAGATTCTCAGGCTGTGTTCCACCAGCCTGAGCCATGTCGGGGCGACCGCCACCTTTGCCACCCACTTGTGTGGCCACGTGATTGACCAACTCACCGGCCTTCACTTTCGCGCTCAGGACTTTCGACACCGAGGCGATCAAGCTGACCTTGCCGTCTTGCACGGTGGCCAGTACCAGGGCAACCTCGCCCAACTTGTCGCGCAGTTTGTCAGCCGTTTCGCGAAGCTGCTTCACGTCGGCACCCGCCAGCTCGGCGGCCAGTACCTTGACGCCCGCCACTTCAACGGCCTGCCCAGCCAAATCATCACCCTGGCTGCTGGCCAGTTTGCTCTTGAGTCGATCCAGCTCTTTTTCAAGGGCTTTCATCTGGTCAAGCATCTGGTTGATTTTGGCAGGGGCCTCGGCAGCCGGCACGCGCAGGGTTTGCGCCACCGCTTCCAGCTGGGTTTGCTGGTGTTGCGCCAGTTCAAGTGCACCAAAGCCTGTTGTGGCCTCCACTCGGCGCACACCCGCAGCAACACCCGACTCGGCCACAATCTTGAACAACCCAATGTCGCCGGTGCGATCCACGTGGGTTCCACCGCACAACTCGCGGGAGGTGCCGATGTCCAATACGCGGACTGTGTCGCCGTACTTTTCACCAAACAGCATCATGGCGCCAGTGGCCTTGGCCGATTCGATGTCCATCACACGGGCCTGTGTGGCCTCGTTGCGCAGAATTTCATCATTCACAAGCCGTTCAACCTGCGCGATTTCCTCGGCAGTCATTGGGTTGGGGTGTACAAAGTCAAAACGGGTTTTGTCGGCGTCCACCAAAGAGCCCTTTTGACTGACGTGCCCGCCCAAAACCTCGCGAAGGGCTTTGTGCATCAGGTGTGTGGCGCTGTGGTTACGCACGATCCGGGCGCGCTGCGCGGCGTTCACTTCAGCGCCCACCGCATCACCCACCTTGAGTTCACCCGTGACCATTTCACCGTGGTGACCAAACACAGTCGATTGAATTTTTTGGGTGTCTTCAACCCGAAACAGGTTCAAACACACACCGCCCGAGCTGATTTCACCTTGGTCACCCACCTGACCGCCCGATTCAGCGTAGAAGGGGGTTTTGTCCAGCACCAGCACGCCGCGCTGGCCTGCGGAAAGGCTTTGAACAGAGGTGCCGTCCACGTAGATTGCTGTGACCTGGGCATTGGCCACGCTTAATTCGTCGTAACCCTTGAACTCGGTGGCCACACCGCTGTAACTGAGATCGGCGTCCATCTTGAACTTGCCGGCAGCGCGGGCCTGCTTTTTCTGCTGGTCCATGGCGGCGTCAAAAGCCGCCTCGTCCACTGTCATACCGCGTTCGCGACACACATCAGCAGTCAAATCCAGCGGGAATCCATAGGTGTCGTGCAATTTGAACGCGGTGTCGCCATCCAGCTGACCACCCTCTTTCAGACCTGCAAGGGCAGATTCCAGAATGCCCATGCCGTTTTCAATGGTCTCGAAGAAGCGCTCTTCTTCAGACTTCAGAATGGCCTGCACCTGAGCTGCAGCCTTGGCCAGCTCAGGATAGGCGTCGCCCATTTCGGCCACCAGATCGGGCACCAGATGATTGAAAAACGCCTTGCGGCACCCCAGCTTGTAACCGTGGCGAATGGCCCGGCGCACAATGCGGCGCAACACATAACCACGACCTTCATTGCCGGGAATGACGCCATCGACCACCAAAAAAGCGCAAGCGCGAATGTGGTCGGCAATCACCCGCAACGAATTGTTGGTGATTTCAACGGCATGACCCTGAGCCTGAACTTCGCGCTGGGCGGCAGCAATCAGCTTCTGGAACAGGTCAATTTCATAGTTGCTGTGCACGTGCTGAAGCACGGCGGCAATGCGCTCAAGCCCCATGCCGGTGTCAACGCAAGGCTTGGGCAGCGGGTGCAATACACCGTCTGCCGTGCGTTCAAACTGCATAAACACCAGGTTCCAGATCTCGATGTAGCGGTCGCCGTCTTCTTCGGGGCTTCCGGGTGGGCCACCCCACACGTCTGCGCCATGGTCGTAAAAAATTTCGGTGCAGGGGCCGCAGGGGCCCGTGTCGGCCATTTGCCAGAAGTTGTCTGAAGCGTAGCGCGCGCCCTTGTTGTCGCCGATGCGAATAATGCGCTCAGCGGGTACGCCCACCTCGTTTTTCCAGATGCTGTAGGCTTCCTCGTCTTCCTGATACACAGTGACCCACAGCTTTTCAGCGGGAATCTGATAAACACCGGTCAGCAATTCCCAGGCATTTTTGATGGCGTCGTGCTTGAAGTAGTCGCCAAAACTGAAATTGCCCAGCATTTCAAAAAAAGTGTGATGCCGCGCCGTATAACCCACGTTCTCGAGGTCATTGTGCTTGCCACCCGCGCGCACAGACCGCTGAGACGATGTGGCACGCGTGTAAGGCCGCTTTTCTTTGCCAGTAAACACGTCTTTGAACTGCACCATGCCCGAATTGGTAAAAAGCAAGGTGGGATCGTTGGCAGGTACCAGAGAACTGGAGGGCACAATGGTGTGGCCCTTGGAGGCAAAGAAGTTGAGAAACTTTTCGCGAATTTCAGCGGCTTTCATGTAAATGCGATCCTGACAGGCGGGGCAATAAACCGTTGATTATACGGAATACGGTTCAAAAAGAGTGTTGCGCGAAGTCCATTCGATCGGTGAAAAGCCCCGCAACGCCCCGGTTTGCCAGTTCTCGGGCAATCTCAAGATCATTGACGGTGTACACCCGAACCTGTCTACCGGTGGTGTGTATGCGACGAACGGCTTCGGGGGTGGCACCCAACACGTGCAAATGCACGGCTTCAGCCTGCAAGGCGTCAGCATGCACAACCCACCGGTCCGCCAAGGTTTCATACAGCAAGGCCAAGCGTAACCCCTTTAAAGGCATCAGGCTTGCATGGTAAAAACTGGAAAAAACCCAATCCGCCCGAACACGGCTTTTCAGGGGCTCAGGCAGCTCAGACAGCGCGCTTAAAACTGCATACCCAAGACGAATTGCGTCTCTCGGCTGGGTGGCCTTTAATTCAACATTGGCTTGCAAATTGTGTTCAAGGCAGAACTGCATCACCTCGGCAAAACTCGGTATGCGCTCGCCACGCACACTGTAATGCCGAAGATCGCGGGCACGCAAACTGGCCAGGGGGGTCAAGGGGTCAGTGCCCGCAAGGGCGGGGTCATCCGACATCGCGCAGCGGCCCATCACCCAATCGTGATGCACCACGGGCAGACCATCGGCGGTCAGCATGACATCAAATTCAACGGCCTTGAACCCCGCATCAACTGCAGTCTTCATGCCACTCAGGGTATTTTCAGTGGGGCCCTTGCCGCTGCCACGATGGGCCCACCAAGTCAACGTTGGCATCGCGATTTACTCGCAACCCTTTACACACTCACCGGACTCGTTGAAGTCCATTTCATGACCACTGAAAGGGACCAGTACCTTGGCCTTCTTGACGGCTTTGATGAAGGTCTCGGTGCGGCTGTTGGCTATGACCTTGCCGTCCGCAGTGGCCACCTCATTGGCGTGGGAAGGAATGACCGTGGTCGGCTTGACCCACTCATTGATGACATAGGCAGCCTCGGTGGGGCCTGTGGTGTAGGTGTCGCCAATGTTCATGACGGCCAGGCCGGGTTTGTAGTAGTCACCCACCACATCTTTTTGCTCGGCGGTCAAGCCGGTGTCGCCCGACAGGTAAACCACAAGTCCGTTGGAAAACTTCAAGACATAGCCTGTTGAAGGGCCCGCATAGGCCGTCAATCCAGCAGCCTGCAGTTCATGGCCCAAACGCCCGCCCACCAGATCACCAGAAATGCCGTTGCTGTGGGTGGCAGGCACCGTTGTGATGCCAACACCGTTAATGACTACAGTAGAACCAAAACGGGCCAGCACGGATTTAGCCGGGTTGCCATGGTAGCGCTTCAGTTTGGCGGCGAAAAATGAGGGCATTTCACTGCCAGTCACGATGGTGGACTTTTTGGCAATTGCAATCTGCACCACAGACGTTTCCGGGCTTGAATTGACCGACATGTCGGGTTTGCCACAACTGCCCGCGTTCGGTGCCTTGGTGTGCTTGTCGCCGACGTGGTCGCCATGCATGTGGCTGACCAAAATGATGTCGATGTTGCCGAGCCGAGGGTCTTTGGGACCTGCCACTGTGCGGCCCGGATCGTACAGCACGCGGGTGCCGTTGGGGTCTTCAAAAATCATGGCGCGGTCGAGCACGCAAAACTCGCCGTCCTGACCGCCCAGTGGTGTCACTTTGACGAGGCCGGCGGCGTAGGTGTGTGAACCTGCCAATGCCATGAACGCAGCACCAAGGCATTTTGTCCAGAAACTCGCTTTCATACTGAGCACATCCTTTTTTTGAAAAGTAGTTAGAATAAGTGCGGGGAACCGATTGCCCCAGTTTAATTCAATCTGCGGGCACAGCGGAACAAGACAGAAGCAAACCAACGAGGAGATGTAATGATCAAAGTCAGTGTGATGTACCCCAACGAGGCCGGGGCACGCTTCAACCATGAATACTATGCCAACACCCACATGCCGCTGGTGAAAAGCAAAATGGGCGATGCCTGCCTGTTTTACACCGTGGACAAGGGCTTGGGCGGCGGGGCTCCAGGCGAACCACCCGCCTACATCGCGATGTGCCACATCTTTTGTGAGTCGGCCGAATCGTTCGCGGCATCATTCAATCCACATGCCCAGGCCATTCTGGCGGACATCCCCAACTACACAGATCTGCAGCCCGTTCTGCAAATCAGTGAAGTCGTGATCGGCCACCCAGGCACCTAGGGATCATCCGAAGCGCAATTGATCCGCTAATCCGCTACATTAAGTTTCTTTAATCGACACTTCACTTGAGCGGATTAGACACGATGGGATTCAAAGTTGCGTTTCTGGGTTTAGGGGTCATGGGTTATCCAATGGCCCGTCATTTGGCCAAGGCCGGTCACGAAGTGACCGTTTACAACCGCACAGCGGCCAAAGCTGAGCAGTGGGTTGCTGACCATGGCGGCAAAATGGCACACACGCCACAAGAGGCCGCCCAAGACCAGGATTTCGTGTTTTGCTGTGTGGGCAACGACGACGACCTGCGCGAAGTGTGCACCGGCGCGCAAGGCGCTTTTCACGGCCTGAAAAAGGGCGCCATCTTCGTTGACAACACCACCGCCAGCGCCAAGATTGCGCGCGAGCTGAATGCCAAGGCCCTGGAACTGGGCGCCCACTTCATCGACGCACCAGTGTCTGGTGGCCAGGCAGGCGCTGAAAACGGTCAGCTGACCGTGATGTGTGGCGGCAACGAAGAGGCCTTCAACAAAGCCCGCGACGTGATCGCCTGCTTCGCCAAGGCAGTCACGCTGATGGGCGAAAGTGGCTGTGGCCAACTGACCAAGATGATGAACCAGATCTGCATCGGCGGCTTGTTGCAAGCGTTGTCCGAGTCCCTGAAGTTCGGCATGAATGCAGGCCTGGACGTTGAAAAAGCGCTGGGTGTGATCAGCAAAGGGGCGGCCCAAAGCTGGCAAATGGAAAACCGTGGGCACACCATGGTCGCTGACAAATTCGACTTTGGATTTGCGGTGGACTGGATGAGAAAAGACTTTTCTCTGGTGCTGGAGGAAGGCCGTCGCAATGGATCGCAGCTGCCCGTGACTGCACTGGTTGACCAGTTCTACGCCGAAGTGCAAGCCATGGGGGGTGGTCGCTGGGACACCTCCAGCCTGATCAAACGCCTTTAAGCCATTCCGGAGTTTCTTTGAGCCGCACCCGCAGCATGCTGCAGCAACACCCCGCCGCCTGGGGGGTGGGGCTTGCGGTCGTCGGTGCGGTGTTCTTTTCGGGCAAGGCCATTGTCATCAAACTGGCCTATGCCTACCCGGTCGATGGGGCCACACTGGTGGCCATGCGCATGTTGTTGTCGCTGCCCTTGTTTATGGCCGCTTTGGCTTTGGACATTTGGCGAAACACCACCTCACCCAGACTGACCGCCAAAGACCTTGGCATGATTTGCGTGGCCGGTTTGCTGGGCTATTACATGGCCAGCCTGTTTGACTTTACTGGCCTTCAGTACATCACAGCCGGGCTTGAAAGGCTGATTCTTTTTACCTATCCCTCCATGGTGGTGTTGATTGGATGCGCCATCAAGCGGCACTGGCCCGAACCGGTTCAACTGGCCTGCATGTTGATCAGTTACGTGGGGCTGGCGGTCGTCTACAGTCACGAGGCCGCATTCACCAGCGAAGACACCCTGCTGGGCTCAGCCTTGGTGCTGCTCTCTGCACTGTGCTACGCCTCCTATCTGCTGATTGGCGAGCGCCTGTTGATGCGCCTGGGCACCATTCGTGTGACCGCACTGGCCACTTTGGTGTCAGCGGCCGCCATTCTTGTGCAAATCAGCCTTCGGCAACCCATCAGTGTGATCATCGAACAACCCGCCGCCGTTTGGGGCTGGTCGCTGATCAATGCGGTGTTTTGTACATTCGTACCCGTGTTTTCAGTGATGACGGCCATGAGCCTGATCGGCGCATCACGCGTGGCGCAAATCGGCATGATCGGCCCGGTGTCCACCCTGATTCTGGGCACCTGGATTTTAAAAGAACCCTTTACGGTGTGGCACGCCATTGGCGCAAGCCTGGTGATTGCAGGGGTTGCCACCCTGAACCTGAAGAAAGCAAAAAAGGAGTAAACACATGGAACACAACAAAACCATTCACGCCATTCGCATACACAAGCATGGTGGCCCCGAGGTATTGACCTGGGACGAGCTGACCGTTGGTGCACCCGGCCCGGGCGAGGTGCAAATCGAACACAAGGCCATTGGCCTGAACTTTATTGAGATTTATCAGCGCGACGGCCTGTACGCCATGCCACTGCCCACCAGCCTGGGCAGCGAAGCAGCGGGCGTGGTTCTCGCAGTGGGAGACGGCGTGAAACACCTTGCGGTGGGCAACCGGGTGGCTTACGCGTCTGGTCCGGCTGGTGCCTATTCGACAGCGCGCAACATGCCCGCCAACCACGTGGTCAAACTGCCCGACCACGTCAGCTTCGAGCTGGCGGCCAGCATCATGCTGAAAGGGCTGACTGCGCAATATCTGCTGCGTCGCATTCGCCCGGTGCAGAAAGGTGAAACCGTGCTGTTTCACGCAGCAGCCGGTGGCGTAGGCCAGATTGCCTGCCAATGGGCCAATTACCTGGGCGTGCGTGTTATCGGTACGGTGTCCACGGACGAAAAGGCCACCATTGCACGTGCACATGGCTGTGCGGAGGTCATTGTGACCTCTCGTGAAAACGTGGTTGAACGCGTCAAAGCCTTGACCGATGGCAAGGGCGTCCCCGTTGTGTACGACAGTGTGGGCAAAGCCACGTTCACGGATTCACTGGACTGCTTGAAGCCTCGTGGCCTGATGGTGAGTTTTGGCAATGCCAGCGGAGCAGTGGACCCTGTGCCACTGACCATGCTCGCCCAGCGTGGGTCTTTGATGCTGACTCGGCCCACACTGGCGTCATTTACGGCAGACCGCGCAGAACTGGAAGAAAGTGCTGCCGAACTGTTTGAGATGGTGGGCAGTGGCAAGATCAAGATCAACATCAATCAGCGTTTTGCACTGAAAGACGCTGCCCAGGCTCAAACCAAACTGGCTGCAAGGCAAACCACGGGTTCTACCGTGTTGATTCCCTGATTGATTTAATGGATCAAAGGCCCCCGGAGAATCACTCCGGGGTGTTCAGTCTGTTCACTGCCGCCCTGCGGACACGGGTAAGATTGTCCCGACACTCCTGCACGAGGATGTCGACGTCTTGCCTGAGATAAGGCATGTCATTCTCGATCGCTTTGGCATGGGCAGCCTGCAGCAAAAGCGGATCTTTGCCCGCGGCCTGATAGGCCTTCACAACATCCAGCAAATCGTGCACGTAAGACTGCAACACATTCAAATTGGCGTCTACAAAGCCGACTGAGTTGTTGATTTCATGCACCACGCCTGTCGCAGTTCGGTGTTCTACTTCGGATTGCATTTGGTGATGTCCCACAAATTTTGCCTGTTCAACGGAATAACGGCATTCCCGCCCAAAACTTGACCCCAACCATTTAACAATTCCGCAGCGAGAAGGATTTTGATCCGGTAAAAGTTACTGGCGAATCCGTTTAAGTTAACTCTAAGTAACAGACAAAAGCCCATCCGGAAGGCTTTAACAACTAGAGCAAAATGACATGAGACATACCCTTTTCGGCGCCCTCGCCCTGTGCGTGTTGCTTGGTGCATGCAATTCAGACAACAACAGCAATTCGAACGCCGCACCCGGCGCAAGCGTGACCAACCCCAGCGAAGTGGGCGGCGGCACCTTGCCCACAGACAACACTGGAGGGGGAACAGCGCCACCGGCCGCAGAGGCCCCCAGCCGCTTCAACATTGCCAATGCCTGTTATGCCTTGCAATCGATGTCGACGGGCAAATTTGTCACCAAAAACAGCGATGGCAGTTACCAGGCCAGCGCAAGTACAGCTGGCACTGCAGCGCCTTTTTACATGAAGCCCACGGCGCTGGGCAAATACATGCTGTACACCGCCGACAAGTTGCTGATGCAAGCCAGCACCAACGCGTCAGGCAGCCCTGTGGGCAGCAGCAATGCACTCGACGACAAAATCGAATGGACGGTGCTGGACGACACACAGGGCCGAAGCGGATTTCAACTGCTGAACACGGCCACTGACAAAAAACTGGCGGACCTGCCTTCCATTGGCAAGCTCGGTCTGGTCGAAAAGACCGGCGTCAGTGACCAAACCGTCTTCCAGTTCGTGCCTGCCACCGGGTGCACCGACTATCCGGAAATTGGCACCAACTCCACTGGCGACACCTTCAAAGGCCAAGGCGTTGACAAACCGGTCAAGGGTTTCGCTGACGTTCACAACCACATTACGGCCACCTTCTTCCTGGGTGGTGCCCATCACGGCCTGCCTTACAGCAAATTCGGCGTCACCAAGGCACTCGACAGCTGCCAGGCCGACCACGGACCAGACGGTCGCCTTGACCTGGTGGGCAATCTGTTTGCCGGCACCCCGCAGGCCACCCACAGCGTGAACGGCTGGCCCACGTTTGACGACTGGCCCGCCTACAATTCACTGACACACGAGGGCCTGTATTACACCTGGCTTGAACGCGCCTGGAAAGCGGGACTTCGCATTTTCGTGACCGACCTGGTGGAAAATGAAACCCTGTGCAACCTGGTGGTAAAAACCAAAGGCAAACCCACCCAGGACTGCAATGAAATGGACAGCGCCATCAAACAGATTCAGTTTGCGCGCGACATGGAAAGCTACATTGACGCCCAAAGTGGCGGACCAGGCAAAGGCTGGTTCCGAATTGTGACCAGCCCCAAGCAGGCCCGGCAGGTGATCAACGATGGCAAGCTGGCCGTGGTGCTGGGCATTGAAATTTCACACCTCTTCAATTGCACGGTCAAAAACGGGCAACCAGGTTGTACCCAGGCCGACATCGACAAACAACTGGACAAGCTCTACGCGCTCGGTGTTCGCCAGATGTTCCCCATTCACGAATTCAACAACGCATTTGGCGGCAACGGGATCTTCAATGGCGACGTGCTGAACGCAGGCAACTTCCTGGACACCGGCGCATTCTGGCAAACCTACGACTGCCCCAAGGAGGATTATCTCTACACGGCCGGTGCCATCATGACCACAGTGCCAGGCCTGGGCAATGACCCAGTCACCCAGGCGGTGATCGCCAACAATCCGGGCGTGCTGCCCCTCTACAATTCACAGCAGCGCCAGTGCAACAAGCGTGGCCTCACGCCGCTGGGGCAGTACCTGTTCAAGCGTCTGATGGAGAAAGGAATCATCATTGAAGTGGACCACATGGAGCTGTCCATCAAGCAGGCGCTGATCGACCTGTCCCTGCGTCAAAGCCCCACCTACCCAGTGGTGTCCACACACGGGGGGCACGGCGGTTTGAGTACCCAACAGGCCAAGCAGATTCTGGCTGGCGGCGGGCTGATTTACCCCTTCCACCACAACGGTCAGGAATGGGTCAAAGACCTGCAACGCATTCGCGAATTCGAGAGCCCGAATTACCCGTTTGCAGTGGGTTACGGCGCAGACACCAATGGATTGGGCACCCAGGCTGGCCCTCGTGGCGCAGACCGCCCACCGGTTCAATACCCCTTCACCCTGTTCAAGGGTCAGGACTGGCAAGGTGTGTTCAACGGCGACGTGAAACCGGTCACCTTTGATCAACAGAAAAGTGGCGAGCACATTTACGACGTCAACCGGGATGGTCAAGCCAATTACGGCCTGAAGGCAGACTGGGTGGAAGCTGTGCGCAAAGAGGGCGGAAATGACGCCCTGAAAGCGCTCTACAATTCGGCCGAAGTGTATATTCAGGTCTGGGAAAGAACTCTGGCAAAACGCGACCAAATCAACCCATGAACCGACGATCACTTTTTTATCTGGTGATGGCCAGCGCAACACTGGCCATTGCCTTTCTTTACACTCAAACAAGGCTGGCCAATCGACTTCCAGCAGTGTCAGCGCCGTCCACCGGTGAAACTGCCCAGGCCTTGCCTTCACTGGTTATTCGGGATGGCAAACCAGTGGGGGGGCCATTGACCTTAAGGGCCAACAAGGGCGATTCACTCAAGGTCTTGGTGCAGTCCAACACCACCGGTAAAATTCATGTGCACGGCCTGGAATTGACCTTTCCGGTTCAAGCAGGTCAGTCTTCAACCATCGAGCTGCCCACCACCCAAACCGGCGCATTTGAAATTGAGCTGCACCCAGGTGACGTACCGCTGGGCGCACTGGAAGTGCATCCCAATTGAAGGGTCAAAGCGGTCTGGCCGGCCTGGCTTTGCTAAGCTGGGCCGCAGGCGCTCAAGCGCACAGCTTTGGGCAAACCTTCACATTGCCAATCCCGTTCTGGATCTATGCCTGGGCCAGCGGCGCCACACTGCTGCTGACCTTCGTGCTGATTGCCATCAAGGGTCAGGGGGAAGCTCAGCGCGAACCTGACGAGCAATACCCCTTCGAAAGACCCGTTAACCGCATGCCCAATTGGCTTGCCCTGCCCATCCAGGCACTGGGTCTGTACGGATTTTTTCTGGCGATTGTCAGCGGGTGGCTGGGCACGCAGACCAAAACCAACAACTTCAGCATGACCTGGTTCTGGATCATCTGGATGCTCGGCCTTGCCTACACCAGTGGGTTTCTCGGCAATCTTTACCGCGCATTCAACCCCTTCAACACCTTTGTGGCGCTGCTTGAACAGTGCCGATTTCCGCTGCTTGTCAAAAAGCACCCCTCCGTGGCTGGCAGCATTCGATTCCTTCCTGCCCTGCTGGGGCTAATGGGCTTGACCACACTCGAGCTTTTTGGCGATTGCCGCCCAAAAGACGTCGCATACTTGTTGGGTGGCTACGGTCTGTTTTACCTGCTTTGCTGCATGCAATGGGGTCGCCTTCAGGTCAATCGCTACGTGGACTTCCTGGCTGTGTATTTCAAGCTTCTGGGGCAGTGCGCACGCAGCCTTCGAAGGCCCACCGACCGCGGCGGGCTGCTTCAATCGGCAGAAAACCAGATTCAGGTTCTTTTGATTGTTGCGCTGTTTGCCACCACGGCCTATGACGGCCTGACAGGCACCCAATTCTGGCTGAAAACCGTGTGGCCAACCCTCGCAAGGTGGCTTGCGCCCTTGTTGACTACCGACCCACAGGCTGTTCTGGCAAACCCGCTGCAAACCAACTACCTGTTGGGCCCCTACTTTGTGATTGCTGAAAAAGCAGGGCTGTGGCTGGTGCCAGCCTTGCTGTATGGCGCCTACGCCTTGGCGGTTTACTGCAGCAATCTCGCCTCGGGTCGCAAACACAACCTGAACACGCTTATGCTGGCCTATGCCCGCTGCCTGATGCCCATTGTGCTGGCCTACAGCTTTTCGCACTACTTCACCCTGTTGCTGACGCAGGGCGTGCAGATCATCCACCTGTTCTCAGACCCCCTGGGCAGGGGCTGGAACCTGATCGGCACGCGCAACTTGTGGCGTGCGCCGATTTTGCTGGACGTGCGCCTGACCTGGAACATCCAGATTGCCGCCTTGCTGGCTGGACATGTTTTCTCGGCCTGGCTGACACACGAAAAGGCGTTTGCCATCTATCAAAACCGGCGACTGGCCAACATCAGCCAGATTCCGCTACTGGTTTTGATGATCGCGTTGACCGTACTCGGGCTGTGGATACTTTCACAACCCATGCGCATGGTTTAAGCCTTAAATTCGCTCGATTCGCACTTTGGGCTGAAAGACCACACCAGTTAATAAAGTGGCAATGGCTGAATACAACAGGGACGCCAACACCGCCCACCAAAAACCCAGCACCTGAAAGCCCTGCAACACGTTGCCCACCCAATAGAACAACAGGCCATTGAGCACGAAGTAAAACAGGCCGAGTGTCAGAATGGTCAACGGCAGGGTCAGAATGGTCAGCACTGGGCGAACGACCATATTCACCAGGCCCAGAATCAATGCAGCCAGCAACGCTGAGCCGAAACCATGCACCAAGACCCCCGGCAACAGATAGGCCACCATCATCAAAGCCAGTGCATGAAGGATCCAATTCAGAATCAATCTCATATTCGCTTCCCCTTTTTAAATTATCCTTGTGATCTGTATCAACGCCATTGCGGCAGGCACTCTCACAATCATGTACGACATCGTCAAAGACTACTACGGCAAACAGCTTCAATCCTCGGCAGACCTCAAAACCTCCGCCTGTTGTGACGCTTTCAGTGTACCCGGCTGGCTAAAGCCCTTGCTCTCCAACATTCACGATGAGGTACTCAGCCGATATTACGGCTGCGGGCTGGTCTGCCCTTCAGAACTAAAAGGCAAACGCGTTCTGGACTTGGGCTGTGGCTCGGGCCGTGATGTGTATGCCCTTGCACAACTGGTGGGCGAATCGGGCCTCGTCGTGGGGGTCGACATGACGGACGAACAGCTGGAGGTGGCCCGCAAACACGCGGATTACCACCGCAGCCAGTTCGGGTTCAAAGCCAGCAATGTTCGTTTTTTAAAGGGTTACATCGAAAAGCTGGACGAGCTGGACCTTCAGGCAGGCAGTTTTGACGTGGTGGTGTCCAACTGCGTGCTGAACCTGTCGCCAGACAAAGACGCCGTGTTGCGCGAGGTGTTCCGCCTGCTGGCCCCGGGCGGCGAATTCTATTTTTCAGACGTGTACGCTGACCGGCGACTCAACCCGACAGTGGCCAAAGACCCGGTTCTTTACGGCGAATGCCTGGGTGGCGCCCTGTACTGGTACGACTTCCTGAGGCACGCTCAGCGCAACGGTTTCATTGACCCCAGACTGGTTGAGGACAAACCGCTGGACATCACCGATGAACGCTTGTCAGCCCTGGTGGGTGAAACCCGTTTTTACTCCGCCACCTATCGACTGTTCAAGCTGGATGGGCTGGAATCCGCCTGCGAAGACTACGGTCAGGCGGTGATCTACAAAGGCACCATCGAACACGCAGCCCATGCATTCACGCTGGACAAGCACCATCACATTGAGACCGGCAAGGTGTTCCCGGTGTGCGGCAACACCTGGCGGATGCTGCACGACACGCGCTTCGCACCCCACTTTGAATTCATCGGTGACTTCAGCCGGCACTACGGCATTTTTGAAGGCTGCGGAAGCAGTATTCCATTCGATCAACAGCAAACAAGCGGAGCAACAGGCGGCGCCTGTTGTTAACATCCGATCAGCATAGGAATTCCATTTTGGCCAGCAAAGAAGAAATCACCCAGTTCCTGCGCAATGTATTTCCACAGGCGCCGATCGAGGTTGAAGCCGCCGCACCAATGTCCGCCATCGTGCGTTTTAAAGTCACTGAGAAATCACTCAGGCCCGGTGGATCGGTGTCTGGCCCGGTGTTGATGACACTGGCCGACACCGCACTCTACGTGGCCATTCTGGCCACCATTGGCATTGTGCCCATGGCTGTCACAACCAACCTGAACATCAACTTTTTGCGCATGCCCAAAGCCGAGAAAGACGTCGTGGGCGAATGCAAGATGATCAAGGTCGGCAAGACACTGGCCATTGGTGAGGTGTTCATCTACTCAGACGGTGAGGAAGCCCCAGTGGCCCACGCCACCGGCACTTACTCCATACCGCCCAATCGCGACCTGAAAACCGCCAACCGTTGATCAACCTGCTTTCACGCCGACCTTCAAAGGCACGCCACCCTCGTCCTCCTTGAAATCGGCTTTCTCGGGGGCGCTTATGTTCAAGCGCTCTTTGGCAACGCCTTGCGCAGTCAACCCGCTAACCGCAGCATTGACGCGCTGGCTGGCCAGTTGGGTCAGCTGATCGGTTGACACCTTCTCGCCAGCGGCAATCCGCTTGGCCAGTTCTGGATAAAACGACTTGTCCTTCAGGGCGTCTGTTTCAGCCGCCGAATACTCACGGGGCTTGTCCAGCAAGCTGGCGATGCCACTGAGTAGTTTGCCCGTCAGGCTTTGCTTCAACACACCCGGGTTGGCCTTTTCAAATGCAGCTTTCAAGCCCAGGTATTCGCCCTTGCCGAAGCGTTGCTCGAACACCGTCTGCAAGGCCTTTTGAATTTCAGGGGTGTCAAAGGCCAATGCGCCTTCCAGATCGTCCGCAGGGGGTGTTTTGCCCTCCGCCTTGGTCAGCACCGCCAATTTCATCTGACGACGGGCAATGGCCTCACGATCCGCATCGCTGAACGTGCCGGCCAGTGTCAAATTCAAATTGGGTCGCTTGGCCAGCGCCTGCGCCAGGCGGCTCAGGTTCTCCAGCTGGGGGGGGCTAAGCGCCGCAGTACCTGGGTCAAACGCCACCGTTTGCATTTGTTCACCCCCGCCCAACAAACTGGCCAAGGCTCTGAATGGCGAAGTAACAATCTTGGTAAGAATGTTGGTAAAGGCTTTCCAAATGACCTGCCCCACGCTGAACTGCGGGTCATTCAAATTGCCGTACACCGGAATACCAAGGTCAATCCGGCCGTTGGAATCTTCCAGCAAAGCCACCGCCAAATCGAGTGGCAAATTGCGGCCAGACGGACTGTCCACTTTGTCACCCAGCACCAGCCTGTCGATCAAAATCTGGTTGGTGCTGTTTAGCTGGTCATGGTCGATCTTGTAGTTCAGGTTCAACGACAACTTGCCGGAATTGATCTTGCGGTTGGCGAATGTGGCGGAATAAGGCGTCAGGTCAAGCATCTCAATGTTGCTGAACTTCACACCAATGTCCATAAACCGGGTTGGCTTGGCCAGATCCACCTGGCCCTTGGCCTGCATTTCGCCGTACTTGGCGACTTGACCTTTCACCTCCAGCACACCGCGTGCGTCGGGCCGTGTGGTCAAGCCGTTGAAATATCCATTGAGGTGTTCAACCTGCGTACCGAATGGCAAAACCAGCGACAAATCTTCAAATTGCAGGCGGCTCTCACGCAACCTGAAATTGTTGATGTTGACCAAAAACGGGCTTGCCTTGGCGTCTGATTTGGCCGAGGCCGGTGGTTTGCCATTCGCGGATGGGGTCGACGCCTTTTTGTCTTCCACCAAAATGCGACTGATGTTGGTGCTTCGGTCTTTTGCGATCAAAATGGCCGTGTCCAAGCCACTCAGCGTCAAGCGTGGCACCGTCAAGCCCTTTGGGCTAACCGACAGGCTCGGCGCAGACAAACTGGTGAAACTCAGGAAGTTTTTCCGCGTGTCGTTTTCATTGAGCTTCAGGCCGGCAACCAGCAGGTTGCCATTGTAAGAAAAATCGCTGCCTTTCAGGCTGACCTGCCCGCTGGTAGACACTGCCCCATCTTGCAAGGTCAACTTGACGTACTGCCCCAACACGGGTTGAACCGGTTTCAAGGCCAGCCTGGACACCGCCACCTTCATATTCACCGTCGCGTTGGCCGGCACCACCGTGCCACTGGCTGTAAGGGAACCTCCACTGTCCACTGAGGCTGAGGCCTGTATTTTCAGTGGCTTGTTCAAGTCTTGAGACACATTGCCAGTGCTGACCTGAATGTGATTCAAACCCAACGCCACAGCTTCCTTGGCAAGGCCGAGGTCTTTGTATTTCACAGCCAAATCATTGGCGGACACCGACTTCACGCCCCAAGTCCATGGCTTGGCGGTCGCGGCTTTGGCGTCAACTTTTGCGTCAACTTTGGGATCGGCCTTGGCAGGCTTGCCAGCAGGCGCTTCAGAAGGGGGTGCCAAAGCCTGTAAGGTTTGCAGCAAATCAATTTGCCCATTGGCTGCGCGCACCACCTGCACCTGCCCACCCTTCAGTGCCGCAGATTCAACTTGTGCATGGTGTTCGGTCAAATTCACCTGTGCGGGCCCCACCTCCAAAGCGCCGAGTTGCAGCGGTGCTTGTGCCGTGCCTTGACGAACAGACACACCCGTGACTGCAATCGAATTCAATGCCACCCGCTGCTGGGCCAAATCGAATTGCGCGCCTTTCAGATGAACCTGATCAACACCCAGCACCCCTGCGTCGGGCTTGGTACTCGATCTGTATTGAAGACCCTTCAGATCAAGCTCACCATTGCTGACCAAGGCCTGCAATTTGCCCTCGGGTAAAGTAACGTCAAAGTCCGCAGACAGACCCAGTGTGCCCTTGGGGGCTGGAATGGCCGTGTAAGCCGCCATGGCGGGGCCCAGCTTTTGCAAATCGAGATTCGACAAGGCCGCCCTGCCCTCTACAGCCAGATGTTCAAGCGTGACCTTGCCGCTGACATCGATGTCAGCACCCATGGAGTTTTGTGCCTGAACAGAAAACTCGCCGGCCTTGCTGGACCGGGTGGCCAGATTTTGCAGTTCGATGTTGATGGGTGTGAATTCGGTGGTAAAGCCCTTGGCCGTGCGATGATCGGACAAGGTAAACCCAGCGTCAGACACTTTCAGACTGGCCACAAAAACCTTGGGTGGCTTGCTGTTTGGGTCAGAAGGTTCGCTGGGCGGAAAGGCTTCAATGAAGCGTGTCCAGTTGATTTCTCCGTCAGGCAACAGTTCCAGATTGGCCCGCAGCCCATCCAGTTCCACCTTTTTCAGGGCAATTTCACCCTTAAACAACTTCGGAAAATCAAGGTCAATGTCGAAGTGCTTGAACGCCGCCAAAGGCTGGTTTTCAGGTGTGGTCAGCGCCACGTTGTCCAGTTGAACGTCCCAGTGCAAGGGGTCGATTTTCGGCTTGCTAAGCGTCAGGTGGTGGCCTGTGCGTTCAGGGATCTGCTTTTCCAGTTGCCATTTCAACAGGCCAGGCAAAGCCCCCCACAAGAACAACAGCAACAGGCCATAAAAAGCCACCAAACCCAAAGGGATCTTGAACCAGAGGGCTTTGTAGAAAGGCTTGGGAGCAATGGATTGTTGTTCGACCATGAAAAGACACTCAAAAAGAGGTGAAGGTGTTGACTCATTCTACACCCTCACCTGTTCGAGCGGTTTCAGACCCAACGACCTGCCGATTCAAAAACCACACCCCTTGGGCCTTTCACTAGATTTACATTGGCATGCGCCCATTTCAAAGCATTGCAGAACTCCTCACTCAAGGGGTTTTCGCTGACCTGGTGACGCTCCATGAAATTCTTGGATGCCACCAGTGCTCGCAATTCGTCCAGCAAGCCCGGTGTATTGATGTAGCGAACCACACCATGCACGTAGTTTTCCACACTGTCAGCCACGCAGAATTCCTGAAGATCAAATGCCGCCAACACATCGAAGTCGCTGCGGGCATGTGGCTCCTGACCCAGCAAACCAATACTGGGCAGCCCAAGCACCATGCAATCAATCGTACTGGTGGCATTGCCGAAGGGAAATGGACTTAAGGCCAAATGGTGCTGGTTCAACAACGCCAGATACTTGTCGTAACTCGTTCTTCTTGCCACCGTCGCGTTGGGGAAGAAGCGCTGGATCTGCAAAGCAGTTGTCAGGTGAGAGATTCCGCTCTGATTGGGGAAAAAAGTAAAATGCACCGGCTTTTCAGCCTGACGCTCGATTTCCTTCAAGGCGGCCATAAAGCCGATGTTGATTTTCATCAAGTTACAAGGAATGGCAATCCGCACTTCAGTATTCGAAAGTTCAGGTGGAGCAGGTAAACGCAAGTCCTTGTGAATTTCAATCAAACTTCCTATCTCGGAATCTAGTACCAGCATGTTTTCAGCCACGATGCCGGGCTCACCCACCGTTCGAGTGTTGATAAACGCCAGATCCATTTCAGTGCTGTGTGTGGTGGCCGGGTGACCAAAGCTCATGACTTGCAAAGGCGCCCAACGCAGATTAGCCATTGAAATGCTCCAACTGCGCATTCCCACGCTCATGAAGTAAGCAATGTCGGGCGTACATGCATCCATCACATTCTGAACATTCAACTCGTCTTCTTCAGACACCTCCAAAAAGCGATCAAACAACGCGATGCTGTCCTCGTCTACGTCAGCACGCAAGGCCACAAGACACAGAAAATAATCCGCCTTTAATCGCTTGATAATCGGGGCATACCAGCGATACATGGCATGCGCGGAAGAAAAGCTCTCTGCCATGACAGCCATGACAGGCTTGTTGTCCACGTTACCGGGCTGACGCACACTGCCGGTTGGGTGAACACGCAGGCCTTTCGCTTTGTGAACCCGCTTGTACCAGGCATTCAAATGTTTTTTAATTTCGTGCTTGCCTGCACAAACACTGTAACTGCACAACATCCATACATTGGCCACCAGAGCCTTGTATACGTCTAGCGGTTGCAATGCGCCGTACGGGTTGTATTGCTCCAGCAGAAATTGTCGACCGGCCTCACCCGCCAAAGTAGTTGGCATGCGATCAAGCAACAGCCCGATGGCCAGCAAGGCGGCGGTCTCACTTTCATCCAGGCTCAACTGGACCAACTCCTCGGCGCTCAAGGTACCGACTGAACTGATCAACACATTGCGCAAGGCCGCCTGATTTTGGGTCAAAGCTTTGTCAGGAAAGTCTTTGCCACGCCTTCGAAGAATAGTTTGCAGGGTGCGCTCCGACCGAAATCCGGAAATCTCAAACACCTGACTGATAAACCGCTTTTGCAGCGTCAGCATTACAACACTCTTAAAACTGAGTTTACTGCTGCAGTCCCCTAAAATTCGATGATAGATCGCGGCAAATCGTGTACAGAGTTCACCCGCAGCCCCTGTGTTCAGCTCAAAAAGTTGATCGTAAGGACGTTTCTCGCAAAGGCCGACCAAATGACCAAGCGATTTGATGTGGTCCTCCACGTTGGCGGGGCGACAAGCGATGGCATATTCCACCTGTTGGACTTGCTCATCTACATGCGCATACAGGGCTCTCAGTGCATCCTGCACAGCGGTGGAGTCAATGGTATCGGTCTGGCTCATGGTTCCTCTTGGCAATGCATTTGGGGATTCTCTGTCACAGGCACGCGCAAAATGTCCAGCAGTCTGGACAAACCCTGGGGTGATTCTGGTAAGTATTCTCCCAAGGCTTGGCGTAAAACCGGCAGATTGAAATGAGGCACGCTGGGGTGTAAATGGTGCTCGAGGTGATAGTTCATGTTCCAGTAAAAAATAGCCAGTGGCTTGGCAAGCAACACGGTACGAGTACTCAGTCTGAGATCTTCCTCGTCCCTGCTCATATTGACGTGCTGAAGCCTGGCCAACACCCTGTTGGGCAAGGTACACACAAAAGCAGCAAACGTCACAAAAATAAGCCACTGCCAGTATCCCAAGGCAAGTGCCAAGCCCGCCAGGCCTAAGTGCACAACCAGATGCAATCGGGCCTGGCGGACCAGCTGCCTGCGCCCTACGCTACCCGGTGGAAAGTGGTACTCTCCGAAAGCCCCCTTCACCTTGTTGCATGCATTGTCAATGAAGATGACAAGGGCTCGCTTGAATGCAGCAAAGTCCAGCAGCAAAAAATGCCAGCCTTTTTCCAGAAGAGGATACGGATCCGGATTCACTTCATAGTCCACCCCACGTCGAAGGGTGTGTTGATGGTGCACACGGTGACTGACTCGAAAATAAACCGGATTATTCCAAGTCAAGAATGACACAAGGTAAAACAGAGCCTGATTCAGCCGTCGACTCCGAAACACCGTCTGGTGTGCCAACTCATGCCCCAAGCCTGCATATCCCAAAAAGCTGAACACCGCGCCATACCCGAGCCAAAAAAACAAGGCCAACAACCCGCACAACAAGCCGGCGGCGGATGCAACCGAAGCTTGCCCCCACAGGTTGATGGAAAAGATGGCCAATAAGCACAGCGTCCCAAAATGGAGGGCAAGTCTCCACACACTGGGCCAATCCCGACGCTGGCTCAGTGCCAGCAGGGTCTCTCGGGGCAGAGGACTTTTCAACATGAGTCTACAAGAAAGAATCCAACAAACTTTCAAACCGTCCGAAGAGCTCAAACGCAATCATGGTGTTGGCCACATGGAAAATGCGTCGCCCCACAGCGTGCCCATCGAGAAAGGTCGTCACTTCATTGTGGATGGTCGAACGATAGTCATGCCAAACCACCACCGCATCAGCCTTGATCATCCGATAGGCGTTACGAGTGTCCTGCTGCACAATTGAAAAAGCATGACCACCATCAACGAACACGAAGTCAAACTGATTCTCATATCCTCGAGCCACCACATCCAATTTCATGCTGTCTTCCAAAACCTGCTGCACTTTGGACTGAACACTGGCTTGTGCACGCCGAATGCATCGGGCCCCCTGGGCGGCAAATCGACGCGTTAAAAAGGCGTCATTGGCATGTCCGTCGGTCAAAACGCTGCTTTGATCCGACTCCAACTGTGAACTGGACAAATCGGGAAGATCCAGCGTGACAACCTGAGCATCGGGCGGTGTATTTTCAGCTAGCAAAAGTGTGGTGGCACCCATAAAGGTGCCGAACTCAAACAGCGAACGTGCATCAATCAACCGAGCCAAACTGACGAGAACACTGCTTTCAAGTAGCGTCATGCCACCGATATCCGGACTTGGAATATTGACTTTGAAACCCACATTCTGATCTGGAAAGCGACTCTCAATGAGCTGGAATAGCACCTTGGGGCGAATGGATCGAATTGCAGTTTGTTCAGTTGCTGTGTTCATGATGTGTTCCAGTCGTGGGTACATGAATGGTCTGACCCAGGTTTGCAGATTCTTCAATGGCCTGACAAACAGCCAATCCCTCCGCAGCCACCTCTAGACCCAAGGTGTGGACATTCAATTGCCCAGAGCGCATGGCCTGTGCCAAATCGGTGTAATAGTTGGCAAAGGCTTCGATAAACCCGGCAGGGTGCCCCGCCTTGAATCGGTTATAACGGGCCTCCGCTGTCACCACACTGCTGGTGGAAATACGGTCGTATATCAGCGTGTTGCCACGTTCATCGGCCGCACGCAACTGCTCCGGTTGTTCCTGAACCCATTCAAGGCTGCCTTGCGCACCAAAGGCCCTGATGCGTAAGCCATTGCGTTGTCCCAAGGCCGCCTTGCCGTACCAAGCATTCACGCGAAGGTTGTCTGAATAATCGATCACCACATCCACTTCATCGATCAACCCGTCAGCCACGCCACTGATCGCCCTCTGCCAGGCACTGACGCGCAACGGCACCTTTCCTGTCACATAATTCACCAAGCTGTGCATGTGTACAAACAGGTCCAGAGAGACGCAGCTAATTGGACCATCCCGCAAACGCCAGGGTTGGATAGCCTGGATCTTGTTGCTGTTCTTTAAGCGCATGTAGGAATCCTGAGGCATTTCTATCATGATCTTGAACACTTGACCAATTTCACCCCGGTCCACTCTGTGCTTCATTTCCCGTACAGCTGGATAACCGGTGTAATTGAAAATGCACATGACGTCGACGCTACTGAGTGGCACTCGCTTCAGGATTTGCTGGCATTCTGCCAAAGTGCTGACCAACGGCTTGTCTGAGATCACGCGCAAACCATGGTCCAGGGCCAAGTGAATGTATTTCGAATGGGAATCGATGGGCGTTGCAATCACGACAGCGTCGACATCCAATGCAGGGTCACGCAGCATCTCTTCGGGTTGGCTGTACACACGATGCGCAGGCACGCCATAGGTGTGACCACTTTGAACATTGAATTCAGGATCCCGGCTGAAACAGCCTGCAGTGAGTTCATACTCCAGGTCCATTCGCATGGCGATTTCATGCACCCGACCAACGGCCGAATTAACCCCCCCACCTATCATGGCCACTCGAATCGGCTTTCCCACTGTCTTCCTGACAGAAATATTCATCAGCTCACCCCCGCAACTTTCACAGCATACAGTCACCACACCGTAATCAATCTGGCTAGCAATCGCTGAAAAACATCACTGTTTCAGACCAACCTTGGGTGTAATGGCGCAAACGAACCTTGTAATGAGGGTTCCACCCCAACACCACCCGGGCCACCTCCCGAAAATGAGAGGCATCGTGATAAACCGCAATCGCCAGTTTGGGGCGATCTTGTTCAATGTGTCGGCGACAGCCCGCCAAAGCATGAAGCTCCCACCCTTCCAAATCCATTTTGATAAAGCTGACTGGCTCAGCCACCAGCGAATCCAGCGTATCTACGTGAATACAAGTGTCACCAGAATGACCGACTGCACTGGCTGAGCCCTCCCCTGCATTGAAACGAAGTTCTCCCGCTTCGCTGGACAAACCGACCGGCAACCATTGCAATCGCGCACTGGTGCTAGCCAGTCGAACTTGAGCGGCCGTCATGTTGATCGGCGAAGGTTCCACAAAATAAATTTGTCGATGGTCTGGGTCATGCTGAATAAACAAGGCCGTGGTGTCACCGTCAAATCCACCTGCGTCAACAAACACCTCACCCTTGAGATTCAAAAAGCACTCAAAATATTGCTCAGACAAGCGCACCAAATGGCGTTGCATGAACGTCGGATCAGCTGTTAGTCGATAGCAAACAACCTCTTGAAGCACACGCTTACTTTCGACGTCCTCTAGCCGTTCGAACAACTCAGCCCACTCACCACGGTGCTGGCTGAAATCCTCGCGTTGCTGGGCGACAAACCAAGGCAATTGCTGATTTATCCAGCCTGCGTATGCTGCCAGATGCCCCAAATGTAAACGTTGAGCCACGTTCACGTTCATCAACGCCTGTTCTACATTGACAGGCGCAATTGAGGTGGCACAGTTCAACACCCAGGCCTCAGCCGGTATCTGATCCATTTTCACAACAGGCAAACCCTCCCAGGTTGCCGGCGCATTCGGAGTGTCATCAATCACACCCTGAATAGGCAAAACCCTGGACACATGCAACGCATCTGCATTTCGCCCAACCAGATAACGCGGCATTCGAATCGCAGGGTTTACGAATAAATCCACCTTGGCACACATTCGGGCCTGAAGGGCACTGTCTGCTGCCTCAAGAAACATCGTACTGTCTTGATTTTCGGGCCGGATAAAATCGACCATGGAAGAAGCGTCTAGTGGACTCATAGGGCATTCACAGAAAAAAGGATTCTGGACTTTGCGCGTTGCGACAGTGACAACAACTCATCCCCACTGCCAACCCGTGCAAAAAGTATGGCAATCCGACCTTTTGGCGCCACGCCGATTGAATCACCAACCGTGGCCACTGGAACCCAGCGCTCAATCAGCAGGGGCACATTGAAACGCAAACTCTCCAGCGTACAGGCTTCAGGAAGCGTCAAGGTGTGACGCAAAATTGGGTTTGATTCAACTTGCCCAGCCACCACCTCAAGGGGCAGCCCTAAAAATGGCAGCAAATATTGCATCACATACCCCGGACCAACGGTTAACTCCACCAGCTGGCTGTAAAGATCACCGGGGCAACGCCTCGTCAGTTCAATCAACCAGCAGCGCTGACCATCCCATATGAATTGGGTGTGCAATAAACCATCGCACAATTGCAAATGCCTCGCCAAAATCTCCAATTCACCTTCAAGGGCTTGCAACGCATCAACCGGCAATGCCCCTTGGGCAAGATGACTCGTGTCCACCGCATACGGATTGGCCACACAATGTTCGACGACCACATGGGCCTGTAGGATCTTTTGATCCTTTACAAACGCAGAATGGCTGTAAAGCTGTCCACCAATCCAATCCTCTACCAAGGCGCCACCAGAAGCACTGCTGGACTTGGCTTTCTGCACAGCACAATCCAGCTTGTCTTGGTTTGGCTGTGCAATCACTTCAACGCCTAAGCCACTGAATGCGTCAACCGGCTTGACAATGACAGGTCCTGAAGGCACACAAGCACCTGGGGAGTAGGTCTGAGGAGTTGTTAAATTCAGAGCCCGCGCACAATCCCTGAACAATTGTTTGTCCAATAGAACAGAGGCTTGCTCAAGCAAGTCAACACCATTGAAGCGACAATGACCAGTTAACGCCTTTGCTGTTGCGCAGCTGAGGTAGGCACGGTCATTGCACCCCGGAATGACATGATCGACACACAAGGCCTCGGCCAGCTCGACCAACGCCTCCACGTCTGCATAATCGGTCACATGATAATTTTTGGCATGCCGTGCAAGCGCGTCATTCGGATTTGCGCCACACAAATGCACCTCATGGCCTAGCTCAAGCAAAGCCCTGCGCAATGGTGCCGCCGAAAAATTGGTGTCTACCAGAAGCACCTTAGCCAAACTGACACCCCGAGCCAGGGCCGTTCATCAACTCAAATGCGTACGCCACCCAAAGCCTCCAAAGCTGTTAACTCATTGGATTGTCTAAAATACCAACCTGAGGCAATCGTTTGAACACTCGCCTTTATTGCCTCTACTCAATGCTTTCGCCGTCACGACCCCTTTTCCAAATAAAGTCCGCGAAAAGTCATTGGGGGCATGCCCACCTCCCGCTTGAAAAATTTGACAAAGTTGGTTGCCTCATCAAACCCCAGATCAATGCCAATTGACCCAACGGGCTGCATCGAATGAATCAACATACGCTTGGCCTCCAGTACGATGCGTTGAGTCAAATAGGCTTTGGCGGTCATTTTTTCCACCGCAAACACAGCGCGATTCAGGCTTTTCTCGGAACACCCCAAAATTTGCGCATATTCGTGAACATGGTGTTGTGTCGATAGTCTGACTTCCACCATTTTCTTGAATTGCTGAAAACGCTTGAATAGCTTTTGATTCGACTTTCTTTGCGAGAGGCCGTGGCCCTGAACAAACAAATTCACGCGCATCAGCAAATAATACAGACCCGTCACAATCAGACGATTGCCGGAGGCAAGATCGGCATATCGTCCGGAATCGAGCGCCATTTGCGAGATGATGCGCAGCCCGGCGTCGTGTTCCTCGGGTGGAGGCATGAACAAGGTCGGTAGCTCATCAAATAGACTTTCAACATCATGAGACAAACGTTTCACGAGTGTCTCGGGCAATGCTTCTGGCTTGAAAATAATCAGCCAGCCATCCCAGTCCGTTCGCCAATCAAATGAATGCACTTGGCCCGGCTGCACAACTACCCAGCAGCCTTCAGTACACGTCACTGGAACAAAATCAACGGTGTGTGTGAATTGTCCCCGGGTGACAACAATCAAATGACAAAAACTCACTCGGTGCGGGGTATGCCCCCAACCACTGAAACTTGCCCGCTGACGCAAATCAGCACAGCGCAAAATTTGCACATCCAGCGCTGCATCGTAATTCACCAAAGGAATGGACTGTGATTGCTTCAAAGGTTTACGCCAATTTTTATTGTCCAGATTTTACCATCATAGACCCACTTTAGACCTCGACCTGACAATCACCCTGACGGATCATCAAAACGTCCATTTTTATTGGTCTTGTTCAATCAGAACAAAAATCCTCCGCATTTAACAAGGATCGCTTCATCAATGAATATCAAAGCATACACACTGGGTGCCGTCATGACTGTTTCCTCTGCGACAGCCTTTGCCGACAAGCACATTGATCAGTCAACGCGCCTGCTCAACAGCATTCAAACAGGCGATCAGGCTGCCGCCTCAGTCATCAACCCGAACAAATATATTCAGCACAACCTGATGGTGGCCGACGGCATTGCTGGATTTGGTGCATTGCTAAAGACGCTGCCAAAGGACTCCGCGCGTGTTCACGTGGTACGTGCTTTCCGGGATGGCAACTATGTTTTCACACACACGGAATACAACTTTTTCGGCCCCAAAATTGGATTTGACATCTTCCGCTTTGAAAACGGAAAAATTGTCGAGCATTGGGACAATCTTCAGGAAACAGCTGTAAAACCCAGCCCCGGCGGCCACAGCATGATTGATGGTCCAACAAAGGCAGTCGATCCAGAAAAGACAGAAGCCAACAAAATGCTGGTTCACGACTTTTTGCAGAAAGTTTGGGTTGAAGGCGATTCCAAGGCCTTAAGCAAATACATTGATGGCGAGCGCTACGTACAACACAACCCAATGATCGGTGATGGCGTTAGCGGCTTGAACAAAGCCATGAAGAACATGGCTGAACAGGGAATGACGGTCAAGTTTGACAAAGTACACCAAGTGCTAGGTCAGGGTAATTTCGTACTGGCTGTCACAGAGGGTAAGTTCGGTGACAAACCTGCCTCATATTACGACTTGTTCCGTGTGCAAAGCGGAAAAATTGTCGAGCACTGGGACACCATCGAAACCATACCACCCCAGAGCGAATGGAAAAACCCCAACGGCAAGTTTTGATCAAACCAAAAATTCACTGATTGGCTGATGAATTGAGAAAAGCCGCTGTGTGTTAACACACAACGGCTTTTTGATTTGGTGGGCCTCCCGTGAGTCGAACACGGCACCAACGGATTATGAGTCCGCTGCTCTAACCAGGCATGAGCTAGAGGCCCGAAAAAGAGCGTTGATTTTAACGCCCTTTTAAACCTGATTGATTTGCTTATTCGCCTTCAAGGAAGCTTTTCAGCTTGTCTGACCTGGATGGGTGACGCAGCTTGCGCAGCGCTTTGGCCTCAATCTGACGAATACGCTCGCGCGTGACGTCAAACTGCTTGCCCACTTCTTCCAAGGTGTGGTCGGTGCTCATTTCAATGCCGAACCGCATGCGCAGCACCTTGGCTTCGCGGGGGGTCAGTGAATCGAGCACGTCTTTGGTGACAAATCGCAAGCTGCTGTATTGCGCAGCGTCCTGAGGGGCCAGCGTCTGGTTGTCCTCAATGAAGTCGCCCAAATGAGAATCGTCGTCGTCGCCAATCGGTGTTTCCATCGAAATCGGTTCTTTGGCGATTTTCAGAATCTTGCGGATCTTGTCTTCCGGCATTTCCATGCGCTCAGCCAGAGTAGAAGGATCAGGCTCGATGCCGGTTTCCTGCAGGATCTGACGACTGATCCGGTTCATTTTGTTGATCGTTTCGATCATGTGAACCGGAATACGGATGGTACGGGCCTGGTCCGCGATTGAGCGCGTGATGGCCTGGCGAATCCACCACGTGGCGTACGTTGAAAACTTGTAGCCACGGCGGTATTCGAATTTGTCCACCGCCTTCATCAGACCGACGTTGCCCTCCTGGATGAGATCCAGGAACTGCAAACCACGGTTGGTGTACTTTTTGGCGATCGAAATCACCAAACGCAGGTTGGCCTCGATCATCTCGCGCTTGGCCGAGCCAGCACGATTTTCACCAGACACCATCTGCTTGTTGATCGCGCGCAAGTCGTTCAGTGGCAATGACACGGCCTCTTGAACTTCGACCAGCCGTTCCTGCAATTCGTGAATGGCAGGAATGTTTCGGGACCAAGTTTCAGCCCAGGCTGCGCTGGAAGCAGACAACTCATCCACCCAGCCCTTCTCGATTTCTTTGCCCTTGAAATGGTCGAGGAACAACTCACGGGGCACGCCCACGCGATTGACCGCGATGTCATAAATTTCACGCTCGATGGAGCGGACGCTGTTGACCTGTTCACGCAGGATGCTGCACAAACGTTCAACCTGCTTGGCCGTGAAGCGGATGCGCATGAATTCGTTGGTGATGGCGTCTTTGGCTTTCTTGTAGCCGCTTGAACCATAACCCGCATCAGCGCGAGCCTTTTTTAACTTGGTAAACTGCTTTTCGATTTCTGCAAAAATGGCCAGCGAGTTCTTTTTCAGTTCTTCAAGCTGACGGGCAGACATGCCTGAAGCACCGCCGCCACTGGCGCCGTCTTCGTCGTCTTCGTCCTCGTCTTCTTCAGCGCCGGCAGACATGTCAATGTCTTCACCGGGCATGCCGTCGTCGGACAGGTCGATAATGCCGTCGACCACCTCATCGACCTGCATGCTGCCTTCGGCAATTTTCTGGCCCATGGTGACCACGTCTTCCACAATGGCCGGGCAGGCAGAAATGGCTTGGACCATGTCCTTCAGACCCGCCTCAATGCGCTTGGCAATTTCAATTTCGCCTTCACGGGTCAACAGCTCGACGGTGCCCATTTCACGCATGTACATGCGGACAGGGTCAGTGGTACGACCAAATTCGGAATCCACGTTCGACAGGGCTGCCTCGGCTTCTTCCTCCGCGTCTTCCGCGGTGGTGCCCACTGGCGCATTGTCGTTCATCAACAGGGCTTCAGCGTCTGGCGCCTGATCGTAGACAGTAATGCCCATGTCGCTGAATGTGCTGACCATCGCCTCGATGACTTCACCATCGGTGACGTCGTCTGGCAGGTGGTCGTTGATTTCAGCGAATGTGAGGTAGCCGCGCTCTTTACCCATCTTGATCAGGATCTTCAGCTGGGTGCGGCGCAACTCAAGCTCTTCAGCCGTTGCAGTGGCCGAAGACAAATAAGCGGAATTGATCAACGCCTTGTCTTTGGCACGCGAACCACGGCCCCGCTTTGGAATAATGACCAGATCGGCCTTTTTTGCATCGCTGTCGTCATCGTCGTCGGGCACATCCGTGTCCAGGCTGTCGGAATCGCCGCCGGAAGAGGACAGATCAAGATCTTCGTCCTCATCGTCTTCAGCGCGCGGACCCTTGCCTGCCTTTCCCTTGGTGGCGGGTACAGCGGCTGCCTCTTCCTTGGCTTTCGGCTTGCGCCCACGTTTTTTAGGCTCGGCCTGAACCACTTCGACCGCAGCTTCAGCCGCAGCGGCCTTGGGCTTGCGACCACGTTTGGGTTTGTTCTCTGCGGCAGGCTGCTCAACAGGGGTGGCTACCACTTCAACCTCAGCTGCCTTTTTAGAGGCTGCGGCACTGGTTTTCTTGGGTTTTACTTTCTTTTCCACTGACAATTCTTCCGCTACGATTTTTGATGCTTTGGTTCGACGAGAAACTTTTTTCTCAGCCATTGACGACGCTCCTTTGCGTTTGGCGATCTGGGTTGCAGTCTCGGCTACGCCTGCAGGCCCTTTGGAGGCTGTGTTGGCAACCTCTTCCCCAGACTTGCTTTTGTGACCAGTTTCGGTCTTCTGTTCCGGGGATTTGGAAAAAATATTGAGAAAGTTGAACATTCAATACCTTAGTTGCCAGTTTGATTGAAAACTGTCCAAAAAAGCTGCATGTGAGTGACAAACGGGTGACCATCACTACTTGGCCGTAACCTTTAATTATAACTGATTAACTCGCTTTTGTTTAAAATTTTGGAACTGCCTCATGAATTCGTGATAGAGCACAAGCTGCTCACCCTGCAATGGCATCAACTGCGACAAACGCGCCAGCTCGCTTTTAAACCAGGCCTCACTGCATTGATACACGGCATCCTTCAACTCGGTTTCAAAATCGATTTCATCATCGAGTTGCTGAGCTTCCTGTACAACGCCATTCACCCACGATTGGTGCACCTGGTCGTTGAACGCATTGGGCAACCTCGCCATCAGTAAGTTGGGGTTCTCTTTGATTTTTTCAACCAGGTGAATGAAACTGTGCCCCTCTTGGGGTAGAGCGTCGCTTTTTTCATACAACTCAACCAGTGAAAAACATTCGCCAACGCACTGGGGGGCACGCACCAACCGGGCAGCCAGACCCAACAAAGCGGATTTGGCTTTTGGCCTAGGCGAGAAATCAGCCCTGGGCCCGGCGTCTTTGCCCTTGCGCCTGAACACCTGACCCTCGCCCACGGGGCGTTTCAAACCAAGATGAGAAGACAGTTCAACCGGCGTCATACCGAGCAAGTCGGCCAGCGAACGAACCAAGGCCGAGCGAAACACCGAGGGCTGAACTTGAGCAACCAAAGGCTTGAGGAATGCGACCGCGGCCGAACTGCCCTCCACCTGCTGCACCTGAAACTGGGAACCGACCTGGCGCAACAGATAGTCCGACAACGAGAGCGCCTTGGCCACCAACGCCTCAAACCCGTCTGGCCCTTCCGTGCGAACGTAGGAGTCAGGGTCGTGCTCGGTCGGCAGAAAAATGAAATCCGCCCGCTTGACCTCGTTGACGTGGCTAAGACAAGCCTGAAGCGCGCGCCAGGCTGCCTTTTGCCCAGCACCATCGCCGTCGAATGCAAACACCAGGCGATCGGTCTGTTTGAACAGCTTTTGCACGTGGTCCGGCGTCACTGCCGTGCCCAGGGTGGCCACCGCGTTCTCAAACCCCCACTGCGCAAGGGCCACCACGTCCATGTAGCCTTCAGTGATCAGCACATAGCCCTTTTTGTGGATGGCTTGACGCGCCTCAAACAGCCCATAGACCTCGTGTCCTTTGTGAAACACCGGTGTTTCGGGGCTGTTCAGGTATTTGGGCTCGGCTTTTTCGATCACCCGACCGCCAAATCCGATCACCTGACCTTTGGCATTGCGAATGGGAAACATGACGCGGTCGCGAAAACGGTCGTAGCGACGGCTGTTTTGCTCAGACAATTTCGTCAAACCCGCCGTGTCCAACAGGGCATTGCTGGCGTAATCGTCCACCACAGATTCCAGATTCTGATAGTTGTCGGGTGCGTAGCCCAAGCCATAGCGGGCGGCAATTTGACCCGTCAGCCCCCTGTTCTTCAGGTATTGGACTGCCCGCGGCGACTGCTTGAGTTGGGCCTTGTAATAATTGGCAGATCGGGTCAACAACTCGACGATTTGGTCCCGCTCAGACCGAACCTCCTCGGGCAGATCCATGCCCTTTTCGTAAGGCACCTCCATGCCCAGCTGGCCAGCCAGTTGCTCAACGGCCTCGGGAAAAGTCATGCCCAAATGTTCCATGACAAAACCGATGGCATTGCCACTGGCACCGCAACCAAAGCAGTGGTAGAACTGCTTGGAGGGACTGACACTGAAAGAGGGAGATTTTTCCTTGTGGAAAGGGCACAAACCCTGCAAATTGGCACCGGCAGACTTCAACTGAACATACCGCCCAACCACATCGGCGATATCAAGCCGATACAGCAGGTCGTCGATGAAGTTTTGTGGAATCATGCCGAGAAATTACCCAGGAAGCCGCACAAGGGTGCGAAGGTGAACACTTGAAAGGATACCAAAAAGCGCGCCTTGAGAGTCACGGCGCTGAACGCAAGACTGCTTGCGATTCAGAATGGATTGATTGCCAATGGACTGGCAGGGATTTACAGCGAAGACAAGACGTTTTTGACAACACCGGACACTTTGGACATGTCGGCCTTGCCTGCCAGCTCAGCTTTGGCTTGCCCCATGACCTTGCCCATGTCTTGCGGGCCAGTGGCACCCAATGCCGCCACCACATTGCGGACAACCTGCTCCACCTCTTCAGGGGACAATTGCTTGGGCAGATAAGCCGCTAACAACTCGGCTTCGGCCAACTCTTTGGCGGCGGTGTCTTCCCGACCACCAGCCTGGAATTGAGCGGCGGCCTCTTTGCGTTGCTTGATCTGCTTTTCAATGACAGCCAAAATGGCCGCATCGTCAAGCTCGATGCGCTCGTCGACTTCTTTCTGCTTGATTCCAGCCGACAGCATGCGCAAGGCAGAGAGCTTTTCCTGCTCTCTCGCTTTCATGGCTGCTTTGATGTCGTCAAGGATTTTTGCTTTGAGGGACATGATTTAAAAAGGCACCGCCAACCGAGTGACAGACAATGCCTTTTTCAACAAAAACTGTAGGTGGAATGGATCAGTACAGCTTTTTAGGCAGCATCATGCTGCGCAGGCGCTTGTAGTGGCGCTTCACTGCGGCGGCCTTCAGGCGCTTGCGCTCTGCTGTAGGCTTTTCATAAAACTCGCGTGAGCGCAGTTCGGTCAGCAGACCAGTTTTTTCAATGGTGCGCTTGAAGCGACGCAGGGCAACTTCAAAAGGCTCGTTTTCTTTGACGCGAACGGATGGCATAGGGCTCCAGTCGATAATTCAGTGTTGGTTTTTAAAAGCCGCAAGCAATACGCGACCTGCCAAATTTGGCAAAGAGCGAAAGTATAGCACTGAACTTTCTCACAATTCAAGCATTTGTCTTCAAAATGGCTTGGGCTGCCAGCACGCCGCTGGCCCAAGCCCATTGAAAGTTGTAACCGCCCAGCCAACCTGTGACATCCACCACTTCGCCAATGAAAAACAAACCGGGCAGCAGGGTCGATTCCATTTTTTTCGGGTTCAGGAATGCGGTATCAACACCACCACGCATCACCTCAGCCTTGCGATACCCCTCGGTGCCGCTGGGCACCACGCCAAACCCCGCCAAGGCCTGAACCAGGGGTTGCAGTTGCTTCTTTCCGAACTCGGCGACCTTGCGACCACGAAGTTCCGCGAACTGCGGCAACACAAGCCAGGATTCCAGCAAACGTCGGGGAACATGGGGCAATTGCTGCGCAAGCCAGTTCTCGAACTGGGCACGCGTTCCGACTGCAGCCTGCTTGAATGCCTCCAGACAAAGCTCCGGTGAATTGTGGCCTGAAAAATTAACGTGAAGGGCTTGCCCGGGTTGCCAATAGCTGGAAGCCTGCAAGACCGCCGGACCACTCAAGCCCCGGTGGGTAAACAACAAGTCTTCATCAAACCACGGGGCTTTCGGCTCACTACCCCTGCTTTTGACGGGCAAGGCCACACCCGCCAAGCTTGCGTAAGGTTCCCACACAGCGCTGTCAAAGGTCATTGGAACCAACGCAGGACGAGGCTCGATGATTTTGTGGCCAAACTGGCGTGCAATGCGAAGCCCAAAATCAGTGGCGCCAATTTTGGGAACGGGCAGGCCACCTGTTGCAATGACCAGTTTGGCTGTGGTCAATCGGCCAGCGGTGGTTTGTAGGGTGAACCGACCCTCCGAATGCTCAATGGCACTGACGCTGTGCGGCCTGTACCACTGAACTTTGCCCCCTTGGCACTCGCTGACCAGCATCTCGATGATGTCCTCGCTGCTGCGATCACAAAAAAGCTGCCCTTTGTGCTTTTCGTGAAAGGCGATACGGTGGCCCTGCACCATGGCAATGAAGTCATCTGGTTTGAAATTGGCCAGTGCGTGACGCGCAAACCTGGAGTTTTGTGACACAAAGTTGTCGGGCGTGACCACCCGGTTTGTGAAATTGCAGCGCCCACCGCCGCTGATCCGGATTTTTTCAGCAAGCTTTTCGCTGTGATCCAGAAGCGCAACCCGCAAACCGCCCTGCCCAATGCGGGCGGCACACAGCAGACCAGCAGCGCCGGCACCCACCACAATGGCGTCGAAGTGCTGGCTCATGACTGGGCAGCAGTTTCGCTTGCGATCAAGGTTTCGATGGCCTGAAGCTGCGCCACAAACCCGTGTGGAATGACTTGCGATTTGGTAAGCCAGGCCTCAATTTGACGTGCGGTGGACGTGGCGTCGATGGGCGGATGCGGGTCGGGCTGCTCACTCATCAGCGATTCAGGCTCAGCGAGACACCAGCTTTGCCCGGCCTTGACGCCATCCATACGGGGCACTCGATAAGGCGCAGCCACGGGCTCACCTTCGTGCCCCCGCAACACCAGGGCAGTCTGCCCCAGTGAACAGAACACGGCTCGCTGCAGGTTCCAGAATTCAGGGTGCGTGTAACTGCACACAGCCAAGGTCTGTTTTAGCTGTGAGGGCACCAACAACTTGACCAGCGTGTGGGCGACGTTGCGCACCCCCAACACGGCACGCTTGTTCAACAATTCAGCCAGCATGGGCTGCCAGTGGGCCAGTTCGAGATACACCGGGGCATTGGCCATTGGCCACTGAATCTGATCCATGACTGACCGTGTACTGACCCGCCCCACCGCATTGTCAGCGTGGCCATGCACCAGCACAGGGAAGCCCTTTTCAGCCAGCAGACCGGCGATCATGGCGGTCAGGTTCGGCTTTCGCCGCGCACCGTTGTAACTGGGTATGACCACAACCGGCTTGCCAGATTGAACCGACCAGTCGTTCAACTGCTGAAAAACCGAGGCAGCGGTGCCGTCGGTTTGCACCGACTGATCGGCCAAGGCATCCAGAAAGCCCAGCAACTCATCGATTGTTTCGCCCTTGACCCGCAAAGCGATGAGAACGGCCCCGAGTTCAAGCGGGGAAACAAGCCCTGCGAGAATGGCAGCCATCAATTCGCGAGCCTGTGCCCGATCAAGGCCGCGTGCACCTTCTTTACCGCGACCAATTTCCTTAATGAAAGGCGCGCAGGAGAATGGGCTTACAGGCTGTGTACTGGAGTTCATGGGGAACCAGAAAAATGCATCAAGCCTTTATTGTAGCAAGACCGCTGCTCACCAACCGGCCAATCTCTGGCATGCATGAGCCACATTGGGAACCACAGCCAAGCTGTGTCTTTAATTGCTGCGCCAGTTCAACCACTGACCGACCTTCCGGGTTTGAATCACCGGGCAACAGCTCGGCTAGCTTTGACTCAATGGCCTGGTCAGTCACCCCCATGCAGTTGCACACCACGCGGACAGGCGCGGCCTGCTCGCCAGGCGGGCTTTGCAAGGGCGAAAGCAGGTAACGTTGAACCGGGGTGACATCCAGACCTTGATCAAACCAGTGGCGCAACCACTGCTCGGATTGAACCTGCCCGAGCAACATGACGCCCTTGAGCTGCCAACCGGCGCCTTGTGAGGCAGGCTGAAGATCGATTTGCCGAACGGACCCAGTCACCGGGTCCGAGTAGTGCAACACATGCGCAGACTCGAACCGAAAGAGATCCATCAAGGCAGCCACGGCCTGCTCGCCGGGTTTGCCCAGGCCAATTGCACGAAACAGCACACCAGGCCTTTCCCGGCCGATGGGTACGCAAAGGGCTGAGTCAAACAGATTGAACAGTGCACGCGCCTTCATCCACAAACCCAGCCAGTTTGGAGTCTGAATGAACACCACGCAATGCCAATCGGGTTTGACCTTGCGGACACTGACCGCACAGTGTTTCAGCTCGGGCTGCTTTGAATAAGGATCGAAGTCATCAAGCGTGAGGGCATTGACGCCCCCCGCGCCCTTCAAACCTGCGAAATATTCGGGGCCCCAGTGCATGGGAATGTTGCACTGATTGACCCCAAGGCCTTGATCCAATCGAACGCGCATCAGCAATTCCGAACGCCGTGACTTCACATGCACCCAGTCATTGGGCTGCAGGTTCAGGCGTTTGGCATCCCTGGGGTTCAAGGCCAATGCCGGCTCGGGCTCATGCGAAAACAGCTCCGGCAAGGTGCCAGTGCGGCTGCCGCCGTGCCATTGGTCACGCAGTCGAGTGGTGTTCAATCGCCAGGGAAAGCGGGCGTCTGCGTCTTCTGCAACAGGGGTGTACTCCGCAAACACAAATTGCGCCTTGCCACTGCGAGTGGGAAATTGGCCCTCTTCATACAGGCGCGACTTGCCCATAATCGCCCCTTCAGGCATGGGCCACTGCTGGGGGCCCTGCTCCTCCAGCACGGTGTAGGTCAAACCCGTGATGTCCAGATCACGCCCCTGGGTGCTGGCCCGGTGCTCGTCAAAAACAGCCTGAGGGTCGCCCCATGGAAAAAGCGTCCCCAGGGCAGGCGCCCGACGTCGATCCGCCAGGCCGCGCATCTGCAAGCGCTTTTCCAGCAGGCGACCAAACTCGGTTGCAATGTGCCAATCATGAAGCGCCTCACCCGGCGGCGTTGCCGCAACTCGCACCCGGCTGATCCGTCGCTCACTGTTGGTCACTGTGCCTTCCTTTTCTCCCCAGGTGGTGGCTGGCAGCACCACATCGGCGAATTGCACGGTGGCCGGGCTTAAGTAGGCGTCTTGTACGACGACCAGTTCCGCCCTTCGAAGGGCCCTGGCCACTTTCTCACTGTTCGGCAAGGAATGGGCAGGATTGGTACAAGCCACCCAGACGGCCTTGATTTCACCCTTTTCGAGGCGGTCGAACAATTCGACCGCGCTTGCGCCCGGTGTCTCTGAAATGTCTGTCACACCCCAGAAATCCGCCACTTCCTGGCGATGCGCTGGATTGGACAGTTCGCGGTGCGCTGGCAGCAGTGTGGCCATGCCCCCCACTTCCCGACCACCCATGGCATTGGGTTGCCCTGTCAGGGAAAAGGGCCCGCAACCTGGCCGACCAATGTGACCGGTGGCCAGGTGCAAGGCGATAAGTGCGGTGTTTTTGTCCGTTCCCGTGGTGGCCTGGTTCAGGCCCTGGCAATAAAGGGAGAGTGTCTTTTCGCTTTGGGCAAACCAGCGTGCTGCCATCACGATGTCGGACTCTGGAACACCACACACACTGGCAGCCAAGGCCGCCGTGTAGGGTCGAAGGCCTTGAACCATGGATTCAAAGCCCTCAGTGAAGCGATGAATGTAAGGGGCATCCAGCAGCCCTTCATCCATCATGATTTTCAGCATGGCATTAAACAGCATCACATCGGTGCCTGGCTGAATCTGCAAATGCAGATCGGCCAGACAGGCCGTGTCTGTCTGGCGCGGATCAACCACAATCAACTTGTGCTTCGGGTTGGCTTGACGGGCGGCCTCCAGCCTGCGAAAGGCAACCGGATGCGCGTAGGCCATGTTGGAGCCCGCGATCAGCGTGCAATCCGCCTGCTCGATGTCTTCGTAACTGCATGGGGGTGCATCTGCACCCAAGGTGCGCTTATAGCCGGAGACCGCGCTGCTCATGCAAAGTCGCGAATTGGTGTCGATGTTGTTGGTGCCGATCAGGCCTTTGGCCAGTTTGTTGAAGACGTAATAGTCTTCCGTCAGCAATTGCCCGCTGATGTAAAAAGCCACGCTATCTGGGCCATGCTGTTGAATCAGATCGGCAAAACGGTCGGCCACATGGCCCAGGGCGTCGGACCAGCTGACTGGGCGAACCGTATCGCTGCGACGGGTCCGCATCAGCGGGCGGGTTGCCCTGGCCAACACCAGGTCGGCGTTGGCGGTTTCGGCCAGCTTGCTGCCTTTGCTGCAGAGCCGCCCAAAATTGGCTGGATGTTGCGGGTCGCCTTTGACGGCAATGATGCGTTTACGCCCCTCATTGCTTGGCTCAGTTGCTGTTTGAATGATCACACCACACCCCACGCCACAGTACGGGCAGGTGCTGCGCGTTTCCTGTGGACTGTGCGGTGCGTTCATGGCCTCAAACCCCCAGGTTTTTGATCTCTTCGGCGCTGAGCTGCACGCGACCGTCAACCACCTGCACGGTGAATTTGGCGGTGCAGCCCTCATCAGGTTCACGCGCACAGCCGTCGTTCAAGCCAATCTGCCAGTTGTGCAGCGGGCAGGTCACCGTGGTGCCGTGTACGATGCCCTGACTCAATGGGCCTTTCTTGTGCGGGCATTCGTCAAGCAGCGCAAACACCTGCTCTTCGGCGTTGCGAAACAGGGCGATGTCCTGCCCGGCAGGCCGGCGCACAATTCTTGTTCCAAGCACGGGGATGTCCTCAACCCCGCAGATTTCTATCCATTGCATCTGTATTTCCTTTGTTGACAGGCTGTTCATGAGGGCTCCCATTAGACCATTTCAGTCAGCTTGATCGGCTGGAACTGACGCAAATCGACTTGCGCTTCTTGGGGCTTGTGCCAAGGGTCCTCTTCCAGCTTGAGGGCGGCCTGCAGCTCAGCCCACAGCGACTCACGCTGGGCCAGGTCGTCCACCACCTGTTTTTTCACATGTTCTAGACCGACGCGGGCCAGATAATGCACGGTGCGCTCCAGATACCAGCCCTCCTTGCGATACAGCTGCAGGAATGCGCCACTGACGGCCAGCACCTCTTCTGGTGTTTTAACGCGGCACAGAAACTGCGCCACTTCGGTTTTAATGCCACCGTTGCCGCCCACATAAATTTCCCAGCCGGAATCCACGCCAATCACGCCGACGTCTTTAATGCCACTTTCCGCACAGTTGCGCGGGCAACCCGACACCGCCAATTTCACTTTGTGAGGGGCGTACATTTTGAACAAGGCGTGTTCAAGGTCTTTGCCCATTTGCGTGCTGTCTTGCGTGCCAAAGCGGCACCATTCACTGCCAACACAGGTTTTCACGGTGCGCAAACCTTTGGCGTAGGCATGACCGCTGGGCATGCCCAGGTCGGTCCACACATTTTGCAAATCCTCTTTTTTGACGCCCAACAGGTCGATGCGCTGGCCGCCAGTGACCTTGACCGTGGGAATTTTGTACTTGTCGACCACATCCGCAATGCGACGCAACTCATCTGCCGTTGTTTCACCCGCCCACATGCGGGGCACCACAGAATAGGTGCGGTCTTTTTGAATGTTGGCGTGACTGCGCTCATTGATGAAGCGGCTTTGCGGATCATCCACCGCCTCGCCTGGCCATGAACTGATGAGGTAATAGTTCACTGCAGGCCGACAGCTTGCGCAGCCATTGGGTGTGCGCCAGTTGAGGGTCGCAAACACTTGCTCTTTGGTAATAAGGTGATGCTTGAAGATTGCGTCGCGCACCACTTGATGACCATGATCGGTGCAACCACACATCGGCTTGGTTTTCGGGGTCGACGAGTAATCGGCTCCGGCAGTGCTCATGAGGATCTGCTCGCACAAGCCCGTGCAAGAGCCACAGCTTGCACTGGCCTTGGTGTGTTTGCGCACCTCTTCAATCGTAAAAAGACCTTTGGTCTTGATGGCCTGCACGATGGTGCCTTTGCAAACGCCGTTGCAGCCGCACACCTCGTCGGTGTCGGCCATTCGACTGGCCTGGTTTTGACCGTCATGGCCCGTGTCGCCAATGTTGCTTTGCCCGAACATCAGCCGGTCACGAATTTCACCAATCGCCTTGCCTTCACGCATCAGCTTGAAGTACCAGGAACCATCGACCGTGTCGCCATACAGGCAGGCGCCCACCAGCTTGTCGCCTTTGATGACCAGTTTCTTGTAAACACCACCAATGGGGTCGGAAAGCAGCAGTTCTTCACAGCCCTCACCGCCCATGAATTCGCCAGCGGAAAACAGGTCAACGCCTGTGACTTTCAACTTGGTGGAGGTGACTGAACCCTCATAGCGACCAATGCCATACATGGCCAGGTGGTTGGCACACACTTTGGCCTGTTCAAACAAGGGAGCCACTAAACCGTAGGCCACACCCCGGTGATTGGCGCACTCGCCCACCGCGTAAACGCGGGGATCGGTGACGGTTTGAAGGGTGTCTGACACCACCACACCGCGGCTGCAGTACAGACCCGCACTGGCGGCCAGTTTGTCGTTCGGCCGAATACCGACAGCCATAACGACCAGGTCGGTGTCCAGCCTCTCACCATCCGTAAATTCAATGGCAGACACACGCCCATTGGCACCAGCATGCAAGGCCTGTGTGTTTTTGTTGAGCAGGAATTTGAGTCCCTTTTTCTCGAGGCTTTTTTGAAGCAAGCCCGCAGCGGTCGGGTCAAGCTGCCGCTCCATCAGCCAGCCAGGCAAATGAACCACCGTGACGTCCATGCCCTGAACGGCCAAACCATTGGCCGCTTCCAGCCCCAACAAGCCACCGCCGATCACCACCGCCCGTTTGTATTGTTGGGCGGCGTCCAGCATGGCTTGCGTGTCGGCGATGTCGCGGTATCCAATGACGCCGGGCAGGTCTTTGCCGGGCACGGGAAGGATGAAAGAATTCGAACCAGTCGCCAACAACAGCCGGTGATAAGGCGTTTGAGTGCCGTCAGCGGCTTTGACCACGCGCTTGATTCGATCGATTTCAACGATTTCTTTGCCAATGTGCAGGGTAATGTCATTGCTCTCGTACCAGGCCAGGTCATTCAGCACGATTTCGTCGAAGGTCTGCTCGCCAGCCAACACGGGCGAGAGCATGATCCGGTTGTAATTTGGATGGGGCTCGGCGCCGTACACGGTGATGTTGTATAGCTCGGGGGCAAGTTTGAGCAACTCTTCAACCACCCGGATTCCGGCCATGCCATTGCCAATTACCACCAAATTTTGCTTTTCAACGGGCTTAAGCATCTTGATATTCCCAAAAAAAAACGGCCCCTCCCTGCTAAGCAGGACAGACGCCGTTGTCCAAACTCCGCGGGCTGTTACACCGTTGGAGACCTGTCAATCCACCTGCAGGCCGCCGCCGTTGACGACCTACGCTTGTATCTATGCAAAGGGTGTGCCAGCCCATTTGCGGTCTTTTTGCACCACAAAGAGGCTGGCATTTCAGGTTTTAGGGAATTGGAGGGACGGTGCAGCACGCTTGTAGTGCAGTGCACCATCCCGGTCAGGCTAGATTATTGTGCACACAGACCCGCGCTGTCCTGCACCTTGGCGGGCAGGGTCACACTGGCGCTGACCATGACGGGTACGGGCACACGGTTGAAGCTTGTAAGGAACACGGGGTTGTAACCCTGCAGATTCAGGGTGATTTTGTCGCCGGCTTTCAACAACACAGAAATGCCAGGCAGATCCAGGTTGAAGGTACCATAACCCTTGATTGGCGTAATTTGATCATGCAACACCTGCTGGGTGCCATCAGCCCGCTTGATGCCAAGGCCAACAAACACAATGGGCGGCTCGGGTGAGCCCAATGGGCCAACAGGGTCAACCTTCACCGTGGCTTTTGGAACTCCCACAAAACAGCCTTGCTGCTGCGTGTTGTTCAAATCCACAAAGATGGGTTGAGCCAGTTGGCTTCCCTGGGTTGAACTGAGCCCTGAGGGAAAACCAGCAATGCCCGTTACAACCTGAGTGGGCGCGGTAAAATCAGAGGGCGCGCCTTTCTCATCCAGATCGGGCTTACCTGATGCATTGGTTTTCACGGCGATCGCAGTCGGGTCTTTTTGACCATCTTCAAGCACGGCTGTCACCTCGGGCAATGGCACCGGGTCAAAGCCCAGATAGTCGGCTGAATTGGCCTGCTGCTGACCGATCAAATGTTGAACCAGGAACTGGAACATCATGTCTTTCAGCGGGATAACGCACCGGCCGGTCTTTGTGTCATACAGCGAGGCCGGGCAGGCGGACGCATTGGTCTTCAACCAGATGAGGCTTTCATTGAATGCGTATTTTGCGCCGGTGCCTGCAAGGTCTGCCGCCGGATCGTTTTGAATGTAAAGCGAATTCAGGGTGTGGCCGTACTTGGTAAAAATCACCTTGCTGTTCTGATTCACGCGGCGATAGCACTCAAAATTCTGGATGCCTTCGCGAATGTTGAACAACACGTCTTTGGCCCCTTGAATGAACAGCGCAGGAATGTCCGATTTCAAGGTCATGCCATTGGGCAGGTTGGCTGACAAATCGCAATACGAAATGGAACCCTGAGAGCCGAGACGTTTGACAATTGTGTCGTCCACTGTGCCTGTGGTGTTGGCCTCCAACAAACCTTGCAACAGAAATGGCGCGTATCGACCCCGGTTGCTTTGTGCGCCCGCGGCCACCAGGCCATCCAGATAGGCCGTTTTCGGAACACCCTGAGGATCAAGGCTGTAACGGAGATCGTACCAGGTTCCATCCGGCACCATGGCATCCACGCGGTTATCAACGCCGGCACCCATCAATTGAAAAGCGCCGCCATAACTGCGGCCGATTGTGCCCACCACAGGGTTGGGGGCATTGTTCTTGTTTCGATAACCCAAGTGGGACAAGTTGGCTTCAGCCCAGTCCAGTACGGCTTTGAAATCTTTGCCTTCAATGTTGGGGTCCAGAATGGACACGGTTCCGCCAGAATCGCCATGGCCGCGCTGATCGTATGAAATGACATACCAGCCAGGGCGCGCAGCCACCGGGTTTTTCTGGTTATAGGCCAACTGCAGCGCATCAATGCCAATTTCGGAGGTTTGGCTTGCTTCATCAAAGTCAAGCGACTGGGTTCGACTGCCGCCAAACCCATGAGAATGCAACAGCAGCGGGCTGGCCTGCCCTGCGGGCAAAGCCGGATAATAAACGGTCATCGCAATCGGCGTGCCATCAAAGCTGTTGATGGTGACCTGTTCCACGCGCGCAGTTTCAGGCTGGGCCGCTTTGGCGGGGTCTTTCACGAACATCGTGGGCAAGGCCGTGGCATTTGCACCCGTTTCTGATGCGCCGACGTTGCTGCCAGAACTGGAAACCTGCCCACCCGAGGCATTGATTGAATTTGAATCAGAGCCAGACATACAGGCCGACAGCCCGGCCAGAAGGGCGACGCAGGACATCGCCACCGACACCCGCCAGAGAACCCTGCGTGCGTGCGTCGAGAAAATTACAGTACTACTCATTACATGTCTCCGAATTGTCATCTTTATAGGGGGTAATACTTCAGCAAGACATATTTCAGATTCATGCCCCCCCACAAACGGCAGGTTGGCTAAACGCCGGTTTACAATGACGAATTCCTGTTTGACCAAGTAAGAAGTGCGATGAGCAAGCCACGGGTGGTGTTGGGTTTTGAAAGTTCCTGCGATGAAACTGGCGTGGCCATTTGCAACACGCACGGCGAAATTCTGGGGCAAGCCCTACATTCACAAATTCGCATGCACAAAGACTACGGTGGGGTGGTGCCCGAACTTGCCTCTCGCGATCACATTCGCCGCCTGGAACCGCTCATGAAAGAGGCGCTTGCGCAGGCAGGACTCGAACTGAAAGACATGGATGCCATTGCAGTGACCGCAGGGCCGGGATTGCCAGGCGCCCTCATGGCAGGCAGCGCATTTGCCTGCTCGCTCGCTTTCGGCCTTCAATTGCCCGTGATTCCGGTGCATCACCTGGAAGGCCATTTGCTGTCTCCCTTGCTGGCCGACCCGGCGCCTGCGTTTCCTTTCACCGCCCTGCTGGTCAGTGGCGGACATTCGCAACTGATGGCTGTGAATGAACTGGGCAGCTACGAGTTGCTGGGTGAAACACTGGACGACGCTGCGGGCGAAGCCTTTGACAAAACCGCGAAGATGATTGGACTGCCTTACCCCGGCGGACCCGCACTGGCCAAACTGGCGGAGGTCGGCGACGGTCAGCGATTTGCGTTTCCACGCCCCATGCTCCACAGCAAAAACCTGGATTTCAGTTTTTCAGGTCTGAAAACTGCCGTTTTGACCACGGCCATGAAACTGGCCGGGCTCGACCAGCCCACCGAAACGATGCAGCTAACCGACACTGACAAAGCCGACTTGTGCGCCAGTTTTCAGAACGCTGTGGTGGAGGTGCTTGTGAAGAAATGCATGAGCGCCGCAGCACAAACCGGGCACAAGCGGTTGGTGGTTGCAGGGGGTGTCGGTGCGAACATTGCTTTGCGACAGGCCTTGCAGACACAGGCCAGTAAAGCGGGTATTGCCGTTTATTTTCCACCGCTTTCACTCTGCACCGACAACGGCGTCATGATCGCCTTTGCCGCAGCCTTGCGTCTGGCCAAGCAGCCTGAGCTACTCAACAACCGCAGCTACAGCATGACGACGCACCCGCGCTGGCCTCTGACAGCCGCCAATCAAAACCACACCACGAACGGGTGAACCCCTCCTCCCGGGGATTTTGGTCGGGGCGTGCAGGCAGTTAAAAAGAAGTGCCACCCACTTCCCTTGAGCCCGACCATGCGCAACTATCCAAACCGCAGCGCCTTTTCTCTGAAAATCAAGCTGGCTGTGCCCATTTTGGTCAGTTTGCTGGGGTGCGTGTCTGCGCTGGTTTTTGCACTTCAGGCCAATGAAGTAGAAAGCGGGCAGCTTGCGAACGCCCGCAAAGCGATCGCACTGGTAAAAGTGACTCAACCTTGGTTCAATGCCGTTCAACTCGAATTGAACCAACGGGTGTACCCCGTCAAAAACTTCAAATCCAGGTTAAATGACACTGAAAAAGCATTTACGCAAGCATTTGATCGAGCCCCCGCCCAATTCAAATTGAAAAGCCCGGCTGCTGATCTGCAAAAAAAATCAGCAGAACTGATTCAATCGATCAAAGCCACCAGCAAGCCCGACGAGGTGGCCGCCCTGCTCAAAGAACAAAATGCATTTTACTGGTCGATCATTGATCAATCCGGATTGGCGCTACCCCCAAGCCTGGAGGCCAGCTATTTGCTGAGTACCGGAACTCAAGGTATGCCAGAGCTGATGCAAGACCTGCGCAGCACACTGGCACAACTGGGATTTGCTTTGGTGGGTGGGGCGGACAAGCAAAAGGCATTGTCAGCCATGGCTGTGCTCAAGAACTCTGCGATCCGCCTTGAAAACCTTTTCTCGAGGCGTGCAGCGCAGGACCCGGTTCATCAAAATGAACTGAATGCGTCACGACAAAACATCGAACACATCGTGACTGCGCTTGAGCCAAAAATCAAAGAAATGACCGACAATCTCGAACTTGGTTTTGAATATGTCTCCGATGCAGCCGCACTTTTGAATACTGCGGCCACGCAAGCCATGTTTTCATTGGAAGGACTGTCAGCACAAGATTTGGGCAACACAGATCAGGCCCTGCTTACAAAACAGGAAACGCTGAAAAAACAAAGAACCGCCCTTTTACTGGGTGCGGGTCTGGCCATTTGCCTTGCACTGGGCGCCACAGTCGCCATCCTCCGGGGGCTGCTCAAGGCGGTCAAGCGCATTCAACAACAAGCCAGCCTGTTTGCCCAAGGAGATCTGACCAAGCAAATACAGCCGCTGGGCAGCGATGAAATCAGTGACATTTCCAGAGGACTCGGCCATGCGCAGAACACCATGAGGCAATCACTCCAGGCCATTCGCAACACGGTCAACAGCGCCGCAGACCATTCACGTCAGCTGGTCAACATCAGTCAGGCCATTGAAACGGTGACTCAAAGCCAAACCGGCGCTTCGGCAAGCCTGTCAAACACCTTTGAGCAACTCAGTGATGCACTGGGCAGGGTTTTCGAACAACTGGACACTTTGAAAGCCCTGGCGCTGGACGGAGAACGAAAATGCGGGCAAGGCCAGGCTATCGCCGACAACGTCAGTCGAAACTCCACCTTGCTTAAACAGCAAGCCCAGAATTACCAGCAAGTGATGCACAACTTGGCGGAAGAAGCCAACGCCATACAGGCGGTTACCTCAGTCATCGATGAACTGGCCGAGCGTACCAATTTACTGGCACTCAATGCGTCGATTGAAGCGGCACGCGCTGGGGAACAGGGACGCGGCTTCGCGGTGGTTGCCGACGAGGTTCGACGCCTTGCCGATCAAACCACGACAGCGACTCAGACCATCCGTGAGCGGCTTGGCGGATTGTCTTCAAACACTGACAACGCCTTGTCTCAACTCAAGCAATGGCTGGAAATCGTCGCGCAATCCGGTCAGCATGCAGAAAACGTGGTGGGGCACATTGGTGATCTGGGTCAATTTGCAAGCCACACCTCGGGCAGCCTCGCACAAATCGCCTTCATGCTGGAGGGCCCGGAAAAGGGCAGCAAAGCCATTGGTTTGGTCATCAGCCAACTCAATGACTTGATACGTCAGGGTCAAAGTGCCGCGCAGGAACTGCTGATCAACGCCGGTCACATCGAAACAGGCGCGCAAAATGCCACCCAGGCCATGCAACAGTTCAAAATCGACTGGAAGAACTGCGGCGCTTCACGCATCGGGCAACCACCAATTCCCACAACAGAGCCAACTTGGGTATCCTTTCAGTATCTTTGAAAGGACACCTGCAGCATGAACGCCCCCACAGAAGAGTTCCAGATTTCTCTGGCGCAACGCAACGCCGTGATTGAAGGCTTGAAGAAAATTCTGCCTTCCCATTCGGTGCTGGATGACTACGAGCGGAAGAAGCCCTACGAATGCGATGGCTTGTCGCTGTTTCGCGAAATGCCGCTGGTGGTTGCATTGCCAGAAACCGAGGAACAGGTGGTGGCCATCTTGAAGCTGGCCAAATCGTTGAATGTGCCCGTTGTTGCGCGTGGTGCAGGCACAGGCCTTTCCGGTGGTGCACAGCCCCACCCCGCCGGCATTTTGCTGGGCATGGCCAAATTCAACAAAATCCTGAAAGTCGACCAGCATGCGCGCACGGCTCTGGTTCAGCCCGGGGTGCGTAATCTGGCCATTTCCGAGGCGGTTGCCCACCTGAATTTGTACTACGCGCCAGACCCCTCCAGCCAGATTGCCTGCTCCATTGGCGGCAACATCGCCGAAAACTCCGGTGGCGTGCACTGTCTGAAATACGGCCTGACCGTGCACAACGTTCTGAAAGTGCGCGCTGTCACCATCGAAGGCGAGATTGTCGAGTTTGGTTCCGAGGCACCCGACAGCCCCGGGCTGGATTTGCTGAATGTGCTGATTGGCTCTGAGGGCATGCTGGCAGTGGCCACGGAAATCACCGTCAAACTGGTGCCAAAACCTGCCCTGGCGCAGGTCATCATGGCGTCATTCGACAATGTGGTCAACGCTGGCAACGCGGTGGCTGCGGTCATCAAGGCGGGCATTATTCCGGCCGGTCTGGAGATGATGGACAAGCGGGCTTCGCAAATGGTCGAACCCTTTGTGAACGCCGGTTACGACACAGAGGCTGAAGCCATTTTGTTGCTTGAATCCGATGGCACCCCCGAAGAAGTGACCGAAGAAATTGAAGCGATGACACAGGTTCTGAATGGCTGTGGCGCCACTGCAATCAAGGTGTCGCAAAGCGAAGCCGAACGCATGCGTTTCTGGGCAGGTCGGAAAAACGCCTTCCCCGCAGCAGGTCGAATCAGCCCTGACTATTACTGCATGGACGGCACCATTCCCCGCAGCCAGCTGGCGCGGGTATTGACGGCAATTACCGAAATGGAAGTGAAGTACAACATGCGTTGCGCCAATGTGTTTCACGCGGGCGATGGAAACCTTCACCCATTGATTCTGTTTGATGCCAACAAACCGGAAGAAATCAAGCGTGCCGAAGACTTCGGTGCTGAAATTCTGGAACTGTGTGTGGAAGTGGGTGGCACCGTCACCGGTGAACACGGCGTGGGCATCGAGAAAATCAACCAGATGTGCGTTCAATTTTCACGTGCCGAACTGGACACTTTCTTTGCCGTGAAGCGTGCATTCGACCCGGTCGGCCTGCTGAATCCGGGCAAGGTCATTCCCACACTGGCGCGATGCGCCGAATACGGACGCATGCACGTTCACCACGGCAAAATGCCGTTTGCCGACCTACCCCGTTTTTAAAAGCCAGACATGAGCGATTTCATTGAAACACTGTGCGCACAGGTGGAAGCCTGTGCGCGATCCGGAACGGCACTGCGCCCGCAGGGTGCAGGCAGCAAGCACTTTTACGGCGGCCCGCTGCAAGGTGAAGCGCTTGATATGCGCGCGCACAGCGGCATTCTGGAATACGAACCCACGGAACTTGTGATCACCGCCAAGGCGGGCACACCACTGGCTGAAATTGAAGCTGCGCTGGCCGAAAACCGTCAAGAACTGGCGTTTGAGCCGCCCCGATTTTCTGCAGAATCCACCCTAGGCGGCACAATTTGCGCCGGGCTGTCCGGGCCGGGCCGCCTGGCTCGTGGCCCAGTCAAGGATTACGTGCTCGGCTGCACGGTGGTGGATGGCAAAGGCCAACTGCTGCATTTTGGCGGTACGGTCATGAAAAACGTGGCTGGATACGACGTGTCACGCATGTTGCCCGGCAGCATGGGCACCCTGTGTATCGCGGTGGATTTGTCGATCAAAGTGATGCCGCAGGCCCCGGCGGGTGCAACACTGCGGTTCGATTTCAACCAGAACGAAGCCATCAGCCAGATCAACACCTGGCTTGGGCAACCCCTTCCCATTTCAGCAAGCGCGTGGGAAAACGGTGTACTTTGGGTTCGCCTGCGTGGCGCGCAAGCCGCTGTCACAGCCGCCATTCAAACCATGGGCGGCGAGGTGGTTGCAGAAGAGGTGGCCAGTGCATACTGGCTCTCACTGCGGGACCAAACCCACGCATTTTTCAAGACCAGTGCAGACATTTGGCGTCTTGCAGTGCCCCCCACCACGCACGACCTCGGCCTTGAAGGGGACATGCTGGTGGAATGGGCAGGTGGCCAGCGTTGGCTGAAAGCTGTGCCCGGCTTGTCTGCCGACATGATTCGCGGCGCAGCAAGCCGCGCGGGCGGCCATGCCACGCTTTACCGCACCGAATCTTCTGACGCCCGCCTGAATGCGTTTCAAATGCCTTCAGCCGCGATGCTGACCCTGCAGCGCCGCCTTAAACAGGAACTGGACCCCGTCGGGATTTTAAGCCCACAACGGATTGCGCCAATCCTCTAACCTAGCCAGAGACCCCATGGATACCCATTTAGCCGATTGGATCAAAGACACCCCCGAGGGCAAAGCCGCTGAAACCATTCTCCGCAAATGTGTGCATTGCGGATTCTGTACAGCCACCTGCCCAACGTATCAAATACTGGGGGACGAACTGGACAGCCCGCGGGGCCGGATCTACCTGATCAAGCAAATGCTGGAAGGCAAAGAGGTTACCCGCAAGACCCAACAGCATCTGGACCGCTGCCTGACTTGCCGCAACTGCGAAACCACTTGTCCCTCTGGTGTTCAATACGGCAAGCTGATCGACATCGGCAAGAAAATCGTGGATGAACAAGTGCCGCGCCCCGCAGCAGAGAAAGCCATGCGTGCAGGCTTGAAAGGCCTGATGACCAACCGTGCCTTGTTTGACACCGGCATGGTCATGGGGAAAATGGTGCGTGGCCTTCTGCCCGCCAGTGTGAAGGCCAAAATACCGGCCAAACGCTACACGCCGGCTTGGCCCACAAGCAAGCACACCCGCAAGGTCATCCTGTTGAATGGGTGTGTTCAACCGGCCATGATGCCCTCCATTGACCCGGCTACGTCTGTCGTGCTGGATGCACTGGGCGTGCAAGGCATGATTGTGAATGAATCGGGTTGCTGCGGCGCAGTGAAATACCACCTGAACGACCATCAGGGTGGGCTCGAACAAATGAAAGCCAACGTGGACGCCTGGTGGCCTTTGATCGAGAGCGGTGAAGTGCAGGCACTGGTGATGAACGCATCCGGCTGCGGCGTCACCGTTCGGGAATACGGGCACTACCTGGCCGACCATCCAGACTACGCTGCCAAGGCAACGCGTATTTCGGAATTGACCATGGACCTTGGCGAATTCGTGGCGGCTCAAAGCACAGAAGCTCTGCATCAGCTCGCCCCCAAAGTGAAGGCTGCCATTCAGGCTGAAGCCATTCCCGGCAAAATTGCGTTTCATCCACCCTGCACCCTTCAGCATGGCCAAAAAGTGAAAGGCGTGGTCGAGAATGTGCTCCGCACACTGGGCTTCGAACTGACCCCAGTTCAAGACAGTCACCTGTGCTGCGGCTCCGCCGGCACGTATTCGGTGTTGCAGCCTGAACTGTCGGCCGAACTGAAAAAACGCAAGTTGGCGAGCCTGATGGCAGGCAATCCGCAAGCGATCGCCTCAGCCAATATTGGTTGCCTGGGTCACCTGGAAAGCGGTGCCAGCATTGAAGTGCGACACTGGGTTGAATGGGTGGCAGAGGCGCTGGGCCGATAGGCAGAACGGAACCTTGCGGGAACCAGAGACGATGGGACGGTAACGTAGGCCGTCTTCTTCTGGAGGTTCCGCAAATGCAAAATTACATCAACCCGGCTTCTGCCGCCGGCAGTTCAAGTGCATCCCACCCAACCGACATTGCACCAACACCTGCCACTGGCCCCATTGAAAGACCAGTCTATTTTAGTCAGTCCGCGAGCTTCATCGCGCAACACATTGTTGCCAGGGCACCCTTTCTGGCCAGTCACTGGCGACAGCTGGCACAGTACATGTTGAATCGCGAGGCCAGCCTCAACAGTGCCGTATTTGCGCAAGTGTGTCTTTCCAATCAGTCCGCTGAAGCCATGAATGCAACAGGCGCAGCAGTCATCGCACTTCAATTGCATCCGCAATCACCCGAAAACTGGGACACCCTTGCGAACATCATTCGACCTGATGAATTCATACCCCTATTTTTGCAGGGTCAGCATCGTGTCTATAGTGGTGAATCGCTTCGGCAAGTTGCGGCTTTGCTCAGGCAACAAAGCCAAACCACACAAACCTAAGGTTTTCTGCAGATCAACTGTTTGCGCGTGTAAAACCCGGGGTGTGAACGGTCCATCACCATGCTCACACCCCCGTCATCGATGCTTGCCAATACGTCACTGCTGCAAGCCACAATGTCCAGCTTGGCCAGCCACTTGACTGCCTGCTCATCGGCGTCCAGCTCGAATTGACGATTCAGGGCATCCAGCTTTTCCTGCTGAACAGGCTGAGAAGCCAGCGCCTCAAAGGCCATCTCCGGGGTTGGCAATGCCGCCAACTGCATGGCCTCGACACCCAGCTTTTCCTGATGGTGAAAATACACATGCGCGTACTCATGGGCCACAACAAACAACAACGCTGTCGGACTGATGAAATTCAAAAAATCCGGGTCAATGGTCAAGACTGACCCACCCTGCTTCTCTGACACATAAGCACGGCTGCGAGTTCTCTCAACGGTGTAATCGAGTTTGAAATCCGGAATGATTTTTGACAGCTGAGTAATCACGGTCGGCAAGTCCGACTCTTCAGCAGCCAAAGTGACCGCGGGAAGAAGGCACATGAATGCAACCAACCAGGCCATTGACCAACGCACCATGAACACTCCTTGAAATTACATAGCACACGAAACATTTAACACATGTGGGAACAAATCAACAAGGAAAACCACTTAAGCGTTCTTTCAAAATTGATTTCCAGGAAAACCGAACCATGGGCAACTTTTATTCTATCGACACTCCTCCACCCGCCGTAGACCGGGCTTTGCTGGCCCGCTTTGCAAAACTGGCGAACTACTCGCAAAACAACCCAAGCAGCCTTTGCGTGGTTGTTCACGACATGGCCAAACTGTTTTTAAAGGACCATGCAACCAGCCACGAGGGTGGCGCACCCGTGGATGTATTTGAGATTCAAAATACCGCTTTGAAAAACCTTTGGCAAAAAGCCGAGGCAGGCACCGCCACACAGGAAGACTGGCAAAAACTGTCAGATGAATTCTCGAATCATGACAAACAGGCCAATCGCCGACTTGCTTATCAGCGAATTGGACGACAAAGCAACGCATTCATGTTCACCGCCTTGAACTGTGCCACCAAGGCACTCGAATTTGGTGAATCATCCGACGCCTTGGAAAGCCTTCAAAACGCACTGCAGCCCGGCGAAGTAACTACCGTCAGGGCTGACGGGTTCATCAAGACCTATTACAAAACTGAAGAGGACTTTCTTGGCATGGAACAGCCCCTTCTAGATCCGGGTGCTTGGGTTCACCGCGACGTGAAATAATCAGGCAAGCTCAACCTGCTTGCGCTGCTTCTCATACAAGAACGTGAGCACAGCGTGTCGATAATGGTTGTACTGGGGGTCGTCGGCCAGTTCAAGCCGATTTCTTGGGCGAGGCAATTGGACCTCCAAAATCTCGCCCACCGTTGCGGCCGGGCCGTTGGTCATCATGACGATTCGGTCCGACAGCAACACCGCTTCATCCACATCGTGCGTAATCATGATCACGGTGTTGTTCAAGTCGCGCTGAATGTCCATTAAGGAATCCTGCAGGTGGGCGCGCGTCAGCGCATCCAGCGCGCCAAACGGCTCATCCATCAACAGCACCTTGGGTTCCATGGCCAAGGCTCGGGCAATTCCCACACGCTGCTTCATGCCGCCTGAAATTTCGTCGGGGCGTTTGTGCATGGCGTGCTCCATGTGAACCAAGCGCAAATTGTGTTCAATCCAGTCCTTCATTTCAGCCCGGCTCTTCTGACCCTTGAAGACCGTTTTTACCGCCAGCTCCACGTTTTGGTAGGCTGTCAGCCAGGGCAACAACGAGTGGTTTTGAAACACCACCGCGCGCTCTGGCCCGGGTTCATTGACCTCACGACCGTCCAACACCACCGCACCTTCGGTCGCTTTGTACAGGCCCGCAACGATGTTCAGCACGGTGGATTTGCCACACCCGGAATGCCCGATCAAAGACACAAACTCGCCCTTGTCAATCTTCAGATGAACATCCTGCAAGGCTTTAAAACGCCCAGTGGGCGTGGGAAATTCAATGCTGACCTTGCTCAACTCCAAATGTGCCTGGGTGCTCATAAAATGCTCCTTTTGCTTATCGCACGGTCATGGTTTTGTCCCAGGACACGCGACGCTGAATAGCCAGCATGACGCGGTCCAGAACGAACCCGATCAAACCAATCACCAACACCGCCACCATGATGCGGCCCAGCGAATTGGACGATCCGTTTTGAAACTCGTCCCAAACAAATTTGCCAAGACCTGGGTTCTGAGCCAGCATCTCAGCCGCAATCAACACCATCCAGGCCACACCCAGCGAAAGCCTGAGGCCCGTAAAAATCATGGGGACCGCACTGGGCAGCACAATACTTCGGATGTGTGTCAATCGACCCAAACGCAAGACGCGTGACACGTTCTGCAGGTCTTTGCTGACCGATTGAACACCCACCGCCGTGTTGATTAAGGTCGGCCAAAGAGAACACAACAACACCGTGATGGCAGAGTTGACAAACGACTTCTCGAACATCGGGTCATTGCTGACATACACCGCACTGACCACCATCGTGACCAGCGGTAACCAGGCCAGCGGCGAAACAGGTTTGAACAACTGAATCAGGGGGTTCATGGCGGCGTAGGCCCCCGCACTCAGACCGATCAATATGCCCAAAGGAATGGCGATCAGGCTGGCCAACAGGAATCCGGTTAAAACCGTGTAAAGGCTGGTTCCGATCTGGTCGATGAATGTCGACTTGCCTGTGTAGGGTCGAATTTTGGCATCGTAATTCGGATCTTGCGCCAAACGCTCTGCGTTGCGCTGCACCTGCCGTTCATAAAAGGCAGCCGCTTTGGCCCGCTCTGCAAAATGCTCGTCCATCAAGCGCTGCGCCTGTTGATACACCTGCATCGGCCCCGGGAACTGCCCCAGGGAAGTGTTGATGCGTGGAGCCACCGTGGCCCACAGTGCCAGAAACAGCACAATGCCTAAAAAAGGAAGTCCGATTGCCTTGATTGTGGCATCCACAGACTGCCTGAAGCGGGGTGATTCACTGGCCTTTTGAGCCAGGTAAGGCACCAGTGGCGTTCGCCTGACCGTTTTTGTTTCAGGCAGCTTAGGCAGTTCAGACACCAATGCATGCGCTTGGTTGACTTTCATGTCCATCTCGATTCTCCGGTGGAGGGTGTCCACATTCACTCAAGGCTGCTGGGTTTCTTTCAGCCCGATCTTGAATTTGTCGATGTACGCGTTGGGGGTGTGACCGTCGTAAGTCACGCCATCGATGAACTCCTTTTGAGGAGGCTTGAATCCGCTCTCTTTCGCAAAATCCGGAAAGTCACTGGCCTTGGCTTTGCCCTCGGCAATCAGCTCTTTGGCCGCCACCGAATAGATGTCGGGTCTGTAGACCTGCTTGGCTGTGTCGATGTACCATTTGTCCGCCTTTTTCTCGGGGATTTGCCCCCAGCGTCGCATCTGGGTCAGGTACCAAATGGCGTCTGAATAATACGGATAGGTGGCGTTGTAGCGGAAAAAGACGTTGAAATCGGGCACGCTGCGCGTGTCGCCTTTTTCGTACTCAAAGGTGCCCGTCATCGAATTGGCAATCACTTTGGCATCAGCGCCCACGTATTGCGACTTGGACAGAATCTTGACAGCCTCTGGTCGATTGGCGTCATGGTTGGCATCCAGCCACATGGCTGCGCGAATCAGCGCTTTCACCAAATGAACCGTGGTGTTGGGGTATTTTTTGGCGAACTCGGCAGTGATGCCAAACACCTTTTCTGGGTTGTTCTTCCAGATTTCATAGTCCGTGATGACCGGCACGCCAATGCCTTTGAACACCGCCTGCTGGTTCCAGGGCTCACCCACGCAGTATCCATTGATGGTGCCAGCCTCCAGCGTCGCTGGCATTTGTGGCGGCGGGGTTACGCTCAACAGGGCATCGGCCTTGATGGTGCCCGATGTGTCGCCCTTCTGAGGTGCGTAATAACCCGGGTTGATTCCGCCGGCGGCCAGCCAGTAGCGCAATTCATAGTTGTGCGTCGAGACGGGAAATACCATGCCCATCTTGAAAGGCTTGCCCTGGGCTTTGAACTGATCCACCACTTTTTTCAAGACATCCGCTTTGATGGGGTGGACCGGTTTGCCATCTTTGCCCTTCGGAATGAAAGGCAGCATTTCCTTCCAGACTTCATTGGAAACGGTAATGCCGTTGCCGTTTAAGTCCATGGAAAAAGGGGTGATGATGTTGGCCTTGGTGCCAAAGCCAATGGTGGCGGCCAGCGGTTGCCCGGCCAGCATGTGCGCACCGTCCAGTTGCCCGGTGATCACGCCGTCCAGCAAAACCTTCCAGTTCGCCTGCGCTTCCAGCGTGACGTACAGGCCTTCATCTTCGAAATACCCCTTTTCATAGGCGATCGCCAAAGGGGCCATGTCTGTCAATTTGATAAAGCCCAGCTTCAGCTCTTCCTTTTCAGGTTTACCCACTGCCGCCATGGCATGGCTTGCTACCACCAACGCTGCTGAACAGGCCAATGCGCCTGCCAATTTTTTCACAAACATGGATTTCTCCCAAATAAAACGGCACCCACAACCCACCCAGCCTGAAAGACCAGTGAACTGTGAGCGCCGTTGCTCGATTCAATTCGGACCCTCATTGGCCCGCCATTGGTTATCTAGCAGAAACCATGCCAGTTAAAATAGGGGTAAACAACGCCAAAACAGGGCGAAAAGCGCACTTTTATTGCGCAGTGCACAATGCCGGTGCTGCCTTATTCGGGCGCGTTGTAAAAAATCTTGCGGGCTGCGTGCAGGTCGTCCGCCAGCGCAGAGTCATCGCCACGAATGGCAAACGTCTCCACAATCAAAGGATCAAGCTGATCCTCTGGCGCTGAACTCAAGACCCCACCGTCAAACCGAACAAAGGGTTGACCATTGACTGTGGCCAGTAGCGCACGCTCAATCAAAGTGGAAGGTACATTCACGTAATCCGCCTCTGAAAGCCAAACAGCGGCCCGACGGCGATTGTCGTCGTCCTGTTCAAGCCAATGGCAAGCCTGCTTGACCGCCCCGCAGAAGGCCTGCAAAGGCGCGTGATTCAACAACGCCCAATCCGCAGTGCAACCCACAATTTTTTCAGGGGCATTGGGCCACAGCGCCAGTGAACTGGACACCATCGCACCAATACCTTGCTCTTCAGCCATGGAGTTGTAAGGCTCACCCACGCAAAAACCGTCAATCAAGCCGCTCTGTAGGGCTTCCACCGTGCGCACAGGTGGCACCACCCGCAACCGAACATCCACCTCAGGATCGAGGTCATGGCTGCGCATCCACCTCCGAAGCAACAAGGTGTGCATCGAAAATGGAAACACCGTACCGAGGGTCAAGCCTTCAGGCATTTCACCACTCAATCGCAGAGCACGCACCCTCCCGCCCAGGGTTTCGCCTGGGCCCAAACTGTCCAGAATCGACTTTAAGTGAGTTGACACCGTGATCCCGTTGCCGCCTCGATTCAGAACCAGCGGTGCCTTCATCAATCGCTTACTGCATCCACCAAAACCCGCCTGAATGGCAATCGGCATGGGGGACAACATTTGCGCCACCTGCAATTCACCCACAATCAGTTTGTCACGCAGGGTTGCCCAGGAAGTTTGCCTGAGCAGGTGAACATCCAGCCCGGCCTTGTGAAAAAACTCCAGACGCTGCGCAGCCACCAAGGGGGCCGAATCGGTCAGCGCCAACACCCCCACGTTCATCAAAAAGCGGCTCACACTCCACCTCCATCCAGCATGTTGAACACCTCGATCACATTGCGTGCGGTGTCCACCAGCCGCTGGTTGCGTTCCATGGCCAGTTTGCGCATGGCGTGGTAAGCCTGCTCTTCGTTAAAACTTCGGTGCTTCATCAATAAACCTTTTGCCTTGTCGATCAGTTTGCGGTCAGCCAACTGGTCACGCGTCTTTTGCAATTCAGTGCGCAAAGCCTGGAATTCCCGAAACCGGGCCACCGCCACCTGAATGATCGGCTTGATCCTTTCCGGTGCCATTCCGTCGGCCACGTAAGCGCTGACCCCCGCCTTGATGGCCTGGGTAATGCTGGTCTCACTGTCTTCATCCGAAAAAAGAATGACGGGCTTCGGGTTGTCGCGAGACAACACGGCCATATTCTCCAGACAATCCCGATCCGGAGAGTCAATGTCAACAATCACTACATCAGGCGCAAAAGCAGCCACGTGCTCAGCAAGTTTGTGGGTGGAATTCAACTTGCCCACTATTTCGTGCCCAATGTCTAGCAAGGCGCGTTCCAGAATGGCGGCGCGGCCGGGCTCTTCGTCGATCAACAGCACTCTCAAGGGTGTGCTTCTTTGTGGATCCGATAACTTTCTGGGCATTGTTCAGGAGACGTCGTTAATAAGGAACGGTGAAAAATGATGACACATCAAGACCGTCTGCTTTAAACATTTTTTCAAAGTGACGAGGGAACTTTGAGTCGCAGTCGGCTACGAAGTGCTTTCAATCGAGATAGGAGTCAACATGCAAGCAGAAAGCAATGCCAGTCGCGAGTGTCCAGTCTGCTACAACAATTATTCATCTCAAGGTGGGGCGGAAGTTCTTCACAATCCCAGCGGACGCGATTCCGACTACCATAAAATATGCCGAGAATGCGCATTACGGCTCATTCAACCAGTTGCAGGAAATCAATTTCGCTGTCCTATTTGCAGAATCGATGTAGATGCAAATCTACTCAGTCAGAGTCTGCGAAACGCACTTGGAATCGTTCAACGCACAGGCCTGACCGCAGATCCAGCGCCAACGCCCGCAAATAACCGAATGGCCGAATTGGCTGGAGCATTTGGTCAACTTAACGACGTCATGGCAGAAATCGCAGATCTGCAGCGATTGGTACAGGGGTCTGGCAATCCACAACCTACCTCTATAGCGGCAACATATAGACACCCCGACACCGCTCAGGCATTGAATACGGCTGTCCATGCCAACGCTCATCTGGATCGAATCGGCGAACTTCGTCGAAGCGGGAGAACCGCCACAGATCCAGCAGCAAACGCGCAACTGACCCAAATGCTTGGGGATCTGGTCGGAATGACCGACAATTTAACAAGCCAACTCAGAAATCTTAGATCAACCTAAGGTGCAAGACGACTCAGGGTCCAGCCTTGTTCGTCTTGCGAATAACTCAACCGGTCGTGAAGACGGGAGGGTCGACCCTGCCAGAACTCAAAATAGTCGGGCCTCAGGCGATACCCACCCCAAAAAGGTGGACGCTGAGGTCCCTCGGGATACTGACGCTTGATTTCGGCAAGTCGTTGATCAAGTTCGTCGCGCGTGGAGATTACCTGGCTTTGGGGAGAAGCCCAGGCACCAAACCGGCTACCGATTGGCCGTGAGTGATAATAGGCGTCAGACTCTTCTGCGGATATCTTCTCCACAAGCCCCTCAATGCGAACCTGCCTCTCAAGTTCAGTCCAGTGAAACAGCAAGGCAGCATGCGGGTTTGCATTTAGCTCACGCCCTTTGCGACTCTCATAATTTGTAAAAAACACAAAGCCACGTTCGTCAAACCCTTTGATCAACACGATGCGCGCAGCAGGTCGGCCAGTTGCGTTCACTGTGGCCAGTGTCATGGCATTGGGCTCTGGCAAATCAGCCTGTAAAGCCTGATCAAACCACACTTTGAAAAAATCAAACGGATTGGACAAAGCGTCTGACTCATCCAAACTGGCTTGGGTGTAATCTTTGCGTAAATCTGCGATTGACATACCACTGCTCCAGGGCCACAAGCCCGCAACTGCTCGAAGCCTTCATGATACACAAACTGATTGATGAATTTTGCAACCAGCTTTGGCTTGAGGAAGGGCTTGCAGACAACACCTTGTCTGCCTATCGGGCTGACCTTGAACAATTCGCACACTGGCTAGAAGCGTACCAAGGTCCGAACCCAGATCCATTCGGACTAAGCCGCGACAATTTGAACGGCTATGTGCAAAGCCTGGAAGCATTAAAGCCAGCCAGCCTGAACCGAAAACTGAGCGCGATCAAGCGTTTCTATGTGTGGGCCCTTCGCGAAAAGCTGACGGACAGCGATCCCACCGCCCAATTGCACAGCGCAAAGCAGGGCTTACGCTTGCCAAAAACACTGACAGAAGAACAGGTCAACGATTTACTGAATGCCCCAGACCCAAGTGTTCCTGAAGGAGCCAGAGACTTGGCCATGCTGGAATTGCTCTATGCCTGTGGTCTACGTGTTTCTGAGCTGGTCAACCTGCCGTTGCGCGCCGTAGACCTACAGGCAGACTCAATATTGGTCACCGGGAAGGGCAACAAAGAGCGGCTCATCCCCATGGGCGAGCCTGCGCGATTGGCAATCACTTATTACCTGGCGCAGGCCAGACCTCAAATCTTGAGCGGTCAGTTAAGCGAGAGCATGTTTGTGACGCGCCGAGGCGGCGCAATGACTCGACAAAGCTTTTGGAAGCTGATTAAACAGTATGCACTGAGGGCAGGCATTAATAGCCCGATTAGTCCGCACGTACTAAGACATGCTTTCGCAACCCATCTGGTGAACCACGGTGCAGACCTGCGCGTGGTGCAGTTGCTTTTGGGTCATGCGGACATCGGCACCACCCAAATCTACACGCACGTGGCCAAGGAACACTTGCGCAGCATTCTGCAAAGCAGCCACCCAAGGGCGCGTTAAATCGCTACAATCGGGCAATTACAACCACCTCAAAAAGGACTGCCTGTGCTGAATCTGATTGCTGGCCTCGTAGTGGCATACCTGCTCGGTTCCATTTCCTTCGCCGTCATCGTTTCAAGATTTTCAGGTTTGGCAGACCCCCGAACCTACGGTTCAAAAAACCCAGGGGCTACCAATGTGCTTCGCAGCGGCAACAAAAAGGCGGCCATCCTGACCCTGCTCGGTGACGCCATCAAAGGCACAGTTGCAGTGGCCATCGCCTATCACTTCCAGGACGCGCTGAACTACAGCCAAGGTGACATTGCATTCATTGGCCTTGCGGCATTCATCGGTCATCTTTACCCGATTTTCTTCAAGTTTGAAGGCGGCAAAGGCGTGGCGACTGCGCTGGGCGTTTTGCTCGCCCTGAATTGGGTGCTCGGGCTGGCCACGGCAGCAACCTGGCTGATTATTGCCTACTTCTTCAGGTACTCCTCATTGGCTGCACTCATTTCCGCGGTGTTCGCCGTGTTTTACGATGCGCTGCTGTTTGGCATTCAACCGGAAACCGCCGCCATCACCGTGATGTCAGCATTGCTGATTTACCGCCACCGGCAAAATATTGCCAACCTGATTGCAGGCAAAGAGAGCAAAATCGGTCAGAAAAAATCCTGACCGATTTTCGCGTCCATCAAGCTATCGAGTTTCCTTCAGGCGCATAAAAGTGCTCGTCAGTTCCACGTTTAACTGCTCTTTCGTGAATTCATCTGCCTCAGGCAGAAGGACATTCAAGGCACGATTCATTCGTTCGTAGAGCCCGTCTTCATCGGCTTGAGAGAGATCGAATCGATCTGCTGCGGCACCCTCTGTCAGCTGACGAAGCAGATTTGCCCGCAAAGCAGTTTGATGCTCGTCGCTTAAAGGAATGTCGGGAAGTGGATTTTCGAAAACAGTTTGAATGGTTCTACGCATAAGTCCGTTGAATCGACTCATTTCTACAATCCGCGACCCTTGTCGTTGAGGCACAACCCGAGGCACAACTGGTGGCACTGGCGCCGGAATCGCCGCTTCAGGCTCAGCTTCGGGTACACGATCCAGAATTTCGTTCTGAGCCTCTTTCCTCGCCGTTCTTCTCAAAGTAAAGGGATCAACCTTGCCGCTTCTCTTCTCTTGATCTGAGACCCCATTGGCGCTGTATGCACCGCCTACAGTAACCTGCCTATTTAACTCGTTATGCAAGCCTGCCGACAAAGAATCCCCATCAGCACGCATCAAAAATAGCACCGAATCTCTAAGCACTTGTTTGTCTGCCACCTTGGCACCCACAGCTGAACGTTTTTCGAAGTCAAACGATTTCTCCAACAAAGCGGTTCCAGCACGGGTTGCCAACCGACGTTCACCGGCGGCCACCGCCACAAGCAGACCAATCTGATACAACTGCGCACAACTGGTGGATTGTTCAATCATTTCGTTTACCCGATCTAGGGTAAGTCTATTTTCATGAAACAACAGCGATTTGGCGATGTTTGCCTGCAGCGTTCTTTGAATCTTAAGGGCTCTGCCTGCTGTGTCGTCACGCATCACCGGAAGGCCAATTCGGGTGATTTTATTTAGAATACCGTTGTTGGCTGTTGGATTTTCCGCTTCTTTAACAGCCATAGATCGCGCTGTCAGGACTATTGGTTTTTGAACCTGCTTTCCGGGTTCTCTCGCCCTTTGCACGGAATGGCTGTCTACTCCACTGGCTACAAGCGAGCCTTCCACCAAATTTCTGAACACACTTTCCAGTTCGCTATTGCGATGCACGTTGAGCTTGGGGTCTACCAAATCCACCAGGCTTTGTCCCAACTTTTCCAATTGCCTACTTGCTTCGTCCGTCAATTGGCCATTGCCAGGCCGGGGCTGCCCACTTGCTGGTTTTTTGATCATCTGTTTGATCAGGCCGCTGGCTTCATCGCTGCTGCCCGTCAAATATTGAACATAGCCCACCACCGATTGGGCGATTGCATTGCGTCTTTGCGACTGGCTCATGCCCCACTTGGCATAAGACGCAACAGCGCCTTTTCCAAAGATTTCAGTCGCTTGTTTAAGTGCGTGAACTGCAGCAGAGGTGTTCCCAGTGGCTGAAGCGCCTTTCATCTGCAATTCCGAAATGAAATTTTTGATGGCATTCGTTCGATTGGCATCCAGCCCCATGTCTCGACCAATTCGACCCACCATGGCTTTGTGCAAAGCTTCCTCGGAGATTTTAGTTAACTCATTTTCATAAACCTCGGGTTCGGTGGCCCTGGTCTTCTGATGAAAGGCCAGATCGAGTGCTTTGGCATTGACGAAATTGTTCAGTATTTGCGCATCGAAAAGAGTATCTGGAATGCCTGGGGAGTTTCCGATAGCCTGTGAAATCGACTTGACGTCCGCCATGTGATTTTTAAGGGCTTCCGGAGCATCCGGAGCGTCTGCCGCCTCCAGTCGATTCCTCAAAACAGCACCAAGATCGGACAATGGACCTGCGTCGATTTCTTGAAATGCGCCATCCAGATCAAGTGCAGCAGCCAGTTCAGTGGGTAACTCTCGATTCAATAGCTGTTTTGTTTGATGCCGAATTTCTTCAGCTGAATCGGCGAATACTTCAAAATCATCAATCGGCCGGAATGTCGGCTGAAGAACAGGATCGGGTTCAGCACGTCCTCCAGCGCGGGCTTCGGCGGCGCGAGCCGCTGCATCGCGAGCATTGGCAGGCGCTGCTGGAATCTGGACAGGCAAAGGTGTCAAGGCACAAGACAAAAGTTTGAAGAAGCCATCAGCTCGAATGGTTTGAATTTTTGACGCGACGTGACGGGCCGTGGTTAAGTGTTCGTCTGGCAAGGCCGTTTTGATCTCGTCTAACCACTGCCTGGCCACATCATCAAGGCGCTCTTCCGATAGAAGACTCAAAGATCTGCACTTGATACTGCTATTGATGGAGCCTGATTCTATGCTTTCCTTCTTGGACAATTCCTCAGCCGCCACCTTGGCACTTTGCTTGAGACGGTGCACAAACGATTTGGGCAAATTCAAACCATCAATCTCTGACAACACATTGTTCAGTTCACGTTGCACCGCGACCTTGACAGAAGCCGGAGAGCTTGATTTCGTCTCAATCAAACCAGAACTTTGCAAGCCTGAAGAAACGCCTGCTCTCGTTGCCTGAAGAAGATCAATCACTGCCTCCAATGACTTTTTCATCTCTGGGAAAAGTTGATCGAAGCGTTGGCCTTGACCATTTTTCTGGTCTTCGTACAACATTTTCGCAAGGTTATTCGACATTTCCGCCAAATTGACTGCCTGAGTCAATTGACTATTCACGACAGCCGAATTCACAGGGTTTGAAACTTGATCAGCAATTGGATTTGCACCGGGCATATCAGACTCCAACGAGAAATTAATTCGGATGTTCGGTTAATTCGGCTGCTCGGGAATTGCATCAAGCATTGCCTGCACTTCTCTAAGGCGTGTTGCTTTTGAATGCTCCAAAGGTGAATTCCCTAGAGTGTGAAGCGTTCCTTCGATTGAGGATCGAACGCCATTCAGAGGAACTTCCAGGGCGGACGAGATTTTTGAGCTCGCTGCAGGAAAGACCTCGGACGCAGAATTATTCTGGGAAGAGGGCAGGACGGAACTTGGTTGTTCACTGGCGCTGGATAGGGCCGAGGTGACTTCCCTATCACCTTTTAGCTGAGCAGCGAATTTGGCGAATTGTTCATTTCGTGGATCAACTTTTCGAAGATCGGCTGCTATTTCGCTATATTCGCCTTGATTTCTGGACACCAATTCAAAGCCATTTTTCTTCGCATGAAGGTTCTTTAACGCCTTGAATTTTTGAAATTGAGATTTCAATAATCTGATGTGTTGATCTTTCAGCTGTCCATCGATATTTTTCAACACAGATTCCAGCGTGGCCATTGCCCCATTCAGCAAATGAATATCGAGCGCAGCTCCATTCTTTAGATTAAGAGACTGAATGGCTGCGGCACACACTTCACGAGAAGTGGCAGCAATATCAGCCACAGCTTCATCAACTCCACCTTTCTTCGTGAAGGAAGAAATGACCATTTTCTCGTCATGATCCCAAACCTCAGTGACTGGACTGAAAGCCTGTTTGCTGATGTACGATTTGGCGTCAAATTGTGCTGGCATCTTGCTACCCGTTCGAAATGTGACCGACCAGAACTTGCCCTTCGGCGGTATACCCGTTTAGTTTGGGTGGTCACCGAAGAGCTTGAAGTTCCCGATCAATGCATCAAAAACCGAACTAAGTAGCAATTAAAAAAAGTTGGTTCCTTTACCCTTTGTAAAAATCGTCCAACGCCTTGGCGGTGTGACTGACCAGCCCCTTGCGAACAGGTTTCAATTGTTGAGGCACTCCCTGCGCAACGAGTTGACCTCCGCCCACACCGGCCTCTGGCCCCATGTCGATCACCCAATCCGCTTGGGCAATCAGATCCAAATCGTGTTCAATCACCACCACCGTGTGCCCCGCATCCACCAAGCGATGCAAGACAGCAATCAGCTTTTCAACATCGTTCATGTGTAGACCCACGGTGGGCTCGTCCAACACATACAGGGTGGGTGGGCTCATCTGCACACCGGCTTTGTTCTCGCGCACCTTCACCAGCTCGGTCACCAGCTTGATCCGTTGTGCCTCGCCACCACTCAAAGTCGGGCTGGCCTGCCCAAGGGTTAAATAACCCAAACCCACGTCGTGCAACAAACTCAAAGGATGGGCGATGGCGGGATGGGCATCAAAAAACGCCACCGCTTCGGTGACATTCATGTTCAGAATGTCTGCCGCCGTTTTGTCGCGCCAGGCCACTTGCAGCGTTTCCGGATTGAAGCGTTTGCCACGGCAGGCTTCGCAAACCACCTTCACATCCGGCAAAAAATTCATTTCTACGGTCTGCATGCCCTGCCCTTCACAGACTGGGCATCGGCCAGGCCCCGTATTAAAGCTGAACCGGTTGGCGGCAAAACCGCGCATGCGCGCTTCCAGGGTGTCGGCCAGTACATTGCGTATGCGGTTCCAAAAGCCGATGTAAGTGGCTGGGCAACTGCGTGGGGTCTTTCCGATCGGCGTTTGGTCCACTTCCAGCACGCGTGAAATCAATTCGGCGTGGTCAATGCCCTCACACGCAAACCAGTCTGTTGAAGCGCCGGCCTTGCGATTCACGAACTGACGCATATTGGTCAGCAAAATGTCTCGGGCCAGGGTGGATTTGCCACTGCCAGAAACCCCCGTCACTGCAACCAGCCTACCCACTGGAATTTCCACATCCAGGCCATTGATGTTGTGTAGGCGCGCACCGCGAAGCATCAAGCGTGGCGTGTCTTTGTCCACAGGTCGCAACGGCGACTTCAATCGGGGGATCGGTTCGCGCAAGTAGCGACCAGTCAGTGAGGCCGGATCGTGTTTCAGTTCATCCACAGTACCCTGGGCCATAATCTGCCCACCCAGCTTGCCCGCCCCTGGGCCGATGTCCACCAAACGGTCTGCGCGGCGCATGGTGTCCATGTCGTGCTCAACCACCACCAGGGTGTTGCCCTTGGCCCGCAGTTCTTCCAGCGCGTCCAGCAAACGGTGGTTGTCACGCGTGTGCAGGCCAATGGTAGGCTCGTCCAATACGTAACACACACCACGCAGGTTGGTACCCAGTTGCGACGCCAGCCGAATGCGCTGGGCTTCACCGCCACTCAAGGTAGGCGCACTGCGGTTCAGGTGCAGGTAATCCAGTCCCACCTGCTTCAGGAATTTCAAGCGCCCCTGCATTTCCAGCAGAATGTCTTTGGCAATGGTCTGCTCCCTTTCATCCAAGGTGAGCCGTTCAGACCAGGTCAAGGCGTCTGCCACGGTTTGATCGGCCACCTCGGCAATACTCTGGCCCTTGAAGCTGACCGCCAGTGCCGTGGCGTTCAACCGTTGCCCGTTGCAGCTTGAGCATGTCAGGCTGTTGCCCAGATAAACACTGTCGCCATCGTCTTCAGCGCTGCGATCTTGTTCAGACAGCCAGCGCCCCTCCTCGCCGGTGGTTTCGGCATCAAACCCATCGATTTTCTCGCCGACCCCAAAGCAAGACGGACACCAGCCGTGCTTGCTGTTGTAGCTAAACAGTCGCGGGTCGAGTTCAGGGAAACTTCGTGCGCAACTCGGGCAGGCGCGCTTGGTCGAGAAGTAGCGCACTGAACCCGCCTCACTTTCAACCATCACATTGCCCTTGCCATGCTCCAGGGCAGTCTCCAACGCTTGCCGAATACTCTGCTCGGCTTTGGGCTCCACCAGCAGTGTTTGCACCGGCAATTCGATGTGATGCTCCTGGTAACGGGCCAGCTTCGGCCAGGGGTTGGTGGGCACATAAGCCCCGTCGACTCGCAACCTTTCATAGCCACGGTCCACAGCCCATTTGGCGATTTCGTTGTAAATGCCTTTGCGGCCCTGCACCAGCGGTGCCAACAGGGTAACGCTTTTGCCTTTGTAGCTTTGCATGATCTGCGCCAACATGCTGGCCATGCTTTGGGGCGCAATCGCCACCGAACAGGCCGGACAATGCTGAATGCCCAACTTCACATACATCAGGCGCAGAAAGTGATACACCTCGGTGACCGTGGCCACGGTACTTTTGCGACCACCCCGACTGGTGCGCTGCTCAATCGCCACCGTCGGAGGAATTCCAAAAATCGCATCCACATCCGGCTTGGCGGCGGGTTGCACAAACTGACGCGCGTAAGCATTCAGGCTTTCCAGATACCGGCGTTGCCCCTCGCTGAACAAAATGTCGAACGCCAAAGTTGACTTGCCACTGCCCGACGGCCCCGTGATGACCGTCATCTTCTCCCGGGGCAAGGTCAGGCTGACATTCTTCAGATTGTGTTCACGGGCGTGCAAAATTTCTATGCCTGCGGTCTGGGCGCGCTTCAATGCGCCAGTGGACCCATAGGCAAGGCCCACATCCTCCACCATATCGATCGATGCATTCAGGTCAGCGGCCTGCAGCAAATCGGATTGGTTCAAGTATTGGGCAATCGCCTGCCCAGTGTGGCTGCCGTGGACCTTGGCAAGTTCCAGCGGTGTGCCCTGTGCCACCAGCTGCCCTCCTGCCTCGCCTGCTTCAGGCCCCAGGTCAATCACCCAGTCGGCAGCACAAATCACGTCCAGATTGTGCTCAACCACCAGCACGCTGTGCCCCGCCTCTTGCAGCAGTCGCAGCGATCGCATCAACTTTGCCACGTCGTCAAAATGCAAACCCGTGGTGGGTTCATCAAACACAAACAGATCGCCCTTTGTAGCGGTCTTTTGTCCACTGACGCTGGTTTTGATGCCCGCCAAGAATCCGGCCAGTTTCAGGCGTTGTGCTTCGCCGCCGCTCAAAGTCGGTACTGGTTGCCCCAAGCGCAAATACGACAAACCCACCAACTCCAGTGGCTTCAGTGTTTTCAGCAAAGCGGTGTCATGCTCGAACAAATGCAAGGCCCGTTCTACAGTCAATTCGAGCACTTGCGCCATGTTCAAGGTTTCGCCTTTTCGCTCCAGCGTGACTTCCAGCGCCTCGGGGCGATAACGTGTGCCACCGCATTCAGCGCAGCGCAGATACACGTCACTCAAAAACTGCATTTCAACGTGCTCAAAACCATTGCCTGCACACACCGGGCAACGGCCGTCACCGCTGTTGAAACTGAAAAAACCGGGCTTGTAGCCGCGCTCAACCGACACGGTGGTTTTGGCAAACAGCTTGCGCAATTCATCAAACGCGCCCACGTAACTGGCTGGGTTGCTTCGAGTGGTCTTCCCGATTGGACTTTGGTCCACGAAGGCCAGGTTGGCAATCAGATCTGCCCCGGTCAGGCCATCCAATTCGCCAGGGGGCTCCGTCGGCTCGCCTTTGATTTTTTTGATGGCAGGAACCAAAACATCTTGCACCAAGGTGGATTTGCCCGAACCGGACACACCAGTCAGAACCACCAAACGGTTCAAGGGAATGTCCACATCCAGATTTTTCAAATTGTTGGCCCGCACACCATGCAACGCAATGTGCTGCCCGGAATCGCCCAATGGCGTAGAGGCCTCCACGACTTTTCTCTGACCTTTCAAATACTGCGCAGTCAGTGAATCAGCATGGACGATGTCAGCTGGGCTGCCGTCAAACACAATGTTGCCGCCCGCTTCACCCGGACCAGGCCCGATGTCGACCAGGCGATCCGCCTGGTTCATCAATTGCGGGTCGTGTTCAACCACGACCAAAGTGTTGCCTGCCGCTTTCAGACGTTGCATGGCTTGAGCCACACGGGCGATGTCGCGCGGATGCAGCCCTACGGACGGCTCGTCCAGTACAAAGAGGGTATTCACCAGCGAACTGCCCAGAGCCGTGGTCAGATTGATGCGTTGCACCTCGCCGCCAGACAAAGTTCGGCTTTGGCGATCAAGCGTGAGGTAACCCAGGCCGACCTGCACCAAAAAGCCCAGGCGGGTTCGAATTTCCTGCAACACAAGGTCGCTTGCTTCATCCAGCGCACCCTGCAAACGCAAGGTATCAAACAAAGACTTGACCTGGGTAACCGGCATTTTCATCAAGTCGTGTATGGTGTGTCCTTCAAGTCGCCACAGCAGCGAATCGGGCTTCAAGCGGGCACCGTTACAGGCTGTACAAGGGGTGTAGCTGCGGTATTTCGACAACATCACTCGCACGTGCATCTTGTAAGTGCGGGTTTCCAGCCATTCAAAAAAGCGGGCCACGCCATAAAAGGTGGGGCCTTCCCAATTGCCATCAAAATTGGCGTCCCCTTCAATCACCCAAAGCTTGTCCTCCTCGGGAAGATCACGATAGGCAATGTCGGTGGCAATGCCCCGCTTTTTGGCGTATCGAACCAGGTCTTTCTGGCAGGGGTTGAAACTTTCGGTTTGCCAGGGCTTCACACACCCCTGCGCCAGGCTTTTGCTTTCATCTGGAATGACCAGTCCATAATCAATGCCAATCACCCGGCCAAATCCACGGCAAGTGTCGCAAGCGCCCAGGGGTGAATTGAACGAGAAGTGGCTCGGCAAAGGCAAGGTGTACTCGAGGTCACATGTGGCGCAATGCAGGCCTTCTGAATAGCGCCATGGCTCAGGCTCGGGTTGACCCTCTTCAGCCAGCACAAACACATTCAGCTTGCCCTTGCCGCGCAGCAAAGCGCTTCCCGCAGCGTCGCTTAACCGACTTTCTTCCACACCGCCAACCCGGAATCGGTCTTGCACCACATCCAGAATTTTGTGGCTGTTGGTGCGTCCCTTTTTCACCACGGTTTCCCGGTGAATGCGCGTGTAACCTTGGGCACTTAAGAAATCTGCTACCTCTTGCGCGTCCATTTTTGCAGGAACCTGCACAGGGAAAGTAATCAGGAGGCGGGGATCACCCAGATCGGCCGCGCGTTCAACGATCGAATGACGAATGCTGGCCACTGTGTCTTGCCTGACCCATTGACCGCATTGCCGACAGTGCAGATGGGCAGCCCGTGCATAAATCAGCTTCAGGTGATCATTGATCTCGGTCATCGTACCGACAGTGCTGCGTGACGTGCGCACCGGGTTGGCCTGATCGATCGCAATCGCAGGCAACACGCCTTCGATGCAGTCCACATCCGGCTTGTCCATGCGATCCAGAAATTGCCGCGCGTAAGGCGAAAAAGTCTCGACGTAGCGGCGCTGACCTTCCGCATACAGCGTGTCAAACACCAGCGAGCTTTTTCCACTTCCAGACACCCCCGTAAAGACAGTGATTTCACCAGTCTTGATGTCAATGTCAACGTCGTTGAGGTTGTGTTGGCGAGCCCCGCGAATGCGAATGAGGTTGCCGAGATACTGCGTTTCAGCGCTTGCTTTGCGGGTGGATTTCATAAGGCGTGAGTCTGATTTGATACAACAATCTGGCTTTGATTGTAATGGGCAATGGAACCAAATGGCCCGCGTGTCCCACAGAGTCGTGCTTCATATTGCCAATTTTTCTACTTCACTTAAATTCATGCAATCAACTTCAAACCACTTTCAATTTCACGGCAAAGGCGCTGAATTTTTCAAAATCTGGGTTGTCAATGTTCTACTCACGATTGTGACCTTAAGCCTTTACCGTCCATGGGCGCGGGTACGCACCAAACGATATCTCTATCAAAATACTGAAATAAACGGTCAGCGCTTCGACTTCCATGCGAATCCCAAATCCATGCTTGTTGGTCATGTGCTGGTGATGGTTGCATTGGCTGTATTCGCCGTCTGTTCGCTGTTTGCCGCTCCAATTGCAGCCTTATTGACTGTCGTATTCTGGTTTGCCTTTCCTGCGCTGCTGGTGCGCAGCGTGCGTTTCAATTTGAGCAACACCAGCATCGGGAATGTGCGCATGGGGTTTTCTGGGTCGGTTGGCGATTATTACATCGTGCTTTTTAAATTCCTCGGAATGCTGATTCTTTGCGGTGTGCTGGCAGGCTTGCTTGGGGGGCTGACTGGGCTTGTTTTTGCAGATGCGCCAATGCTTAAAATGTTGATCACGGGCCTGAGCCTTGTGGTCTTGGAAGCAGGTGCAATCGTTTACCTGATCTGGAAGCAGGCCCTGTTTTTTGGAAACAACGCCCAATTTGGCGACATGCAGTTTCAATCGGAATTGCGTTTTCCGATCCTGCTGCGCAAAGCTGCCGTGTGGGTCGCGGTGTGCATCGGCGGCACAGCTGCCCTGGTTGCCGCTGCAATATTTGCAGTGATCTCGGGGGGTGGCCTGCCGAACCTGGCGACAGTTGCCGGGCGAATTGTCTCGGCTGGGCCCGAACTGCTGTTGGTCATCCTGCCGCCACTGGCCTTCTGGGCCTACAAAGCATTCGTGCAGGCAAGCGCCCACAACCTGTACTGGAACCACGTCAACCTGAACCATCGGCATCCGTTCAAAAGCGCCTTGCCCCTGGGATCCTTCATTGGTCTAAGCCTGATCAACGGGGTATTGACCCTCTGCACTTTCGGGCTGTACTACCCAGTGGCAAAGGTCAAGATCATCTCCGCCAAGCTGGAATCCCTGTCACTGGGCGATTGTGACCAACTGGTTGCTGAATTCAAGCCAGTTGAGCCATCCAAAGGGATGGTTGCTGACAGCATTTTCGACAGTTTGAATATTGACCTTGCCCTTTGAGCAACTCATTGATGCGCGGAGTCTTTCAAGATGGGCAAAACTCGCAGAGACATGCGGTGGAAGTCCGCATTCTTGAGGATTCCGTATGCCTTGAGAATTCTGAGTCCATTCGTTCATTCGATCTGTCTTCAGTGCAAATCGTTGAGCCAGTGCCGGGGGCACCACTCAAGTTTGTTCTGAATGGCCAAGCCATTTTGGAAATTGACCGTCAGTATGCAAAAACGCTGCCAGAACGCTTGCGGACACCGACAAGTTGGTATGACCGAATGGTTCGGTCGTACTGGCATCTGATAACCACAATTCTTGTCAGCCTGATGCTGGCCTATGGCTGCTACAAAGTGCTTCTACCCCTCAGCGTTCAGGTTCTGGCTGAGCAATTGCCGGCCAACACCCTCAGCAAACTGAGCGACAACACGCTCCAATTGTTGGACAAACAGATTTTTTTGCCCTCATCGCTTGCAGTGAAAGAGCGCAAGTCGTTGATCAAGCAATTTGATGCACTTCGAAGCCAGACGGAAGATCACATCCCCATGCGACTCGTATTCCGATCTTCAGCGATGGGGCCCAATGCATTTGCCTTACCCGATGGAAACATTGTCCTCACCGATGAACTGGTCAAATTGGTCAACGACAACGACGCCATCATGGGTGCTTTGGCCCATGAAATCGGTCACATTCAGAAACGCCATTTGCTCCGCCAAGTCATTCAAACCAGCGTTTCAGGCGTCTTTGCATTCGCCCTTTTCGGCGACAGCTCCTCCATTCTGGCAGCGCTGTCCACAGCCGCTGTCAACGCCTCGTACTCCAAAGAATTCGAGACCGAAGCGGATCAATTCGCGATTGCACGATTTGAGAAAAAGCAGCTTTCGCTGGAAAGTTTGCTGAAACTACACCAGAAATTGGCCACACTGGACCCAGAAAACACGGCGGGCTCCTTTCTGAGTAGCCATCCAGGCAGTGAAGCACGGCTTTCCATGATCAGAAAAGCCATGCACAAACCCCATTAATCAGTGACCTACCTGAGCCAACCTGCGTTTGCGCACGCCAGCGGCCAGTGTTTCCAGCACAGCCTCGCTGTCGTCCCAGCCCACGCAACCATCGGTGATGCTTTGCCCGTAGGTCAGCGGCTTGCCTGGCTCCAGGTCTTGCCTACCCTCTACCAAGTGGCTTTCAACCATCACACCCATGATGCGGGCGTCACCGGCAGCCAACTGTTCGGCGATGTTTTCACACACGCCCACCTGGTTCTTCGGCACCTTTGAGCTGTTGCCATGGCTGGCGTCAATCATGATGCGGGCAGCCAGACCTGACTTGCCAATCTCGGTCGCGGCAGCTTCCACAGAGGCTGCATCGTAATTGGGGGCTTTGCCACCACGCAAAATGATGTGGCAGTCTTCATTGCCCTGTGTACTGACGATCGCACTGCGACCCTCTTTGGTGACACTCAGGAAGTGGTGTGGATGTTGCGCTGCCTTGATGGCATCGACTGCAATTTTGACGTTTCCGTCTGTGCCGTTTTTGAAACCCACGGCACAAGACAAACCGGAGGACAGCTCACGGTGAATCTGGCTTTCAGTGGTGCGCGCACCAATCGCCCCCCAGCTAACCAGGTCAGCAATGTATTGCGGCGTGATCATGTCGAGAAACTCGGTGCCCGCTGGCAAACCCAGGCTGTTGATGTCAAACAGCACCTCACGGGCCATTTTCAAGCCTTTGTTGATCTGAAAACTGCCATTCAGGTCGGGGTCATTGATCAAACCTTTCCAGCCCACTGTGGTGCGCGGCTTTTCGAAGTACACGCGCATCACAATCTCAAGATCTTCGGCATATTGTGCGCGTTTGGCCATCAGCTTTTTGGCATATTCCATGGCCGCCTTGGTGTCGTGAATTGAGCAGGGGCCCATGACAACAATCAGGCGATCGTCTGCACCGTGCAGAATCTTGTGAATGGCTTCACGACAGTTCGACACGGTTTTAGCCACGTCCGCGGTCATGGGCACATCCGCAATGACAGACGCTGGGGTGTTCAATTCTTTGATTTCTTTGATTCTCAAATCGTCAGTCACCGTGTTCATTTTCAAAATCTCCTGAATGCAAAAAAAAACCGCCAGGTTCTACTTCCTGGCGGTTTGGTGTTTGTTTGCTTTCAGTTTCGCTTAAGCACAACCCTCTTCCGCCGCTTGCCAATACCAGGCAAAGAAGCCAAAAAAAGCGTAAAAAGAGTGAGCGATTACTGAAGTCATAGCAGCAATTTAACCAATTTGGACTGTACGCGCAAGGCTCACCACACGCCGATCCGCATTTTAGCAAGCAATGTGAACTAAAACCCACGTGTTGCAACGAAAGACTTTCATTTGAATTCAACGCTTTTCATGCATCCAATCCAAAATAGTCAGATACCGACGAACGCCCCCATCCCTGTCACAAACGCCAGCACCACAGAGCAGGGCTTGAATCTGCGAGCTCAAAATCTGGCAAATGATTTCTTAAAGGACATTCGGGAAAACCAGCTTGAACAAAGATACGGCCCGGAAATTGGCATTCCGTTTTCACCGCATGTCTTCAAAGCCACAGCGGCTTACACATTCGATCGATTAGAACACTTGTTACTGGACGCCCGAGACACCGGAACGCCGTTGAATGATGCGGCCAGGCAGCAAGTCAAATCTGTCCTCGAAAAAGGGCTTGAGTTACACCCAAGCAGTCATCTGGGATGGTATCTGGCCAGTGATTTCCTGAAAGACGGCGAGCAGATTCGAGTCAACGGCGAGGAATACTCCGGGAAAAGGGCAATAAGGGCTGCAAAAAACCTGGCCACTGACTCCACCACGCACACTTTATTGAGTTTGCTGGAGGACATTGAGGAGGAGGTTCAGCAGCCTCCTTCACCACAGCCCCGACAGCACTAGGCTAGTGCTCATTGCGTGCCGCCCATCACCAGACCGTCAATCCGGAGGGTGGGCTGCCCCACACCGACTGGTACGCTTTGCCCTTCTTTGCCACACACACCCACACCTTCATCCAGTGCCATATCGTTGCCAATCATGCTGACCTTGGTCATCGCGTCGGGGCCATTGCCGATCAAGGTTGCCCCCTTCACTGGGTAGGTCACCTTGCCATTTTCAATCTTGTAAGCCAATGAGGCAGAAAACACAAACTTGCCACTGGTGATGTCCACCTGTCCACCACCAAAATTCACGGCGTACACGCCATCTTTCACACTGGCGATAATTTCCTCAGGCGGGGTGTCTCCGCCCAGCATGTAAGTATTGGTCATGCGGGGCATGGGCAAGTGCGCAAAGCTTTCACGGCGACCATTGCCAGTGACTGGCATTTTCATCAGTCGTGCATTGGTCATGTCCTGAATGTAGCCCTTCAAAATGCCGTCTTCGATCAAAACGGTGCATTCCGTTTTGTTGCCTTCGTCGTCTACATTCAGTGAACCACGTCGGTTAACCAGCGTGCCATCATCCACAACGGTCACGCCTTTGGCTGCCACCCGCTCGCCAATTCGACCGCTGAATGCGCTGGAGCCCTTGCGATTGAAGTCCCCCTCCAAACCATGGCCCACCGCCTCATGCAGAAGCACTCCAGGCCAGCCTGGGCCGAGCACCACAGTTTGTGCCCCGGCAGGCGCAGGCCTGGCTTCAAGATTAATCAGGGCTTGATCAACGGCCGTGTCAGCGTAGTGTTTCAATCGCTCATCGTCGAAGTACGCAAAACCAAACCGACCGCCGCCGCCTGACGAGCCAGTTTCTCTTTGACCTTTGCTTTCCACCACCACACTGACATTCACACGAACCAGCGGTCGAATGTCGGCGGCCAAATGCCCATCACTGCGTACTACCATCACCACATCGTAGGCCCCGACTACATTGGCCATCACCTGAATGACCCTTGGGTCACGTTTGCGTGCGAATTGCTCAAGCCGGCGAAGCAGCTCCACCTTCTCGGTGGAGGTCAGGGTCGGAATCGGATTCAGCGGACCGTACAGATTCAGGCCTGCTCCGGCGTTCAAGCCTTTGCCGGTTTTCAGGCTTTTGCTGACTGACTTGCCAACACCCGCAATTTCACGAACAGATTTGGCGGCTTGCAATATCGGCTTCAATCCGATGTCATCGGAATAGGCAAAGGCTGTTTTTTCACCGCTGACCGCACGAACACCCACACCCTGCTCGATGTTGAAACTGCCTGATTTCACGATGCCTTCATCCAGCGACCACCCTTCGATCAGGCTGTGCTGAAAATACAGGTCTGCAAAGTCCACTTTGTGACTGAAAATCTCGGCAAACGCCTTGTGTACATGCTCTTCGTTCAGGCCGTAGGGCGTCCAGAGAATGTCCTGAGCGGTGGCGATGTGGTTAATTGCGGTTTCAACTGCTTTCATGAATTACACCTGTCAATGGGCTTGCCTCACATCACACGGTGCGTCAATGCGGGCAAACTGGTTCTTACCTGGTCTATCTTATCAGTGTCCAGCACACCGCACACCACGGCAGCGCCTTCTTTTTCGCAGGCCAGCACTTCACCCCACGGGTCAATCAGCATGGAGTGCCCAAACGTTCTACGTCCGTTTTCATGTTGGCCGCCCTGACCACACGCCAGCACATAACACTGGTTTTCCACCGCGCGCGCCCTCAACAGCAATTCCCAGTGGGCCTTGCCAGTGGTGTAGGTGAATGCCGCCGGCACGACGATCAGATCCAGCTTGCCCATGGCCCTGTACAGTTCAGGAAAGCGCAGGTCGTAACACACGGACAGCCCCACCCTAAGACCAGCCAAGTCGACTACCACAGGCGTTTTGCCCGCCACCAGCGTGTTGGCTTCGTTGTAGGATTCCCGGCCATTGTTGAAGCAGAAGAGATGAATCTTGTCATACCGACCCATGCATTGCCCATCTGGATCGAACACCAGGGTGCTGTTGTAAACACGGTCTTGTTGATCCGATTCAATCGGCAAGGTGCCTGCAATGATGTAAACCTCATGCTGACGGGCCTGTTGAGCCAGAAAGTCCTGAATTGGACCTTCGCCGTACGGCTCCTGTATGGCCAACTTGGCACGGTCGCCCATTCCCATGATGCAAAAGTACTCAGGCAGCAGCATGACCTTCGCACCACGGTCTGCCGCCTCGGCGATCAGGCGAGCCGCCTCCAGAAGGTTGGCCTTCCAGTCGGGGGTTGAAATCATCTGCAAACTGGCAACGGTGACTTGGCTCATGGCAGGTGCCTCATTGTTTGGGAGTGGCTTGTTCGGGGCTTTGTTGGCCCTTGACGCGTTCAATATTGGGGGCATCCCATGCCCCTGTGACCTTGTACTGGAATGAAAACACCTTGGCCAGCGGGTCCTTGAATACAAAATCGGCAATGATGGAGGCCAAGCCCACAGCCGGGTTTGCTGCAATCAGCGAATACAACAAGGATCCCCCCGTCGGATTCAAATCAGGCAACACCACCACATTGAGGTTCTGGGTTTCCTCTTTCAGGTTCAGGTCGCCCTGCATCAGCACGGTGGCGCTTGGGCCCTGCATTTTAAAATTTCGGGTGGTGGCCACCCCGCGCTTCAGCGTGACGTCTGCATCAATGCTGTCGTAAGCAAAGCCCTTTGAAAAAATGTCCTTGAAGTCGAGTGCAAACCGACGCGGAATGCTCTGCAACGACAACACGCCGAGCAATTTGGCCACACCCGGGTCGGCTTTTAGAAACTGGCCATTCTTGCTGACCAGTTTAAACTGCCCCGACAGTGAACCGTAATCAATCGCGGTGGGCGCATCGTCCCACTTTAATCGGCCTTTCAAAGTGCCCTCTCCGCCTTTGAAAACACCCGCCATCCCGAGCCGCGTCAGCAGGCCGCCCGCGTCTTTCACAGTCTGGTCAATTTGCAGATCCGTGCTTTGGCTGGACAGCTTCTGCCCGTACTGCCAAATCCCATTGGCGCGCGTGACGGATTCCGGATTTTCAAGCACCAGTTTTTCAAGTCGCCATTCCTTGGGCTTGTCGTTCAAAGTCGCCCTTGCACGTTCGTCGCGGGTTTGATTAAACGCCAGCAAACTCAGCTTGCCCAGTTTCAGTCCATTCAAAGTAAAGTCGTCCGCTTCAATGTCCAAAGCAGGAATACTGGACACCGGATCTTCGACCGCGGATTTCATGTCGCTGTCCAGCGACTTGGGAATACTCAATTTCTTGAATCGGGCCAATACAGCGCCATCGGGTCGCGTCTCATCAGACACCCAGGACAAATAGCCATCCACCCCGGCTGCACGGACGTCAAATTGCCAGCGGTTTTCCACGGTTCGAGCAGTTACCCACACCGAATCAAACTGCTTTTTGCCAAACACCAGATGATCCGCCTGCAGATTGACCCGCGTTTTTGGCAACCCACCCTTTCCTGTTCTGAGCAAACCCAACAAGGAGTCTGAAGATTGCGCTTTGCCCGACAAAACCTGGATCGGATCGAACAAACCCGAGAAAATGGATTTCCAGCGGTCCATGTCGATGTTCTGGGCCCGCACAGTGCCATTGATGCCACTACTGCTGTTCTCCAGCGGAACGCCAACGGCAAAATTCAGTGATGCAAACCGGCTGTCATTGCCATCCGGCACAAAGCGAGCCTTAAGCAGACCCACCAGCGAATCGTCCTGCCCCAGAGACACATTCCAGTCTTCTCCAGAATCACCCACGGTCTGCCTGATTTTCAAGGGCACCGCCGAATCGGCCGACTTGCCAAAGGGCGGCGGCAAATTCACACCCAGCCCTTGAAGGGTGCTGTTCACCAGCACATTTAAACCGGATTTGTTGGAAACCACGTTCACCGTAAATGGCGTAGCGCCTGACATGTAGGGGGCAAAGGTCGAGTCCACGTAGTCCGCCAGCTCACGGGCGCGGGCCTGACCAGTGGCCCGAATGGCGATCTGGCCCTGCGCATTGGTGCTGCCTGAAATCAGCACAGGTTCGCCAAGAGCAACTCCCTTCAGACCGTCGATTTTAATGCCCTTGTCAGAAAATCCGAGGTTACCGTTCAGCGCGCTCACCTTGGGCATTCCGCGAAGCAGTTGAACGGTGTTCTTTTCAAAGGCCAGCGTGCCATTGACTGTGGTGTCCGCGAGCTTGTTCAAGGGCAAATTCAGGTCGAGCTTCAACAGGGCATTGCCCTGCGCGCGTGCAGTGGTCAACAAGCCACCCACAAAGCCGTTCACAGGGCTGGCATTCACATAGCTCACCATGTCTTGCAAGGCACCTTTGCTTGTCCCCTTGATTTTCAGGACGGGTTCCCAAGCGTCCAGATTGTCAATGTCCGCATTCACCCCCTGAAGCAATGCACCTTGCGTTTTGGCGCTTTCTGCCAAAATGTGCATGTTTTTGCCTTTCAAGCTGACGTTGCCTTTGATGTCGGTAATCGCAGGCCAGTCTGGCGCGAATTTCAGTTCCGCCTTTTCCACAGGCACGGTGATGCTGAATACGCCAACACCCGGCGTTTCATGAAACGGAAACTGATCAAGCGGCCCCTTCAACACCAGTTTGCCTTTGCTGGCCAGTCCGCCTTTCAAGCTGCCCGCCAGCCATTCCCGGGCCTGCGGCCCGACAATCAGCGGGAGGTACTTGGGAACTGCGGCCACTTCGGCGCGATTGAGGTCTCCATTCAGATCAATCACATCCGAAGATTGATGATTCAATTGATAAGTGCCCTGAACGGACGCGTCGACATCCCTGTTATTGACATGCAAACGATCCAGCTTGACCAGCAAGGGGTTTGACGGATCAAACAAATGGGACCAGCTTCCCTGGCCGTCCACCTGATCAAAGTCCAGAAAAGAGGCGGCAAACACTTCGGGCAAGGCCAGATCAACCTTCTTGCTGTCCACTTTCCAGCGACCTTCACGGTTGTTGCCCTTGAATTCGCCGGTCAGTCCCTTAAACCCGGTCACGCTCACCCCACCATCGGGCTGCACCTTGGAATACAGAATGGACAAATCCTCAACATTCACATCGGCATTGAAAGCAAGGGCATTGAAATTGGGCTGATCTGAATTCAGTGGTGTTTGCCAATCCAGTTTCACCCGATTCAGATTGCCATTCAGGGTGTAGTTGGAAAGCCCTTGCATCGCCTGGCCCTGACCCAGATTTTGACCCACCTCCAGAGTAAGGCGGCGGGCTTGGGCTGCGTCCAGATTTTGTGCTGTCAAGGTCCAGTTTTGCGCACTGTCACCATACGACCTGGACACCGAAAAGTCAGCCGGCCCAAAGCGTTCCCCGTCCGAAAATCGCATCCGAAGCCCACGAACGGAAACCGCCGAAGGATGACGCAAACTGACTTGCCCCGACAGATCAAACAAGGCGGACACCTCTGAGACCTGCAAAGGTTTGATCTCGGGCTGCCGGGCATTCAAGGCCAGTTGCCCAATGGTGGTCTGAAGTGTGGCCTTCGTAATTTCACCCGCTTGGAAATCAAGCCAGGCGCGCGAACGCACGCCTGCGACAGCCACATTCACAGGCAGCGAACCCAGCCAAGGCTGAAAAAACGCCAGATCAGGCAAAGCAAATTGCGCATACGCCGTGCCCTTCCAGCTTGACCAGTTGTCCAGCTGACGCTCCCACACCGGAATGCCAAAATCGGCTGTCAGCGACAATGCATCTGGCGTGAGCGCCGGCACATTGGCACGTACACCCAATCGATGTCTGCCAAAGCCGTTTTTCAGGATCAGGTCTATGTCTGACACGGCAAGGTTAGGCGTCTGACCCGTGAGGTCGCGCCAATCCAACTTTGCTTGATGCAAGGCAAGCTGCCCTTGATGCAACAACCAGTTCAAACCCGGATTGGAGGTGTCCTTGCTGGCCGGAAAGGCGATGCCAGCCACATGCAAAAGCCCATCGCTGTCACGCCAAGCGCTCAATTGCGGCTTCTCAAGTTCAATCTGACTGAACCGGGGGCTGAAGGTCAGCAAGCTCGTCCAGCTGAGCCGCACAAACGCCGCATCCACATTCAGACCGTCATTGCCGTCCTTGTCCTGAACGCGCAGGTCTTTGATTTGCAGCGTGGGCGACAGGCCGCGCCATTGCGCCTGAATTTGCCCGATTGTGAAAGGAGCCCCTATCTGCTGACTAACCGCGCTCTCAATCCACGGACGATAGGAATCGGCCCTGGGCAAAATCCACCACTTCAAGGCAATCAAACCCAAGGCCACGGCAATCAGGACGGCACAGGCAAACAGGTGTGCAAAGTGCAACAACTGCTTGTGATTGATCCGATTCCAAATGGCATTCAATTGCGACAAGGCCCTACCCGAGATTTCTGCTGTCTGTAGTACGCTATTGTAGAGCCAAGCCCCTAGACGATGCGGTTTTACAATGAGCGATGCACAGGATTTCTACCAAAACGTGTGGCCGGGCCACTCGGAATACGCCAAGCGGTGGTTGAACCGTTTTCCAGCCTGGAACGACTCCTCGTCAGACTCTGAACATTTGTTGTCGTTGATTGAACAGTGGTTGTTGCCACTGCACGAACTGACCGACGAAGCAGCACTGATGCGGGAACTGAGACTGGTTCGACAACGCAGCCTGATCGAGATCATGCGGCGTGATCTCTTGGGGAAAATTGAGCTTTTTGATGTCACCGAGGCCCTGTCCTTTCTGGCCGACGCGGCCATTCAATTGGCGGTGGGTTTTGCGCACCGCGCTCAGGCAGACCGGTTCGGTCAGCCTGCCGATGGAGACTGCCTCATGGTGGTGGGCATGGGCAAGTTGGGTGGCCTGGAACTGAACGCATCCAGCGACATTGACCTGATTTTTCTGTACGCCAACGATGGCGACACTTTGGGTGGGCCCACGGGCAAAAGCCAGTCTCACGCCGAGTTTTTCACACAGGTGGGGCGCAAGGTCATTAAAATCCTCAGCGAAGTCACCGACGAAGGGTTCGTGTTCCGGGTTGACATGCGGCTGCGACCCAACGGCGACGCAGGTCCTCTGGTGGCCAGCCTCGACATGCTCGAAGAATATTTTGTGGTGCAAGGCCGTGAATGGGAACGTTACGCCTGGATCAAGTCCCGGGTGGTCAACTGGTCCGTCAACCCCGATCAGGACAAGGCATTTCAGAAGGCGCTCGACACACTATCCGAACTCGTCAGGCCATTCGTCTACCGCAAGTACCTTGATTTCGGCGCCATTCGTGCACTGAGATCCCTGCACGATCAAATTCGCACCGAGGTCAATAAAAACGAGCTGAAGCACCCAGGCACCGTGCACGTCAAATTGGGCAGGGGCGGCATTCGTGAAATCGAATTCACAGCGCAGGCCTTCCAGCTAATCCGCGGCGGTCGTGAACCCAAACTGCAACTGCGCCGCACAGTCGATGTGCTTGAAGTGTGCGCAGAGTCTGGCCTGCTGCACCGCGAAGACTGTGACCGACTCATTGCCGCCTATTACTTCCTGAGAAACCTGGAGCATCGCCTGCAATATGTCGAGGACGCGCAAACCCATCGCTTGCCCGCTTCACCCACAGAGGTGCTTCGGATTGCACGATCCATGGGTTACGAAGACCCAGCAATCTTCCTACGGGCGCTGGCGACGCACCGTGACTTTGTCGCGCAGCACTTTGATCACTCATTTGGTGACAAACAAGAGGACGAAGAAACCCCGGATCTCAGCGTACCCTGGTCGGAAAAACTGACGAAAGGGTTTGAAAATCCGCAAGACGCGCAAGACAGATACACCAGGCTGATGGAATCGAGCCGGGTGAAAATGCTTCCACAGGCCCACCGCGAGCGAATCGACCGCTTGATGCCAACCCTGCTGGCAGCAGCCACCGCCACAGCGGCGCCAGACAGCTGCTGGCGATACTGTCTTGAACTGATTGAGACCGTCGCTCGGCGAGGTGCTTACTTGTCGCTGCTGGAGGAGTATCCGATTGCCCGCATGCGCGTCACCCGCATGCTTGCATCAAGCCCGTGGGCTGCCCACTTCCTGATTCGACACCCTTTGCTGCTGGACGAGCTGATTGACACCCGCACCCTGTTGGCTGAGCCCAACCTGACGCTGTGGGCCGATCAACTTCGTGAAGCCCTGGCCAATTCGCGAACGCCAACCGGTCAGGCCGACATTGAGCGTCAAATGGACCTCATCCGGGAACAACACCATGCACAACTGTTTCGCATCCTGGCCCAAGACCTCGAAAATCTGCTAACGGTCGAGAAAGTCAGCGATCTGTTGTCTGAACTGGCCGACCGCACACTGGAGGTGGTACTGGAAAGAAGCTGGGAAGAATTGCCCAACCGGCACCGCGCTCAGCCCAAATTTGCCATCATTTCCTACGGAAAGCATGGCGGCAAAGAGCTCGGATACTCATCCGATCTGGACCTGATCTTCCTTTTCGATGACGAGGACGATCGGGCGGCAGATCTGTATTCCAGATTGGCCAAGCGAATCAATCACTGGCTGACCACCCAAACAGCAGCCGGCATTCTGTTCGAGACCGATTACCGTCTGCGCCCCAACGGCGATGCGGGCTTGCTGGTCAGTAACATGGCTGGCTTCGAGGCCTACCAAAAACGCCAGGGTGGTGTAGGGGCTTGGTTTTGGGAATATCAGGCATTAACGCGGGCGCGCTTTTGTGTGGGTGATGCCCAAATTGGCGAGCGTTTCGAGCAGCTGCGTTCAGACATTCTTCAAATGCCCCGCCCATGGGAGGAGGTGCGCAATGAAGTACTGGCCATGCGTCAGAAAATGCTGGACGGCCACCCCAACGCGACAGGCCTTTTTGACGTCAAACATGACCGTGGCGGCATGGTCGATGTGGAATTCATGACCCAGGCACTGGTTCTCGGACACAGCGCCAGCCATCCGGAATTGGTTGGCAACATTGGCAACATTGCATTGATCAAAATGGCGGGGCAACTGGGCTTGATCGACACGGACCAAGCCCAAGCGGTGGCCGATGCCTATCGGTCGCTGCGCGCCAAACAGCATGCATTGCGCCTTGCAGGGCACAACAAATCCAGAACAGACGACCCGGCCATGCTGGCGCTGCGCAAACCCATCATGGCCCTGTGGGAAGCACTATTCAGGCAAAACTGAAGCAAAGCCCGGCCAGTCGGTGCAAGTCAACGGGGCACATAAACCTGGTACATGCGCATTTGCACCGTTGCGGTTTTTCGGGCTAGAAAATTGGAACCCGGATGCCGATCAAAATAGCGGGGCGCGGGCAGCATGCTGGCCATTTTGGCCGCCTGATAACTCGAAAGCTGCGACGCATTCACCCGGAAGTAGTGCTGCGCTGCAGCCTGTGCGCCGTAAATGCCGTTGCCCCATTCAGCCGTATTCAGGTAAACCTCCAGAATGCGGTGCTTGCTCCACACCGCCTCCAGCATGAAGGCAATCAACAACTCCTGGCCTTTTCGAATATAACTGCGCCTGCTGGTCAAAAACAGGTTTTTGGCCAACTGCTGCGTGATCGTCGAACCGCCGTGAATGACCCGGCCGCCCCGGGCATTTCGCTTCATGGCCTCTTCAATGGCATCCACTTCCACGCCATTGTGATTCACGAAATTGCTGTCTTCTGAAGCCACAACCGCCCGCTTTAGATTCAGCGATATTTGCTCATAAGGCACCCACTGCTGCGTCAACTGCGCCTTGGGGTCTTTCTGCCGGAGTTGGGCCAGACGCGTCTCCATGAAACTGGTCATGGATGGATTGACCCTTGCCCAAATCACAATGTGTGCAAAGTACCAAAGCTGCAGCAACACAAACGCCATCACCGACCACATGACAATGCGGCCGAACCAGAAGAAAAATCCACGCTTGCGAGTCTTGGCTGTCACTTGCTTTCTCCGGTCAAAATCGTCCGAAGTGCATTCAATGTCAAGACAGCGTCAGGTCGTTGACCCGTCCACCATTCAAAGGACAAAGCCGCCTGATGAACCAGCATTCCCAAACCATCCGACAGCAAGGCATCTGATGACAAACGGGGGCCGATGTCGCGCATGAACGCAGTTGGCTGGGCTGCGTACATCATGTCGTAGGCCAGGACCGTGCCCGAATACCACCGCTCGTTCAACGTGGGTACCTCGCCCTTCAAACTGCTTGAGGAAGCATTGACAAGCACCACGGGGATATTTTCAAGGTCACCTGGAAAATCGAGCAAGCCGCCCCCCCACGCCGGCAACCGGATGGATGTGGCACGCTGGGCCAATTCCACGGCCTTGTCTGCCGTGCGGTTCAGGATAGACAAATGCTTGACGCCAGCCTGCTTGAATGCGGACACACAACCACTGGCAGCACCACCGGCACCCACCATCACCACTTGCACTTCGGCAAGCGAGAGCGATTTCGTCGCCAGCCTGTCACTCAGGTCACGGCAAAGGCCCATGCCATCGGTGTTGTCCGTCTGAATCTGGCCGTCTGGCAGAAACTTCAAGGTGTTGGCTGCCTTTGCAAATGCCACCGCGTCGCTGTGAACATCGCCCAGCTCGAAGGCCTGCTGCTTGAAAGGCACCGTGACGTTGGCCCCCTTGTAGCCTGCTTCTTGCATGGCCCTTACTGTACCCACAAAATCATCCAGTGGCACCAATTGCCGGCCGTAGTCCAGATCAAGTCCCAATTGCTTGGCAAAGTGGCTGTGTATCCAGGGGGATCGACTGTGGGCAATCGGATTGCCAATCACTGCGTATCGGTCTGTCATGTCAGTGCATCAAACTCAAAATTGCGTACTCACTTTGTCGCGGCTGAACACCCAGGTTCTCGTTATGGCCAGAATATCTGCTTTTTTACGCATTTCGGCCGGAAAAGGCGGGAACGGCGACGATCTGCGAACAATCATCATGGCTGCCCGATCAAGCACAGCAGACCCTGAAGACTGGTCCACCTCAATGTCATCCAACTTGCCATCGGCGCGAATGTAGACCGTCATTCTCAGTTTCCCGTAAATCTTGCCTTTCAACTCCTCGGGGTAATGGCTGTTGCCCTCCTGCTCCACGTGCAAACGCCAAGCCTCTTCGTACAGGGCGAAGGCGTAAGGGGCTGTGGCGGGTGAAAAGAAGTATTTTCGCGGTCGCTCGTTGTACTTCTTGATCTCCTGTGCGACTTGCGCCTGCAACTTTTTAATTTGAAGCTCGCGCTGCGACTTGGGGTCGGCACCTACCTCGCTTTGCCCCTGCCGATTGGTGTCTGGCACTGCGTCGATTGTCAAACCCCGACCCTGAAGCTGGCTCTGAATGGCCTCCAAAGCTTGCAAACGGGCTTTGGCCGCATCCAGTTGCCGTTGCGACACAGGATCGTCGGCGTCGACGGGCAGCGTCGTCGCGCGGCCCTTGTCCGCCTGACCACCCCCATCCAGTGCGACCTGAGCAAGCGCCTTGGCTTTGTCAGGCGTGTGGTCACTTTTGGCGTTGACCAAGATGACCTCAAGCGGCGCACTGTAACGGGTGGTCACCTTCGGGGCTGAAAAATGAACCATGAACAACAGAAGATGCACAATCACCGACAAGGCAAAAGCCCTGCGCAAATCAAACGGTGCGCGCATCAAAGCCACCGACATGATCAGGACTGCCCCTCGTCTTGTGGCGCCACTGCTTCGCCAGGCTCCACAAGTGCATCCGCATCGTCGGGCAACTCGTCTTCGTCATCCAGCAAGCGGGTTGCACGCCCCTGCTTCAAGGCGATCAGCTTGCACGACACCGTCAGCGTCAGCTCATCCACCTCATCCAGCTCAACCTCCACCTGCACCCCACGGCCTGGCGAGGTCACGCCGACCAGGCGCACAAACAGCGGAATTTCCTCCAGACGCACCAGTTCGTCTTTCACCACCACACCGTTGAACTTTCGAATGCCTTTTTGCTGAATCCAGCGCAAGCACCAGTAGCGCTCCATGTTTTGCTGAAACTCGGCATAGGCCTTGTAAGTCACATCAAAACTGTTCACCGCCGACAGCAAATCGGCATCGGTCGCCGAGTAAGGCGCGGGTGAACCCTGAATGACGGAGATCAGCTGTTGCTGGTTGATCAAGTCCACGTAGCGGCGCAATGGCGAAGTGCTCCATGCATACTGAGGAACACCAAGCCCGGCGTGCGGGGCTGCGTGGGTCGACATGCGAACCCGCCCCATGTGCGGCTGAATGCGGTAAATACCGGTAACCTTGTGGTCATGCAGCAAACCGCCCCACTGGTTGTTGACGAAGATCATCCACTCCGCAACCAGTAAATCCAGCGGAGCGTCGCGCCTGCGCGGCACGATTTCCACCTTACCGTCCTCATCCACGTAGAAATTGAAATCGATTCGTGCGTGTTTCTCGGGCTGCCCGCGCACCAGCTCACGCTTGTGCTTCAACACCTTGGTCCCCAGCCAAAGCACTTTCAAGGCCGGAAAGAACTCTCCCACTTCCGGCACCGACGCCACGGCAGGATCTTCCAACACCTCTTGAGAGACAGCCTGATCCATCAAATTGTGCCGAAGGTTGGCCGCAATCGGAACGCGCTCAACGCGTGACACCGGGTCACCGATCAATTCGCCCGAGGTCAGGTCAATGTCTGTGTAAATCGACAGGCAAGGGGCAACGGTGTCCTCGGCCAGGGTGCTCAATGCCACCACATCGTCCGGCAGCATCGTGATTTTGTCGCCTGGCGCATACACGGTTGACAGGCGCTCGCGCGCAACCCGGTCGTGGGGGCTGCCGCGCTCAATCAGCAAACCCGGTGCCGCAATGTGCACGCCCACTCGCGCCCTTTCGTCGCTGAGCCAAACCACGCTGAACGCGTCGTCTATTTCAGTGGTCGATATGTCGTCAATCGAAAAAGCACGAACCTCAGCCATGGGCAGACGTTCAATGAATTCGGGTACGGCGGGGGGCGGCAAATCAATTCGAGTGCCTTTCGGAAAGTACACGGCTGCGAACTTGGCTCGCATCAATTCATGCACCGTTTTGAAAGCCCCGCACTCGATCATCAAGACGTCAGGCGAACGGCCAGCCTCGGTGCAGGCCTGCATCAGGGCCTTGTACTCCAGGCTGTTTTTATCGGGGTTGACCAACAATTGCGCGACATGGGCCTGAAAGCCAGCGGGCAACTCACGACGAACCAGGGCCTCTGCCCAGGTCTGCTGCTGTTCGGCGGCCAAGCGCTTTTTCTCCAGCCCAGCCAGGGCCGCCTTTAAAATATCGGGCGGCGCAGCCCGGTAATTGCCCTTGCCTTTGCGATGAAAGTAAACCGGTGCGGCATGCAATGCCGTCAACACCGCCGCCTGCTGCACTGCTGAGGGCTTTTCACCAAAATACTCTTCCGCCATGGCCGTGAATTCAAATTCACCTTCGGGCGCACAGTCCCACAAAAAACTGGCATCCATCTCGTCTGCCAAAGCTTGCATCTGCTGGGAAAATTCAGCACACGTCGGACTTTCAAAGCGCAACATGACACTGCTGCCTTTAACCTTGCTTCGCTTACCGTGCAGCGTTTCCACCTGAAAGGCGTTGCCTTGCTCCAGGATGACTCGCCCTACCTTGAAAGCACCGGCCTCTTCATAAAACAAATTCATTCACTTTTCCTGGTTGACTTCGTTCAAAGCGGGAACGAAAACTTCAAATACCCACATGGGCGTTGCGCCCGGTTTGCGCAAATATCTGGCACACCTGACATACCAACCCGACACAGGGCACACATCGGGCAGGGCCAGTGCTTTAATCCACGCCTGCCGAGCCGGTAGCCGTGCAAAATACAGGGGCCCACGCTGCACCATGGGGTCTGAAAACAGGGCGGTCCCCAAAGAACGTCGCCCAAGGCCACGCCAGAACGGCCAGTCGTTGCGTACACCTTTGACCTGCACCACCGTTTTGGCCAGCACCACCGGGACACCGTTGAGCCGCAGTCTGACCAGGCGAGCCTGAACCTTGGGTCGCCCTGCCAGATCCAGATGCCACGCGTCGCGGCCGGTCAGGGCTTGCAAGCCCTGTCGCACGGGTTCCACTTCAAACCGTCCGCCAGTTGAAACCAACTTTCGGGTCAACGAGCCCCGTGTTTTTGCCCACTTTTTGGCCCAGCCGGGCCAACTGGCCGGGCAATGCTGGCGCCAAGGGCCCGCCCGATTCATTTCACCCCCAAAAAGAGCAAAAGATAGGGTAAAAAGTCATCAAATTCGGTCATTGCGTGGTCAGACCCTGAAAGCCGAAGCTGATGCGCCTGCGCGTAAGTGCGGGTCATTTGATCAAAATCAAGCACTTCGTCACCGCTGGCTGCCATCAAAAAATACCGGCTCATTCCTGTCAAGCGGCCGACTCGCATGTCCTCTAACGCCCGAAGGTATTCAGGAACAAACTCAATTTCCTCTTCGCTGAAATACACCTTCTGGCGACCGATTTGAGTTTGCAGGTCCAGATGCGGCGTCACAGCCGGGTTGATCAGCACCACTCGGCTGGAAGGCACCTCTTCAGCGAGCACCGTCGCATAAAACCCACCCAGTGAACTGCCCACAAAAGCCAAACGCAAGTCCGGATGGTGATGCAAGCGAGTCCGGACTTCGGTGCGAATCATGTCGATCGCATCCACCGGCGAGGCGGGCAGCGCTGGCACCCACAGTCGATTCAAAAGTCCTGCCTGCAGAAACGCCTGCACCACGCGCTGGGCTTTTACCGAGGCAGGTGAAGAGCGGAAACCATGAAGGTAAACCACCCAATCTGGCGTGTAATCTGCACCGGGCAAAAACTGCCCGGGACTTTCAAGTACAAATGGCAGCCCGGTCAATGGCCTGCTCCCTTGCGCTCAGTCAACGCCTGCAACAACTGTTGGTGCACCCCACCGAACGCACCGTTGCTCATCGCCACCAACCAATCTCCGGTGGTGGACTGGGCTGCCACCTGATCGACCAACTCAGCCACACTGCCAACCAGATGAAGTCTTTCCCCCAAGGGGGCCAACGCATCGGCCACGTCCCAGGTGATGCCTTCGGTCAGACAAAACACCGCATCGGCCGCTGCAAAAGAGTCTGGCAAAGCCGCTCGCAAAGTACCCATTTTCATGGTGTTTGATCGAGGCTCAAACAGGGCAATCAAGCGCCCCTGCGGCGCGCCTTGCTCATTCATGGCTGCCCGAGCGCCGCGCAGCGTGGTGTCAATGGCAGTAGGGTGATGCGCAAAATCGTCGTACACGCGAATGCCGTCAATCTCGCCGCGCAGCTCCATTCGACGCTTTACCCCCGGAAACTCACAAAGGGCCTTGCAGGCATCGGCGGGCAAAACACCGCAATAGTGAGCAACCGCAATCACGGCAAGTGCATTGTTGACGTTGTGCAGACCCGATGCCGACCAACTCACACGCCCCACGGTCTTGCCGTGATGCAATACGTCAAAATCAGACGCACCCAGAATGGAAGCCGACCAATCCGCCTGTTGGCTTTCAGCTGAAAAATGGCTGACGGGCGTCCAGCATCCTTTCTTGATCACCCTTTCAAGCGCCGGAGAATCCAGCGATGCCACCACGCGCCCTTTTGAAGGCACTGTTCTTACCAGGTGATGAAATTGCGTCTCAATGGCTGCAAGATCCGGGAAAATGTCAGCATGATCGAATTCAAGGTTGTTCAAAAGCGCAACCACCGGCCGGTAGTGCACGAACTTGGAGCGTTTGTCGAAAAACGCGGTGTCGTATTCGTCGGCCTCAATCACAAAAGGCAAGCCTTCGCCCACGCGGGCGGACACGCCAAAACCACCGGGAACCCCACCAATCAAGAAACCAGGTTGCAGCCCAGCCTTGTCCAACACCCAGGCCAACATGGATGAGGTGCTGGTTTTGCCATGCGTGCCCGCCACCGCCACCACCTGACGACCGCGCAGCACGTGTTCGCCAATCCACTGGGGGCCGCTGGTGTAAGGCAGGCCAGCATTCAGGATGGCTTCCATCAGCGGGTTGCCGCGACTGACCACATTTCCGACCACCCACAGGTCAGGTTTGAGGTCCAGTTGCTCAACGCCCCAACCTTCTGTCAGGCCGATACCCGCCTGCTCCAGCTGCGTGCTCATGGGCGGATAGACATTGGTGTCACAGCCTGTGACCGTATGCCCCAAAGCCTTTGCCAGCTGGGCCACACCGCCCATGAAAGTGCCGCAAATGCCTAAAATGTGGATGTGCATGTTTTTATCCTTTCCGACAACCCGTTATTGTAGACCCTGCGAATTTGGATACACTGCCTCCATGGATGAATTCTTCGAAGCACATGACGATCTGCGCACGGAAATTGCGATGACGGCGGCCCGCTTGATTGCCGAAGATGGCTACGATTACCCGTCGGCCAAGGCCAAAGCGATCAAACAGCTGGCCGGAAAAAGTCGACTACCCAAAGACCGCATACCCAGTGACCAGGAAATTCAGGATGAGTTGCGGGCTTATCAGGCACTCTACCTGTCAGACACTCAGCCCGCCCAGCTACAGTCCCTTCGCACGGTCGCGCTTGAATTCATGGCACAAATACCGGAATTTGAACCCATCATCTACGGCGCCGTTGTCAACGGCACGGCCAGCGACCACTCCGACATCCACTTGATCGTCTTTTCAGACGACCCCAAAGAAATCGATTACTGGCTATTCAATCACAACCTGCAGGCAGAACCTTGCGACGACGCCCTGCTCGCCGGCAAGACCTACCCGGCAGTGGCCTTTCAATGGAAACGCCGATGGTTCAAGCTGGGCGTTGCAACGCCCACCCATCGAAGGGGTCTACTGAACCGAAACAACCAGGACGAATTCACCTTCCAAACCGATCGAAATGGACTGCAAGCCCTGTTTGACACCTACAACCCACCTGCTGGACTCTCGACATGAAGAAAACCGCACTCACCATTGGACTGGCCGTTCTGGCACTGGTCGTCGGCGTTTTTGTGGGCACTTTGCCCAAACACCCAACGGAGGGCTACCCCCTGACCGGCCATACATTCAACACCTTCAAAGGAGGCTCACTGGATCTTGCAGCCCTACGCGGCAAAAAAGTGGTACTGAACTTCTGGGCCACCTGGTGTCCCCCCTGTGTCGAGGAAATGCCCGAACTCAGCGCGCTTTACCCAGCACTGAAGGCCCAGCAGGTCGAATTGATTGGAATTGCTGTCGACAACACCGCCAACGTCAACACGTTTCTTGAGAAAACCCCGGTGAGTTACCCGGTTGCACTGGCCGGATTTGGCGGCTCGGAGCTGGCCGAAAAACTGGGGAATTCCCAAGGCGGATTACCCTTTACTGTAGTTTTAGACGAAGATGGTAATGTTTTAATGAAAAAAGCAGGCCGAATTCAGATGAGCGAGATCAAAGCGGCGCTCGGTCAGTAATTTTTGGAGTATGCTTTCGCATCGCTGCGGTCATCGCACCGGGCGCAAAGGCACTTCCCGTGATTTGACCTTGCAACCCCTGCCAATCAGGGGGCACAATAAGCGAAGTTACAAGAAATTGCCGATTTTTCGCATTAAAACTAAAAGATAACATCCCATGATGGAGCTCACACATGGACCTCAGAAAGCTAAAAACCCTGATTGATCTGGTTGCCGAATCAGACATCTCCGAACTTGAAGTCACCGAAGGCGAAGGCAAGGTACGAATTGTCAAAAGCCAACCGCCCCAGTTCCAGATGATGGCCGCCCAACCCATGATGGCGCCGCAAGCGGTTCCTGCAGCATCTGCCCAGGCAGCTGCTGCACCACAGGCAGGCGCCAGTGCGCCAGCTGCCGCCGCCGAAGCCGGGCACAAGGTCGCCTCTCCAATGGTGGGCACGTTTTATCGCGCCTCCAGCCCCGGCGCACCCAACTTCGTCGAAGTGGGTTCAAGCGTCAAGGAAGGCGACACCATCTGCATCATCGAAGCCATGAAACTTCTGAATGAAATCGAAGCCGACAAAACAGGCGTGATCAAGGCCGTGTTGGTCGACAATGGTCAACCCGTGGAATTCGGCCAGCCCCTGTTCATCATCGAATAAGCGGAGGCGATCACCATGTTTGGAAAGATCCTGATCGCGAATCGGGGCGAAATCGCCCTGCGCGTTTTGCGCGCTTGCCGTGAAATGGGCATCAAGACGGTTGCAGTGCATTCACTGGCCGACACCGACGCCAAATACGTCAAGCTGGCCGATGAGTCTGTTTGCATAGGCCCGGCACCCTCGCGCGAAAGCTACCTCAACATCCCGGCCATCATCAGCGCGGCTGAAGTCACCGATTCCGAGGCGATTCACCCCGGCTACGGCTTTCTGTCTGAAAACGCCAGCTTTGCAGATCGCGTTGAGAAAAGCGGCTTTGTGTTCATTGGACCCCGAGCGGAATCCATCCTGTTGATGGGCGACAAAGTGTCTGCCAAGCAGGCCATGATCGCCGCAGGCGTGCCCTGTGTACCCGGTTCCGAAGGTGAATTGCCCGACGATCCCCGCGAAATCGTGAGAATTGCACGCCAAATCGGCTACCCCGTCATCATCAAGGCGGCCGGCGGCGGCGGTGGGCGCGGCATGCGGGTCGTGCACACCGAGGCGGCGTTGCTCAATGCCGTCACCATGACCAAAACCGAGGCGGGTGCCGCATTTGGCAACCCGGCGGTTTACATGGAAAAATTTCTGGAAAACCCGCGCCACATTGAAATCCAGATTCTTGCCGACGAACACCGCAACGCGGTCTGGCTGGGCGAACGGGACTGCTCCATGCAGCGCCGGCATCAAAAGGTCATCGAAGAGGCACCAGCGCCGCACATTCCACGTCGTCTGATCGAGCGAATTGGTGAACGGTGTGCTGAGGCTTGCCGGAAAATTGCGTACCGAGGCGCAGGCACGTTTGAATTTTTATACGAGAACGGTGAGTTTTATTTCATTGAAATGAACACCCGCGTGCAGGTGGAACACCCAGTCACCGAAATGATCACGGGCATCGACATTGTTCAAGAGCAGATTCGCATCGCCTATGGCGAAAAGCTGCGTTTCAAACAAAAGAACATCGAACAGCGCGGTCACGCCATTGAGTGCCGAATCAACGCGGAAGATCCTTTCAAGTTCACCCCATCGCCTGGCCCCATCAAGTCCTGGCATGCACCGGGCGGACCTGGCATCCGGGTCGATTCACACGTCTACAGCGGCTACAACGTACCCCCTCACTACGACTCCATGATTGCCAAGGTCATCAGTTACGGTGAAACCCGTCAGCAGGCGATTGCCCGCATGCGGCAGGCCCTGTCTGAACTGGTTGTGGATGGCATCAAAACCAACACGGCACTTCACCGCGAACTGATGGAAGACGCCCGCTTTGTGGAAGGTGGTACAAGCATTCACTACCTTGAACACAAACTGGAGCAGCGTTCCAAATGACCCAAACTGACCTGTCAGCAGCCCCACCCCTGACGCAGGCAAAGCTCACCCTGCCTTTTGCAGCGGCAGACGAAGTGTCTGACGCTTTGATGGAGTTGGGTGCGTTGGCGGTCAGCCTTGAAGATGCGCTGGCTGACAGCGATGAAGAGCAACCCTTGTTCGGCGAACCCGGCATGGAGCCCGAGTCGGCAGCCTGGGACATCAATCACGTGGTCGCGCTGTTTCGCAACCGACAGGAAGGCGAGCAAATCTTCGCTGAAATTCCGGCAGACCTGCTCGACGGGGTCAAGGTCGAATTCAGCGACGTTCCCCAGGAAGACTGGGTGCGTTTGACTCAATCCCAGTTTGACCCCATTCCAATCACCGACAAGCTCTGGATCGTGCCCACCTGGCACGACACCGAAGCCGACGATCGCCGAATCAACCTGCGGCTGGACCCCGGCCTGGCCTTCGGCACCGGCTCGCATCCAACCACCGCCTTGTGTCTCACCTGGCTTTGCGAACATGCGCTAAGCGACATGGACATACTCGACTACGGCTGTGGGTCTGGCATTTTGGGCATCGCAGCCTTGAAACTGGGTGCCCGCGCTGCAGTGGGTGTGGACATTGACCCTCAAGCGGTTGAAAGTACGGCCTACAATGCGGAGCGCAACGGGGTGACCATGCCATGCGGCTTGCCCGACTATCCGGCCGCCAAACGACAGTTTCCAGTGGTGGTGGCCAATATTCTTTCCAATCCACTCAAGCTGCTGGCCCCCAGCTTGTGTCAGCACGTTGAAGAGGGCGGAGACCTTGTGCTGTCGGGGGTGCTTGCCCGACAGGCCGACGAGGTGATCGCCCATTACGCCCAATGGATGCCCATGCGCGTGTGGGCCGAACGCGACGGCTGGGTTTGCCTGCACGGCCAAAAGGGCATATCCGACACCACAGCATGAGTCTTGCAACCCGTTGCCCCCGATGCAATACGCTGTTCAAGGTCAGCGCGGGGCAACTTCAACTGCACGATGGCCAGGTTCGATGTGGGCAATGCAAGTCCGTTTTTTCTGGCATTGAACACCTTACCGCGGCAGACTCCACAGTGTGGGCCAATCTCAAACTTGGTGCCTCCGATGAGTCCAGCCCTGCCCCGGCCACGGAGACACTACCCGATCTACAGGGCTTTTCAACACCCGCGCCAAGGTTGACCCAACGATTCATGGGCTTGCCCGTCTGGGCCCGAATTGCTTTACCCAGCCTGATACTGCTGCTGGCCATGCAAGTGGCCTTGGGCTTTCGAACCACCCTGCTTCAGCAGTTGCCCCTGAACAATCAAACTCTTTCCAACGCCCCCGCCTGGCTTCAACGCTGGACAGCATTGCCCGCCACTGCGGCATTGAGAATTGAAGGCAGCGGGCTGAACAAGCGCAACTCCGACGAGGTTGTGCTTGAACTGACACTCAAAAATCAACAACATTTGCCAGCCCACTGGCCACATTTGCGCGTCACGCTGGTCGACTCCAATGAGCAAGTGCTTGCCGTGCGGACGTTAAAGCCCGCTGATTACCAACTTCGGGACAAGCACATTTCACCGAATCTTCCCGTGCCCCCGGGGGCCACGCTTGAATTAAGTGCCTATTTGAACCTGAGCAAGCTCAAGCAACAACTGCCAGAGCGAGAAACCGCCGGCTTCAGGCTAGAATTGCTGGACGGCAGTCCCGATTTCATTTGAACCACCAAGGATTTAACCCATGAGCAGCAAACGAGTCCTGATTTGCGGATCCATCGCCTTTGACACCATCATGGTGTTTGAAGGTCGATTTAAAGACCAGATCCTGCCAGATCAGGTGCATATCCTGAATGTCGCCTTTTTAGTGCCCACCTTGAGAAAGGACTGGGGCGGTTGTGCAGGCAATATTACGTACGGTCTGAAAATGCTGGGTGGCAACCCAGTGCCGATGGCCACGGTGGGTCACGACGCAGCGGGCTATTTGAATCGCTTCCAGCACCTGGGTATTGACTGCAGCAGCCTGCGTACCGTTGACTCGGAGTTCACGGCCCAGGCCTTCATCACCACTGATCTCGATGACAACCAGATCACGGCATTCCACCCCGGCGCGATGACGCACTCACACCTCAACACGGTTGAATCAGCAGGCGACATTGCACTTGGAATTATTGCGCCCGATGGTCGCGACGGCATGATCCAGCATGCGGAACAGTTTGCTGCCGCAAGTGTTCCATTTGTATTCGATCCAGGTCAGGGTCTTCCCATGTTTGGCAAAGCCGAGCTGGATCGCTTCATTGAACTTGCAAGCTACGCCGCAGTCAATGACTATGAGGCCAAGATGTTGTGTGACAAGACGGGAAACACGCTGGAAGAACTGGCAAGCCGACTGGAAGCACTCATCGTTACCCGGGGTGCCGAGGGCAGCTGGGTGTTTGTGAATGGTCAACGTCATGACATACGATGCGTTAAGGCATCAGAGATCGCAGACCCAACAGGCTGTGGAGATGCCTACCGTGGCGGTTTGTTGTATGGTTTATCCAATGGCATGCCGGTGTTGAAAGCAGCCAAACTTGCAAGCTTGATGGGGGCATTGAAAATTGCGCACAAAGGCGGCCAAAACTACGCCTTTAGTCGCACGGAAATCGAAGAGCGCTTCAAGGCCGAGTTCGGCGAAGCGCTGTAAGTCAACAAACAGGAACAGTATGATGAAAAACGGAATTCAATCTTGGAAAGCAATCGGTGCCATTGGTTTGATTACCCTGGGCGCACTCACTGGCTGTGCCTCACAAAGCACATCGGGCTCGGTCTATCGCGAAGGTGAGGCACGTCGCGCCCAGTACATTGAACAGGGTGTGGTTGAGAGTGTGCGCACAGTCACCATCCAAGGCGACACCAACAATGTAGGCACCGCAGCGGGCGCCATTGTGGGCGGTGTGGCTGGTAGCAACGTGGGTGGTGGCAAAGGCAGCACAATCGGGGCGGTGCTGGGCGCACTGGCAGGTGGAGTTGCTGGTCAAGCCATCGAGAAAAACGCGTCAACCCGCCAAGGTCTGGAGATTACAGTCAAGATGGACAACGGCTCGCTACGGGCTTATGTTCAAGACGCCGACGAAGCCTTCCGCCCAGGTGATCGAGTGCGAATCATTACTTCAGGCGGCACCTCACGAGTCAGCCACTAAGCTGTTCAGAAGCCCTGCCCGGTTGTTACATACCGGGCATCAGGCTTTGCAGCACCATCATCACAATCTGTAGCAGCAAGAAAAACACCAGCGGAGACAAATCCACGTTGCCCACTTGCGGCAGAATGCGTCGCAAAGGCTGCAAGAACGGATTCGACAATTCGCTTAAAATCGAGGCGATCGGTGAAAACGGATTGACCCAGCTGAGCAGCACTTGAATTAGAACAATGCCCATCAACAAATAAGCGATGTTGCGCACCAACCAGAAAATGGCCAGCGGGATTGTCAAAGTGACCAGCGCAACCAGCCCAGGCCCGCTCATTCCGGAAAATGCAATCGACAGCAAAACCGTAAGCACCTGAAGCAAAAAACCCACCAGAAAGGCGCCGAAGATGGACGCCCAGTCCAGACCACCGTAACCCGGAATACCTTTTCTCAAGGGTTTGACCAACCAATCGGTCATCGAGAAGATAAAGGGCGACAGCGGATTACTGGGGTGTATGCGAACCCACTGCATCAAGGCGCGCAACAACAGGCAAAACGTCAACAGGCTTGCTGCAGTCTCAAGCAACAACCTGACAATATTGATGAGCAACATCAGAAAAAAGTCCTTCGATCAGGGGCGAGAGCCAGTTGGAAACGGCCATGTAGTGGTGGCACCCTTGAGCTTGCGGGGCTTTGCCGCGCCTGAGCGGCGGCGACGAACGGGCTTGGTTGGAGCCAGAAGCTCCAGAGGAGTCACCTCGGCTGGCGACAATGCTGTTTTAGAAGGCTTGCGGGACGGCGCCGCCGCTCGGCCTTTTGACGGCGCTTGACTCACTGTCTTGGTCGCAGGCATGTCGAAACTCCTTCATGACAAAACTTGAACAGCCTGTCAGTTTAGCGTTTTAGCAACAAATACTCAATTAAATTAAAGCGAACTAAACAGGGGAAGACCCCGCAATTGACCCGTTTTGCCCGCCTAGACAACACAGGGCGGCCGAACATCCCAAGCCCAATCCGGCCAATCCAATCAACACGCCACCGACGACCTCCCTGTGAGCGCTCAATGTGTACCCGCCCGCAACCCCCAGCAAACCCGAAAGCACCAGGCCGATTGCGCTGCAAATGAAACGTCCTCTTTGATGCAGCACCTGGGGACTCGGCGGAACATAAGCGGGCCTTTGCGCTGTTGCCTGTGCGCCATTGTTAAATTGCTCAGCTTGTTGAACTTCCATGGCATGGTGAGCAGCGCCGTAACCCATCCATTCAGCCACGTCAAAGTCTGGATGATGATCATCTCCAATTGACAAAGACCCCATCGACCCCGAAAAATCGCTCATCGCCATGCCTCTAAAATGCAGTGAGTAGCTACAAGCCACTCAAGAGTTCCCCAGTGCAATCTCGATAAAGTCACGGTGAACGGTTGGCAGGGGCACTTTTTCTTCAAACCAGCTTCGCACGTCTGCATCAAGCCCAATGCCGTGCATGTAATTGTAAAGTGCCTTGTTGAGAGCGCGCCCCATGGCCTCATGGTCCACACCGGTTGGGTCTACAAAACCAATGTCATTTTTGGCAAAGGTGCCTTCTGGTAAAGGCAGCAATTCCACACCGTACTCTTCGGGATTTTTCCCGACCGGTGAATGAACCGTGCAGGTGAATCGGTGAAAAAACCCGGACTGAATACAACCCGCAGCAAACAACTGGCGCACGTATTCAAGAGCATCCACCGTGTCTTGCACAGTCTGCGTGGGAAAACCGTACATCAAGTAGGCATGCACCAGAATGCCTGCATCGGAAAAATCTTTGGTCACACGCGCAACCTGCGCCACCGACACCCCCTTCTTCATCAGCTGGAGCAAGCGGTCCGAGGCAACCTCCAGCCCGCCACTCACCGCGATGCAACCCGCTTCAGCCATTTGCTGGCACAGCTCTGCATCAAATGACTTTTCGAATCGGATATTGCCCCACCACGAAATGGCCACATTGCGTTTGATCAACTCGGCTGACAGGGTTTTGAGCGCCTTGGGCGGCGCGGCTTCATCCACAAAATGAAAGCCAGTCTGCCCCGTTTCAGCCACAATGGTTTCAATCCGGTCCACCAGGGTTTCAGCGGTGGTGGTTTCATATCTGGAAATGTAGTCCAGACTGACGTCACAAAAGCTGCACTTCTTCCAGTAACAGCCATGCGCCACGGTCAGCTTGTTCCAGCGGCCATCGCTCCAAAGCCGATGCATCGGGTTGAGCATGTCGAGCAAGCTGAGATAGTCGCCCAGCGGCAGACCGTCCCAGGTGGGGGTGCCCACATCGGAAAAGGGAACGTCCGGCTCATTGAGGTTGATGTACTGCACCTCGCCCTCTTCGTTGCGCACAAAGGTGCGAACCAACCTCTTCAGGCCTCTTCGGCCTTCAAGGTATTCCAGCAGGGCCAACAAGGGCTTCTCCCCGCCGTCCAGTGTCACAAAGTCCACAAAATCGAACAGCCGGGGCTCTTTCAACTCTCGCAACTCCGTGTTCACATAGCCGCCCCCCAAGCTGATGCGCACGGCCGGGAATTCCTGACGAATGGCTTGGGCCATTCTGAGCGCAGCATAAACCGCACCAGGGAAGGGCACCGAAAGCAGCACCAGCTCGGGCGCTTCATCGCGAACCACCTGCAAGGTCAGGCTGACCAACACTTCGTCAATCAAGGTAAATGGCTGAGCCAAGGCCTGCGCCAAGGGCTCAAAACTCGGCTGACTGGCGGCCAGGCTTTCTGCATAACGCACAAACTCAAAACGTGGGTCGATGGCGTCTTTGATGACATCCGAGATGTCATTGAGATAAAGGGTTGCAAGGTGTCGCGCCCGGTCTTGCGCGCCCAAAGCACCAAATGCCCAAGCCAGGGGATCTTCCCCCTCTTCCTCCAGATAGGCATTCAGTTGTTCAAACCGTGGACCCTCGGGAAGAAATCGCCCCGAATTGATGCGATGGGCCAGCGTGGAATCTTTGCCTTGCAAAAAGTGAATGGTCGGCTCAATGGTTTGCCGGTAACGATCCAACTGAGACATAAACAAGGCGACACGCTCGGTCACCTCTTCTTGCTGCTCGATTTCATCGGCAATGGCGTCCATGCCCTCTGCAGAAAACAGGCTGAGAACCAGATCCAGCGCAATGTCTGCTTGCGTGGCCGACACCCCCTGCGAACGCAGAAAACCGGTCAGGTAGGCGGTGGACGGATAGGGCGTGTTGAGCTGGGTCATGGGCGGGATCAGCGCCAGCACCCGTGTCGAAAATGTCTGCATGTCGCGATTATCCGGTAAAACGCCCACGCATGAAAGCAGGCTCAACGCGGTTTAATCCAATATCCACACAGGCAAGTACAAGTCCTACACACCACACAATTCGCACCTGGAGATTTCATGCTAACCCCCCTGCTCAAACGCGCGGGACTGACACTGCTGGCAACCGCATTCCTGTTGGGACTCGGCGGTTTGGCCGTGTCGCCAACCATCCGGCCTGGGGACGTGGACATCGGGTTTGCACAAAGCATGATCATCCACCACAACCAGGCCTTGCAAATGGCCCAGATGTTGCGCAGTGACAACTCGGCTGAAGCACAGGGGCTGGCCAGCACCATCTACAACAGCCAACTGCTTGAAATTGGGCAGATGCAAGGCTGGCTGGGCGCATGGGGAAAGCCGGTTGTCATGGTCGGCCCGCCCATGCAATGGGTACAACATGCCCAAGGAATCACGCGGTTGGACGACCTGTTGTACGTGTCACGCTGCAATGGTCTGGACGGTGCCATGGAAGGGCTGGCTACGCCAGCGCAACTGACATCACTGCAAAATTTGAAAGGCACCGCCAAAGAGCGGTTCTTTCTTGAACTCATGATGCGGCACCATCAGGCAGCGCTTGAGATGGCTCGCTTTACTGAACACAACGCCCACACAAATCTGGTTCGAGCCTTCGCAAAAAACGTCATTGCGGAGCAAACCAGTGAAATAGGCTGGATGCAAAACCGGCTGGCAAGCCTTAACCAAACTGGAGACAATCCATGAAACAAGCATGGTCAATACTGTGCATCGCCTGCCTGGCGGCCACGGGCTGCATGGGCAACAAAGACGCTTTTACAACAGGCAGTAGCGGAGGCGGCACCGTGCAGGCAGCAGCGGCGGACGGTGCACTCATTCCTGCCACGCCTCAAGGCACATGCGGTCCAGGCTCTCATCCTGAAACAGGCATGCAGGGCCGAGTGTCGCAGGCTGACCACGACTCTGGAGCGGCCGCTTTGGGCTTTACCTGTAACACGCAACTGGTGGGCTCACTGGTGACGGCCAATGCCATCGGCACGGTGGGCGGGTTCAAAGTGGAACGTTATGTGGACGCCAGTGGGCACGATTGCGCCTACTACGACAGCACCTTGCTTTACCCCACAAACCTGGCTGACAAACAACAGGGCGTCGCCGTCATTGACATGAGCGACCCCACGCACCCGGTCAAAACCGACTCATTGGTTACCCCGGCGATGTTGTCCCCCCACGAAAGCCTGGTGGTCAGTCAGCAAGGCGGTGTTCTTGCCGCAGTGCTGGGCAACCCGGCATTCGGCCCAGGTGTGGTCGACGTGTACGACATTTCGAAAGACTGTCGTCACCCCGTGTTTAAATCATCCACCCCGCTGGGCGTGTTTGGTCATGAAAGTGGTATGTCGCCCGATGGCAAAACCTTCTATTCCGCTTCGCCATCCACCTCCACCATCGTGGCCTTGGACATTTCCAACCCTTCGCTGCCAAAGCCGATTTGGGCGGGTTACTACCCTTCCCACGGCTTGTCGATCAGTGCGGATGGCAATCGGGCTTATGTGGCTGGCATCAGTGGCCCGGCTGGCGTGATCATTCTGGATGTGTCAGAAATTCAGGCCAGAAAGCCCAATCCGCAAGTGAAAGAAATTTCCCGGGTCACCTGGGACCTGGTGACAATTCCTCAGAATGCGATTCCTATCACCATCAAAGGCAAGCCTTACCTGGTTGAAATTGACGAATACTCGAACGGCGACGGCAGCCCAGTGGTGTCATCCAACGGCCCCGTGGTGGGTGCGGCCCGGATGATTGACATCTCCGATGAAAAGCACCCCAAGGTGATCTCAAACATGCGGCTGGCTGTGCACAACAAAGAAAACCGCGCCACCATCGCCAACGACCCCGGTGCAAGCAACCCGGCAGGCGGCTATGCAGGGCACTACTGCAATGTACCTACCCGCACCGACCCGACGATTGTGGCCTGCAGCATGATTTTGTCCGGCTTGCGTGTGTTTGACATTCGCGACCCAGCAAACCCCAAGGAAGTGGCCTACTTCAATGCACCGGTTCAGCCTCGGGTTTTGACGGTGCCTGCCCCTGCCAGCGACTGGGCCATGTCCAGCCCGGCCTTTGTGCCGGAGCGAAAAGAGATCTGGTACACCGATGGCTACAGTGGGTTTTATGCAGTTCGGGTGACCAACGGCGCCTGGAAATAAGGAAAGGCGGCGCGCCTAGCCACAATCAAGGCGCGCTGTCTTCCAGCTTGACGGTGTATTTCACACCGGCAAATTCAATCGAGTCGCCCGACATGATTTTCTTGCGCTTTTGCAATTCCACAGCGCCGTTGACCTTCACCTGGCCGTCGGCGATCACATTCTTGGCACCTCCGCCACTGTCGGCCATGCCCGTAAATTTCAGTATTTTGTACAGTTCCACCGGCTCGCGATGAATGTGAATGATTTGTTGGGTCATACCTCAGCCGATTTTTCTAAATCACTTTAACCATTCATCATAGCTGACCACGGAACAAAATCGACTTCGATCTGCTGGTTTGCGTTGTTGGGCAGCCTTCGGCTGGTCAATCGACCAGTCCAGCAAGCAAGCTTTCAACGACACATTCAAGCTCATCGGCGGAGTAACCGCATTTAACCAGGGTACGCAGCCCTGAAACACCGGTAACCAGCACAGCGGCATACCGACGCGCGTCAACCATTGATGAGAACTGACCAGTCATTTGACCTACCTGAACTAGATTAGCAAACGCCTCAATCATTCCGTCAAATCCCGCTTTAACGCGTTGACGAACTTCGTCGTCACTCGACCCGAATTCAGAAGCGGTGTTTGCCAACAAGCAGCCCCTGCCTGCATGGTTATCAGAAACGACCTCTAGCAACAACTGACGTAACACAGTTCCAACATTCTCTCCGCTAGCGCGCTGGAGCAACTTCGAACGCTGGTTGCTGGCATAGTGATCAATCGATTCAAGAAAAAGTTCTCGCTTCGATCCATAGGTGTTGTACAGCGATGATTTTGCAACCGCCATCGCCTCAGCTATTTTACCAGCAGACAGCTGCCCATAACCAAACTGCCAAAATGCCTCTACCGCAAAAGCGATAGCCTCGGTGGGATCAAACTCCAGATGTCGAGCCATAAGCAATATGCCTTACAATAAATTTTGGACCGATCGTACCAGAATTTTGTTACCATTGGTTGGTAGGAACAAGGTCGAACAAAACCAACCTGACCTCTTCGCCATGAAAGTTGGCATCACAGGGTTAGGTCAGCTGTCGAAATGACACTCTAGATTTTGAAGTGAAACTCATCGATAGAGCCCTACGAGTCAAATCACTTCAGCAATTAAACAGAATGCCGACTCGACCCCTTTCTTCAAATTTGGAAACGATGATTTTTAAACCCGCTTTTAAAGGCCAATCATGATCAAATTTTATTACCACCCTTCCCCGAATCCAGCCAAGGTGGCCCTTTTCCTCGAAGAGGCTAACCTTCCCTATGAATTGATTCCTGTAGACACGCGTAAAGGAGAGCAGCACTCACCTGAGTACACCGCGATCAACCCGAATGCCAAAACGCCTGCGATTGTGGATGGCAGTGCTGTAGTGTTTGACAGTAATGCGATTCTTCTGTACCTGGCTGAAAAAACCGGCAAATTCTTACCCAAAAACACACCAGAGCAACGCGCGCAGATGCTTTCGTGGCTAATGTTTGTGGCCACCGGGATCGGACCATACTCGGGTCAGGCTGTGCATTTCAAGCACTTCGCCCCCGAACCCAAGACCTATGCAGTAAACCGTTACGACTTTGAAGCACAGCGTCATTGGGGCCTGATCGATGCACAACTCAGCAAACATCAATATATGTTGGGAGACAGTTACAGTCTCGTCGATATGGCAGTGTGGGGTTGGGCGCGCGCTGTCCCTTTTATCTTGGGCGACAAGGCTTGGGATAATCTTCCAAATGTGAAAAGGCTGCTTGATGAAATCAACGCTCGACCAGCAGCACAGCGCGCTGAAGCGCTAAAATCGCGCCATACCTTCAAAACCGAAATGGATGAGGACGCACGACGCGTGATGTTTCCACAGAACGCACGCCTAGACGCTGCGTCCTGAATATTCAGAATGGTCGTCGCCCTTGTGGGCGGCAACCATTCTGAAATGTCAATCCCAGCTCAGCGCACCACCAGTCTGGTACTCGGTCACACGACGCTCGAAGAAGTTGGTTTCCTTCTTCAGGTCCATCATCTCGCTCATCCATGGGAAGGGATTGCTGGCGCCTTCAAACAATGTGCCCAAACCAATCTGATTGGAACGGCGGTTGGCGATGAAACGCATGTATTCCATGAACTGGGCGGAATTCAAACCCAACACACCGCGTGGCATGGTGTCCACGGCGTAGGCGTGTTCAAGCTCAACGGCTTTGTAGAACATGGCCTTGATCTCTTCCTTGAACTCTGGGGTCCACAGGTGTGGGTTTTCCAGCTTCACGGTGTTGATCAGATCGATACCGAAGTTGCAGTGCATGGACTCGTCACGCAGGATGTACTGGAACTGCTCGGCAGCGCCAATCATCTTGTTCTGGCGACCCAGGGCCAGAATCTGGACAAAGCCCACATAAAAGAACATGCCTTCCATGATGCAGGCAAAAGCGATCAATGACTTCAACAGCTTCTGGTCTGCTTCAGGGGTGCCGGTTTTGAACTCAGGGTCGGTCAGCACGTCGATGAAAGGAATCAGAAACTCGTCTTTGGCCTTGATGCAGGGCACTTCGTTGTAAGCGTTGAAGGTTTCTGCCTCATCAATGCCCAGGCTTTCTACGATGTACTGGTAGGCGTGGGTGTGAATGGCCTCTTCAAAAGCCTGACGCAACAGGAACTGACGGCACTCAGGTGCAGTGATGTGGCGGTAGGTGCCCAGCACGATGTTGTTGGCTGCCAGTGAATCGGCCGTGACAAAGAAGCCCAAATTGCGCTTGACCAGCAGGCGCTCATCTTCGGTCAAGCCATCTTGGCTTTTCCACAAAGCGATGTCGCGGTCCATGTTGATTTCCTGGGGCATCCAGTGGTTGGCACAACCGCTGAGGTACTTTTCCCAGGCCCACTTGTACTTGAATGGCACCAGCTGGTTGACATCGGTGGTGCCATTGATGACGCGCTTGTCAGCGGCGCGCACACGTGCGGCAGAACCCTCTGATTTGGCGACGGGCTGGGCGGCCTTTTGATACAGGCTGGGTGCCACTTCAGGCATGGTTGGCATCTTCACTGCGGCAGGTGCAGCAGCGGTGGTGGTTCCCATGCTTTGCTCGAATTCGTCTTCCCAAGACAGCATACTTTTTACTCCCAAATAATACACTGTACAAAATCACAGTGTCATTATGTTCAATTATTAACCGAGGGGCAAGCCTTACTGGCAGGCCTCGCATTCTTCAAAGCCATCGTCGCCGGGTCGAAGTGTACACACCTTGCCCTCCACCTCCTGCTCTGGCAGGTTGGGCACAAGGCCCGTTGCCGGCGCAGAAGTAAAGGCTACAGAGGCACCACCATCGGCGTTCACGGCGTTCAATTCACCACCTTTCAGCGTGGATTTCTCGGCGTGGGTTGCACCAATGGTGCGCAGGTAGTACGTGGTTTTCAAACCGCGTGTCCAAGCCAGCTTGTAGGTGTCGTCCAGACGTTTGCCCGACACACCCGCCATGTAGATGTTCAAGCTCTGGGCCTGATCGATCCACTTTTGGCGACGCGCGGCGGCTTCAACCAGCCAGCGTGGGTCCATCTCGAAAGCCGTGGCGTACAAACGCTTCAGGTCTTCCGGAATGCGGTCGATCTTCATGACTGAACCATCGAAGTATTTCAGGTCAGAAATCATCACTTCGTCCCAGATGCCCAGGCGCTTCAGGTCGCGCACCAGGTGTTCGTTGACGATGGTGAACTCGCCGCTGAGGTTCGACTTCACGTACAGGTTCTGGAATGTGGGCTCAATCGACGCGGCCACGCCAATGATGTTGGAAATGGTCGCGGTTGGGGCAATGGCCACGCAATTGGAGTTGCGCATGCCCTGAGCCTTGATTTTGGCCCGCAGGCTGTCCCAGTCCATGGTGGACGAAGTGTCCACTTCAAGGTAACCGCCACGTTCTTCTTCCAGCAGCTTGATGCTGTCCAGCGGCAGAATGCCCTTGTCCCACAGGGAGCCCTTGTACGTGCTGTACACACCACGCTCTGCGGCCAAGTCAGAGGAGGCCTCGTAAGCGTAGTAGCAAATGGCTTCCATGCTTTCGTCAGCGAATTCTACGGCGTCGCGAGAGGCGTAAGGCTTGCGCATCATGTGCAGCGCATCCTGGAAGCCCATCATGCCCATGCCCACTGGGCGGTGACGCAGGTTTGAATTGCGCGCCTTGCCCACGGCGTAGTAGTTGATGTCAATCACGTTGTCGAGCATGCGCATGGCAACGCGCACCGTGCTGCGCAGTTTGTCATGGTCCAGCGTGTATTCGCCGTTCTCGCCCTTTTTCAGGTGCGCAGTCATGTTCACAGAACCCAGGTTACACACTGCAATTTCAGTGGCGCTGGTGTTCAGTGTAATTTCTGTACACAGGTTGGACGAGTGAACCACACCAACGTGTTGCTGGGGGCTGCGAATGTTGCAAGGGTCCTTGAAAGTGATCCAGGGGTGGCCTGTTTCGAACAGCATAGACAGGATTTTGCGCCACAGTTTGTTGGCGTCCACTTTTTTATGCAGCTTCAGCTCGCCACGTGCGGCCTTTTCTTCGTAGCCCACATAGGCCTTTTCAAAAGCCTTGCCGTACAGATCATGCAGATCGGGTGTGTCGGCCGGGCTAAACAGGGTCCATTCGCCATTTTCCATCACACGCTTCATGAACAGGTCGGGAATCCAGTTCGCTGTGTTCATGTCGTGGGTGCGACGGCGATCGTCACCGGTGTTCTTGCGCAGTTCCAGAAACTCTTCGATGTCCAGGTGCCAAGTCTCTAGGTAGGCACACACCGCGCCTTTGCGCTTGCCGCCTTGGTTCACAGCCACGGCTGTGTCGTTTACCACTTTCAGGAAAGGCACAACACCTTGGGATTTGCCGTTGGTGCCCTTGATGTGGCTGCCCAATGCGCGAACGGGTGTCCAGTCGTTGCCCAGGCCGCCTGCGTACTTGGACAGCAACGCGTTTTCCTTGATGCCTTCATAGATGTCGTCGAGGTCGTCACCGATGGTGGTGAGGTAGCAAGAGGACAGTTGAGAACGAATGGTGCCGCTGTTGAACAGTGTGGGCGTAGAGCTCATGAAGTCAAAGGTAGACAGCACTTCGTAAAACTCGATTGCGCGCGCCTCGCGATCCACTTCGTTCAGCGCCAGGCCCATCGCAACGCGCATGTAGAAAGCCTGAGGCATTTCAATGCGGGTGCCATCAACGTGCAGGAAATAGCGGTCATACAGAGTTTGCAGGCCCAGATAATCGAATTGCAGGTCGCGCTTGTAGTTCAGCGCAGCGCCCAGCTTCTTCATGTCGAACTGGGCCAGGCGGTTGTCCAGCAGACCGGCTTCAATGCCCTTCTTGATGAACTGGGGGAAATATTCTGGGTACACCTGCGCCATTTCGTCTTGCGCAATTTCCCGACCAATGATTTCACGGCGGATGGTGTGCAACAACAGACGCGAAGTCACCAGCGTGTAACTGGGCTCGTTTTCGATCATGGCGCGTGAGGCCAGAATGGCTGACTTGTACACCTCGGCCACTTTCACGCCGTCGTACAGGTTTTTCAGGGTCTCTTTCAGAATGTGGTCGGTGTCAATGCCTTCCAGTCCAACGGCCGCAGCCTCAATCAGGCTTTTCAGACTGTCCACATCCAGTGGGCGGGTTACATCGCCGTCCACCACGTTCAAGGCATGCGTTTGGGCCTGCTCGACTTTCTGCTGCGCGCGCTCTTGTGCGCGGCGCTCACGGTAAAGCACGTAGGCACGCGCCACTTCGGCTTCGCCTGAACGCATCAAGGCCAGCTCAACCTGATCCTGAATGTCTTCAATGTGGAAGATGCCGCCGGACGGTTGACGACGCACCAGGGCTGAAACCACCTGGGCAGTCAGTTGTTCGACCAGCTCACGCACGCGCGCGGAAGCCGCGCCCTGGCCACCATTGACGGCCAGAAACGCTTTGGTCATTGCGATCGCGATCTTGCTGGGCTCGAAACCCACCACCGCACCGTTTCTGCGAATGATTTTGTAATTGGCATAGGTGCTGTCTGCCTGCTTGCTGGAGGCCTGGCCGTCGATGTCGAAGGCTGGGGCCTTGGTCTGTATGGCGGCAGATTCATGGCTGGTTTGCATGCACATATCTCCTGGAAAGCGCGCGTTGAAGAATTTACATTGTTGTTGGTTTGAATGACAGACCACTATATGTTGTGTTTTGTGCGAGGTCTGAAACTAATTGTAGTGGTCGCAATTCAAATTTGCAACGCTTTTCTTTTCCACGAACCATGCACAAAGTTGTCCACATTTCAGAGAATGTGGACAAGATCTGGACAAGTGGTGGACAAATAGAACGAGGGCCGAGGGGGCTACCGCAAATCAGGCTTTGGGCAACAAATCGTAAGTGTAGGATTTACGGATTCTTTTCCAGTCAAAGAAGGGACCAGGATCGGTTTTGCGGGTGGGCGCAATCTCTGAATGGGCGAATGCATATTTCAGTGGATAACGATCGCGCAACTCGGCAATCAACTTGTAAAGGCTGTCGTATTGAGCTTGCTCAAACGGGCAATACACATCACCAAGCAGCTCGATGCCCAGCGAAAAATGATTGAAGTTCTGTCGGTCCATCGCACCCGATACACCCGCGTGCCAGGCTCGCCGATCGCAGGACACGAACTGGTACACCCCGCCCTGCCTGTCAATCACAAAATGCGACGACACATGCAAGCCCTCAAGCGCCGCGTACTCCGGGTGGGCCGTGCAATCGAGTTGGTTCAGAAAAAGGGCTTTGACGGGCTCAAAGTCGTGCACCCGCTCGGGAAGACTGATGCAATGAATGACCAGCGAGTCAATCTGGGTACCCAGGGGTCTGGGGTCGTGGTTGGAACAGGGAATTCTGTGAACCCAGGGTTGATCGATCCATCCATCTTCATCCAGCCACATACCCGTACTCCTGTGCGTCAAACCGCCTAATTGACCATTTTTTCGCCGGCCAATTTGGCATGGTCTGCGCTGCAGTAAAAACGCCCTTGCAGCATCACTCCCTCAGACAGGGGGCTGTAGGCACCGCAATGCTTACAGGGATAGATCACCTCACGGGGATTGTGAGAAACCTTTTCCCGGGAGGACATGCCCCCAGCGCCCGAAACCTGCTTTCTTTGCCAGCTTTTGAAAACAATATAAGCCACGCCAGCAAGAATCAAAAAGAACAATATGCGCCCCATTAGACCGCTCTTTTCAAGATGAACTCAAGCACAAACTGCGTGCCAAAGTAGGCCAGAAACAACATGACGTAGCTGCCCAGGCACCAACGCAAAGCCACCTTGCCACGCCAGCCCAGTAGCAGACGTCCCCCCAAAAGGACCGCAAAAGACACCCAGGAAATGACCGAAAACAGGGTTTTGTGATCAAAGCGGAACGCGTGACCGCTCCACTGCTCGGAAAACAGAAAGCCCGAAATCAGAGTCAGGGAGAGCAGGACGAAACCAGCCCATAGCTGCCTGAACAGAATGGACTCCATGGAAATCAGGGAAGGCAAATGGTCCAGCATGCGCTCGCGCTTGGCCTGACCTTCCCTGCCCATGCGAAGCGGCTGATGAAGCATTTTCTCTTGGTAGGCCATCACAATGGAATGCACTGCGGCGAGACCCAGCAGGCTGTAGGCAGAAATTGCAATCAAGAGATGGGCCTGGAACAACCAGTCCATGGCCATCGGCACATGGGATTCTTCGCCCACCAACAACTCAAGCAGAAATACAAGCGCACACAGCGGAAAAATGAACATTTCCAGAAAGGGCACTCGGTCTACAAACCCTTCGACAAAGGCCACCACGGCTGCCACCCAGACGACACACATCAAGCCGACTGCAAAACCAAAATGCATGCCATCGATTTGAAAAAGCGTGGAATACAACAACACGCCGGCCGTGACCAAGCCCAATGCAAAAACACTGCGGTCGAGCCAGAAAGGCACCCGTGCAGACCCGAAAACACACAGGGCTGCCAAACCACCAGAGGCCAGCAGCACGGTTACAGCAAAGGCGTACAATAGAGTCTCGTTCATGGTTCCAAGTTTACTCGATATCCAATTCCTACACGTTTGGCAGATACAAGATGTTTGAAAACCTTTCTGATCGTTTGACGCGGGTTGTCAAAAATATCAAGGGCGAAGCCCGAATCACAGAAAGCAACACCCAGGAAATGCTTCGGGAAGTTCGACTGGCACTGCTTGAGGCCGACGTAGCGCTGCCTGTGGTCAAAGAATTCATCACGCGGGTCAAAGACCGTGCGCTGGGCGAAGAGGTGTTAAACAGCCTTACACCTGGGCAGGCCTTGGTGGGTATCGTACAAGAGCAACTGGTCCAGTTGATCGGCGACAAAACGGTTGAACTGAACCTTGCGGCACAACCCCCGGTGGTTATCCTGATGGCCGGCCTGCAAGGTGCCGGTAAAACGACCACCACGGGCAAGCTGGCCAAATACCTGAAAGACACCCTGAAGAAGAAAGTGCTCACCGTGTCGGCCGACGTCTACCGACCCGCTGCGATTGAACAGTTGCGCACCGTAACCGAACAGGCGGGCGCTGAATTTTTTCCATCCAGCGCCGAGCAAAAACCGTTGGACATTGCGCGCGCAGCGCTCGGCCACGCCAAGCGGCAGTTCTTTGATGTCCTCATTCTGGACACTGCGGGCCGATTGGGTATCGACCAGGCGATGATGGATGAAATTGCCGCGCTGCATGCGGCAGTCAAACCCACCGAAACTCTGTTTGTCATTGACGCCATGCTGGGCCAGGACGCCGCAAACACGGCCAAAGCATTCAATGACGCGCTGCCGCTGACCGGGGTTGTGCTGACCAAAATGGATGGCGATTCCCGCGGTGGTGCAGCACTGTCTGTCCGACACATCACGGGCAAGCCGATCAAGTTCATGGGTGTGGGCGAAAAACTGACTGGCTTTGAAAAGTTCCACCCAGACCGGGTTGCCAGCCGTATCCTCGGCATGGGCGACATCGTGTCTTTGGTCGAAGAAGCCCAAAAAGGGGTGGATCAGGCCGAAGCCATGAAATTGGCCAAAAAGCTGAAATCGGGCAAGAGTTTCGACCTGAATGACTTTCTATCCCAGTTGGCCCAGATGAAAAACATGGGCGGCCTGCAGGGCTTGATGGACAAATTGCCCACCCAATTGACCAAAGGCGCTGGGCAGGTAGACGCCAACCTGGCCGAGAAGCAGATGCGCCGAACAGAGGCCATCATTTTGTCGATGACGCTTGAAGAACGCAGCAAGCCCGACATTCTGAAGGCGTCACGCAAACGTCGCATTGCCGCTGGTGCAGGCGTTCAGGTTCAAGAAGTCAACCGCCTGCTGAACCAGTTTGACCAAATGCGCGGCATGATGAAGCAAATGCAGAAAGGCGGCTTGGCCAAGCTGATGAAAAAAATGGGCGGCATGAAGGGCATGCCCCCAGGCGGTATGCCACCAGGCGGACTGCCACCGGGCGGCGGGTTCAAATTCTAGGGTCGACCTGCCGAAGCGACTGCTGGCAAACTGTTTCCTGACGATTGCGCCTGAAGCTCGGCATGTTTGGCCCTGCGCCCTAAATCAGGCTGATGGTACGCCCAACGCCTTTGCAGCGTTGCAAGCACCAGATCGGAATAATCATTTTTACCGAGGCTTCCGTTGTAACGCTGCAGTGCCCGATTCACATCGCCACGTTCCGTATCCAGATAGTGCCGAAGAATGACACACCCATATCGGATGTTAATTCGTGGGTCGAGCAAAACCCGACTGTCGCCATCCCCAAGCAGATCCGTCCAGAATGGCATCACCTGCATCAATCCCATCGCACCCGCGGAGCTGACAATGCGGGGTTGAAATCCGCTTTCAACCTGAATCACCGCAAAAACGAGCTGCGGGTCAAGCCCTGCGCGCTGAGCCTCATAACGAATGGTTTTGATCAAAGTTAAACGCTGACCAAAATTGGGAACTTTGCGAACCAACCGGCCTGACATCGTGCTCAACCAATCGATTCGCTGGGCTGCTGAGTCAAAAATCGGATAAGGATCGCGAGCCCCTTCCAGACTTGTGCGCATGGCCAATCGAACACTTTCTGCCATGGGCTCGTACATTTGGCGTGCAGCAACAGCCGGGTTTGAAGAAACAAACCAGATCAAAAACGTTGCACTGAATAAGCCAAATTTACGCGTCAACACTTTCCTTCGTCTCTTTTACAATGCGGGCAGCCACTTCGCTCAGTGCCAGATCGCATTTTTCAATCCGACCATCCCGAGACTGAAATTCAACCTTGCCCTCTTTCAACCCACGGTCACCCAGCGTGACACGCAGCGGGACACCAATCAGTTCCCAGTCGGCAAACATCACGCCGGGCCTTTCGTCTCGGTCGTCCAGCATCACGTCTACCCCCGCCGCTTTCAGCGCTGAATAGAGGGTATCGGCCGCCTCACGAACCATCTCAGATTTTTTGTAACCAATCGGGCACAAAACCGCCTCAAAAGGGGCAATACTCATCGGCCAAACAATGCCTCGGTCGTCAAAGTTCTGCTCAATCGCAGCGCCCAAAATACGGGTCACCCCAATGCCGTAGCAGCCCATTTCGATTACTGCAGGCTTGCCCGTTTCATCCAGGAATGTGGCTTGTAGCGCCTTGGAATATTTCGTTCCGAGATAAAACACATGCCCCACTTCAATTCCACGACAAATTGCGAGCGTTCCCTTGCCATCGGGAGACACGTCTCCCTCTACAACATTGCGAATATCGGCCACTTCGGGCTCAGGCAAATCGCGCCCCCAGTTAACCCCTTTCAAGTGAAAGTGTGCTTCATTTGCACCGCACACAAAATCACCCATTGCGGCAACGGTTCTGTCCGCCACCACACGGATCTGAGAGGAAACTCCCACTGGTCCCAAATAGCCCGGTGTGCACCCAAATGCAGCCTGAATCTGTTCATCACTGGCCAGGCTCAGTTCAACCACACCGGCCAATTTGCCCAATTTAATGTCATTGACCTCATGATCCCCCCGCACCAAGGCTAAGATCAATTGGACCATCACGCCTTCTTCGGTTTCTGTGCGATTGGCAAACACAACCGATTTGACGGTTTTGTTCAATTCACAACCCAGCAAGCTGGCCACGTCCACACAGGCAGTCACGTTGGGGGTACTCACCTTTTGAAGATTTTGAGTGGCATCAGGACGTGAAAAGTTGCATACGGCCTCCGCCAATTCGACGTTGGCGGCGTAGTCGGACGCCGGGCAATAAGCAATGGCGTCTTCGCCAGTGTCTGCAATGACATGAAATTCATGACTGCGATTGCCACCAATCGAACCGGTGTCTGCGGCTACAGCCCTGAAATTCAATCCCAAACGGGTGAAAATACGCTGATAAGCCTCGTACATAATGTCGTAGGTTTTCAGCGCAGCTTCTTGGTTGCGATCGAAGGAATACGCGTCTTTCATGATGAATTCGCGGCCACGCATAACACCAAAGCGGGGTCTGATTTCATCGCGGAACTTGGACTGAATCTGATAGAGGTTCAGCGGAAGTTGACGGTAACTTTTCACTTCCTTGCGCACCACATCCGTGATGACTTCCTCGTGTGTTGGCCCAATCACGAAATCACGCTGATGGCGGTCTTTGAGGCGCAACAATTCAGGGCCGTACTTTTCCCAACGACCGCTTTCCTGCCAAAGTTCCGCGGGTTGTACAGCAGGCATCAACAGCTCGATTGCACCAGCCCGGTTCATTTCCTCTCGAACGATCTGCTCAACCTTTCGGATGCTGCGCAGGCCCATGGGCATGTAGGTGTAAATGCCACCGGCCAGTTTTTTAATCATGCCTGCACGCATCATGAGTTGATGGCTGACGATTTCGGCATCGGCCGGGGCTTCTTTCAGGGTGTTCAGAAAAAACTGGCTGGCACGCATAGGGAAAACTCGCAGGGCGGTGTGAATTAAGAATGCGTCATTTTACTTTTATATCGCCCGCGATGCTGTGCCAGTGGTGACAAACGCAAGCGGGTGCTTATAATGGAGTCGAATTGTAAAGAAAACTATGGGGCGCGTATGCTTGATAAAGAAGGCTACCGACCCAACGTAGGCATTATTTTGACCAACGCCCGAAAACAGGTGTTTTGGGGCAAACGAATTCGTGAACATTCCTGGCAGTTTCCGCAAGGGGGCATCAAACACGGCGAATCACCGGAACAGGCCATGTACCGGGAGTTACACGAGGAAGTGGGCTTATTGCCAGAACACATTGAAATTATCGGTCGAACCAAGAACTGGCTGAGATACACCGTGCCAGAACACTGGATTCGCCGTGAATGGCGTGGAAGCTACAAAGGCCAAAAGCAGATCTGGTTTCTGTTGAGGCTGGTTGGTCGGGACAGTGATGTAAGCCTTAGGGCCACAGATCACCCGGAATTTGATGCCTGGCGTTGGAACGACTATTGGGTCCCTTTGGAAAACGTCATCGACTTCAAACGAGACGTCTACCGAATGGCACTCAATGAATTGGCTAAATTTTTATTTTCAAAAAAGGACGCCCGCAGAATTCCGAAAGGAGAACTCTGGGAACCTGTCAATCTTAAAAGCCAGGAGACACTGGGCGACAACGAGTCATTTAAATAGATTGGGCCCAATATGGGCCCAATTTTTTATTACGACATGACAACCATGTTGTCCCGGTGGATCAACTCGGGCTCGTCTTGATACCCCAGAATTGAACCAATCTCGGAAGACGGGTGACGCGCGATTTTCGCGACTTCACCCGCCGCGTAATTCACCAACCCCCGGGCAATTTCACGGCCATCGGGAGACATGCAGGCCACGAGCTCCCCACGCTGAAAACGCCCCTCGCAAGACACAACGCCAATCGGCAAAAGACTGCCTTTTTTGGTTCGCAAAGCCTCGGCAGCCCCAGCATCCAGAAGCAACGTTCCTTTCACTTTCAGATGATCTGCAAGCCATTGCTTGCGCGCCACCAGGCGACCCACAGGTGCCTTCAGAAAAGTGCCTACGGATTCGCCGGCAATCAGCCGAACAAGCACATCGGGTTCATGACCAGATGCAATGACGGTGGCTGCCCCACTTCGTGCAGCGCGTTTGGCCGCCAGAATTTTGGTTAACATGCCGCCCGTGCCCACAGCGCTGCCGGCACCACCTGCCATCTTTTCAAGCTCAGGGTTGCCAGCGGTCTCCAGATGAACAAATTCGGCCTCAGGATTCTTGCGGGGATCTTCTCTGTAAAGACCCTTTTGATCGGTCAGGATCACCAGCGCATCGGCCTCAACGAGATTGGTCACCAAGGCACCCAAGGTGTCATTGTCACCAAAGCGGATTTCATCCGTCACCACAGTGTCGTTTTCATTGATGATGGGAACAACTTGGTGTTCCAGCAACGAAAACAGCGTCGATCGAGCATTGAGGTATCTTTCCCGATCGGCAAGATCAGCATGGGTCAGCAAGACCTGCGCACACACCAGTCCGTACTGCGCAAAACTGACCTCATAGGCGTGAATCAAGCCCATTTGCCCAACGGCGGCCGCCGCTTGAAGGGCATGTATCTCGCTGGGGCGCTTTACCCAACCCAGGCGTTTCAGCCCCTCGGCAATGGCACCGGATGAAACCAGCACCACTTCACAACCTTGCTGCTTGAGCTGCGCAATCTGCTTCGCCCAGGCACCAATGGCCCCCATGTCGACACCCTGACCAAACTTGGTAACCAGGGAACTACCGACTTTGACAACTATTCGCTTACCCGCCAGAGCACGGTTATTGCTGGTCATCATGTTGAGCCGCCTCTCCTTCTCTAAAACGAATGTCGATTTCGGGTGGGTATTCTTCACGCAACTGCTGCGCAAGCGCCTCATAGACGGACTTCATCAACACGTCGGTGTTTTCGCCGGTCAGACTGGAAATGGCATGCACAGGCCCTGCCCAACCGGTGGCCTTGATGTAACGGGCAAGGAAATCGTCCACCTTGGCCTGACGCTCTTCCGGGGGGATCATGTCGATCTTGTTGAGAACCAGCCAGCGGGGCTTGTTGTACAAAGACTCATCGTACTTGCGCAACTCCTCCACGATGGCCACGGCGTCATAGACCGGATCGACCCCTTCATCAAAGGGTGCGAGATCGACCAGATGCAACAAAACGCGGGTGCGTTGCAGATGCTTCAGGAATTGATGCCCCAAACCAGCGCCCTCGGCTGCGCCTTCAATCAGGCCAGGCACATCGGCAATCACAAAGCTTTGTGAGGGCCCAACGCGCACCACGCCGAGATTGGGATGCAGGGTAGTAAACGGATAGTCGGCAATTTTGGGGCGCGCATTGGACACCGAAGCGATCAAGGTGGACTTGCCTGCGTTGGGCATTCCGAGAAGACCCACATCGGCCAGCACCTTCAACTCCAGCTTCAAACGCGCCTGCTCACCCTCTTTGCCCTTGGTAAACTGACGCGGCGCACGGTTTGTGCTCGACTTGAAATGCAGGTTACCCAGACCACCCTCTCCACCCTGTGCGATGGTTACGGTCTGTCCATGCTCGGTCAGATCGGCGACCACCAGACCGGTGTCCGCGTTCATGATGGTGGTGCCCACCGGCATTTTCAAAGTGATGTCCGGTCCGGCGGCTCCATAGCAGTCTGAGCCACGACCATTCTCGCCGCCCTTGGCCCTGTATTGCCTTGAATACCGATAGTCAATCAGCGTGTTGAGGTTGCGGTCGGCTTGCACGTGAATGCTGCCGCCTCGGCCACCGTCACCACCGTCTGGTCCGCCTTTGGGGATGAACTTTTCGCGACGAAAACTGCCCGATCCGTTACCGCCCTTGCCTGCGAACACCTCGATGGTTGCTTCGTCAATGAATTTCATGCTTTAGGAACCCTGAAAACGAAAATAGCCCTGCACGTTGCAGGGCTATTGAAACACAACATTGCTGTTGCTTGCCTGGAAGCTTAACCTTCGCCAGACACCACAGAAACGGTTTTGCGACGCAGGGCGCCCTTGACCGAAAACTGCACCTGACCGTCGGTCAGCGCAAACAGAGTGTGGTCTTTGCCCATGCCGACGTTGTCGCCAGCATGAAAACGTGTACCGCGCTGGCGAATGATGATGCCGCCAGCGTTAATGGACTGACCGCCATAGACTTTTACACCCAGTCGTTTGGCTTCTGAATCTCGTCCGTTGCGCGTGGAGCCGCCGCCTTTCTTACTTGCCATGAGACTTTCTCCTTACCGCCAATTAAGCGTCGATGGACTGGATCTGGATTTGCGTGAAATTTTGGCGATGACCTTGACGCTTTTGATAATGCTTGCGACGACGCATCTTGAAAATTTTCACTTTGTCGTGACGGCCGTGCGCCACAACAACTGCCTTGACCGAAGCCCCTTCAACAAGCGGAGTACCCACTTTGACCTGCTCACCGCTACCCACGGCCAGCACTTCATTCAAAGAGATTTCTTGGCCAATGTCAGCAGGTATCTGTTCTACTTTGAGTTTTTCGCCAGCAGTAACCTTGTATTGTTTACCGCCAGTTTTTATGACCGCGTACATAGTTGACCTCTAAATTATCGAATTGTTACCTGTGAATATTCAGGTAAGCCCGTAATTATCCATGAAAACAAGCTGCTTTGTCAAAGCCTTATGACCGGAATACTGGCTGAGCAGCGGCAAAAACGATGCAAAGCCGCACAAGCGGTCATTGAGGTCAAGTACAATACCCAACCAAACCAACCCCTTGCCCGTGTTTCACACCCTTATGTCGCCCCAGTCCCGAAGCGTGAAAAGTGTTTTGGCCCCGATTGCCACTGACATGGAAAATCTCAATGAGGTTATTCGGTCAAGCCTGCACTCCAAGGTCAGCCTGATCAACCAGATCAGCGACTACATTATTCAGGCGGGCGGAAAGCGACTGCGCCCAGCCCTGGTTATTTTGGTGGCCCGAGCCCTTGGGGCGACCGGGCAGCAAATGCGACACGCCGTCGATCTGGCAGCCATCGTGGAATTCATTCACACAGCCACACTGCTTCACGACGACGTGGTGGACGAGTCCAGCATGCGACGGGGAAGACTGACCGCAAACGCCGAGTACGGGAACTCCGCCGCAGTTCTGGTCGGCGATTTTCTGTATTCCAGATCCTTCCAGATGATGGTCAGAATCGGGGAAATGGCCGTGATGGATGTGTTGTCCGAGGCGACCAATACCATTGCGGAAGGCGAAGTGTTGCAGTTGCTGAACTGCAAAGACCCGGACGTCACCGAGCAGCGTTACATGCAGGTCATTGATTTCAAAACCGCCAAACTGTTTGAGGCCTCTTGCAGGCTTGCTGCAATTGTTACCGGGCAAGACGCTGAAATCACGGAATCCTTGGGTCGATTCGGCGCCGAGCTTGGCAGCGCTTTTCAGCTGATTGATGATGTGCTGGATTACGCGGGTGAAAGTGGTGCTCTGGGTAAAAATGTGGGCGACGACCTGCGCGAAGGCAAGCCAACACTGCCCCTGATTCACGCCATGCAACACGCCAGCGACCCCAGGGTTGTCGAATTGATTCGAAGTGCCATCGAACAGGGCGGAACCCAGGAAGTCGACGTGATTTTACAAGCCATCGAGTCCAGCGGTTCAATCGACTACACACGGGAGAAGGCAAAAACGCTGGCCAAGCAAGCCACCGTCCGCCTTGAAGCACTACCAGACAGCCCATTTCGCGCAAGCCTTGCTGCGCTTTGCGAAGTGGCCGTTGAGCGTGAAAGCTAAGAGAACTCGTTTGGCGTTACACTACGGTTTTAGGCTTTAGCAAACCAACACTTGAACGACATGCCTTTGTGGGCGCAAATCGCCCTGCTGTGTACCCTTCTCTTCCTCTCTGGTTTCTTTTCGATTGTGGAAACCAGCATGATGGCCATCAACAAATACCGGCTTCAAGCCCTGGCTGAACAAGGGGTTCGCAGTGCCATCCTTGCCAAAAAGTTGCTGGACCGCACAGACCAGCTACTGTCCACCCTGTTGCTAAGCAACAACCTGCTGAACACCGCAGCCACAACCGTGGTGACCTCATTGACCATCTCCTGGTACGGCAATAACCAGATTGCGCTGTCGATTGCCACGGGTTTGGTGGCGTTTGCCATCATCATTTTTTCTGAAATTACGCCCAAAGTGATCGGCGCAGCTTATCCAGAAAAGGTGGCGCTTCCCGCAAGTTATCCCATCGCATTTTTTGTGCGCCTGTTTACGCCCTTTGTGTGGATCATCAATATTTTCGTCAACGGCCTGATTCGAAGGCTCGGCCTATCGTCGACCCAAACGGAACAAAACTCCCTGAATTTGAATGAACTGAGGTCGCTTGTGTTGGAAAGCGGGCATTTTCTGCCCCACAAACCCAGGGCGATCCTGATGAACCTGTTTGAACTGGAACGTCTGACAGTTGACGATGTGATGACACCGCGCATGCGAATGGAGCATTTGGACGTTTCTCGGGATGAGGACGAGCTGGGGCATCAAATTTCGACTGCGCACCACAACAAGCTGCCAGTCATTGAAGACGACTGGCGAAAGGTAGTCGGCATTCTTCACGTCCGCCGTGCCTTGTCCCTGTTTTACGCTGAAGAATTTGACAAGGCTGAACTGACGCGACTTCTGCACCCCGCCTATTTCATTCCGAGCGGCACTCCGGTGACTTTGCAGCTTCAAAACTTTCAGGAAAACAAAGAACGCCTCGGCTTGGTGGTGGATGAATATGGCGAGGTGCTGGGCCTGATTACACCGGAGGACATTCTCGAAGAATTAATTGGTGAATTCACCTCACACGCACCCACTGCCCAGGGTTTGAACAGCGGGAACAGCCAGTCGGAGCAGGTGATCACCGTGGACGGATACACCGATTTGCGTGACTTGAACAGGCGATACAAGCTCGACCTTCCACAAGATGGCCCACGCACTTTGAACGGGCTACTGCTGGAAATTCTGCAGGACATCCCGGAGACCGGTTTGAGCGTAAAAGTCGGGGGTACCATCATTGAAATCGTGCAGGTTGCCGACCGAAGCGTTAAAACAGCCAAAATATTCAAAAAAGACCCAGACGCATCCGCCTAGGTGATTGAGCAAGATTAAAAAATCAAAGATAGTGATGTGAATTCAGTACAAAGCCAAACACACAGGGGAATGGCAAGCATGACGATCACCGCGGCAACCATCAAAAACTCGGGCCTGGTCAGGGCATTGACTGCTCAAAATGCAGTAACCCTGGAGAAGATAGATTCCTCAGGAGTGGAGTCCCCTGCCGGCAAGTCGGTGGCAGACTGGTTGATCTCAAGCGGCTTGACTGACGCGACCAGTTTGGCAAAGGCGGTGGCCACTCACTTCGGCTATCCCCTTCTGGACGTTGCGCAGTTTGAACCCGAGTCTCTGGGTGAAATTGACGCTGACATCATGCAGGCAACAAAGGGCCTGGAGGCAATCATTCTCGGAAGGCGTAACAACACCCTGTTCGTTGGCATGGCAGACCCAACAGACCTGAGCACCTTGCAACAGCTGAAATTCAGAACCCACCTGCAGGTCGAACCGGTGGTCGTTGAATACGACAAGCTTGGGCGACTCCTCAGCGACAATCAAACCCCTGAAGCAGACAGCCTTGCGCTGGAAAATGTCAACGAAGTTGCATCTGCCGATCAACAGGATGACACACTGGATGTCGACGACGCCCCGATTGTCAGGTACGTGCAACGAATTCTGAGTGAAGCCCTGAAGCGTCAGGCCTCCGACATCCATTTCGAGCCTTACGAAAAAATGTACCGTGTTCGATACCGGATTGATGGCCTGCTTCAGGAGACCTCGCAGCCACCGCTGTCAGCACGGGCCAAAATTGCGGCCCGCATCAAAATCATGAGTCTGTTGAACACCACAGAAACACGGATTCCCCAAGATGGCCGAATGCGGATCAGCCTCGGCCCTGATCTCCAAAAGGTGGACTTTCGCGTGAGCACTCTGCCCACGCTCTTCGGTGAAAAAATCGTGCTTCGCTTGCTGGATTCGACCCGATCTGTGTTGGGCATCGATCAATTGGGATTCAATGCCAGACAGAAAAAGGACCTGCTGGATGCACTCGACAGCCCTCACGGCATGCTTCTTGTGACAGGTCCGACGGGCAGCGGTAAAACGGTGTCTCTTTACACGTTCCTGAATGTGCTGAACAAAGAGACCATTAATATCAGCACGGTTGAGGATCCCGCAGAAATCAATATTCCTGGCATTAACCAGGTCAATATCAACGAGAAGATCGGCCTTACCTTTGCCAAGGCCCTTCGTTCACTGTTGCGTCAAGATCCAGATGTCATTATGGTCGGCGAAATTCGTGACATTGAAACAGCCGACATCTCGATCAAGGCTTCTCAAACTGGCCACAAAGTGTTGTCTACACTGCACACCAACGATGCGGTCAGCACGATCGTGCGCCTCAAAAACATGGGGGTCGAGACTTACAACATTGCCTCCTCGGTCAACTTGGTGATCGCTCAAAGGCTGGTCAGGAAGCTTTGCCAGTGCAAGTCGCCATTGCCAGAGGGCCAGAGGGGGTTGGTCAATGCCGGACTGATCAAAGAGGTCACCCAGGAGGATTGGACACCCTTCTGTGCGGTTGGCTGCGAGGCCTGCAATGGCACAGGATACATGGGCCGCACCGGAATTTACGAAGTGTTGAAAATTTCAGATGCCATGAAAGACCTGATCATTGCAAATGCCAGTGCCCTTGAAATGGAAAAACTGGCCAGATCAGAAGGAACGCTGTCCATGCGGGAATCTGGTCTGGAGAAAATCAGGGCAGGCATCACCAGCATTGATGAGATTCTGGCGGCTACAAAAACCGACTGACTCTCTGAAGGGTATTTTCAATGAATACCGCCACTAGATCACCCTCTCCCGGAAAAGGAGAAAAACTGTTCGTCTGGACCGAAAAACGTCGCAGCCGCGGTCTTGCGCCCAGAACGGGTGAGATCAAAGCAAAATCAGCTGAACAGGCTCGCCATTTGCTGAAAAAACAGGGCATTCAACTGGCGGCCCTTAGACAGCAACGCACCCACCACAGCGGCAAAGTCAAATTGCCTATTCTTGCGGCGTTTGTTCGGCAACTGGCTGTAATGACCCAATCGGGCGTGCCATTGGGTCAGAGTTTGGGATTAATCGCTGGCAATCTGCAGGGTCGAAAAAAAACCGAAATTCGACGCATCGTTCGGGAAATCAGGGCGGACATTGAAAGCGGCCTGCGACTGAGCGAGGCCATGCGAAAGCATCCAAACTGCTTCGACAATCTCTTCTGCAACATTTTGTCTGCCGGAGAGGATTCGGGTGAACTCGATTCCGTGCTGATGAGACTGGCCAACTACATGGAGAAAGCACAAAGAACGCGGCAACGGGTCAAGAAAGCGATGCTTTACCCAAGCATCGTGATTGTGGTGGCAATCGTAGTGTCCATCAGCATGCTGGTGTTCGTTCTTCCCACATTTGAAACGGTATTTCGGCAATTTGGTGGCAAGCTGCCAGGCCTGACCCAGAGCCTTCTGGATGCCTCTCATCTTCTGAGAGACCACGGGCTTGTTGTCGCGGCCGCAGTGGCTGTTGCAGTTTACGTGTTCAGGCAACTCTACAAAAAGCGCCCGCGTTTCACGGATGCGGTCGACGCCGGTTTACTGAAACTGCCGATCTTTGGGGAATTGATGCGCACTGCGATCTACGCGCGCTGGACACGGACATTTTCGACTTTGAGTGCCTCGGGTGTTCCTATCGTGAGCGCTTTGGAATCCGTTGCTGGTGTGGCCAACAACAAATCCTATCAATTGGCCACCATTGGTATTCGCCAGGCTGTTGCGTCTGGCCAGAGGGTTTCTGATAGCATGGAGCAATCTCGGGTGTTTCCTGCCGATGCGGTTCAAATGATCAGAATCGGGGAGGAGTCGGGCCGTCTTGATCAAATGCTGGATCGGCTGGCCACACAATACGAAACCCGCCTGGATGACATTGTGGACAATCTGTCAACGGTCATGGAACCCATGATCATGTGTGTAATTGGAAGCCTGGTGGGCACGTTGATCATCGGCATGTATCTGCCCATCTTCAAAATCGGAGGCGTTGTTTGATTGCGGTGCCAATTAGTCTGCCGGAGTGGCTGGCCTTCAGCGTGGTGCTTGGTCTGTGTGTGGGTTCCTTTCTGAACGTGGTCGCCTACCGATTGCCAAAAATGATGCAACGCGAATGGGACACTGAATTGGCTTTGGCCAACGGACAAACGCCGCCCGAATCGGCAACGCCTTTTAATTTGGCCTTGCCAGCCTCGCACTGCCCATCCTGCCAAAATCGCCTCAGGTTTTATCACAACATTCCGGTTGTGTCCTACTTGCTGCTTCGTGGACGATGCGCCTTTTGTGGATGTTCTGTGTCCATTCGATACCCTGTTGTCGAAATGTGCACAGGGCTTCTTTTTGGCTGGATCGCCGTACAACACGCACCTGGCTTGGCAGCGCTGTGTTACATGGTACTGAGTGCAAGCCTCTTGGTGCTTGCCTTGATTGACTTCGACACTTTTCTGTTGCCTGACAGCATTACCCAACCGCTACTCTGGGCTGGCCTCGCGTTCAATATGCTGTTCAAATCAGTACCCCTGGAACAAGCGGTGTTTGGTGCCATGCTTGGCTACCTGATGCTGTGGTCAATCTACAAGCTGTTCAAGGCCTTCACTGGCAAAGAGGGCATGGGTTACGGTGACTTCAAATTGCTTGCAGCACTGGGGGCCTGGTTTGGCCCCCTCTCATTAATGACCATAGTTTTGGTGGCCTCGGTGAGCGGTATCTTGCTGGGCCTGTCGCTTAAAGCCCTGCGCAACACCAGCCAGTCAGAGCCGTTCCCGTTTGGGCCATCACTGGTCTTGGGTGCATTTGCCTGGATGGCCGGGCTCGACCTTGCTCACTGGATATGAATCATTTACGCAAACCTGTCGTCGGCCTGACCGGAGGAATCGGCTCAGGAAAAACAGCGGTGTCCAACAGAATGGCTGAACTGGGAGCCCATGTCATTGACACCGATTTGATCGCGCATCAGCTGACCGCACCGGGGGGGCTGGCCATTCCGGCGCTCATTGCCACATTCGGCCCTCAATGCATCCAACAGGACGGCGCCATGAACCGAGCCTATATGCGCCAACGGGTCTTCGACAATCCAGATGAACGCAAGCAACTGGAGGGCATTTTGCATCCCTTGATTCGGGATGAGGTGGGGGCCCAGCTTCAGAAAGACACGGGCTTGTATTCGGTGTTGGTCATTCCTCTGCTAATCGAGAAAGGCGGATGGATGCACCTGTTGGACCACATTGTTGTGGTGGACTGCGACACCGAAACTCAAATTAAACGCGTGATGGACAGAAATGGTTTTACGCGTGAACAGGTGATTGCCATACTGAAAACCCAAACCGATCGGCAGGCCCGTTTGAGCAGGGCTGACCTGGTGATTGAAAACAATTCAAGTCTGTCGGAATTAATCGAGAAAACAGATTGGGCGCACGGGGAAATTTTGAAATTGCGCTTAAACTGAGCGCAATAATTTGCACCAAAGCCCAAGGTAGGCCACAATCCGAATAGGCCTTTCTTACACACACCTGAATTTGCAGTGACACCTTTGCCAGACGATCAAATGCTTGAAACTGAAGTGGTGCAGTACACCACCTACGAGTTTCCACTGAATGAGAGAATTCGCACCCTGCTGCGTCTTGAGGACCTCTTTCACAAATTTGATTTCTTCTTGGTACAAGACCACCGACTGGATCACCACAGTGCACTGCTGACCCTGTTTGAGATCATCGAGGTCGGTTCTCGCGCGGACCTTAAAAGTGATCTGTTGCAGGAACTTGAGCGCCAGGGTCAACAACTGTCGCAATTCCGAGAGCACCCCGGAGTAGACCGTGACGTGCTGGAAGAAACACTGCGGAGCATCGACAAGGTGTCGTACAATTTGGCGCAGTGCAGTGGCCGGTTGGGGCACCACCTACGCGACAACGAGTTTCTGATGATCATTCGCAGCCGCTGCAGTATTCCGGGCGGCGTTTGCGAATTTGATCTGCCGAGCTACCACCGCTGGCAGTCCCAAGCAGCACCGGTGCGCCGGGCAGACATCGAAAAATGGTTTGAGCCTATGAGACCTCTGGCCAAAGCCATCGACCTGGTATTGAAAATTCTTCGACACAGCGGTGAGTTGTTAACGACGCTTGCCGAGAAAGGCAGCTTCACGCAGCAAACCAGCGGAAAAACGTTTCAGATGTTAAGGGTAGACATTCCTGCGCATTTGCCGGTAGTGCCCGAGTTCAGCGCCAACAAGTACATGATCTGGATTCGATTCAACATGCCCAACGAACAGGGTGTTGGCAAGAACAACCCCGTCGAAGAGAACTTTGAGTTCAAGATGCGACTGTGCAACTTGTAGAAGCCCCCCAGGCGGAGATCATGGCCACACCATGCGCACCATGCCGCCATGCGTCGTTTAAGTCGGCTGAAGACAGGCCACCCACTGCATAAACAGGCAATCTGGCCTCTTCTACCATTTGCGCGAAACCTTGCCAGCCAATGCCCTTCTGCCCCGGATGTGACCCAGTTTCCTTCACAGCACCCAGCACTGCATACTGAAGACCTTGATCAAATGCCAGGGCGAGGCTTTCAGGACAATGCACGGAGGCACCCACCGCCCGGGCATTGAATGCATTGCCTTTCAACAGATCGGAATGGGTCAGATGCACACGATTTGACGCATGGTCCTCAAATTCAAAATCGGAATACTTTTCAGCTAGATCCAGCAACACTCGGTAAGTGGCGGAATTGATGCACAAAGGAGCCCGATAACGTTCACACAGTGCGACGGTCAGTCGGTAAGACTCCACGAGCGCCTCATCAGACAGCCCTGTTTCACGGAATTGAACGATTGCGGCATGCGCTTTCAACCCGGCCTCAAGGCGATGGGCATAGTCGGTACCCATTTGCTGAAAGCCGGTGATCGCCATGAACGTGGGCTGATTCAACACCGGCAACATGGGCGCGGTGGCTGGCAGGATGGGAGAAATACTGTCGGGCTGCAAACCAGCCCAACAAAAATGCTGATTTTCAAGCGAAGCGGGCTCTCCCTTGAACTCCCAGATACGGTACAAATGCAGTCGCACCTTGGCGTGCTCATAATCGTGTTCAATGATGAACCAGGGGCCGCCCTGCAGGGCCTCTATTCCAAGCTCTTCCCGCAACTCACGCACCAGGGCCTGCCAGACTGACTCGCCAGGCTCTACCTTGCCCCCCGGAAATTCCCAGTAACCCGCATAGGGTTTGCCTTCTGGCCTGGACCCCCAGAGTACGGTGCCGTCGGGTCGACAAACCACGCCAACCGCTACGTCTACCCGTTTCGTCATGATTTCGGAGATAGCTTGGCGGTGCCAGCCCAGTGCTTGGCAAACTGATAGGCCAGTCGACCACTCTTGCTGCCTCGCTCTATGGTCCATCGCAGTGCGATCAAGCGGGCTTCGTCTGTGAATGGCATGTCAAAATGAGTCAACCACACCTTGACAGCCTCCAGGTATTCATCCTGATTGAAGGAGTGGAAGGAAATCCAAAGGCCAAACCGGTCCGACAGAGAGACCTTTTCTTCGATGGCCTCGGCCGGGCGAACCTCGCCATTGTCCACATGCTGGGTTTGCAGATTGTCCTTCATCATCTGCGGCAGCATGTGCCGCCGATTGGAGGTGGCATACACCAGCACATTGTCTGAGGTGCCGGCAATCGAACCATCCAGTACGCTTTTGAGGGCTTTGTAACCGGCCTCACCTTCCTCAAAAGAGAGATCATCGCAAAATACGATGAATCGCTCGGGCCTGTCGCTGACCAAATCCACCACATCCTGAAGAAACAAAAGGTCGGATTTGTCCACTTCGATCAAGCGAAGACCCTGATCGGCATAGTGGGTCAGCATGGCGCGCACCAGCGACGACTTGCCCGTGCCACGCGCCCCTGTCAAAAGCACATTGTTGGCAGGCAGGTGGTTGACGAACTGACGGGTGTTGGTTTCAATCGCCTGAAGTTGCCTGTCTACATTTTTCAGGCTTTCACGACTCAGCTTTTCTACTGTGCGAACCGGCTCAAGGCGAAGCTGCCCCGCGCGATGATGCAGACGAAAAGCGACCGACGCATTCCAGTCTTGCGGAGGCCGCATGACACCTTGCTCAAGTGCCTGTGCAATTCGGGTCAGTTGATCAACAACGGCCTGCATGTCGCTCACTTTCAACTCCTGTGTCTGGTCAGCTGCGGTAGTCTGCATTGATCGACACGTAGTCATGAGACAGGTCGGTTGTCCAGACCGTGGTGGCCTCTGATCCGCGCCCAAGTTGAACCCGGACAGTAATTTCGGCCTCATTCATGACAGCCTGACCCTGCTCTTCGAGGTAGTCTGGATGACGCCCCCCGTCTTTCGCAACCCAGACATCCCCCAAATACAACTGAATGCGGGTTTGATCCAGATCGGCAATGCCGGCGTAGCCGACTGCAGCCAGGATTCGCCCCAGGTTGGGGTCGGATGCAAAAAACGCGGTCTTGACCAAAGGCGAATGCGCAATGGCGTAGGCCACTTTGGCCGCTTCATCCACACTGGCGGCCTGTTCTACTTGCACAGTGATGAATTTGGTGGCGCCTTCGCCATCGCGAACAATGGCTTGGGCCAGTTCGATGCTGGTGGCTTTCAAAGCGTCAAATACTGCGGCAGCGTGGGGCTCATCGCCCGTTTCTACTGCAACAGCGGACTGCTTGCCAGTGGCAATAATGATGAAACTGTCGTTGGTGGACGTGTCGCCATCGATGGTGATTCGGTTGAACGAGGCATCAGCGATTGCTTTGGTCCATCGTTCCAGCACCTTGGGCGCAATGCTCGCGTCTGTGGCCAGAAATCCCAACATGGTGGCCATGTTGGGACGAATCATGCCAGCTCCTTTGGAGACACCCGTGAATGTAACCGGCTGGCCCAACACTTCGGCAACGCGTGAACGCGCCTTGGGCAGCGTGTCTGTGGTCATGATGGCATGTGCGGCATCCAGCCATGAGGCTTGGCCCAGCTGGGAAACGGCCTGGTCGACACCTGCAAGCAGACGGTCCATAGGCAGGTTTTCAAGAATGACGCCTGTCGAAAAAACCAGCACCTGCTCGGGGTCTACGGCCAACAAATTGGCAACACTTGCCGTAGTCTGGCGAGCATCGGAAAGGCCTCGCTCACCCGTACCCGCGTTGGCACAACCGGTGTTAACGACCAGCGCCCGGATGCCTTTGCCCTTCGCCAGATTGGCTTGACAGACCTGCACCGGCGCGGCGCAAAAGCGGTTCTGCGTAAACACACCGGCAACCGACGCGCCCTCGCAAATTCGGGCAATCAAAACGTCTTTGCGATTGGGCTTGCGAATGTGCGCCATGGCAAAGCCAAGGTCCACCCCGTTCACAGGGCTCAATTTAGATTCCTGTGGCACTTGCAGGTTCACTGCCATCATGTACCCCCTTATTCTTAGCTCAAACTGCCATGGCAGTGTTTGAATTTCTTGCCGGATCCGCAAGGACAAGGATCGTTGCGCCCCACTTTGTCACTGACCCGACGCGGCTGAGCCGCCACTGGCTGAGGTGTATTGTCAGCAGCCGATTCTGGCGAATCCTCTTCAGCCAGGCCAGAACCCGTTTCGTCATGGCGAAACTCCAGATTTTCCAGATGAGAGGCTTGCTCACCCAAGCGCTGCTGCGCCTCGTCCACTTGGTCAGCAGACTGCACACGGACGGTCAACAAAACACGCGTAACCTCATCCCGCACCCGGTTGAGCAAGTTGGCAAACAATTCGAAGGACTCGCGCTTGTACTCTTGCTTGGGGTCTTTTTGGGCGTAACCGCGCAGGTGAATGCCCTGACGCAGGTAATCAAGGGCGGACAAATGCTCGCGCCAATGTGTGTCAATGCTCTGCAACAGCAGGGTTTTTTCAAAGCGGGCAAACGAATCGGTACCCACTTGCTGCACCTTGGTGTTGTAGATTTCGTCTGCCATTTCGACAATTTTCTTGAGGAAGTCGTCGTCGGTGCTCTTTGGTGACTCCTCAAGCCAGCGGCCCACTGGCGCATCCAGCTCGAATTCATTTTTCAAGGTGCGCTCAAGACCAACCAGGTCCCATTGCTCTTCCACAGATTCTTCGGGAATGTGGGCTCGGAAGATGCCTTCAAGCGCGCCGTGCCGCAGGTTTTCAATGGTTCCGGAAATGACATCGGACTCCAGAATCTCATTGCGTTGCGCATAGATGATCTTGCGTTGATCATTGGACACATCGTCGTATTCCAGCAATTGCTTGCGGATGTCGAAGTTTCGACCTTCAACCTTGCGCTGCGCCGATTCAATGGAACGGGACACGATGCCCGCTTCAATGGCTTCGCCCTCTGGAAGCTTGAGGCGCTCCATGATGGCGCGAACCCGGTCCCCGGCAAAAATACGGAGCAGGGAATCTTCCATGGACAGGTAAAAACGTGAAGAACCCGGATCACCCTGTCGGCCAGCGCGGCCACGCAATTGGTTGTCAATTCGCCGTGATTCGTGCCTTTCACTGCCGATGATGTGCAAACCACCGCTGTCCAGCACGGCCTTGTTGCGGATGGCCCACTCGGCCTTGGCCTTTTCGAGGGCCTGTGCACGAGCCGCTTCATCCAGTGACTCGTCCGCTGAAATCGCTTGCAATTCGCGCTCGAGGTTGCCGCCCAATACAATGTCGGTTCCACGACCGGCCATGTTGGTCGCAATGGTGATCGCCTTCGGGCGACCGGCTTGGGCCACAATTTCGGCCTCGCGCTCGTGCTGCTTGGCGTTCAACACGTTGTGCGGAAGCTTGTGCTGACTGAGAATACCGGCCAGCAATTCCGAATTTTCAATGGAGGTGGTGCCGACCAACACCGGCTGGCCACGCTCAAAGCAGTCTTTGATGTCCAAGACGATGGCGTTGTATTTCTCGCGCGCGCTCTTGTATATCTTGTCTTGATAGTCTTTCCGCTGAACAGGCCTGTGCGTGGGAATCAGCACCGTTTCAAGCCCGTAAATCGACTGGAATTCAAAAGCCTCAGTGTCAGCCGTGCCGGTCATGCCGGACAGCTTTTTGTACATCCGGAAGTAATTCTGGAATGTAATGGAAGCAAGCGTCTGGTTTTCGGCCTGAATTTTCACGCCTTCTTTGGCTTCTACGGCTTGATGCAGGCCGTCAGACCAGCGGCGACCGGGCATCAATCGTCCTGTGAACTCATCCACGATAATGACCTCGCCGTTTTGAACGACGTAATGCTGGTCTTTGTGGAACAGGTTGTGAGCGCGCAGGGCCGCCATCAAATGATGCATCAGGGAGATGTTGGCCGGGTCGTACAGGCTGGCGCCTTCGGGCAGCAAGCCCATCTGGGTCAGAATGTCTTCGGCCTTTTCGTGCCCCCGCTCTCCGAGCTGGATCTGGTGGCCTTTTTCATCCACATAAAAATCACCCTCGGGCTCAGGCTCGGTCGGCTTTGGCTCTTCAGTCATGCGGGTGAGCATTTTTGGCACGCTGTTAAGCTGACGGTACAAGTCGGTGTGATCGTCCGCCTGACCCGAAATAATCAGGGGCGTGCGCGCCTCATCGATCAAAATGGAGTCCACTTCGTCGACGATGGCGTAATTCAGGCTTCGCTGAACGCGCTCTGTGGTGGAGTACACCATGTTGTCGCGCAAGTAATCGAAACCGAATTCGTTGTTGGTGCCGTAGGTGATGTCTGCAGCATAGGCCTTTTGCTTTTCATCGTGGGGCATGCGCGACAGGTTGCAGCCAACGGTCAGCCCCAGGAATCCGTAGAGCTTGCCCATCCAGGCGGCGTCGCGAGAGGCCAGGTAATCGTTCACGGTGATGACATGCACCCCGAGACCCGACAGGGCATTCAGGTAGGCAGCAAGCGTGGCCACCAGGGTTTTGCCCTCACCCGTTCGCATTTCCGGAATTTTGCCTTCATGCAGGGCAATGCCGCCGATCAACTGCACGTCAAAGTGGCGCATTCCGTAGACGCGCTTGCCGGCTTCACGAACAACGGCAAAGGCTTCAGGCAACAGATCTTCCAGCGTTTCGCCCTTTTGGACGCGCGCTTTGAATTCGTCCGTTTTCGCGCGCAACTGCTCGTCGCTGAGTGCTGAAATTGCAGGTTCAAGCGCGTTGATTTTCAACACTTGTTTGCGATATGCCTTCAGCAGGCGGTCGTTGCGGCTGCCGAAAATTTTCTTGAGCGTGGTTGTGATCATAATTCCAGGGGTGTTGGCGCCGGAAAGAACCGACGCCCATCAAGGCCAAGTCTTCTAAATAGCCTAGAAGTTTAGCACGGCGGAATTAGTCTCGCGGAGGTTCGTCGCTTTCCGATGATAACAAGCCATTGAGAGCCGCCACAGTGGAGGGGCCAGGCCGGGGCAGGCCATTTTTGGCCAGAAAAGGCGTGGGGTCGGTGGGCTCGCCGTTGACACGCACTTCAAAATGAAGGTGTGGACCGGTCGAACGGCCGGTCGTTCCCACCAACCCGATTTTCTGACCAAGCCGCACGATATCACCCGGTTTAACCAGTAACTTGGAGGCATGCGCATACCGGGTGGTGGTGTGGTTTTTGTGTTCAATCTCGATCATGTTGCCGTAACCTGTGTGCCAGCCGGCAGTCACCACAACGCCTGCGGCAGCAGCCAGAATAGGCGTTCCCACTGGGGCCATGAAATCAATGCCCTCGTGAATTGATTTTTTGCCGGTGAAGGGGTCGATTCGGTAGCCGTATTTACTGACGGAGATGGGATCGTCCAGTGGGGCTTCATTGGGAATGCTCTGGAATTTGACCCGAGCGGTCTGCATGTCTGTGTCAATGATGCTGAATACGTCAGACTGACGTTCGATCATGGCATTGATGGTCTTGAATTCGTGGCGCAACTCGGAGAATGTCAGCGAACGCTCATCTTTTTGCTCCAGACCGCCCTGCCCCACCTGGTCTGGCGTCGGCAACTTGGAGTCCATTCCGTTGGTTTTCAGCAAACGCAGGCTAATGGCGTCCAGACGGGCCAGTTGGGCGCGCATTTCGGCAAGTCGAATGGCCATGGCGTCCAGTGGGCCGGTGTTTTGCGTCGCCTGGATTTGCAGTTCAACCTGCCGATCCTGGGCAAGGTCGTTGGCCAGCGGTATTTCATGCCCGTAACGGGCTGCAATGTAAAAGCCGCTGGCAAACAGGGCAAACACGCTGGATACAAGCAGCAACCCCAAGAGAATCAGGTGGGTTCGCTTTATACTGAGCGTCTTAATCTGCGAGTGTGCGCCCCGCATGAAAATCAACTGCATACTTAACTCCTGCGGCCCCGCACTGGCAGCCCCGTAATCTTGTCTGGCAGCGCCAGATCAATGTCATACTGCTTGGAGAGACGACCCTGAATAAACGATATTCAAAGTCTTCTGCTTCTTCACCGATCGCCAGTCTGTTGGCCGAGCAATCAACGGGTTCACTGATTGCACAAGCACAGCAGTCTCGAAAGCTTGAGGAAACGATTGCGCGTTGGCCTCAACTTCGCGGTGTGTCCTTCAGCATTGGCCCTTTGAAAGGCGACAAGCTGAAATTGTTTTTGGGCACGCCAGCCGCGTTGACCCGAATTAAACAAATTGTCCCCAGCCTGATCCAGCACTTGCAGTCACAGGGGTGGCCTGTGCAGCAAGTTCAGCTGCAGATTCAAACCAAACAGGACATTGCGATGTCGGCCCGAAACAGGCCGAAAAGGGCGGTTTTCTCAGAGGCGGCCAAAAAAGCCTGGCTTGACCTCGAAAAAAACCTCGACAACCCGGAAATTCTGGAGGCGACGCGGGCATTGTACCGGCATCACAAACTCAAGTGATTTCCGAGTTTTTCCGTAAACTACTTGTTTATATGCATTTTGTAAAGCGTATCGATCGGATTAGGCGACGGCCCAATCGCTTCGAAACACCGTCGGGGTCTCTCGCACGCTTTCAAAAGTCACAATCTCAAACGCGTCTGGATCAGCCACCAGCGCACGAATCAACTGGTTGTTCAAACCGTGACCAGATCGGTAAGCATGGTATTCACCAATGATGGGATGTCCGATGACATACAAGTCGCCAATGGCATCCAGCACCTTGTGTTTGACAAACTCGTCGTCGTAGCGCAATCCATCGGCATTGAGAATTCGGTATTCATCCATGACGATGGCGTTGTCCAGGTTACCCCCCAAGGCAAGCCCTAGGTTGCGCAGGGTTTCAACGTCCTGAGTAAATCCAAATGTCCGGGCTCGGGCAATGTCATGAACAAAGGATGTTCTGGCAAAGTCAATTTCAACCTTTTGGCCTGTTTTGTCGATGGCAGGGTGACCGAAATCAATTTCAAAACACAGACGAAATCCATTGAACGGTTTCAATCTCGCGTATTTGAGATGTGCGCCGTCGCCTTCGCGAATTTCTACCGATTTTTTGACCCGAATGAATTTTTTAAGGGCGGACTGCTCAATGAGTCCAGCCTGTTGAATGAGAAAAACAAAGGAGATCGCGCTTCCGTCCATGATCGGCACTTCCACCGCGTCCAGATCAATGTAGGCATTGTCGACACCAAGGCCGCACAGGGCCGACATCAGGTGTTCGATGGTCGAAATTTTTGCACCGTCGCGCTCCAGTGTGGAGGCCATGCGCGTGTCTCCGATGGCTGTGGCACCAACCAGAAAATCAACAGGTGGGTTGAGATCTACCCGGCGGAAGACGATGCCGGTGTCAGGGGGTGCGGGGCGCAAGGTCAACGTTACCCGCTTGCCGGAATGCAAACCTATGCCTGTGGCGCTTAGCACCTGTTTCAGGGTTCTCTGTCTCAAATCGGTGTCCTCAATTTAATTGAAGTGTAACAACAGCCAATCTGGGGACCCAAGGGCATTGATCGAGCTTTTACTCCAATCAAGCCCTATGCACAGGCATTGTGTGGTTTGCATGCCTCAAGTTTAAAGTTGGCTCAACAGCTTCTCGGCCGTGCTGTTTTCAAAGGCGCCCGCAGGATCCAGGTTGATCTGCTTGACAACGCCGTTTTCAACCAGCATGGAATAGCGCTGTGAACGCAATCCCAAACCACGTGCAGTCAGTTCGAGCTCCATGCCAATTTTTTGGGTGAACTCGGCAGAGCCATCGGCCATCATGCGGACAACACCGTCTGCACCTTGTGATTGCCCCCAGGCTCCCATCACGAATGCATCATTAACGGATATGCACCAGATTTCGTCGACACCCTTGGCCTTGAATTCAGCAGCATGCTGTACGAAGCCAGGCAAATGCTTGGCCGAGCAAGTTGGCGTGTAGGCGCCAGGCAAGGCGAGTATCGCAATTTTCTTGTTGGCGACCAGATCGGCCACCTTGAAAGCGTTGGGCCCAAGTGAGCAGCCTTCACTTTCTTTGTGAATGAATTCGTACAGTGTTGCGTCAGGCAACTTTTCCCCAATCTGAATGGTCATTTCATGCTCCTGCTTCGAAATGTTCTACAAGTGTGTCTCAAGGACATGCCAGTGTAACCCGATTGAAGTGACGATCAACACGTTCAGGCCTGGCAAGCGGGGGTTTCGCAGTCTTCGGCAAAACTGCGTGTAAAAAACCCCTGCCTGCCATGCCAGATAGGACGCAAATGTTCAGCGAGGCTGGTCGATCAGTCAGCCTGACGACGCAAAAACGCTGGAATGTCGAAACGTTCCATGCCACTGTCCTGCAAAGCCTGAACACGATTGGCCGCCTGATCCCGCGGATTACGGAACACAGCGGGTGTGTCGTAGTCCGTGGCGGGGCTCACGCCGCCGATTGCATCGTAAGTGCCCGTGCGCTGCTGCTGAGCGTATTGGTCGTTCTGCACCAACTTTGGCTTGGCAGTGCGTCGGCCAAGGCCTGTAGCAACAACGGTTACGCGCAGGTCGTCACCCATGGTTTCGTCATAAGCCGTTCCGAAAATCACAGTCGCATCTTCGGCTGCGTAAGCGCGAATGATGTTCATGATTTCTTTGGTTTCTTTCAGCTTCAGGCTCTTGCTGGAGGTGATATTGACCAGCACGCCACGTGCACCAGACAGATCTACACCGTCCAGCAATGGCGAAGCGATGGCCTGTTCGGCTGCTTCGCGAGCACGGTCTGGCCCGTTGGCAGTGGCGGTGCCCATCATGGCCTTGCCCACTTCGGACATGATGGTCTTCACGTCTTCGAAGTCGACGTTGACGTTACCGTCTACGTTGATGATTTCGGCAATGCCTGCGCAAGCGTTGTGCAGCACGTCGTCAGCGGCCTCAAAGCAATCCTCTTGGGTGGCGTCGTCGCCCACCACGTCCAGCAGCTTTTCGTTCAGCACCACGATCAGGGAATTGACCTTGGCTGACAGTTGATCCAGACCGTCTTCGGCCACTTTGCAACGCTTGTTGCCTTCAAAGTCGAATGGCTTTGTCACCACTGCCACGGTAAGAATACCCAATTCCTGTGCCACTTCAGCCACCACAGGTGCGGCGCCTGTGCCAGTGCCACCGCCCATGCCCGCGGTGATAAACACCATGTGGGCGCCACGCAGCGCATCGCGAATGCGGTCGCGGTCTTCTTCAGCGGCCTGGCGGCCCGCTTCAGGCTTGGCACCCGCACCCAAACCGGTCTTGCCCAACTGGATCAATGTGGGTGCACCAGTGCGAGCCAGCGCCTGTGCGTCCGTGTTTGCACAGATGAAATCCACGTTTTGAACGCCTTGGGCGATCATGTGGGCCACTGCGTTGCCGCCAGCGCCACCTACACCAACCACCTTGATGACGGTTCCGTTGGTTTCTGTTTCCAAAATTTCGAATGACATGAGTACTGCCTCCTATCTACTAAAGTTAAAACGCCGAAAAAATCAAAAATTGCCTAAAAACCACTCTTTCATCTTCTGAATCGTCTGCTTCATGCCGCCAGTCTGAGACGCCACACGCCGACCTCGCAGATGCTGCGCACGGGCTTCGTGCAACAGCCCCATGACGGTCGCCAGGCGGGGGGTGCGAACCATGTCGGCCAGTCCACCCGAATATTCAGGCACACCGATCCGAACCGGCTTCATGAAGATGTCTTCACCCAGTTCTGCAATACCCGGCATAAGGCTGGTGCCCCCGGTCAACACCACGCCTGAGGAAAGCAGCTCTTCGTAACCTGACTCACGCAACACCTGCTGCACCATCAGGAACAGTTCTTCCACGCGGGGCTCGATAACCGCAGCCAAGGCCTGTTTGGACAGTGTTCTGGGTTCTCTTTCACCGATGCCCGGCACGTCAATCTTGGCGTGCGGATCAGCCAGAATCTGTTTGCCCACGCCGTGCTGAAGCTTGATTTCTTCTGCATCGGGGGTGGGTGTCCTCAAGGCCATGGCGATGTCGTTGGTGATTTGATCACCCGCAATCGGAATGACCGCTGTGTGACGAATGGCACCGCCTGTGAACACGGCAATGTCGGTGGTGCCACCGCCAATGTCGATCAAGACAACGCCCAGTTCTTTTTCGTCCTCGGTCAGTACCGCCATGCTGCTGGCCAGGGGTTGCAGCATGAGATCCTGAACCTCAAGCCCGCAGCGTCGCACGCATTTGACGATGTTCTGTGCAGCAGACACAGCCCCGGTGACAATGTGAACACGGGTTTCAAGTCTGACGCCGCTCATGCCAAGGGGCTCGCGCACATCTTCCTGACCGTCCACAATGAACTCTTGTGGCAGCACATGGAGAATCTGCTGGTCGGTCGGTATGTTCACAGCCTTGGCGGTCTCGATCACCCTGGCTACATCGGCCTGGCTGACCTCGCGCTCTTTGATGGCCACCATCCCTGAGGAATTGAAGCTGCGGATGTGGCTTCCTGCAATGCCGGTAAACACTGTCTTGATCTTGCAATCGGCCATCAATTCGGCTTCTTCGAGGGCCTGCTGAATGGAATGGACGGTCGCCTCTATGTTCACGACCACACCTTTCTTCAGGCCTTTCGAATCGTGCTGCGCGATGCCGATGACTTCAAAGCGGCCGTCTGACAGCAACTCCGCGACCATCACCACCACTTTAGAAGTGCCGATGTCCAAACCGACGATCAAGTCTTTTGACTCTTTGCTCATGGTGCCCAATTTGTGTCTTTCTCTTTAGTTCAAACTTGTTTTCAAAGCGACCGGTTTTGCATTTGCACCCGCCAGTCGCTCACCTTTCACCGCCACTCCACGTGGATACCGCAAATCAATGCTGTCCACGGTTTGCATGAGTTGTTCTTTTATTTTTGGATAAATCGCCACCAACCGGTCCAGCTTCTGGTTGATGGTGAAATTCTCCTGTTCACGTCCCAATTCAATGTTCAAACCGCTTTCGGTCTTGAAACTCCATCCGTAGCGGTCTGACAGATTCACGTCCTTCAATTGCAACCCCAGCTTTCTCAGCACCTTGGATGCGTTCACATACATCTTGGCGACCAGCAATTCACTGCCGGGCGGGCCATTCAATGTGGCCTGAAGCACGTTGTCGCCCACCTCGGCCGGGTTGGCTGAAAACACTTCGCCGTAGGTGTTGATCAGCAAGTTGTCGCCCCAATAGGCCAAAGGCTTTTGACTTTGGATCCTTATCCTTAAACCGTTTGGCCACATTCTTTGAATCACCGCCTTCCGGACCCAGGGTTGGTCTTCCACCTGCTCACGCACATCCGATAAATTCACCGAAAAAAAACTGCCTTGCACTTCTGGCAACACATTGGCCCGAAAACTGACCAGATTGATCCGATCCACCTCACCAGTGAGCTCCACTTTCTGGAGCTCAAACAAGGGCCTGTGTATCAACCATTGCAAACCCGCATACCCCAGCAAGGCGAACGCCATGGCAGAGAAAAAACCCGCCATGATGCTCATCAATTTGCTGTCCTGCCAAATTGCGCCCAGCATCAAACCTTCCCGTCAGCCCGTTGACCGTTGCCTTTCAACGCGGCGCTGGCAGCGATCCGCATCACAAGATCGTCGTATTCAATACCGCTGGCCCTTGCACTCATCGGTACCAGTGAATGATCTGTCATGCCCGGTGAAGTGTTCATTTCAAGCAACCAGGGTTTGCCGGATTCATCCACCAGCACATCAGCCCTTCCCCAACCGGCACAGCCCAGCGAGCGATAGGCTTTCAGGCACAGTGCCTGCACCTCGCGCTCAAAAGCGGGATCAAGACCACTTGGACAGAAATACTGGGTGTCGTTGCCGACGTACTTGTTGTGATAGTCGTAGTTGCCGTCTGGGGCCTGAATTCGAATCACGGGCAGGGCAATGGCTTGTTCACCCTCACCCATCAAAGGCACGGTAAGCTCTTGCCCTTTCACAAATTTCTCCGCCAACACATTGGGGTCGTAACGATAGGCCAACTCAAAAGCGGCCTTCAAATCGGCGGCGCTTTTGACCTTCGTCAGGCCAAGGGTCGAGCCTTCCTGGGCGGGCTTTACGATCAAAGGCAGGCCAAGACGGTTAATGACTGCGGCCTCGTCAAACCCGGGCTGCAAGCGAACATGATCTGGTGTGGCCAGTCCCTCTGCAGACCAGACGGCTTTGGTCATGATTTTGTCCATGGCGACAGCCGACGCCATCACGCCACTGCCTGTGTAGGGAATTCCGAGGTATTCCAGCGCGCCCTGAATGGTGCCGTCTTCGCCGAACCGGCCATGCAGGGAAATGACAGCGCGGTCAAAATTGCCCTGCGCCAACTCGACGAGTGACTGTTCAGCCGGGTCGAATGCGTGTGCATCCACACCCTGACGCTTCAGGGCAGCAAGCACCATGCTTCCTGATTTCAGGGACACCTCACGCTCGGCAGACTTGCCACCGAACAGGACCACGACCTTGCCAAGCGATTCAGCAGTGACTTTCATGCACTTGCTCCACCAGCCTGATCGACGAGCTGGGACGGCAAACCGCCGATTGAGCCCGCTCCCATCGTGATGACCAGGTCACCATCCCGAACCACATTCAAAATTGCGCCTTCCATTTCTTTCATGTCTTCTACAAAAATTGGTTCGATACGCCCCGCAACCCGAAGGGCTCGAGCCAGGGAACGACCGTCTGCTGCAACAATGGGGGCTTCCCCCGCGGAATACACTTCTGCGAGCACCAACACATCTGCCGTACCCAGTACCTTCACAAAATCTTCGAAGCAGTCACGTGTGCGGGTGTACCGATGTGGCTGAAATGCCAACACCAGGCGTTTGTCGGGGTATGCACCGCGTGCAGCAGCCAGCGTCGCGGTCATCTCGACGGGGTGGTGCCCATAGTCATCAACAAGCATGAACTCGCCGCCCGACGGACAGGGCAAATTGCCATAGTGCTGGAACCGTCGACCCACGCCATTGAATCGCGCGAGCGCGCTGACGATGGCCTCGTCCTCAACGCCCACTTCCGTGGCCACAGCAATGGCAGCCAAGGCGTTTCGGACGTTGTGATCTCCTGGCAGATTCAACGTGATGTTGAGGTCTGCCTCACCTTCGCGCTGCACTGTGAATTTCATCTGACCCTGATGGGGCTGAACATTCACGGCACGCACCTGGGCCTGCTCACTCAGGCCATACGTTGTGAGGGGTTTGGACACAAAGGGCAGAATCTCGCGCACACAAGGGTCATCGATACACACGGCAGCCATGCCATAAAACGGCAGGCGCTGAGTGAACTCGACAAAGGCCTGCTTCAGGCGGGCAAAATCATGCCCATAGGTTTCCATGTGGTCTGCGTCAATGTTGGTAATCACCGCCATCACAGGCATCAAATTTAAAAATGACGCGTCGGATTCATCGGCCTCAACCACCATGAATTCGCCTGTGCCCAGCTTTGCATTGGCCCCGGCTGAATTCAGACGACCGCCAATCACAAAAGTAGGGTCCAGATGGCCCTCAGCCAGAATGCTGGCAATCAGACTGGTTGTAGTAGTCTTGCCGTGCGTGCCTGCCACGGCTATGCCTTGTTTCAGCCGCATCAACTCAGCCAACATGACGGCTCGGGGCACAATCGGAATACGCGCGGCACGGGCTGCCAAAACTTCCGGATTGCTTGGACCCACGGCAGTGCTGGTGACCACCGCATCTGCACCCTGAATGTGGCCGGCTTCGTGACCTTTGTGAATGGTGGCGCCCAGCCCAGACAGCCGCTTTGTGACAGCAGTGTCAGACAGGTCAGAACCGCTGACCTGATAACCCAGATTGAGCAACACCTCGGCGATGCCACTCATGCCTGATCCACCTATACCCACAAAATGGACGTGTTTGACCTTGTGTTTCATTTCAAGCTGACCTGTTCTATAACCTTGACCACCGCCTGCGCGGCTTCCGGTTTTGCCAATTCCCTTGCTCGACTGGCCACCCTCAGACATTCAGTCCTGTCCAGTTTGCCGAGCCATGCACTCAGCCAGTCGGCGTCCAGTTCCTTTTGCTGCCTCATCCAGCCGCCCCCCTCCCGAACCAGGAAAGCGGCATTGGTGGTTTGATGGTCGTCCACCGCATGTGGAAATGGCACAAACAATGCAGCCACGCCGATAACGGCCACCTCAGACACTGTCATCGCGCCTGCACGGCAAATGACAACATCCGCTTTGGCAAACTCAAGTGCCATGTCCTCAATGAAATCCACCACCCGCGCGTTGACTCCGGCTGTTTTGTAATGGGCATTCAACGCGTCGATGTGTTTGGCACCCGCTTGGTGAGTCACTTCCGGGCGCTTGTCACCTGCCATCAATGCCAAGGCCTTCGGTACGGTTTCGTTCAGCGCCTGCGCCCCCAGGCTCCCGCCCACGACCAGCAATTTCAGCGGACCGGTACGACCCTCGAATCGCGCGACAGGCGCGGCCTGGGAAGAAATATCGGACCGCACAGGATTGCCCACCCATTGGGCCTTGGGCAAAGCGTTGGGGAAGGCAACGAGGGTTTGCGCAGCCACCTTCGCCAGCAACTTGTTGGTTAACCCAGCCACCGAATTCTGCTCGTGCACCACCACTGGAATGTGTGCAAAACGGGCGGCAAGTCCCATCGGAAAAGCCACATAGCCACCCATCCCCAAAACCACGGTCGGCTTGTTCCTCAACAGAATTTGCCGGGCTTGCCACAAGGCACGCACTAGCCTGAAAGGCATGGCCATCTGCGACAGAAGACCTTTGCCACGGAAACCTGCAAAGACCAATGGGTACATTTCAATGTGGTGTTTCGGTACCAGTTTGCCTTCCATGGCATCGGGGTTACCGGCCCAGCACACACGCCATCCGTTCTCGAGAAGCACCTGCGCAACACTTAGCCCCGGGAAAATATGCCCACCTGTTCCACCAGCCACAATCAAGGCGAGTTGTCCGGTCATGAAACCGCCTTTCCCTGCATCATGCAGCGGTTTTCATAGTCAACGCGAAGCACAAGGGCTAGGCCTACACAGTTCATCAAAATGGCCGAACCACCGTAGCTCATCAGGGGCAATGTCAAACCCTTGGTCGGCAATACGCCCAAGTTCACACCGGCATTGATGAAGCACTGCACGCCAAGCCAGATGCCCATGCCTTTGGCGACCAATGCGGAGTAGGTCTTTTCCAGGGCAGCCGCCTGGGCGCCAATCGAAAAGCACTTTTTGACCACGTAGCCAAACAGCAGGATCACGACAGCCACCCCAACAAAGCCGAGCTCTTCACCCACCACGGCCAACAAAAAATCGGTGTGCGCTTCGGGCAGGTAATGCAATTTTTCAATGCTGCCACCCAGACCGACCCCCCAAATTTCACCTCGACCAAAGGCGATCAGGGAATGAGACAGTTGATAGGCCTTGTTCATGGCGTTGTCACCACTCCAAGGATCGAGGTAAGCCAAAAGCCGTGCACGACGGTAGCTGCTGAAAGCAATCAAGGCAGCAAATGCCGTGGACAGCATGACCAGCACCCCGAAAAACACACGTGCGTTGATTCCAGCCAGAAACAAAATGCCAAATACTGCAGTCACGATCACGATGAATGCGCCCATGTCGGGCTCAAGCAGCAGCAACATGCCAACCAGAAACATGGCGATGACCATCGGGATCAGCACTTTCCCAATGCGTTGCATGTATTGTTGTTTGCGAACCGCGTAATCGGCCGCGTACAGCACGGCTGCTACCTTTGCCAGCTCGGAGGGCTGAATATTCATAAGGTACAGGGACAGCCATCTGCGCGACCCGTTCACATCTCTGCCAATGCCTGGAATCAGAACGATCATCAACAGCACCAGGCAACACAGGAAAATCAGGGGCGACAACTGCTGCCAGGTTTTCATGGGAATCTGGAAGACGAAAAACGACACCACAAAGGCAAAGCCGATTGAAAAGGCATGCCTGACCAGAAAATACGTCGTTTCATACCCGGAATAACGATTGGCATCAGGCAGCGCGACCGTGGCTGAATAAACCATGACAAGGCCCAAGCACAACAGGGCCAGAATCGCCCAGATAAAGCCCTGATCCAGAGAATCCTGCGCTGAAAGGATCCTGAAACCCCGCGAACCCACCGACTGTCCACCCGCCCCCATCGACGACACCGCCGCCGGAATCAGGTTTTGCGTGTAAGTAGCCTCACTGCGGGCTGGGCGCTTGAACCACTTCAGCATGGTTGCCCCCTGTCTGCAGCCAACTCGTGTACGGCAGAAACAAACACGTCCGCCCGATGTGCGTAATTCCTGAACATGTCCAGGCTGGCGCAGGCCGGGCTCAATAGAACGCACGGCGTCGCGCCGCCCGCATGTTCAAGGGCCCTCTGGTGCGCCTTTGGCACTGTCTCTTCCAGACTCGCACAAACTTCTGTAGGTACCCCGAGACCGGCAAATAGAACTTGCAACTCGGCAGCAGCCTTTCCAATTAACAACACAGCGCACGCAAAAGAACTCACTGGGCCGATCAATTCCCGGAAATCCTGCCCTTTGCCTTCGCCCCCGGCGATCAGCACGCAGGTGCGTTGCAAGCCCTGCAGGGCTGCAACTGTTGCGCCCACATTGGTGCCCTTGCTGTCGTCGAAATAATCAACCCCTTCCACCTGAGCCACCCATTCCACCCGATGAGGCTCGCCTTTGTAGGTGCGCAGACCATGGAGTAGTTTGGCCATGGGCAAATCAATCGCTTGGCACAGCGCCAACGCGGCCAACGCATTGCCTGCGTTGTGAAGGCCCACCACCTGCAGGGCGTCGGCAGGCATCAGCAATTGAGCAGTGGTCACCTCTGCATCTGCGTCTTTGCGACGTTTGGGTGTAGTGGCCTCGGTACCGGCTGGCATATTGCTTAACCACAACATCCCGCCTTCCCGAATCAGCCCGAAATCACCAGGCGATGTCGGCGCATTCAATCCGAAGGTCAGGGCTTTGGCAGTGCCGGGCACCGACATGTTTTTTACGACTGAGTCATCACGGTTCAGCACGGCCACTTTTGAATGGGTAAAAATACGTGCCTTGTCGTTGGCGTATTCAGCCTGGTCTTTGTGCCAGTCCAGATGATCCTGTGTCAGGTTTAAAACCACGGATGCATCCAGTGCCAAGCGGGAAGTCCAGTGCAATTGAAAACTCGACAACTCAAGCACCCACACTGCTGGCAGGTCCTCGCTGTTTAACGCATCCAGCAAACTCGCCAAGGCGGCAGGGCTGATGTTGCCGGCAGCACGGGTGTTCAAACCGGCGTACCGGGCCAAACACTCAACCATCCTGACCGTCGTGGTTTTCCCATTGGTGCCGGTCACACCAATCACTTTGGGGTGATACCCCTGTTCTCGTCCAAGGGCCTCCAGTGCGTCAGCGAACCAGTCCAGCTCCGACTCCACAGGTGTGTTGTGTTGGTTTGCCAACTCAATCACTTCAACCATCACCGGGTGAGAAGGTGGCAGTCCGGGCGAGACCACAACGCGCTGAAAACTCCAGGGCACGCCGGCCACACTTTGCAAACAATTCACCTCGGCCGCTTCAGCCCTCAGTGCAGTCAGGCCGGGGGGTTCAAGCCTGCTGTCGACGATGGTCAATGTCGCCCCCTGGGCCAAGGCCCAGCGAGCGCAGGCCAGGCCGGATTCCCCGAGCCCCACCAACAACACCGACTGTTGAGCAAACAAATTCATCGTCTTATCTTAGTTTCAAAGTCGACAACCCAGCCAACACCAACATCATGGTGATGATCCAGAATCGCACCACAACCTGGGTTTCTTTCCAGCCACTTAACTCGTAATGGTGGTGCAGCGGCGCCATTCGAAACACACGCTTGCCACCGCTGGCCTTGAAGTAGAGCACCTGAATCATGACCGAGAGCGTTTCTGCCACGAACACGCCCCCCATGATGAACAGCACCACTTCCTGGCGCACGATTACCGCCACACAGCCAAGGGCACCGCCCAGTGCCAGAGCCCCTACATCGCCCATGAACACCTGGGCTGGATACGCGTTGAACCAGAGAAATGCCAACCCTGCACCACCGATCGCAGCCAGAAACACGGCCAGTTCACCGGCCCCGGGAATGTAGGGCAGCAACAGATACTTGGAATAGACGGCGTTACCCGCCACATAGGCGAAAATGGCAAGTGCAGCGGCCACCAACACCGTGGGCATAATGGCCAGCCCATCCAGGCCGTCCGTCAAATTGACTGCGTTGCTGGTGCCAACAATGACGAAATAAGTCAGGGCAATAAAACCCCAAACGCCGAGCGGATAGGACACCGACTTGAAAAATGGAACAATCAGATCGGCCTTGTTTGGCAGATACATGGAAAAGCCGCTGTGCACCCACTGAGTAAACAGGTCAAACACCTTGTCGCCGTTCTGGGCTGACACGGCAAACGCCAGGTAGAACGCGGCAATAATGCCCACCACGCTTTGCCAAAAGTACTTCCACTTGCCCGGCAAACCGCGTGGGTTTTTATAAACCACCTTGCGATAGTCATCCACCCAACCAATCCAGCCAAATCCGAAAGTGACAATCATCACGACCCACACAAACCGATTGGACAGGTCCGCCCACAACAAAGTGGAAATTCCAATACTCAGCAAAACCAGTGCGCCACCCATGGTCGGCGTACCTGCCTTCACCAAATGGGTCTGTGGTCCGTCGGTGCGAACAGCCTGACCAATTTTGTATTGAGTCAATTTGCGAATGACCATGGGGCCCGCCATCAAACCCACCAACAAGGCAGTGCCGCAGGCCAAAACGGCTCGCAAAGTCAAATAATTGAATACCGCAAAGGCACGAATGTCAGTTGCAAGCCAATTTGCAAGTTCAAGCAACATGTGCGGCCCCTCCGTGATTGACTGTCTTCTGCGAAGCAAATGCGTCTACCACGCGCTCCATTTTCATAAACCTTGAACCCTTCACCAAAACAGACCAACGCTGCTGCGAGGTCAAAAGCTTTATTTCTGTCAACAATTCATCCAGCTCTGAAAAGTGCCGCCCGTCTGCGCCAAAAGACTTCACGCTTGCCTCAGTGGCAGCGCCCAAGGCAAACAGCTTGTTGATGCCGCTGTTGCGCGCGTTTTCCCCCACCTCTTGATGAAAGGCAACGGATTGCTCACCCACTTCACCCATGTCTCCAAGTACAAGGAGTGTGGGCGAAGGCAGAGTCGACAACACCTGAATGGCTGCATTCACTGAGTCCGGATTGGCGTTGTAAGCGTCATTGATCAACAACATTTCGCCGTCGTTTTTGACAACCTGCATACGCCCCCACACCGGCTGGAACGCTTCCAGCCCCTGTCGAACGTCATCAATGGTGCAACCTGCCGCAATGGCAGCTGCCGCTGCACCACTGGCATTGCTTCGATTGTGTTCACCCACGAAAGAAGGACGAATGTCCACACTCCCCAGCGGGCTTTCAAGCACCAAACTGCCGTCGGGCGCCTGGCCGGCATTGAACCAGCAGTCACCACCCCGACCAAACCGGTAAAAACGACTGCCTTTGTTCATGCCAAGCCAGAGAGAATCGAAGTCGGTGCCTGCCGGAAAAACGGCACAACCTTCCTCAGGCAGCGCACCAAAGGCCTGCCCGTTTTCCTCGGCAACGGCCTTGACAGACTTCATGAATTCCTGGTGCTCACGCTGTGCATTGGTCAACAGGACCACGTCCGGTTGTACCAGAGAAGCCAGATATTCAATTTCCCCGGGGTGGTTCATGCCCATCTCCACCACTGCCATCTGATGATTGGCCCGAAGGCGAAACAACGTTAGTGGTACACCTATCTCATTGTTGAGATTGCCCTGGGTCACCAACACATGGTCGGTACCACAATGCGCCGAACAGATTGCAGCCAGCATTTCCTTGCTGGTGGTCTTTCCATTGCTGCCAACCACGCCCAAAACCGGCAAATCAAAACCCCGACGCCATTCAGCAGCCAGTGCGCCAAGAGCCAGGCGGGTGTCCTTCACGATCCACTGCGGAACCGGAATATCCAGCGGGCGTTCCACGACCAGCCCCGCGGCTCCCGCCTCAATTACTGCCGGCGCAAATTCGTGCGCGTCAAAGCGTTCACCCCGCAGGCAGACAAAAAGATCACCGGCCTTGACCTGTCGACTGTCGGTCTGAATGTGCGTGATCACGCCTTGGTCGCTGACTTCTGCTGAAATCAAATGGGGCTGCAAGGCTTGATTAATCGCCTGAAATGACCAATTCATCGAAGTCATCGCTCACCCCTTTTGTCGAGTGCCCGCCTGGCTTCTTGTGCATCCGAGAACGAAATCACCTGCCCGCCGATGATTTGCTGGTCTTCATGGCCTTTGCCCGCCAGCAACACAACATCCTCGTCGGCAGACTCCTGAATGGAGCGTTCAATCGCTCGACCCCGTTCTTCCTCAACTTGAACCTTGTTCAGGCAGTTCTCCGGCACCCCTTCCAGTACAGCCTCGATAATGGCCACCGGTGATTCACTGCGAGGGTTGTCCGAAGTGACATAAACCTTGTCAGCCAGCTCGGCGGCAATTCGTCCCATCTGGGGACGTTTGCCCTTGTCGCGATCACCCCCACAGCCAAACACAACCGCCAGTTGACCGGCACGCGTGTCGACCAGCTCACGCAGTGTAGTCAACACCTTGCCCAGAGCATCCGGGGTGTGCGCATAGTCAACAACCACACACGGTGATTCGGAAATCAATTCCATCCGGCCAGGGGCAGGGCTAACCCGCTGCAGTGCAGCAACAATTGCGTCGGTGTCAAAACCAATAGACCGCAAAATGCCGTACACCACAGCGATGTTTTCAGCATTGAAAGCACCAATCACCGGCACAGACATGCGAAACGACTCATCGCCTTCCTGAAACTCGAGCAAAAGCCCGGCTTTCATGGGTTTGACAGACTTCAGGTAAACAGAATCCGTCTCTGAGCGGCCCACAGAGGCCACCTTCGCACCCACTGCAGTGGCTCGACTCAGGAAATTCAGGCCATGTTCGTCCTGCACGAACGACACAGCACAACCCAAGCCCTGCCAACTGGCCAGCAGCATCTTCGCGTCTGCATACGCCTGCATGCTTTGGTGATAATCCAGGTGATCCTGAGTCAAGTTGGTGAATGCGGCACAATGAATATGCACGCCAGCCAAGCGTCCTTGCTCCAAACCAATTGAAGAGGCCTCCAGGCAAACCCACTCATAGCCTTCACGATCGAGTGTGTACAGCAGGTTGTGCATACCAAGTACATCGGGCGTGGTCAATCCGGAATGCTTTCTCAGCGCATCCGGCTCGCCATAACCCAGGGTACCAATCACAGCTGCTCGGCCCCCCATCCATAGAATGGACTGAGCCAACCAGCGGGTCACCGTCGTTTTGCCGTTGGTGCCAGTGACTGCGATGATCTTCAGGCGTTCGCTGGGTTTGTCGTAATAAGCATGCGCCAGTTGGCCCAGCAAGGCTTGCAGGCCGAGAACAGGCACCACAGCTGCGCTTTCATAGACCCGCTTTTCATCGTATTCAACCAGCACCAAGCCAGCCTTGTTCTCGTGAATCAGCGAATCCGCAATGGTACGCGGATCAAATCGTGCGCCAGGCATGGCGACAAACACATCCTGCGAGCCTCGCAACTGACGGCTGTCTGACACCAAGGCGGAACAATCGGCAAAGAAACCTCGTTCGTGCAACTCGGCCAGTACCTCAGACGCTGTGTGAAGGTATGCGCTCATCACAATGCCGCCCTCCCGCTGGGTGCCTGAACGTATTTTTTCAGCGACTGGGTGTTCTGGATGGCATCAGGCTGCACATCCATTTTGGTCAGCACGTTTTTGGTGATGACTGAAAACACGGGTGCAGCCACCTCACCGCCGTAGTAGCCGTTTTTGGTGGGGTTATCCACCATGACAGCCACAATAATTCGCGGATTGGACACTGGCGCCAAGCCCACAAAAGACGCCACATACTTGTCGACGTATCGGCCATTCAAATCTTTGTGCGCTGTTCCGGTTTTGCCTGCCACTCGATAGCCGGCAACCTGAGACTTGGGCGCAGTGCCGTCTGGCCCCGCTGCCAGTTCAAGCATGTGCAACATTTCTGCGGCGGTTTTCTCGCTGAACACCTGATGTGTCCGGGGCTCCTCGCCCGGCTTGCGCTTGAGCAAACTGACCGGTACAAAATACCCCTGATTGGCAAACACGGTGTAAGCCTGCGCCAGTTGAATCAAGGAAACAGCAATGCCGTGCCCGTAAGACATCGTGGCCTGCTCGATTGGCCTCCACGAATTCCAGGGCCTTACACGACCAGCCACAGCGCCCGGAAAATGTACGTTGGGCGCTTGCCCGAAGCCCAACAAGTGGAAGTTGTCCCACATGTATTTGCTGGGCATGCTCAGTGCAATTTTTGAGGAACCGATGTTGCTGGAAAACTGAATCACCTGGCCGACAGTGATCAAGCCATGCGCATGGGTGTCATGAATGGTCGCCGGGCCGATGCTGAAGTAACCCTTGCCGGTGTCAATCATGCTGTCGGGTTTTACGAACCCCTTGTCCAGCGCCAGCGACACCGTGAACGGCTTTAAAGTTGACCCGGGCTCAAAGGTGTCTGTGAAAACACGGTTCCGCAGATCCGGGCCATGCAAATCAGATCGGTCATTGGGGTCATAGGTGGGCACGCTTGCCAAAGCAAGCACCTCGCCAGTTTTGGCATCAAGAACCACAGCAGCACCTGCGTCTGCCGCGTGGTACTCAACGGCCTTTTTAAGCGCGGCTGACACAATGTATTGGATGTCGGAATCCACGGACAGCACCATGTCCTGGCCGTTCACTGGCGGACGGATCTCCCTGACGTCTTCAATAATGTTACCCAGTCGATCCCGCAGTACACTGCGTTCACCGTCTTCCCCAGTCAATCTGTCGTTGAAGGCCAACTCAAGACCTTCCTGACCCGAGTCTTCCAGATTGGTAAATCCGACCAAATGAGCCGTTGTTTCACCCAGCGGGTAATACCGCTTGTTCTCAGTCAGAAATCCGACCCCAGGCACTTTCAGGGCCTTTACCTGCTTGGCCAAATCAGGCTCAACCTGGCGCTCAAGATACACAAATGCCCGCTTTTCGTCCCCTCGGACCTGCTGAATCAACCGAGACGAATTCATACCCAGCAATTTGGCCAATTGGGTCAACTCGGCATCCGTGGCATCTTTGGTTTTGCGGCCGTCATACCAAATGGCCTGCGCGGGAATGCTCTGCGCCAACACCACATTGTTGCGATCAAACAGCGTGCCCCTGCTTGCATGCAAAGGCAAAGTGCGTTCCATTCGTTTGGCACCCTGTTGCTGCAAAAAGTCATCCGACACAATTTGCAGATAGGCAGCCCGAAGAATGAGCCCCCCAAACGCCAACAAAATACAGAGCAAAACGAAGCGCGACCGCCAGGCAGGCAGTCGCGTTTCAAGCAAGTCGGTGGTTCGTCCGAAGCGCACCCCTTTACTCATGGCCCCCTCCGGAATCCAGATTCATGAACACCACATCGTTGGGCGCGGGGTACACCATTTTCAGTTTGGATTTGGCGAGCTCAACAACCCGCTCACCTTTTGACAGGGATGTCTGCTCGACCTGCAAGCGGGTGTAAGCCACCTCCAGTTGTCGCTCAACCTGACGTTCACGCCCCAATTCGACAAACAGCGTTCTTGCCGTGTGTTGCGCGTCGACCAGGCGAATTGCACAACCGACCACCAGAAGCAGCAACAGAATATTCAGCCTACCCATGGGCCACCTCAGCCAGCTTTTCGGCCACGCGAAGAACCGATGAACGGGAGCGCGGATTGGCTGCAATTTCTTCTGCGCTGGGTTTGATTCGAGCGATTTTTTTCAGACAGGGAGAAGGCTCTGCAATCGGCAATTTGCGCAGACGGGCGTCCTGCAAAGACTTGGGATTGGCCAAGCCTTCAATAAACTGCTTCGTGATTCTGTCTTCCAGCGAATGAAAACTGATCACAGCCAGCCTCCCCCCGATTTTCAAACGTTTAAATGCGGCCGCTAAACCCTGTTTGAGCTGCGCAAGCTCCTGGTTGACGTGAATCCGTAAAGCCTGAAAGGTGCGCGTTGCAGGGTCCTGGCCCGGCTCGCGCGTCCGAACTGCCCCTGCCACGATCTGGGCAAGGTCGAGTGTTGTAGTGAGCGGCCGCTCCTGGCGGCGAGCAACAATCGCTGCTGCAATCTGAACAGCAAACCGTTCTTCCCCATAATTTTTAATAACCTCTTTGATGTCCCGGGCATCTGCCCGGTTTAGGAACTCGGCAGCCGATTCGCCCACACTGGGGTCCATCCGCATGTCCAACGGGCCATCCCGCCTGAAACTAAAACCTCTCTCGGCCTGATCAATTTGTGGCGAGGACACACCAATATCCATCATCACGCCATCCACCTGATCAAGGCCCCATTGATCCAGAGCCTGCTCCAGATCCGCAAACGCACATTGGCGTCCGGCAAAGCGCGAATCCTCAATCATTGACATGGCACTTACAGCCTGGGGATCTCTGTCCAAGGCATACAAGCGACCACCCTGCCCCAAGCAAGACAACAACAACCGAGAGTGCCCACCGCGCCCGAAGGTGCAATCGAGAAATACGCCGTCGGGCTTTTCAGACACGCACAAGCCATCAATCGTGGGGCGCAACAGCACCGGAATGTGTTCCAAATCCGCCACCATCAGAAAGAAAAGTCGCTTAATGAATCGGGCATTCCCGCCGCAATCGCCTTTTCTTCTTCGATCTTCAGTTGGGTGGCATCCCATATTTCGAAATGGCTGCCCATACCCAGCAACATGACGTCCTTGTTCAGGCTGGCGGCCTCACGCAATTCGGGAGACACCAGAATTCGACCAGAACCATCGATTTCCACATCCGTGGCAAAACCAAGAAAAATACGCTGCCAGGGACGAGCGGACATTGGCCAGGCCGCGATTTTCTCGCGATGCTGCTCCCAAACGGGTCTGGGAAACATCAAAAGGCAGCCGTTGGGATGCTTGGTCAGCGTTAAAGCGCCTTCACATTGCAAAAGCAATGCGTCACGGTGCTTCTGGGGCACATTCATGCGCCCCTTGGCATCCATCGACAATGAAGAGCTTCCTTGAAACACGCTCAAAATCCCCACAAATTTACACAAATCCCCACTAATCGCCACTTTACGCATTATGAAATGCGGGGTCAATGGGGGTTTGAGAAAAAGCGCTTTAAGACCAAATACTTAGCGCGTTAATCGAGATAAATTTTGTGAGAAAAATTGAAAAAAAAGAATGCACTAGAATGCACTTTGAAAGTAAATTGTGAAGAAATGAAAATCTGGGAATTTTAAGGCTGGGGATCAAGGTAAGGGGGTTTGAAAAGCGCGTCGATAAGCCGGATTCTGTACCTTGGTGAAACACCGCAGTGGCAATCATTCCTCTAGGCGACCCATTACTGAGTCGCTCAAGCCATCTACCCACACGCACAGGGAGCTCTGGTGCACCTCAACAAAGGGTGCAGGCGTGCCTATTTGATGTTGCTCCAGATGGGGTTTACCTAGCCAGCGTTGTCACCAACACTGCGGTGGTCTCTTACACCACCGGTTCGCCCTTGCCTGTACTCACCTTGCGGTGAACCATCGGCGGTTTGTTTTCTGTTGCACTTTCCGTCGCCTTGGGTCTGTAAAGACTTATAGCGCCTGGCCGTTAGCCAGCATCTTTGCTCCTGGAGTCCAGACTTTCCTCTCTTCCGGATAAAACCGAAACAGCGATTGCCTGACGCACTTCTCACCGGCAGTGTATCTCGGAGACTTTGAAACGCCAAGGATCAATCCCGACTTTCGATGCGGCGTGTTGGCTTTGAACGAAAAACTCGGGGATCGTCGTAAAACCCAGGGGCAGCTGATTCACTGAACCAACCCGGAATTCCCATGACAGGCAGCGGCAACAATTCGGCGGGTGTGCGCAAAGATTCAACCTCAATGCACAGCCTCTCATCGTCGGTCCGTACTTGGTTAGCCACCGGATCAAGCAACACGCAACGCACCTTGGCGCACAAACCTTTGTAAGGCCGATGCAGCGCCTCCAACAACCCATGGCCAACCACCACAACCCGCACATCACCAAACCACCAAGGCCGCATGTCGCAAAACAGGGCCTTCCAGTCAAACGCGTGAAGTGCCCCAATCAACTCCGACCGATGCGTCAACAACAGCAGTCCATTTTCATCAAACAGGGTCATTGCATCGCGGCACCGGTTTCGTCCGTTCGCACCAGCAGGCTTTCCCGCCTCTGCCATGTGTCTCAAATTCAAAGCCCGCTTAAACGCAGGGTAGCGCAGCCAGACCCAGGCGTTGTACCAGTCGTGTGCGCAATCGCGCGTTGGAATCCTGCCTGATGCAACGCACTTCTCGTAATCCAGGGCGCCCAAGGAATCCTGAGAATACTCAAAACGAACCGACTGCCCCAATGAATCGGCCAACTCATTCATCTGCCGGGCCACCCAGCCCGTTGACTGAGGCTGCTCAAGGTACATCGCACGAGCGTCATCAAAACCCAGCAACCAGGGTGCAATCCTCAAGCCTTGGTTCGGACTGTCCACTGCAGGGTCTCACCGGATCGAAAGGGCACAATGCCGGAATCAGCCGCAAACGGCAGCAGCGGCTCAATCGTGCAGGGCTTGCGTTCGAAAAACACAGCGCCTGTGTTCAAAGGCAAGCCATAAAACCGGGCACCGTTCTCACTACAAAAGGCCTCAAACTGCTTGACATCAATCTGTCCAGATGCCATCTCGAAGGCCTCGGCGTACATCTCAAGCGCATAGGGCGCGGAATAACAACCAGCGCATCCACAAGCCATCTCTTTCAAATGTCGGGCATGCGGTGCGCTGTCCGTGCCCAGGAAAAACTGCGGCAAGCCACTGGTGGCCGCACTTGCCAGGGCTGCCCGATGCTCTTCACGCTTTAACACAGGCAAACAATACCAGTGCGGCTGCAGCCCCCCTTTAAACAGGGCATTGCGGTTATACAGCAGGTGCTGAGGCGTAATGGTCGCAGCCAGCAAAGGTCGTCCCTGAGCATCCAGCGTGCAATGGGTCGTCACAAAATCGGCCGCCTGTCGTGTCGTGATGTGCTCAAACACAACCCGCAGCGCTGGAAACCGGTCACGAAGCGGCTTCATCACCCTTTCAACGAACTGGGCCTCCCGATCAAACACATCCACCTCCGGGTCGGTGACCTCACCATGCACCAGCAATGGCAATCCACAGGCTTCCATCGCTGCCAGCACCGACCCACACTGCCCCAGCAAATCCGACACACCCGCATCTGAATTGGTTGTAGCACCCGCCGGATACAACTTCACAGCATGGACAAACCCGCTCGCGCTGGCCTTCTCGATTTCAGACACCACCGTGGAGCCCGTGAGATACAACACCATCAATGGCTCAAAATGCTGCATGATGTCGCAATCGCTGGCCTCATAACTCCCAGACAAACACGCCCGCTGCACCGCATCCAAAACACGCTGTCGATAAGCCCCGGCCTGATCCACGGTGGTCACTGGTGGTTTCAGATTCGGCATGACAATGGCCCGCCTGAATCGCCGCGCGGTCGCTGGCACCACAAAATCCAGCACCTCGCCATCGCGCAGGTGCAAGTGCAAATCATCCGGTGTTCGAATTGAAAACTGACTCAAGTTGCTCATTCTTCGTATTCCGTGTCCATCTAAACCGCTTCTGCGGGTTGTCCTATCAAAACGATCCTGAGATCGTTCACATTCGTCGTCGTGGGGCCTGTCATCAGCAGACGGCCCATGGCATCAAAAAAATCGTAACTGTTGTGTTGGTCCAGATGTCGCTTCGTTGATAAACCCAAGGTAGCCGCCCGATCAAGGTCACCTGGCAAAAGCAGCGCACCCGCATGCCCACCGACCCCGTCGATGCCATCGGTGTCTGCTGCCAGCGCAGAAACGGAACACGGAATCTCCATTGAACCCAGGGCATGAAACAGCGCAAGCAGGAACTCGGAGTTGCGGCCACCCTTGGCGCTTTCCAGATCTTTTTCAGTCAGGGTCACCGTGCACTCCCCACCGCTGATTAAAGCCACAGGTAGCCTGGGCCAATTGGGCCTGCCCTGCGCAATCTGCGCCACCATGGCGGCGGTCACACCCGCCACATCTCTGGACTCTCCCTCAATCGAATCACCCAAGCTCAAGACGGTGTAGCCCGCATTCTGCAAATACAAAGCAACCGCATCCAGAGTCAGCGCATTGCTGGCAAGCAGCCTGGTGCTCACCTGTTTGAACACAGCAGAGTCGCGCCCCGGCGTTTCAGGCACATCACCCCGAATACCCGCTTCCAGATGTGAAATCACGGACTGAGGGGCTGAAATTTCCCACCGATCCAGCACATCCATGGCGTCGCGAAACGTACTGTCATCGGCCACAAAAGGCCCAGACGCGATGAACTCAGGCGCATCCCCCGGCACATCCGAAATAAGCAACTGAAACACCGGCACGCTACAACACGCCGCAAGCTGCCCCCCCAAACTGCGGGTCACATGCTTGCGCACCACATTCATTTCCTGAATGGGAGCACCACTGGCCAGCAAAGCCCGGTTAAGCTGCTGCAGGTCCAAAAATGGAATCGAAGGCACCGTCACACTCAACAAACTGGAGCCGCCACCCGAAACCAGTGCGATAACCGCATCCCCCTGGGGCACCGCAGACAATTCCCGAATCAAACGCAAGGCCGCCCTCTGCCCCTCCTCGTCTGGAACCGGGTGAGCGGCCTGAACAACCTCGATGCAACGTGTGGGTACTTCATGACCTCGACGGGTAACGACAAATCCTTTCAGCTGCTCGGCATCTGAACTGGCAAACTCCAACGCACTTGCCATGGAAGCAGCCGCCTTGCCCGCACCGTACACCCAGACCGCCTTCCGTTCAGGCGCCACTGTATCCAGCCACTGTCGAATCTCGCCTTGCCAGCACTGCTGAACACCCATCAAAGGCTTCGCGGCATTGACCCCGACTTCAAAGGCCTCAGTCAACAATCGTTCAAAAAATTCGGGGTTGCCATTCATCAAAAGTCTCTTAAAATCATTGCTTGATTATTCAAGTCGTCATTAAACCATGTGCCAATTGCTTGGAATGAACTGCAATACGCCAACCGACATTCAATTCTCGTTCGAAGGATTTACGAAACGGGGCGGCTTGACCGATGAACATGCGGACGGTTGGGGCATCGCGTTTTTCGAGGGGCCTGCCGCACGCTGTTTCATTGATCACCGACCTGCCTCAGACTCCCAAATTGCGGAGTTTATTCGGCAGTATCCGATTCGATCCTGCAACGTCATTTCACACATCCGCAAGGCGACCATTGGCGAAGTCAAACTCCAAAATTGCCATCCATTCACCCGAGAACTGTGGGGGCAAACCTGGGTGTTCGCCCACAATGGCGATCTAAAGAATTTTACACCCAGCCTGACCGGCGACTTTCTACCCATAGGCGACACCGACAGCGAACAGGCTTTTTGTCTGCTTTTGCAAACCCTGAAACAGACCTTTGGCACCCGACCCAAAGGCCAGGCCCCGAAGCCACAAGAAATCGGACAGATCCTGAAAAAAATCTCGGGCGAGATCGCTGCTTACGGCACCTTCAACATGCTGATCAGCAACGGCGAAGCCTTGTTCGCTTACTGTTCGACCAAGCTGGAGTACATCGTCAGGCAGCACCCTTTCAAAACAGCCCACTTGGTGGACTGCGACCTGCAGGTCGACTTCGGTCAAGTCACCACCCAAAACGATCGGGTCGCCGTGATTGCCACAACCGCTTTGACCGACGACGAAGTGTGGACTGCCTTTCAGCCGCAATCCTTTCTGATGTTTCAGGACGGTCAACCCGTGAGTGAGTTTGCATAATTGCAGTCACGCCTTCCCGCATTCCAATTCTGGAGACAAGGGCAGGTGGCTAACCAATGAGTCAATGGCCCGCTTTCTGGCAGAATCCGACAAATCTCCAATTCTTTTGACAGCCTGGTAAAAGCGTGGATATTGATGACCACATCGGTCAAACAGGGCCTTGAAAGCCGCAACGTCGTCGTTGTAAAGGCCCGAAACCCCCAGCTTTGCATTGTTTAAATCAGACCCAAAATAAAGATCATAACCAGACCAGCCATGCCAAGCTGTCGCTTTAAGCCTTTCATAATCGCCCTTCAATCTCTCGATTCTTGCCGCCTTTTCAATCAACTTGGCAGATTCTGACAAATGCTCATCGTTGTAGATAGTCTTTAGGTCAATCCTTGCCTGCTTGATCAAGTCTTGAAACGCCTTTCGGCGTGCATCGAACTCCAGATACTGTGACTTCAACGCCGCTTTGCCGGGTTGGTCAAGCCACTGAGCCACACCCAACTCTTCAACTGCGGTTGCAAAACTTTCATTGAATGTGGTGTCCCCGGAGACATATACCTCTTGATGCGCCAATTCGTGAAAAATCAGACGAGCCAATTCTCCAGGAGGGTAGCGAATAAATGTACTGAGCACTGGATCATTGGTGTATCCGAGCGTTGAATAGGCAGGCACCCCCATTAGCGCAACATCCATTCCAGATTTGCGCAAGCTCTCCACAAGAGATTCCGCCATGGCCTTGTCATAAAAGCCCTTGTATGAGACACAACCCGTAAAAGGAAAACACCATTTTTTCAACTCCAGGCTGTCCACCGGCGCGGCCACCACGTTCCAAACCGCAAAACGTCGATGCAAATCCGCAAATTTTTTGTAGCTGCCATTGTCTGGCAATCCAAGGGCTTTCACCGAAAAAGCTCGAATGTCTTTGACATACTCCAGTTTCTCTCGCAGCGTGGGGTCAGTTGCAGACGCGTCAATCACTTCGTCAATGTTTCTCGCTTCAGACAAAATTTTCAAATGACCAGTCGCCGCCTGCCAGAAATAAGACGTAGTCGAACAGCCCGACAGCACGACAGCAGTCACAATCCCAATGCATGTTCGAAAAAAACTGGACATCAAAACCCCCTGTACGACAGCACGGATTGCGGATGCAACAAAAAACTGCGATCCTAAAGCTTGAGCATCAAATCAGACAAAGTGTAGCTGTGAATCCTGAAAAAATTGAGACTTGGGTTAAAACCCGCCGAGACATCCACGCCCATCCTGAATTGCGATTCGAAGAGCATCGCACGGCAAGCCTGGTGGCCAACCGACTGAAGGAATTGGGCTACCGGGTCGAGGAAGGACTGGGTAAAACAGGTGTGGTCGGCGTACTAAGGGGGTCGAGACCAGCAGGCAATCCAGTCAAGCGAATCGGCCTCAGGGCGGACATGGACGCCCTGCCTATCCAGGAACACAACCAATTCGATCACCGATCGCAAAGCGAAGGAAAAATGCACGCCTGCGGCCACGACGGTCATGTGGCCATGTTGCTCGGTGCTGCACAGGAACTTGCCGAGAATCGGGACTTCAGCGGTGAAGTGGTGCTGATCTTCCAACCCGCCGAGGAAGGTGGGGCGGGTGCGGAACAAATGATCAAGGACGGATTGTTTGAGCGTTATCCTGTTGACGCCGTCTTCGCCATGCACAATTGGCCTGGACTTGCGGAAGGTGAATTTGCAGCTCATCCAGGTCCTGTCATGGCGTCCAGCAATGAATTTGCAATCCACATCAGGGCCAAAGGCGCACATGCCGCCATGCCCGACCTTGGTATTGATCCGGTTGTCATTGCCGCACAACTCATTCAAGCGTTCCAAACCATCGTAAGCAGGACAGTCAAGCCCGTTGAACCCGCAGTGGTGTCAGTCACGCAAATACACGCTGGCGAGGCGATTAATGTAATTCCCGACCGCGCCGTGTTGAAAGGAACTGTGCGTACTTTCAGCCTGGAAGCACTCGACTTGATTGAGTCGCAACTCAAACAACTGACCGATCAGATTTGCCGAGCGTTTGGAGCATCGGCAGACTTTGAGTTTCAACGTTCATACCCGCCCACAATCAACACGCCAGAGATGTCAAAGCTTGCAAAGGCAGCAATAGAAAGGCTACCCGAGACAAAGTGCGTCCACGACAATTTACCGCCAACAATGGGCGCAGAAGATTTTGCGTTTATGTTGATGCAGAAACCCGGCGCATACTTGTGGATTGGAAATGGACACGGCGGGCATCGTGACCAAGGTCACGGTTTGGGGCCTTGTATGCTCCACAATCCCAGTTACGACTTCAATGACAAGATACTGCCAATCGGTGTAAAAGCGTGGCTGGCCATTGTGAATGCATTTTTTGAATAGTCATCACCACTTATTGGACGTAGTATTCCAGCAGTGCTTCGTATTCGCTCCCGTGTTTTGGACGCCCCATAATCATCAAATTGCCGGGTCGCAATTCGGGATTGATTTCAAATTTTGATCCGTTTCTTGTCATTGGAGTCCATTGTTTACCCTGAACAATTGCGAGATCCGAGTAATAATCAGAGGCTATTGAAAAGTGCACCTTTTGCGACCTATTAACCGTTGATCCAAGTGGCATGAGGTGGGCATCAAACAGCCCGGCAGGTTGATTAAATGTTCTGACTGTATTTTGGTGCTTGTGTGAATCTACATAGCTCAAGATTTGCCGAACTGAAAAACCGGCATAAACGAGATCCGGGGCATCTGCGGGCAGGGCCTCAAAATCGCGCCATGACAGCCCAAGACGTTGCTGAGTACCAAACTCGTCCTTAAAATCAAAATGGCTTAGGGAAAAAGCGTCCAACGGAGCCAAAAAGAAATAATCATCCGGGTCGCTTTTGAATGTACTCCCGTTCACACTGCCAGCCGCCCAAGTCGGATCAACCAACCACCAGCTCCCGTTGACTTTCACGGCGTCCCAAAGGTGATTTGGTTTTGCAACGGGACGCTTCTCTCCATCCCTTGCAAAACCTTCGATTACTTTGACCTCAAGGCCAGCCTCAGCAGCCAGACGCTGAAATATCAGGCCATAGCCATCACAGGCCAAGCCCTGATGCGTCAAACCAGTCAAGCTTCCACGTGAAAAGAAATCGTCACCAAGATGTGCGCCGTGCGCATACGCAACATGCGAGATCAACCAACTGTAGACAAGTCGCACCTTCTCATAGTCGCTATGTGCTGGCTTTAGAAGATAAGACAGCAGATGACGTGTATCAGAGTAAGCGTCACGCCATTACCGCCTTGCGGTGATGTATCAGAACTTGTAAGTCTTGTCTGAATCTGGGTTGTTGAGTTCGTCTACACACTGGCCATCAAGTTGTGCCTGTGCGATTGCAAGCTCCAACCGGTGCAGGATTTGCTCCAAAGACTCGCCTGCTTTACAGCGCAGCATTGCCAGTGTCTTTTTTCCATCGTGAGCCACGGCGGCGTGGCGTATGGGCTTGATTGAGCCGATCATGATTTGTCCCCCACCGTGCACTATGGCCTCGATGTGGGGGTGGGATTTGGTCAGGGTTTTTACGCTGCCTTTGACGGGGCTTCGTTGGTCAGGTCCAGATGCCATGGCAGCAACTTCTCAATAGTGTTAATCGGGTGATCTGCAATTCGTTCCAACACGGCTCGAAGATAGGCAAAGGGCTCCACGTCA
>NZ_BSOJ01000011.1 GCF_030160455.1 Limnobacter litoralis | reverse complement strand
TTTGAGCTGGAATGACTGTCCAGTTTCAGCCAGAATCACTGTCCAATTTGGTCAGAATAGGCAGCAAATATGCTTGAACTTGTAACGCCCTTGAATGCGAGCACAGTGATCTGATCGGTATTAAAACCCTTTTGCCTGAGATCTTTAACAGCTTGTTCCGTACTGTCTTTCAAGCTTTGGGGATTGGATTTTTTATAGCCTATGAACTGCACTGGCATGCCTTCCACAGGGTTGGCACCAATCAATTCGCTTGCATGACCTGGCTCGATGACATCTAGTACACGTTTGGTCAACTGTTTGTCTTCAAGCAAACGGCGAAACTTCAGCAGGGTCGTAGCATCAGGCGCTTCTTCCACACTCAGATCAATGCCCACAAAATTGCGGATGGCCATGCTGTCGTAGATCGCATCTTCAATGCCTTCGTCGGACAGACCAAAGCACTGCTGGGCGATGTACATGCGAAGCATAGTCTCCAAACCGCGAGGCGGACGACCTGGGCCCGTGGGCTTGGGGTAGTGCGGCTCAAGCTCGGCAATCAACTCTTTCCAAGGCGTAATACGCTCAATCTCCGTAAGGAATCGATCACGCCGAGTCTGGCGCTTCTTGCCGCTGTATTCGGCTTGAGAGAAAGAGCGTTGCTTCATGGATTCTGGATGTGATGGCGAATTCTCAAGTTTACTCAACTCCGCGTAGACCCAAGGGAGTCGGGGGAATAAATCAGTGTGTCCCTAAGTCACCATCGAGCATGGATAGTATCAATATGGTGACTTTAGAGTTGAAGGTGAAAATAAAAACCCCACCAGCACATCTAGACCGGGTTTTCAGTGTGACTTGAAATATTTACACCTTCAAGAAAGAGGCTAATCATCGTCGTCTTTTCGGGAAGCCACCAGATAATAGCGCAGGGCCTTTTTCGCCAAGGAGGGATAATTACGCAGGGTCTTAAAAATCGCCATCGCGTTTTCGGCCCGATTGTGTTCATAGGCTGACTTGTTCGGCCCAGCAGCGCGGAATTGAACAGGCAAGCCTTTGACCTCGCGGGCATAGCTGTACAGCAATCTATCGCTGATTTCCGCCGGAATCACGTCCGTTTTATCCCATGGCAGCAAGCTAGACATGGCTGCCATTGTGGAGTTCTGGGTCACTACCGCAGCAATGTCCTGCTCGGGCTGGATGGCTGAGTATGGTGTGTTGTCAGGTGTCTCGGCGAATGCGTCGTACATGGGGGTGGCCATGGCGTCATAAGTAGACAGTGGGTTCATACCCAGTATCAATTCGATGGTTCTGAACATGGAGTATTGGTCGTAGCGGGTCTTGATCACTTGACCGCCGTGCTTGACCCAAGGCCCGATCACAAAGGCGGGCGCGCGATGTGCGTCCACGTGATCTGCACCATCCTGTGCATCGTCTTCCATTACGAAGATGGCTGTTTGTGGCCATATGGGCGAGTGCGAAAGTATGTCGACCAGTTGCCCTACACCAAGATCATTGTCGGCAGCCATACCGAACGGATCGCGAGTACCCACTGCAGTGCCGTTGGTGTGATCGCTGACCATGATCATGTAGTTGAATTGCGGAACGCCGCAGGCTGTCGTACCCAGCGTACTGGCTTTGCAACCTGCCACTTGGGTGGAGAAATTGGCATTGAATGCATCAATTCGCGAGAGCGCCAGTGGTGGAGTTTTACCCAGACCAGAGTCGAACGCGCAAAGTGGCGTGTTAGGTGCCTGAAAGGGTCCAACGGACTGATAGCTGATGCATCCCAGATAAACGTTGCTGGCGTAAGTGGCACTGCCAGGGCGAGGCAAAGATGGATTAATAAGGGAGTTTAATCCCACAGGTAATGCGGCATTTGTATTGAGCAGCACCTTTGCAAATTGGGTTCGCTCGGGCTCACCACCCAGAGGGTTTGCACCACCCGACAGTTCACCGTAGTTGTGAAATGAGATGCCTTGCGATGCCAACTGGTCAAAAATGAAATACTTTGGCGGAAATGAGACTGGCACAACGCCTTCTTCATTGCCAGGCCGACCACGCCCCGAATAATCCGTATGCATGGACTTCAGACTGTAATTGGTTGCGTAAGCGCCGGTTGTAATTATGTGGCCATCCACACTGACTTCACTGTTCTCGAAGAAGTGATCCAGCAATACGAACTGACGTGACAGCGCGTGTTGATTTGGAGTGACACCATTGCGGAGACCCACGCCCGGACGTGTTTTATCGACCGTTGGGCAGTTTTTACCACAGTTGTCTCCCATCAATTGCAAGGAAGGGTCACCATCTCCACGGGGGTCAGCACCGAACATTTGGTCGTAGGTTCTGTTTTCTTTAACCACCAAAAACACGTACTTGATTTTGTCACTTGGCAGATAAGAAGGAACGCCGTTGACATTTTTGATCAAGGGTCCGTGAATCGGAGTGTTGGCAGGAGCCTGAGCCACGTGATTTTCAGGGTACATGTCGGCATCTACAATCGGCTGCAGTGCCTTAAAGCCTGAGTCATCTGGCAAAGGGGTAACACCAACCTGGCCAGTCAACATATCAGGCACGTAACTTGGGTAGGGGCCTTTCAATGGATCATTGTTGAGCCTAGCAGGAAGTGCTCCGCCGTATTGTGGATTAGGACCGGCGCCCAGGCCTCGCGCTGTGTTGTAAACCAGAGTGCAACCATCATTTGTGACACCCACCCCGGTTGGATAGCTGGTGGTTGGAATTTTGCCGATGATGTCATAGGCTTTGGTCTGACCGCTGCTCCGATCTGAAAGCGCAATCGACACAATTGCGTTTTCACCGGCGTCGGCCACATAAAGCGTGTTGGCATCGGGCGACACGGTCAAATCGATCGGCTGCGCGCCGAACACACCTTCTTTGCGCTGAAGGTTAATGAACTTTAGCAATTTGCCAGCATTTTCATCAATGACGGCCACGCCATCCTTGTTGGTCACTGCCACATACATCAGGTCTCGTTTGGGGTCTTGGACGATTCCTTGCGGCTGGGCGTTTCTGTCACCAAACGGTCCCCCAAGACCGGTGATGGTTGTCGGCAGGGGGTTGCTGGTGGTGGATTGACTCAGAGCAATTTTACTGATCGAACCGTCGTAGGCATTCGTCACGTAGGCGAACTGACTTTGCCGGTCAATCGCAACGCCGAAGGGGTAATGCCCTACCTGTACCAAGCGGTTGGCGTTGTTGTTTTTTAAATCAAAAATGACTGCTTGGTCTGCAAGTTCCAATGCGACCACAAGATAGTGGCCATCGGGGCTGACCGACAGCCCGACCGGGAAACTGTTGATGTTTGGATTGGGTGGGAGCCCGTACAAGCGGCCATAACCACCGTAGGTTTTGGGTAGGCTAATCGGAGGTTGCTCAGACGCAGTGCCGTCTTGGGCGACGTGAAAGACGTGGATCACATCCCCATTCGCACCTACGTTGGAGCTTGACTTCACCACGCCCTGAGGTTCCCCACTAACATACGCGGTGCTGCCATCCGGTGAGAAAGCCACTTGGCCGTAGGTACCTGGTATCGGCAGAACCTGTTTCACCTTTTGATTGCTTACATCAACAATTTGAACATCGTTCAGCCCGTGCCCCGCCGACACAGACCAGAAAAAGCGACCATCAGGCGTTAGCTTGCCACCGGTCGGAAAGTTGCCCACATTGACCAAATTACCTATTGGTTGAAGTGGGAGGCCAGAATTCGTGTAAGTGAACTTTTTTTGTGGGACAGGAACGGTATTTCCACACACTGCAGCCACGGTGGGCACTGTGGTTTGTGTTGGGGAGATTTGTGACCCAGACACTGTGGCAGCAGAAGAGACAACGTCGGCAGATTTACCGCAGCTAGATAAGAGCCCGATACAAACCAGCGCAGTGGCGGAAATTCTGAACAGAGACAAATGTGATGTGAGGGAAACTGCTTTCATGATGAGATCGTGATTAACTTTTTAATTCTGTTTTTACTTGAAAAACAGGCCTGTAGATGCGGGACTTTTATGAATTATTTGTGACAAACCTTGGCGTTTCAGAACGGGACACTCAGACTCACAGCCAAGGCTCTTGGTTGCTGAATATTCACGAGATTGGGACCCGCAACAGAGGGGCCTGCAATATCAGTAACGGAGTGTTGATTTAATAAATTGGTGACTAGTAAACCGACTGTCGAGGGATCGTGGCCTGCATCGTTGGTGAATTGGCGGAAAATCGATAGAGAAACAGAGCGCCAGCCGTTCATCAAATAATTGACGCCCTCAGATGATCCTTTACGGCCCTGGTATTCTGAGCCCACAATTTTTGTGAACAACGCACCACTCCAAGGTCCGTAATAAGTTGACAAACCTGCAACGCCGAGAAATGTGGGGGCCAAGGGCAGCCTGTCGCCAGCTTTCTGGACCGAGCTTACAATCCCGCTGTCTTCAAAGGTAGCAAAGATCCGGGCATAGTTCCCAAAGATCCGGACTCTCGAAACGGGCTCTGCTTTGAATTCAAGTTCCACACCTCTGTAGCGCACGTGGCCGAGATTGGTGAAAACCGTATTTCCGTTGATCGAGCTGGATGCGATAAAGTTATTTACACGAATATCGTACAAATCCGCCTGAAGATATCCGCCTTTTAACTGCTGAAACAACCCCAATTGACCTCCACGGGACGTCTGCGGAGATGCCTGGTTGCCCATTAGGGGCTCTTTTGAATAAAAATATGCTTGGCTGGGCAGTTGAGCACCTTTTGCCCACTCAATATAAATTTGTACATCGGGGCGGAATTTCCAGCTCAATCTAGAATCAGGTAAAGCGCTTGAGTACTTCTTTGTTAATTCAGAAACGCCAGGCAATCCATTTGGTAATACTGCAGCAGTTAATCGACGCTCGGTTTGCTGGATTTTAAGGCCTTGAGAAAAAATGAAGTCTTGGGCCAACGGAATCTGGATTGATGCATAAGGTTGAAAAACAGTTAACTCAGAAGTGAAGTCAAACAAGACCGGACTGTTTTGAAATGTGGGGGAGTTATAAGGCTGCCCAGTCGTGAAATCGATCGATTGCCTATAACTGGATTCACGGCCCTGTTCCATCCAGACGCCACCGGAAATATCTGTCTGGTGGCTCAAACGATCCCGCCATTTTAAATTCAGTCCGTAGGTTCGATAATTTGTAGAGGTCAAACGACCCGCGATGTCATTTTGATTTGCTCCCGTGCCCCCAATTGAAGAAGAGGTGGCGCCCCCTGCCAAACCTAAACCGCGATTTCTGTAGGAATAAGAATACCCAAGCAATTCAAGGTTCTGACCGTCTTTGAGTAGTTTCTCAAGCTTGACATAACCAAAGTCACCAGACCGTTTTGTTGCAGCATAGCCAAAATAATTTGGATTGCTTGGGTCACTTGAAAAGCCCGCGCTTGCCCCATTAGCAGCCAATTGATCTGTGGTGACCATGGGTGGATTGTAAAAGTGGTAGTCGTTGGCAAAATAGAGAAGTGTAAGTACGCTGTCCTCACTGACTAAAGTTTGCGACTTTAAAAGCACATTGTCTTGACGGCCATTCGATCTGGCAATACTGCCGTTTGTTTGCGAATGTTCGGCTCCCACGAGTACACCAGTTTGACCAACTTCTTTGGGTTTACCTGAACTGGAAATCAACCCCGAAGTGAGTGTGCCAAAGCTACCAAGCGATCCGAATACTGCATTAGAGGCAGGATCATGCAATTCGAGAGTTCTCAGATTGATCGATCCTCCAATGCTGGCCAAACCCAATGCATCTGCCCTTCCGGGGCTTCTATCTACGCGGACTGAGTCAAGCGTGAAGGCTGGAAAAAATGAGGTTGAGTGATGACCTAAAGTGTCTAAATCGGCGATTGGAACGCCATCAACGGTGAGGTTGAATTGGTTGTCGGTAAAGCCTCGTAGCGTCACATTTTTTGCAGCATCAAAACCGTCTCCATTCGGGGCCGTGCTGAGATAGGAAGGGGTCAAATTGGCTATAGATCCATAGTCCGAAGTTGGCGCAAGCACCCTGCTAAATAGGTCCCTGAGTACAGTTGAACTTGGTAACTGGTGTTGAGCAAATTCGTTCGACAATGAATCTTCCATTCCGGCAGAGTCGACAACTCGAACCTCGGGTAACACTGATTGACCAAAAACCTTCGAAGAGTTTATAAACGTGATGCAAACGAGAAGGCTCAGTGCTAGGCAGGATCTTGAAAAGTTTAAACGCGCCATGAACAACTACGATTATGAATGACTATTGGAACACAACCTCCCCAAGTGGCTGAGAACGACCACAGCTCTCTCATTTACGCAGACTCATGTGATCAATAAGGTATGGTGCAACTCGATACTGCCTTTTAGTGCTTGAAGATATCTTTTCCAAAAGTGGTCAGCCCACTCTGGGCTGCCCACCCTAAATGCGACAGATTAAATCCATCCTCAACACTGCGAAGCAAACTGTAGTGGTTGTATGCAGTCTGACTGACCGTACCTGGCTTGATGAAAGGGCTAATCATTACTGCGCCAACTTGCCCACCACCGAACCCCACAATTCCGGGCAAGGGGCTATCAATCGAAACATTGGGCAAGGTGCTGCAACACGAAGCAGCTTTTCCTGTTATAGGGTTAAATCCTGTGGGAGATGGATTACCTGTGAGATCAGCCTCATCAAAAGTTACAATTAGCAGACCACCAGCTTTGAAGGCTGGAGAATTGACGATGGTCGGCACGACCCGCTTAAGGAAGGCATCGGCAGAGACCAAACCACCAGGGTCACCGTTCTTGCAAGCGGTGTCATGGCCATCGTTACAGAGGTTTGGCACGATAAAGTTAAAATTTGCAGTGGTGTCAGGCGACTGCAGATCATCCCGTAAGCGGTCCAGGTTGACTACATGTTGATTGCATCGGTTTTGATCATCGATGATGCTGTGAAAATAAACAAATGGATTGTGACGAGTAGCGTATTGATCTGCAGCGGTTGCACTTTGAGTGTTGTCCTGGGAATTAATCGTTGGATGAGCACAAGTGGCAGCCTCTCGGTTTTTGTCTTTGCCCATGTCCTCCATGTATCCCATCCAGCTGAATTTTTTCTCCTCCAACTGATCAACAACCGTCTTCACAAAAGCTGGATAGACACAACCAGAACCGATAGCTTGTCCATTTGGATCGACCAGATTGCTATTGCCAATAAAGTCTGAATAAATCTGGCAGTCGGCCTGAGTCTGGGAATTTGGACCCTGACCGCTTATCATCGCCAAGTAGTTGGGATTGCTGTTGTGCGCAACGCCGTAGTAATTTGGCACAAATGCGCCCATGCTCGTAAGCGTCTTCGACAAATATGGAGCCGGACTTGACTCACCAAATGTAGTGTTGAAATCTTTGTTTTCTAAAACAATAACAAAGACATTACACACAGCACTCATGGGATTACTAGGATCGAAGGCTTTCCCACGGCAAATGGGCTTTGGATCGGATGGAGCAGCTACTTCACCATCGCTTGGCTGCTCGGTTGAGCTGACCTGATTCGCGGTGGTATTGGCTGGAGTAGTAGAAGCCGCGTTGGATGGGGCTAAAGTATTCGAAGATAGCGCATTAGAACTATTGGTGTCCGAATTACAACCAGACACCATCACAGCCCCAAACAGCATAGCTGTAGCAGCCCAAACGATGGGTACTCTGCGGGGAGGCCTATTAATGCTAAACATCTTAAACAACATAATCATTTAACCTCAAATACGTTTTTACAGCGCAAATCCGAAACGTTGGGCCATGTCATAAAGGGTGGAGAGCGGTGAACTGAGTATTTTCTGTGCCCCACTGTTGACTGCATCGACTGCGGGGGTGGTCACCTGACTTAGCCCCTGATCAACTTGTGAATTACCACTTGGGCAGGTCAGTCCAAACACACCTTGGGCCACTTCAAACACAGGAGGATTGGTACGAGCTGGACTCGTGAAGTCCAAAGCGTGAGCCAAGTTCACAGTATCGCTGAGCAAAGCGCGGGGCCCTAGCGGCTCTAGATCAAAGCGCCAACGCAAAAGTTCATGAATGGAACTCGGATCAAAAGGCAATTTGCAAACATTGGCCGCTTTGACTTTGGGCCCTAATAGGATGCAAGGAGTGCGAAAACCAAGACGCCCATCATTGCCAAGCTGCTCCTCTGCGGCTGATACCGGTCTAACGGGAGGAACAACGTGATCTGCAAATCCGCCCCATTCATCACACACCACCACCATCAGTGTTTTATCCCATTGAGGGCTGTTGCGCAGCGCTTCGTAGATTTGATTCAAAAAGATTTGGCCATTTCTTACATCGGCATGAGGATGATCGTCATTGGTCACACCGTTATCCTCACCTCCAAACTTGGGATCAATCATGGAAAATGAGGGCAACTGACCGGCTGCCGCTAATCCATAAAAATCGGACACTGGACGAGAAATACTTAAGAGTTTCTGCCCAAACAAAGCAGTGAATGGGATGTCAGAAAAGAAATAATTGGCAGTGATGTTTTTTGCAGCCAGGCGATCCCAGATCGAGGGTATCGAAATCGTTGCTGAGGTGTTGCTTAAACGATCGGTCTCACTGCAATGCAAATAGATTCTGTTTGGGTATGTCTCAGACAGGATGCCACTGAAATAGTAATCACACACCGTGTAATTGAGCGTTGCTTCTCGGTGGAAATCGAGATCTTCGGCACCATAGAATCCAATCGGAAAGAGATCACCTTCGGTTTTATTTGTATCAGCGGAGAGCAAGAAGCCGTCCATCTTACCCCCATTCAGGTGAATTCGACCCGCTTCATAACTGTGATTTGGATCAGCTTTACCGCAACCTTGAAATCCGTAGTCTGGGTTCTTTGACAATTGAAAACTGTCTCGCCTTTTGCCAAAGGCATCCATGAACCGCCTTCCAGCTTGCATACCTTCTGCTCCTGGGACCCAACCCAGGAAGTGATCAAATGATCGGTTCTCCATAACCACCAATACAATATGATCTATTCCGGAATCGGTTGGATTTGGAAGCGGTTGCTTAGGCAGGGCCATACGATCGGAGTAGGACATACCATTTCGCACTTCAGACGGATTGATACTCATTCCAGCAGTAGAACTGACCAAACCAGATGGAGAAGAACCTCCCATACAGGCACTTAAAGTTCCTGCCGCTGCAGTAATTCCTATAAATTCACGTCTTTTCATGGTTGTTCTCGGCACAAATTATTGAATCGCGCTCTTTTTACCCTAAGAAAAGACAAACGGATTTGTTTTTATTAGAAAATGAATATTAAATTTTTGTTACAAAAAATCTAGATGAATATACCTATATCTAACTCTTAAATAATTTTGAATTAGAGTTTATTTTCTAAAATAAGGTTGATTTGATTTATTGGTAAGAATAAAAAGAAAATCGACCATCTAACCAAGGTACCGTCAGTCGCCCAAATCATCAACATCACTCGATGCAGATCGAAAACGAGGCAGCTGAATATTTATTGGAACGATTGGACCTGTGCGTAGCCACCTTGATGAGCTTGACCCTATCGGCAAGATTCAATAGCTACGAGCCATGCAAACCCTTTATATCAGGGTCAGTCGGAGGTGGGCCGACCACTTACAAAAAAATGGGCACACCTCAGTGTGCCCAGGTAAGGAGCCTAAAAGGATTCCGAAATCACAACAAAGTCGTGTTTGTAAGATATCATCGGGATATTACATTTATAAGACTTTTATTCCATCTTCTGAGTCTGACACTTTAAACTATATTCCCTTGAGTGTTTCATCAACGGCAGCACAACTTTCCAACTTAAGCAGCCAACCCTGCCAGACCAAGATATGTTCAGAAACCTCGCTTTTTTGAGCAACTGATCGGATTGTTTCATTGCAATCAAATGTACAGAGCTATGAACAAAAGCATCTTTATTTCCTTCGGAATCCCACAAGCTCAACGTCCAAGCTTGATGGCCGAATAATTCCCTTCGCATTGAGAGTGCTAGCAGACCAGGCTGGACTTTGTGACCTTGCCCTCGTTTAATGGATACGTTAACTCGAACTATGCAGCCTTCCCGTTGAGGGATTTG
>NZ_BSOJ01000010.1 GCF_030160455.1 Limnobacter litoralis | reverse complement strand
CAAATCCCTCAACGGGAAGGCTGCATAGTTCGAGTTAACGTATCCATTAAACGAGGGCAAGGTCAACTACCCGCACGTGCGAAATTATTAGTGTGGGCGGAAAGGGGTTCTTCGCCCCCTATGAGGCGATTCTCAAGGCATGCGAAGTGCCGTATGCCGTAATCGCAGATCGCGATTACTTGAACCAACTGGGAACGGCTGAAATCAAGGCGCTGTTTACTCTGAATGAGCAGGAAATCAAGACAGATGTCGTAGACAATCCTAAGAGCACAGATGGCGACTCGTTAGCTAACCGGCTCGAGGAGGCTATCGCCTCAGGTTCAATAGATGATTTGCGAACACTTTGGGAGTACATAAAAGGGCGGCGACGTAGATTGCGAAGTGACTTGACTGAAGATGAGCAGCGCTCGGTTAATGATTTCGTAAGGTCAAAAAGAGAGGATTATCTCTTTGTCCTGTCGAGGGGGGATCTAGAGTCATATCTTCCAGAAGGTTACAGATCGAAACAGCTTGATAAGCTCATCCGGTTCATCGCAACGGATTTCTGGCAGCAATTGGCAGAGTTCGCAAAAGAAGAACTCATGATCATTGCCGAAAAGGTCAAGGCATTATGAGTACCCGCATTACACAACAAGAACTCGAAAGCTACCTTTGGGGCGCAGCCGCTTGAAGACCTGGACGGCGACAGTGTCCGCCGCGCAACCAAGGTGCTGAGCGACGGCCTGATGGAATGCCTGCCGCGCTGCTGCGTCGTCCAGCACCGTGAGGTCCTTGGGCGCGACGTAGCCGGAATAGCACGACGCGCTCTGTCGGAACACGTCGGCCTGACGGGCGTTCAATGCCTCCTCGAACAGTGCAGGCTCATGGAGGTGAAGCCACAGCGCGCGTTCATATTGATTCGGGATGGCGGCAAACGCCGTTTTTTTCAGCGTCGCCGAAGATGTCCTGACTGATGCCTTCGATGACGTCCTGCCCGGCGCCGTCCGACAGCAGCACGATGCGCTCGGCCACTTCCTCGATCTTCTGGCGCTCGCTCACCGTCAGGGTCGACAGTACCGACTCCATGACGGCGCGCTGTTCCTGCTTGCCCTGCTTTTTGTCCAGTTCCGGCATGGCCAGACTGAACTCCCCCACCATGAATTCACGGAAGACTGCCGGCGGCAGGTGGCCGAGCAGCTTGGACAGATTTTCAGCATCGTTCATCGACATTCCCCCTTTGCAAGGTTTTGATTGGGTTGGCACCAGCCCAGGCCCCCGTCTTCTTGTTGGGGATTTCAGACCGATAACGTTCGGTGTACCGAACGATTCAGATTATTTCCGGTCGGATAGTGGTTTGTCAAGCAGGTACAGTTTTGTTCGGTGTAGTGGTATCATTTTTGGATTGAAGCAGACGAATGAGGAGAAAACGGTGCCATCCCCCCTGGGCGACAAGATCCGTGCACTGCGCAAGCAGAAAAAGCTCAGCCTTGAACAATTGGCCGAGCTGACCGAGTCCAGCAAGAGCTACATCTGGGAGCTGGAAAACAAGGACGATCCGAAGCCGTCAGCAGAGAAGATCGGAAAGATCGCCGCTGTGCTCGAGGTCACCACCGAGTTCCTGCTCACGGAGTCCTCGGCCACGCCGGACGAGGCCGTGCTCGATGAAGCGTTCTTCCGCAAGTTCAAAGCCATGTCCGAGCCGGACAAGAAGAAGATCCGCAAAATCCTCGATGCGTGGGAAGACGAATGACGGATGCGAAGAGGCCCATGGCCGAGGCCAACCGCATCTCGAAGATGCTCAACGCGGTGCTTGGCACCGAACGATTTCCGGTGAAGGTCGACGAGCTGGCGCTGGAGTACTCGCATCAGTGTTTTGCAGATTCGCCGATCGACAAGGTTCAGGGAGAAGACCTGGACGATTTCGACGGCATGTTGGCGGCCAACAAGTCGCGCTCGAAATGGCTGATCCTCTACAACAGTGCAACAGCCTCGGAAGGTCGGAAGCGTTTCACCATTGCGCACGAGTTTGGACACTACCTCCTGCACCGCCACCAACAGGATCGCTTCGAGTGCGGTGGCGACGACATCGAAACCGGGGACAACAATGGGCGCGACATCGAGGCCGAATCCGACTCGTTCGCCTCGACCCTGTTGATGCCGCTGGATGATTTCCGGCGCCAGGTGGATGGGCAGCCGATCAGCTTCGATCTGCTGGGTCACTGCGCCGAACGCTACGGTGTTTCGCTGACAGCCGCCGCCTTGCGCTGGACCGAAATCGCTCCGAAGCGCGCCGTGTTGGTGGCCAGCCGGGATGATCACATGCTGTGGGCCAAGTCGAACGAGGCAGCACTTCGGTCCGGCGCTTACTTCGCCACCCGCAAGAACACCATCGAGTTGCCTCGCCAGGCGCTGGCTCACAGCTACAACGGCTGGGACGCAGGCGATCAACAGACGGGCCGGGCACAGAGCTGGTTTCCACGCGAACCCGCAAGCATGCCCGTCACCGAAATGACCCGGGTGGCGGGGCAGTACGACTACACACTGACGCTGCTGTTGATGCCCGACGCCGAATGGCAGCGGCCTCGGCATGAGGATGAAGAGGCTGAGGAAGACACCTTCGACCGATTCATCCGCAACGGCCAAAACCCGGTGCGATAGATCATGAGCGCGCACAAATGGCAGTTCAGTTCCCGCTTCCGCCGTCACGCCTTCGGCTGGCGATCTGACACGCCGATTCAGCGTATCAAGGAAGCCCTCGCGGAAATCAAGCAGTTCGCGCGCAAGGAGCCGCTGCTCGCGGCCGAGGGTGCCGTGACCCTGCTGGAGAAGCTCTCGCCAGCGCTGGAGCAGGTCGACAGTTCGTCGGGCGCCCTGGGTTCGGCGGTCAATAAGGCCATCGAGACCTTGGTGCCGATCATTGCCAAGGTTGATGTCGAACCGCGCGTTCGACAGCATTGGCTCGAACGCCTGTGGCAGGCCTTGCAGGACGACGAGATTCCCTACATCGAATCCCTCGGGGAGCACTGGGGTGAGTTGTGCGTCACGCCGGAAATGGCGCTCGCGTGGGTCGACGAGTTCTTGCCGCTGGTCGAACACGTCTGGAGTCCCCGCTCCTCCGGCCACGGCTTTTTCAAGGGCACGAGCGCATGCCTGGCTTCGCTGTATGCCGCCGGCCGCCACGAACAACTGCTGGCGCTGCTGGAGCGCGCGCCCTTCAAGTGGTGGCACGACCGCCAGTGGGGCGTCAAAGCACTGGCAGCGATGGGGAAGAAAGCGGAGGCGGTTCGATATGCCGAGCAGTCACGCGGTCTGAACGACCCGGGCTGGCAGATTGCCGAGGCCTGCGAAGCCATCCTGTTGTCGTCGGGCATGGCAGAGGATGCGTACCGGCGCTATGCGATCGAAGCCAATCAAGGCACGACCAACCTTGCCACCTTTCGCGCCATCGCCAAAAAATATCCGGGCATTCTGCCGGAACAGATCCTGCGCGATCTGATTGCCAGCACCCCAGGCGCTGAAGGCAAGTGGTTCGCCGCCGCAAAGGATGCCGGCCTGTTCGACGTTGCCATCGAGTTGGTCACCCACAACCCGACCGACCCGCGCACACTGGCGCGCGCAGCCAGGGATTTTGCCGAGAGTCAACCGGAGTTCGCTGTCGCCGCCGGCCTTGCGTCACTACGCTGGATTTCGCTCGGTCACGGCTATGACATCACCGGCCTCGATGTGCTCGACGCCTACTCGGTCGTGATGCAGGCGGCATCAAAGGCCGGGGCGGATGCTCAACAGATCAGGGCGCAGATCAGGAACCTGATGTCGTCCGCGCCCGTGGGCAACCAGTTCATGAAAACGGTCCTGGCCCATCATTTGCCGGGCTGATTCGCGCGCGGTTTGGGCTCTGGCGACACGGCGTTTTGGCTGCGCCGATACTGCGTATTCGCAGCGGCCCGCACCAGTACGCCCGCGCCCGAAACTCCCTCATGGTGTCGGTCAGCGTTCGTCCGGAGAATTTCGCTATTCAAGCGAGTTTGACGGAGAGGACCGACACCGATGCATGCAATCAACCAAGTACCACCCAACCGGATGACTCCCGAACAGCGTCGGCGCGAGCTCGCGTCGTTGCTGGCAAATGGGATCGCGCGCCTTCGACTGGCTGACCATCTCCGGTCCGCAGATAGTGCTGAAGATAGCGAAGTTTTACTTGGCTTTCATGGCAACCAGAGCGTTCATTCAGACACCGTCAACAACACAAAAACGGAGTCCTGATGAGAACGAATACAAGCACCTTCACCACGCCACCCTCGGTGGCTGCGCAGATCGCACGACTGCCCGAGCTGGCTATGCCGGAAATCAAACATCTCTGGCAGCGACTCTTCGGCGGCGATACGCCCACCCACAACCGCCAGTTTCTCGAGCGCCGCATTGCCTACCGCCTGCAGGAGATGGAGTTCCGCAAGGTCGATGCAGGCCTGCTGGAGCGCAACAAGCGCCGGATCGCATCCTTGATCGAGACCGGCAAAGTCAAGAAGCGCGATCGCGACTACCGACCGGCAGCCGGTACCGTGCTGACCCGTGAGTACCAGGGCGTTGAGCACCGCGTGATCGTGACCCAGGACGGCCAGTACGACTTCCAGGGCCGGATGTACCCGAGCCTGTCGATGATCGCCCGCGAGATCACCGGAACACGCTGGTCCGGGCCGCTGTTCTTCGGGCTCAAGGTTCCCGCCACATCCAAGACGAAGGCGACGAAGGGAGCGCGGCGATGAGCGAAGTTTTGAAGCGCCGTATGCGCTGCGCCGTCTACACGCGCAAGTCCACCGACGAGGGACTGGACCAGGAATACAACTCCATCGACGCCCAGCGCGATGCCGGTCATGCCTACATTGCTAGCCAACGCGCCGAGGGCTGGATTCCTGTCGCCGATGACTATGATGATCCGGCGTTCTCCGGCGGCAACATGGATCGTCCCGCACTCAAGCGACTGATGGCGGACATCGAGGCCGGCAAGATCGATGTGGTCGTCATCTACAAGATCGACCGCCTGACACGCAGCCTTGCCGACTTCTCCAAGATGGTCGAGGTGTTCGAGCGCTACGGTGTGTCCTTCGTGTCGGTCACCCAGCAGTTCAACACCACCACGTCGATGGGGCGGCTGATGTTGAACATCCTGCTGTCCTTCGCCCAGTTCGAGCGCGAGGTCACCGGCGAGCGCATCCGCGACAAAATCGCCGCCAGCAAGCGCAAGGGCATGTGGATGGGTGGTGTACCGCCGCTCGGCTACGACGTCGAGAACCGGCGGCTAGTGCCCAACGAACGCGAGGCCAAGCTCATTCGGCACATCTTCCAGCGTTTCGTCGAACTCGGCTCCGGGACGCTGTTGTTCAAGGAGCTGAAGCTGGACGGCGTGACCTCCAAGGCGTGGACCACGCAGGACGGCAAGACCCGCGAAGGCAAGCCGATCGACAAGGGGCTGATCTACAAGCTGCTCAATAACCGCACCTACCTCGGCGAACTGCGCCACAAGGAGCAGTGGTACCAGGCCGAGCACCCGCCCATCATCGACCGCGCGTTGTGGGATCAGGTGCACGCCATCCTGGCTACCAACGGACGGGTGCGCGGCAATGCCACCCGGGCGACTGTGCCGTATCTGCTCAAGGGCATCGTATTCGGCAACGACGGCCGGGCCTTGTCACCGTTTCACACCACCAAGAAGAACGGCCGCCGCTACCGCTATTACGTGCCGCAGCGCGAGAACAAGGAGCACGCGGGCGCATCGGGGCTGCCGCGACTTCCGGCCGCCGAACTCGAATCCGCCGTGCTGGACCAGCTGCGCTCGATCCTGCGATCGCCGACTCTCTTGGGCGACGTCCTGCCGCGCGCCATCGAACTGGACCCCAGTCTCGACGAGGCCAAGGTCACGGTCGCCATGACGCGGCTCGACACGATTTGGGACCAGCTGTTTCCGGCCGAGCAGACCCGCATCGTCAAACTGCTGGTCGAGAAAGTGATCGTGTCGCCCAACGATCTTGAAGTGCGACTGCGGGCCAACGGCATCGAGCGCTTGGTGCTTGAACTGCAACCGGCGGGTGTTGCCCAGCCCGAGGAGGCCTTGGCATGAGTGAGATCCGCATCCACAAGACGGGCGAGCCCGACATCATCGAGGCCAGCGATGGCCGACTGACCTTGTCGGTGCCGATCCAGATCAAGCGGCGCAGCGGGCGCAAGCTGGTCACGCTGCCCAATGGCGAAACAGCCAAGGCCAGGCCGTGGGATACGGCGGCCACGCCGCTGCAACTGGTGCTGGCCAGGGGGCACCGCTGGCTGGCCATGCTGGAGTCGGGCGAGGCCAAGTCCCTCAAGGAGATCGCGGCTCTGGAGGGGATCGACAACAGCTACGTGAGCCGGATGGTCAACCTGACCACGCTGGCGCCGGACATCGTTGCCGCCATCCTGGACGATGCCATGCCGAACCACGTCACGCTGTTCGACCTAGCGGTCGATCCGCCGGCGCTGTGGGACGAGCAGCGAAGCCGGCTCGTGTAGACCGGTCGCTACGCATATTCGCGCGCCGATTAAAAAAGCGAGAAAATCTTTCGGTTCCTGCGGCTCCTTGCGACCCCGATCGGCCCTACGGCCTCTCGGATTCCCAGTCACAAAGCTGACGATCAGACATACATGCGGATGCCGGACGCCCCGCCTCATTGATAGCCATCAGCAGCAGTGGCTGCTTCAAGGTTGATCAACATGGCGAACGGTATGGGGCGAACAGACTTTGCCCTGCCGAAGGTCAGCAGCAAACGCCGTACGTCGTTCCGTTCGAAGCCTCTGACAGGCACGGAAAGCTCGACGTGCCCAACCAAGCGCAGCGCATCCGGCATGTCGGCCAACTCGCCTTGCATGGCCTGGTGCGCCTTCGCAAACTGCAGTGCGATCTGCTCGGGCTGTTGCGCGCCGCTTGATTGTTGAACCCCGTCGACAAAGCGCCGCAGCACTGCCTTCATGCTCCCGAAGCGCCCGCCCTGCAGCGTCTCGTAGAGTGTCTGCGCGTTCATGTCGATCGGGAAGTTGACGACCCGCAGGCTGTCCACTACGGGAGTCCATGCCGTGTTTGGCGCTCGGTCTGCTTGCTGGGCATGCGTGTGCAGCTGCTGCCAATGCGCCTCGACGTCCGTGTAGATGGCCGAGCCGGTAAGTGATGCAAGGTACATCGCCGACTCCAGACTGTAACCCTTGAAGTACAGGAATTGCGCACCTGACTCTCCCGGCTCGATGGGCTGCAACAGTGCGTACGGGTCCGCCGCGAGCTCTGACTTCATGTACGCGATGACGGAGTCGATCTCCGCATCCGAGGCTTCTGGCATGTGCTGACGCATTGATCGTCTCAGCGAGCTCTCCGGCAACTGCCGCATGAGCCGTTGGTGATCGTCTTTGGCCAGCGCCTCCAGCCGACCCGCGCTCTTTCGGTCCGGCTTCCAGCCCGCAGTGCGCTGCTCCGCCATTTGAAGCGCCGACATGCCGAACTGCGAGTTGAAGTCCCCTGGGTCGGGAATGAGGTGCACATAGCCGGCCCGGATATAAGGCTCCAGCAACAACAATAGAAGCACGTTCTTCAGCGTCTGTGCCCTGTGCTGTGAGGGAGATTTCGTTGGGCTGAACTCTGGCTTGATGCGTAGAGGGTTGATGAAGGGGTGGGCGAGAATCACCTGGTCGAAGTATGGAAGCCATCCAAGGACCGTCGCTTCGACCGTGCGTGGATCGGACGTGCCCAGGTAGACAGCCCGAAACGTGCCATTCCTAGGCCTGGGCAATAGCTCCGACAGGTCCGTGTCCTCTGGCCAAAGGCTGGCGAACGCCTCGTGGATGCGCTTGACCTGTTCGTCGCTCAGCTCACGCCGGACATCGTCCCAGGTCTTCCCCGACTTCAACCCCAAGGTGTCCTGCACGACATGGCAAAACATGAGATTGCGTTCGCGAATGCCGTAGACATCCCATGTTGGGCGGTCGGCTGAGGGCAGATCCTTGCAGCAATGCTTGAACTTGCGGCCGCTTCCGCAGCCACAGAAGTCGTTGGGACCAAGGCCAGTCTTGCGCTTCTTGCGTCGCAGGTATTCGTGGGCACCAGAGGTGCGTCCAAAGGCGTCTTGGTATTGCGTTGAGCCGTCGGCGTGCCCGACGTAGATCTCACCGCCAAATCGCCAGAGGTCGTCTCTTGGCAGCAGCACTTGCGCGATGTCTTGCCATGCGCCGGTGAACGACTTCTCTGGATACAGCCACTCCTTGTTGGACGCGGCCAGGTATCTCCGTGCACGGCTCTTGAGCAGGTGGTTGATGGTGGTGATTTCGTCTCGCGAGAGCTTGCGAGTGCGAATGAAAGCATCCGTGCGCACGAGACTCTGCCCACGATACCTAGCGTGAGTTCGGGGCGCCGTGAGGTTGCCTGACTTCGGGGCCTGCGCGTATTCCAAGTGCGTCAGAATGAGGCAGGTGTTGGCGTCGAGCACAAAGACCGTCTGCGAGCCTACCCATTCAATGGACGGGTCGTCCGGGTACGCGCACTCGGGTGACGTCGGAGGAGCCGCTGCGTTGTAGATGGTCACCGGGTGGTCGCTCACGATGAACTTAACGTCGGACTCTTCGGCTGAGACGATTTCGCGCACCCCTTCGGTCCACATTGTGCAGTGCATGAACCGCAGACCTTGCATTTCCCTCATGAGCTGCAGCTGGTCGAGCGACGAGTAGCGCGATTTGATCCAGTCCAAGCCCTTGGGAGTTCGCAACTTCTGAGCATCCAGGTATTCGAAGAAGTCCTGGAACGTGTCGTGCATCGCCGACAAGTCTCCGCCGGCAAATGCGCGGACTGCCTTGGTGCCCCTGACGTCGATGGAGCCGAAAAGGAACTTCTCGACTTCGTCGTTCACCACCGTGCCGAAATGCGTCGAGTAGAGGTCGTACTCGTAGAAGCAGTTTTTCGGTCCCCACCTGTGCGCGGCGTTCATCGGCACAGTTCGACCATCCGGCAGTATCTTCTGCTCCGGCGACGTGTCGAGGTAGTGCAGATGCGACTGACCAGACTCGAGGAAGCCGCGTTGGTACCACTGAGGTACGTAGTGATTGTTCCTGGTCACTTGGTCAGGCATTGAACCCTCCACGTTCATCGCTGTGGCAGCGGTTGTTGTCGGGCGAACCTGATCATGACAGCGCATTCCGCTGCAGCGCCTGAAACAATGCTGGGTCGTGCGCGGCCAGGTTATCGATTTTTCTCCAAGCGTAGAAGCTGGACGCAGCTATGTTGACTTTGCCGTGGTATTCCTTGAGCAGTTCTTCAATCGCGCTCATGGGTCAGGCCAACTCGCGCAGGTAGGCACCGGTCACCCGAAGGTTTCCTTGCCGATCGAAATTCTTGGGATCGGCGAGCGCGGCGCGCACGCCGTCGAGGATGCTGCCGCGAAACTTGTCGAAGGTCTTCAGATAGACGGCGTCGTCTTCGGTGCCGCTATGCCGGCCGAGATCTTCGATCGCCTCGCGGCTGAGGAACACCGTCACTTCCTTGCCTTGCCATTCGATCGTGAACGGCAATCCGTCCCACTTGGTCATCGTCGTCGGCCGGCGGACCAGGTTCGGGCGGTTCGCGATCAGCCGTACCCCTGGACCGCCTTCCACAGTGCCGGGCAAGAATTCGATGCCAGCGTTCTCCAGCGTGCGGCGGACCGCAGCGGCCGTGCCGCTGTCGGCTGCGCGCTTCTGGCTTTCGAGGTCGCGGACCGACGTGAGCGCCACGTCGGCGGCTTTGGCGAGTTCATCCTGCGACCAGTCAAGTAGTGCTCGGCCGGCGCGGATCTGCGCTGGGATGATGATCATCTTCTGCATGGTTTCCCCTTTGGATGGGTTGAAACATGCTGTTAGTTTATAGGCCAAATACGCCTATTGCAAGATAGTCTAAAAACGACAACCAACCCGTCATTGCCTCCGGGCAGTTTCCTTCGCCTACCGATGATGAAAATCAACCGCTTGAATAGTCCGCGCGTAACTTTTTGATTTGTAATGGGTAGCATGGCGGCCTTTGCGGACTTCGGGCGTTTCGCAAAGAGCGATGCCGGAGAGAAGAAGAGCTGGGAGAGAGTGGAAAGCGGCCATGAACTGACCACTGGGCCAGCCTACGAAGTCCGCAGGCATTCGCAGGAAGCCGCGCTAACACGCGGGAACCGGCGCGATCGGGCAAGAAAAAACCCCAACCGAGAGTGGTTGGGGTTTCGATATTGGTGGAGCCGGCGGGAGTTGAACCCGCGTCCGCAAATCCTCCACTACAAGTTCTACGTGTGTAGTCGTCTTATTTGGTTTTAACGGCCATTGTCGGGAAGGGACACCCTACGACAGCCGCGAGTTGCTTGATTTAGCCACTTGCATCGCAACCCTGCATGCAGCGATCCGATGTGCGATGATCCCACCGCAGGTTTGACCCTGCCCAGCCCATCGGCAAGCTGGTGTGAGATCTAGCGAGCGATTAAGCTGCTAGAGCAAACTGTTCGTCGTTTGCGTTTACTGTTTTTCAGATGGATTTACGAGGTAACTGATCCTCGACACGCCCTCAATAGCTTTGCAATCCACGTCGAAACCATGGCGGCCCCAGAGAGCTTTCCAGTATAAGCCCTGAGACTTATTGTTGCAATGCAATCCAGGTTTTGATGTCCAAAGGATGGTCACAAATGTGGTCGGCATTCCAGGCGTCGATGTCGCTGGCGATGTAACCGTAACGCACGGCCACGGTCTGCATTCCTGCCTTTCGACCTGAGACCACGTCCCTTTCGTCGTCGCCGATCATGACGCAGCGTTCCGGCGACACACCGATGCGGCTTGCAGCCAGCGTGCAGGGAAGGGGGGAAGGCTTGGGTTCCGGGGCGGTGTCGCCCCCCACCAAGGTTGAGCACTGGTGAAAAACGTTCAATTGCTTGATCAGCAATTCGGCCAGATAGTATGGCTTGTTGGTGACGATACCCCATTGGATGCCCGAACGCTCGAGCCATTCCAGAAGCTCATGTACACCCTGGTACACCCTGCTTTCGTGCGCGATGCGGCTTTCATAGTGGGCAAGAAATTCCTGACGCATGGCCTGAAATTCGGAGTCTGTTGGCTGTAGCCCGAACCCTTTGAATAACAAAGCCCTTGCCCCGCCAGAGGCAAGGTGTTCCATTTCTTTCAATGGCGTAATTTCAACCCCACGTTGCCGCTGCATGTCTTGTATGGTGCCGCACAGGTCGGGTGCGGTGTCCACAAGTGTTCCATCCAGGTCGAACATGACTGCGCGAATTGCCATGGGATTATCCTGGCTTTCTGCAAGCAATCATGTAATTGACATCGGTGTTTTTGGCCAGGCGGTAGACTTTGGTGATTGGGTTATAGACCAAGCCGATGATTTCGGTGAACTCGAGCCCTGCATCGCGAGTGGCCTTCGCCAATTCGGAGGGTTTGATGAACTTTTCGTAGGCATGTGTGCCGCGTGGCAAGAGGTTCAGAATGTATTCGGCGCCGACAATTGCGAAGACAAAGCTCTTGGGGTTGCGGTTGATGGTTGAGAAGAACAACCAGCCACCAGGCTTGCACAAGTCAGCACAAGCCTTGACCGTTTGTTTGGGGTCCGGGACGTGTTCCAGCATTTCAAGGCAGGTCACTACGTCGAAACAGTTTTGCTGTTCACCGGCCAGCTGCTCTGCAGAGATCATTCGGTAGTCAACCTGTGCGCCACTCTCGAGTTTGTGCAACTCAGCAACCTTCAGTGACTTTTCTGCCAAATCAATGCCCAGAACGTCGGCACCTTTGTGCGCCATGCTTTCGGATAGAATGCCGCCGCCGCAACCCACATCCAGAACCTTTTTGCCCTTGAGGTCTGCCCTTTCATGAATCCAGTTCAAGCGCAAGGGATTGATTTCGTGAAGAGGACGAAATTCGCTGTTGGGATCCCACCATTTGCTGGCCAGTGCGGAGAACTTGGCCAATTCAGAGGGATCAACGTTACCGGGTGCTGCTTGGTTCATGGGTGATGCTCGGTCAGATTGGGAAAGCTTCAAGTTTACCCGACTAAGCCAGTCTGACGAAAATCAGAATAAAAAAAAGCCCAGCATAAGCTGGGCTTTTTATTCCAGAAAACCGGAATTACTTCACGACTTTCTGTGATGCGCTGAATTCGATTTCAACGCGGCGGTTCTTCGCACGGCCTTCGCGAGTCTTGTTGCTTGCGATTGGCTGTGATTCACCCATGCCTTCAACCTTGATCAGGTCGGCTGGAACGCCTTTGCTGACCATGTAAGCTTTCACAGCTTCTGCACGACGCAGTGACAGCTTCTTGTTGTAGGCTTCAGTACCGATTGAGTCTGTGTGACCGATGGCGATTACACCCTTCAGATCCACGTCGCCCAGCTTCTTGATTTCCTGGTCGATGCGCTCTTTGCCTTTTGGCTTCAGGGTGGCCTTGTCAAAGTCGAAGTAAGTGTCGGCAGACAGGTCAACCTTGGTTACTACAACCTTTGGAGCAGGTGCTGGTGCTGGGGCAGGTGCTGGCGCAGGTGCTGGTGCAGGAGCCACTACTTTCTTTGGCAGCAGGTCAGGATCGCATTCCTGAGTGGCCAAAGCAGCGGTGAAGTAGCTTGTTCTTACGCACTCACCGAAACCTGAACGAACGATGTTGTTGCTTGAGTCAACTACATAACCAGCTTCGCCTTCGCCTTTGCTGGTTGTGTGAGCCATGGCGGCTGTTGACGCTGCACCGATAGCCGCAGCTACCAGAACTTGCGTAAGGGTCGACATTTTTTTCATTGTTGCTCCTTGGGGTTAATTAAAGTCATAGTTGGGAATAAATAACGGGTACACCAAACAGGTGGTTTACATACCCACACCAACTTACTGTAAGCGAGTCTGCCATACTCGCGTTACTTTTCGCATGGTTTGGCTCACTAATTGTGATGATTTTCCTACAAGTTGTTGCGATTCCACAACTCGTTTCCCGTTGACCCAAACATGCGCCACATCACGCGCCGAGCCACTGTACACCAGTTTTGAGACGAGGTTGTGAAGGGGACTTTGGTGGGGTTTCTGGTCGAGTTCGACCGCAATCAGGTCGGCCTTGAAACCGGCGGAGATTCGGCCTGTCACGCTTTCCAATCCCAGTGCCTTTGCTGCGCCATTGGTGACGCCAAGCAGTGCCTCGCTGGCTGTCCAGGCGGTTGCATCCATAGAAGCGCCTTTGCACAGCAAGGCGGCCAGACGCATCTCGTCCCACATGTCGATTTTGTTGTTGCTGGCAGCACCGTCTGTACCCACCACCACGTTGACTCCGGCTTTCAAGGCTGTAGAGATGGGTGCAATCCCAGAGGCCAATTTGAGATTGGACGCCGGGCAGTGCACCAAGCTGGCACCCGCTTTGCTCATTTGAGCCAGCTCGCTGTCGTTGAGATGCACGCCGTGGACAGCCATGAAACGTTCGTTGATGACGCCGAGTTTGAGCAGTCTGTCGAACGGCCTGACGCCGTTCCTGCTGACCGCGTCGGTGACCTCGCTGGCCGTTTCGTGCAGGTGGCAGTGAATGGGCAGATTCAATTCTTCAGCGAGGCTGGCAAGCCTCAGAAAAGTGTCGTCGGACACGGTGTAAGGCGCGTGCGGCGCCGCTGACCAATGCACCGTCGCCTCGTTCAGGGTTTTGTCTCTGGCGGCCAAGCCCAGTTCGATGTACTGATTGGCATCCGAGGCATAGCGGGTGGGAAATTCAATGACTGTGATGCCCGCAACCACGCGAATTCCAACGTCAATTGCAGCTTGCACGACCTGATCGGGGTAAAAGTACATGTCATTGAAAGTCGTTGTTCCGCCAAGCAGCATCTCTGCTGCCGACATCACGGTGCCGTCGTAAACAAACTCCTGATCCGCGTGGGCACCTTCCAAGGGCCAGATGCGGGTTTGAAGCCAGTCATGCAGTGCTAGGTCGTCGGCGATGCCTCTGAACAGGTTCATGGCGGCATGGGTGTGGCAATTGATAAGGCCAGGCATCAAAACCTGATCTGGCAATTCAATTTTTTCTGCTTCAGGGTATTTGGCCAGCAAGGTGAGGGCTGGGCCCACCTCGGCAACGCGTTCGCCATCGATTAAAACAGCATGATTTTCAAGGACTTCAGTGTTTCCGTCCAGGCATAGCAGCAGTCTGGGAATCAAGAGTTGCATAGGGTCAATCTAGTTGAATTGGAACGCACCATTGCGAGCCGTCCTGCTGATTTTGGCTGATACAATCAAGAGCTTGCAAGTCGCGCTGTCATTTAAAGAAAAAACAAAACATGGACTCTTTCGCAAAAGAAACCCTTCCCATCAGCCTTGAAGAGGAAATGCGGCGGTCTTACCTCGATTACGCCATGAGCGTGATCGTCGGTCGAGCCCTGCCTGATGTTCGAGATGGTTTGAAGCCCGTGCACCGGCGCGTTCTGTTCGCCATGCATGAGTTGAACAACGATTGGAACCGGGCCTACAAAAAATCGGCCCGTATCGTGGGTGATGTCATCGGTAAGTATCACCCTCACGGCGATTCTGCTGTGTATGACACCATCGTTCGCATGGCCCAGGACTTCTCATTGCGCTACACCCTGGTGGACGGCCAGGGTAACTTCGGCTCGATTGACGGCGACAACGCAGCGGCCATGCGATATACCGAAATTCGGTTGGACAAAATTGCCCATGAAATGCTGCACGACATCGACAAAGAGACTGTCGATTTCGGCCCCAACTACGATGGCAGTGAAAAAGAGCCCAAGGTGCTGCCAGCCCGCTTCCCCAATCTGCTGGTCAATGGCTCTTCTGGCATTGCAGTGGGCATGGCAACCAACATGCCTCCGCACAATCTGCGCGAAGTGGTGGGCGCTTGTCTGTTTGCAATTGACAACCCCGAATGCACCATCGACGAATTGATCGAAATGATTCCGGCGCCCGATTTTCCGACAGCCGGCATTATTTACGGTATCGCAGGGGTTCGTGAAGGCTATCGCACTGGCCGTGGGCGTGTCGTCATGCGCGCCAAAACCCACTTTGAAGAGCTGGACAAGGGAAACCGCAGCTCAATCATCGTGGATGAGTTGCCCTATCAGGTCAACAAGAAGAGTTTGCTGGAGCGGATTGCAGAACTCGTCTCTGAAAAGAAGATTGAAGGCATTTCCGACATTCGCGATGAGTCTGACAAGGACGGCATCCGCGTTGTGATCGAGCTCAAGCGTGGTGAAGTGCCCGAAGTCATTCTGAATAACCTGTACAAGAACACGCAGCTGCAGGACACATTCGGCATCAACATGGTTGCCTTGGTGGATGGTCAGCCACGCTTGCTGAATCTCAAGCAGCTGATCATGTACTTCCTGCAACACCGCAGGGAAGTGGTCACACGCCGCACCGTGTTCAACTTGCGCAAGGCGCGAGAGCGTGGCCATGTGCTGGAAGGTTTGGCGGTGGCATTGGCCAACATCGATGAGTTCATCGCCATTATCAAGGCAGCGCCAACACCGCCAGTGGCCAAATCTGAACTGATGGCTCGTTCATGGGACTCTTCCCTGGTGCGAGAAATGCTGAGTCGAACCGACTTTGAGGGTGCTGGTGGCATGAAAGCCTTCCGGCCTGAAGGTTTGCCCGTGCGATTTGGTATTCAAGACAATGGCTTGTATTGCCTGAGCGAAGTGCAGGCGCAAGAAATTCTGAACATGCGTCTGCAACGCCTGACCGGGCTTGAGCAGGAAAAGATCATCGGTGAATACCGAGAGGTGATTGACCTGATTGCCGATTTGTTGGACATTCTGAGCAAGCCCGAACGCATTAACCAGATCATCAAGGACGAGCTGACCGCAATTGTCAACGAGTTTGGCGATGAGCGGAAATCGCAAATCGAGTTCAACGCAACTGAACTGGGCACTGAGGATCTGATTACCCCGCAAGACATGGTGGTCACCCTGTCTCATTCCGGTTACATCAAGAGTCAGCCACTGACCGAATACCGCGCGCAAAAGCGGGGCGGGCGAGGCAAGCAGGCCGCTACCACCAAAGAAGACGATTGGATCGACTACCTGTTTGTGGCCAACACCCACGACACCATTCTCTACTTCTCCAACGCGGGTCGGGTTTACTGGTTGAAGGTATACGAGGTGCCACAAGGATCGCGCACCTCCAGGGGGCGCCCCATCATCAACATGTTCCCATTGGCCGAAGGCGAGAAAATTACCGCAGTTCTGCCCGTGAAAGAATTTGAAGATGAGAAATTCGTATTCATGGCCACCAGCCTGGGTACCGTCAAAAAATCACGTCTGTCTGATTTTTCACGGCCCATGAAGCGTGGAATCATTGCCTGTACCCTGGACGAAGGCGATTACCTGATCGGTGCGGCCATGACGGACGGCAAGCACGACGTCATGCTGTTCTCTGACTCAGGCAAGGCAGTGCGTTTTGATGAAAATGACGTGCGCGCCATGGGCCGAAACGCCCGAGGTGTAAGGGGTATGAACCTTGAGGACGGTCAGCGGGTGATCGCCCTGTTGGTGGCGGAGTCTGAGGACCAATCGGTGCTGACCGCCACTGAGAATGGATATGGCAAGCGCACACCTGTTGCAGAGTACACAAGACATGGGCGTGGCACCAAGGGCATGATTGCAATCCAGACCTCCGAGCGCAACGGTCGCGTGGTGTCGGCGGTGTTGGTCAATCCGACGGACGAGATCATGCTGATCACCACTGGTGGTGTGTTGGTGCGCACGCGTGTGGCTGAAATTCGCGAAATGGGTCGCGCCACTCAGGGCGTAACCCTGATCTCCGTCGATGAAGGAACGCGCCTGTCCGGTCTTCAGCGTATTGTTGAATCGGATGTGGGTGAAGAGGGTGAATCAAGCGAGTCTGATGACTCAACAGACAGTGAGGCGTAAGCACTGAAACCATGAGCAGAGTTTGGAATTTTTCGGCAGGACCCGCCACCCTCCCGGAAGAAGTGCTGAAACAGGCCGCTGAAGAAATGCTGGACTGGCGTGGAAAGGGTCTCTCGGTGATGGAAATGAGCCACCGTAGCCCCGAGTACACCGAGATCTTCGAGCACGCCAAACGCGGTCTTGTTGACTTGTTGTCCATTCCAGAGACACACGATGTACTTTTCATGCAGGGCGGTGCCGTGGGCATGAATGCGATCGTTCCCATGAATCTGCTCCGTGGGTTTGACGCTGCAGCCTTTGTCAACACCGGTTCCTGGTCCAAAAAGACCGCCAAAGAATTTGCCAAATATGGCCGTGCAGATGTCGTGTTGTCCAACGACGCCGATTTGGGGCAATTCAAGGCAGGCTCTTATGTGCCTGACTGTGGCGCATTGGTCGACTCACTCAAGTCCAAAAAGTACGCTTATCTTCATTTTTGCGACAACGAAACGATTGGTGGGGTCGAGTTCAACGGTCAAATTGAGCAAATTGCTAGCCAGCTGGCTTTCCCGGTTGTCTCTGACATGTCATCCAACATTCTCTCCCGTCCGATCGACTGGAATTGCCATGGGTTGGTATACGGCGGCGCCCAGAAAAACATCGGGCCTGCTGGGGTGACTTTGGTGGTCATCGAAAAGCGCTTGCTGGGGCGGTCGATCGACCATTGCCCCTCCGCTTTTGAATTTGCCACTGTGGCCGAAAACGGGTCGATGTACAACACTCCACCCACCTATGCCATTTACATTGCGGGTCTGGTCTTTGATTGGCTCAAACGCAAGGGCGGTGTGGCCTGGGCGCAAGCCGAGGCGCAGCGCAAGTCTGCCTTGCTTTACAAAACCATTGACGACAGTCAGTTTTACACAAGCCCTGTCCGGCCAGAAGACCGTTCAAAAATGAACGTCCCGTTTGTGTTGGCTGATGAAAGTCTGAATGCCCGGTTTTTAAGTGACGCCGCGAATCGCGGTTTGGTGCAATTGAAAGGTCACAAATCGGTAGGCGGAATGCGTGCGTCGATCTACAACGCCATGCCCTATGAAGGCGTACTGGCTTTGACCGAGTTCATGCGCGAATTCGAAAAAGAGGTGGCCTGATGACAGAACCCAAGATTTCAGGCGATTTACTCCAGTTTCGGGATCAAATTGACGCCATTGACCAGCAGTTGCTGCAGTTATTGAATGAGCGTGCCCGTCTTGCACAAGCCATCGGGCATGTCAAAGCGAAAACAGATGCTCCCGTCATGCGCCCTGAGCGAGAGGCCCAGGTTCTGGACAAATTGAACGCCAGCAACACGGGTCCACTGAATGTCGGGCACATCAATCTGCTGTTTAAACAGATTATGTCCGCTTGTCGCTCGCTGGAACGGGAGGTCCAGGTCGCCTTTCTGGGGCCTTTGGGAACCTACAGTGAACAGGCGGTTTGGCGCTTTTTTGGGCATTGTGTGGTTGCCGAGCCCGTTGAAAGCATTGAAGAAGCGTGTCGACAGGTGCAGGCAGAGATCACCGATTTTGCAGTGGTGCCCGTTGAGAATTCGACAGAGGGCTCGGTTGCGCGCACGCTGGATGCCCTGGTGGGCTCAGATTTGTTGATTTGTGGCGAGGTACTCTTGCCTATTCATCATCAGCTGCTGTGCCAAACCGGCTCCCTGGAGGGTATTCGGAAGATTTGCGCCCATCCTCAGGCGCTCGCTCAATGCCGTAACTGGCTGCGCCAGTACGCACCGGGTATCGAGCAAGAGGCGGTTTCCAGCAACGCCCAAGGCGCCAGCATGGCCCAACAGGACGCCACCATAGCGGCCATCGCCGGTGAGGCGGCCAAAGACCGATACCAATTAAAGGCATTTCAGGAACACATTCAGGACGATGTCAACAACACCACGCGTTTTCTGGTGCTGGGTCGGCAGGCCACAGGCCCGTCCGGGGCAGACAAAACGAGTCTGGTTGCGTCGGTGCCCAATCAGCCTGGTGCTGTCTACAAAATGCTCGAGCCTTTCAATGCTGAAAATGTGTCTCTGACGCGTCTGGAATCGCGACCCGCCAAAACGGGCAAGTGGGAATACAATTTTTTCATCGATTTGCAGGGCCATCAAACCGACGCTGCGGTAGCGCGTGCACTTGATCAGCTTAAAAGAACAACGTCCTTTCTCCGTGTGTTGGGTTCTTACCCCGCGGCGCAGAGGGACGTGAAGGCCTAACCGACAACCAATCTGAATTGAATCTGGACAGCACACATGAGTATCCTCACTGAAAAGGCACCCTCGTTTGTCAGGGAAATCGCCCCGTATCGCGCAGGCAAGCCTGCCGCTGAGCTGGTTCGTGAACTGGGTTTGAACCCAGAGACCGTGGTGAAGCTTGCATCCAATGAGAATCCACTTGGACTGGGCGAAAAAGCCAAGGTTGCCATCGCACAGGCTGCACTTGACTTGGGCCGCTACCCGGACGCCAACGGCTTTTCACTGAAACGTAAACTCAGTGAAAGGCATGGCGTGGCAGCCGAGCAAATCACGCTTGGCAACGGCTCGAATGACATTCTGGAGTTGGCTGCCAAGGCGTTTTTGAAAGCCGGGTCCAATTCCGTGTTTTCACAATATGCGTTTGCCGTGTATCCACTTGCGACGCAGGGGTGTGGTGCACAGGCCAAGGTGGTGCCGGCCTTGAATTATGGCCACGATCTGGACGCATTCCTGGCCACGATCGATGAAAACACCCGGGTGGTTTTTGTAGCCAATCCGAACAATCCAACCGGCACATTTTTGACAGAAAAACAACTGCTGGCATTTCTGGAAAAGGCGCCCTCGGATGTCTTGATTGTGTTGGACGAGGCCTACAACGAGTTTCTTGAAACCGATCAGCAATACGACGCCACGCAGTGGATTACGCGTTTCCCCAACCTTCTGGTGTCGCGCAGTTTCTCCAAGGCCTATGGTTTGGCGGGTCTGCGGGTCGGCTACAGTGTGTCTTCTTCAGAGGTTGCAGACCTGATGAACCGGGTTCGGCAGCCTTTCAATGTCAACTCCATTGCCCTTGCTGCGGCGGAGGCCGCGCTGGACGACGCCGCGTTTCTCAAAAAGACATTCGAGCTAAACCGGGAAGGTCGCGCAGTGCTGACGCAAGGTCTTCAAGCCCTTGGGCTCGAAGTGCTTCCTTCAGCAGGTAATTTTGTCTTGGTGAAAGTGGGCACTGCGGACAACGCGGGCGCTTTGGTGTTTGACGCCTTGCAACGTCGAGGCGTGATTGTGCGCCCTGTCGGCAATTATGGCCTGCCACAGTGGTTGCGTATTTCAGTGGGTCTACCTGCTGAAAATGCACGTTTGCTGGCTGAAATGCCCCACGCGCTGGCTGTGCTGGATCAGGCATGAACAAGGAGGCCAGTCCAATTTTCAAGAACATGCTGGCAATTGGTGTGGGTCTGATCGGAGGCTCCGTTTGCCTGTCTGCGCGCAAGCGTGGTTTGGTTCGCCATGTTCTGGGGTTCTCTCGGCGTCTTGAAACCACGCATGAAGCCCTGCGCTTGGGCTTGGTGGATGAATGCATCACCGGCCCCGGTGATTTCAACTTGAGAAACGTCGACGCCGTGGTCTTGTCTATTCCTGTGCAGCAATATCGCAAGGTTTTGATGGATTTCTTACCGGTATTGCCGGCCAGTTGTCTGATATTTGATGCGGGCAGCACAAAAACAGACGTGCAAGCTGTGGTCGACGAGCTGGATCTGCAGTTTCCGGGCTTGAGATCGCGGTTTGTGGGTGTTCATCCCATTGCCGGTGGCGAGAAGCAGGGGCCATCTGCAGCCAGCCCTGACCTCTTTGTGGATCGCAATTGCATCGTTTGTGCGTCAGATGCCGTGTCGGAAGGCACCGTGGCCAAAGTTGAAAGCTTCTGGAACGCCATGGGTGCCCGGCTCAGTCGAATGAACCCCGCAGACCATGACGACATGTTTGGTGCGGTCAGTCACCTGCCGCATTTTTTGGCGTTTGCCTACGTGGCTGCATTGCTCGATACACCCAATGGGGAGCGTTTCATGTTGGAAGGGGGCGCTGGTTTTCGGGATTTCACTCGAATTGCTGCCAGTTCGCCCGAAATGTGGGCTGATATCTTTCAAAACAACGCCACTGCAATGCTTCGTTCTTTGAGTGCGTTTGAATCGACGATTGCCGACTTGCGTCATGCCATTGAGCAGGGCAATCGTTCAGAAATAGAAAAGACCCTGACCAGGGCCTCGGTCTTCCGAAAAAACTGGACGCAGGCCTGACTGTAAGGTCAGGCGGCGCTTTTTACGACGCCAGCATCAACGTGGCCAACTTCCACTGACAAACGAGTCAGGTTGGCCTGTTTTCTCAACCAGTCTTCCAGCGTCTGGAGTTCGCTTTGTATCCGCTGAATTTGGATGGGTTCGCTGACGCCGTAGCAATCTTCATTGCGAACGATGGTAGCGACCCGATCGGCCAGTGCCTGCCAGTGCGTTTCACTGGGATTGGACAGATCGACATTCAGTGAGCCCACTGCAATGTTGATTAGATCGGGTGTGAAAAGTGTTGTGAAAGAGGGCACGATTTCACCGGGCACCACAAAGAGAAAACGTTCAGCCTGCAAAGTCAGTGAGCCGTCTTCAACAGACTCCAGCCAGTCGAAATAGGCATGTTGCGATAGTTGTGAATGCATGTCTTCCCCCTGGCGCGATTTAAATCGTCTACCCGTATAATGCTCCCAAACTGGTGGTAATAACTACCCCTCAATTGTGGTTAGATTCTGGATCTTATATGTCTTACTTGAACCTTACAGAATTTCATGTCGCGAGTACAGCCCGAATGTCTGGCCTGGCCCGGGTACCCGGCGACAAGTCGATCTCCCACCGATCAATCATGATGGGCTCACTGGCCGACGGTGTAACTGACATCGAAGGATTTCTGGAAGGCGAAGACGCGCTTGCCACTATGAACGCATTTCGTGCCATGGGGGTTTACATCGAAGGTCCAGATCAAGGTCGGGTGCGGGTTCACGGAGTCGGCTTGCATGGTTTGAAAGCGCCAACTGCACCGTTGGACTGCGGCAATTCGGGCACTTCGATGCGACTGATTGCCGGCCTGATGAGTGGTCAGCGTTTTGACGTGACACTGATTGGCGATGAAAGCCTGAGCAAGCGACCCATGAAGCGAGTGATCGATCCCCTGACTCTGATGGGGGTGCGGGTGGAGGCCGGCGAGGGCAGTCGCCCTCCGCTCCATATTCATGGCAAAGGGGCCGTTAAGGCCATTGATTATTCACTGCCGATGGCCTCTGCGCAGGTCAAAAGCTGCGTGTTGCTTGCCGGATTGTACGCCGATGGCGTCACCACTGTGACCGAGCCAGCGGTCACTCGCGACCACACCGAACGCATGCTTCGCGGATTTGGTGTGGATGTAAAAACCGAAGGCAGTACGGTTCGATTGCAGGGCGGGCAAACTCTTAAAGCCTGCAAGATCGATGTGCCGTCCGACGTGTCTTCGGCGGCTTTTTTCATGGTTGCCGCGTCCATTTGTGAAAATGCAGACATTACGCTGAAGCATGTAGGGCTGAACCCCACTCGAGCTGGCGTGATTGACATTCTGTTGGCCATGGGGGCGAACATCGAGTTGTCGAATCACGCCACAATTGGCGGCGAGCCAGTTGCCGATGTGCGCGTGCGCAGTGCGAAGTTGAAAGGCATTCGCATTCCTGAACATCTGGTGCCAATTGCCATTGACGAGTTTCCCGTGTTGTTTGTCGCAGCGGCCAACGCAGTTGGCGAAACCGTGCTCACTGGTGCTGAAGAACTTCGCGTCAAAGAGTCTGACCGGATTGCGGTGATGGCCAACGGGTTACAGGCTTGCGGTGTCAATGCCCAGCCGACCGAAGATGGCATGATTATTCAGGGCCTTGGCTACAAATCCGGGCTTCGTTATCAAGGCACAGTCATTGAATCCCAAGGCGACCACCGGATTGCCATGTCGTTTGCTGTGGCTGCCATTCGGGCTGAGGGCACCATGCGGATTCGGGGCGCTCAGACGGTGGACACCTCGTTTCCCGGCTTTGTCACTTTGGCAAGCCAGTTGGGCTTGAATATCTCGGCAGTCAAGGGGCGGGCATGATGGATCATTCCATTCCCGTGATCGCCATCGATGGCCCCACTGCTTCTGGCAAAGGAACCATTGCTGGCCGAGTTGCCCGCGAGTTGGGCTATAACTATCTCGACAGCGGTGCCATCTATCGCGTTTTGGCTGTGGCGGCGTTGGCGCACGGTCTGTTCCCTGAAAGCGAATCCGATTTGCGCAAGCTTGATGCCTTGGCGGCCTCTTTGCCTGTCGAATTCAGGGCTGATCGTATTTATTTGGGCGGAAAGGACGTCACTGAGTCCATCCGATCCGAAGAGGCTGGAACCATGGCGTCCAGATTGGCTGTCATTCCATCCTTGCGTGGGCATTTGCTGCAGCGCCAGCGAGACTTTCGCCGTGGATCTGGCTTGGTGGCCGATGGGCGTGACATGGGGTCTGTGGTGTTTCCTGACGCGGCGCTCAAGGTGTTCCTAACTGCCTCGGCCCAAACGCGCGCCGAGCGCAGGCACCGGCAACTGATTGAGCGGGGTGAGTCGGCTGATCTGGCTGTCATTCTTGCTGATTTGCAGGCCAGAGACAAGCGTGACACTGAAAGGGCGGTGGCGCCCTTGAAACCCTGTGAGGGGGCACACGTGTTGGATTGCTCCGACATGTCGATCGATGAGGTGGTCAACACGGTCAAGGCCTGGTATTTAAAGGCTTGATGCCTAAAGGTTTTCTTGCTATCATCTTGACCCTTGCAGTACCCGTTTTGTCCTGAGAACTTTCAGGGCACAAAGCCGCCGGACCCAAAGCAGGGAAAGGCGTTTAACAACTCCGCTTCGCATCCCGCGAGAGCGTGTACATTCTCAAATTTATGACCGATAACGCAACAAACCGAGCCACGGAAAGTTTTGAAGCACTTTTCGAGGAAAGCCTGTCCCGCCAAGAAATGCGCATTGGCGAAGTCATTACGGCTGAAGTCGTCCGTGTGGATTACAACTACGTTGTAGTCAATGCAGGGCTGAAATCTGAAAGTTACATCCCCCTGGAAGAATTCAAGGACGACCACGGCAACGTGGAAGTGAATCCAGGTGACTTCATTTCCGTGGCCATCGAGGCACTGGAAGATGGATACGGCGAGACACGCCTGTCACGTGACAAGGCCAAACGCCTGTCCGCATGGCTGAATCTTGAGCAAGCCCTGGAATCCGGCGAGTTGGTTACCGGTACGATCACTGGCAAGGTCAAAGGTGGCCTTACTGTCATGGTCAACAGCATTCGCGCTTTCTTGCCTGGCTCACTGGTAGACGTGCGTCCTGTTAAAGACACCACCCCATTTGAAGGCAAAACCCTGGAATTCAAGGTTATCAAGCTGGATCGCAAGCGCAACAACGTTGTGCTGTCACGCCGTGCTGTGGTTGAGGCCACCATGGGTGAAGAGCGCGAGAAGCTTCTGTCCAACCTGCAGGAAGGTTCAGTGGTCAAGGGTATCGTCAAGAACATCACCGACTACGGTGCGTTCGTGGACCTCGGCGGTATCGACGGTCTGCTGCACATCACCGACCTGGCATGGCGCCGTGTTCGCCATCCGTCCGAGGTGTTGACTGTTGGCGAAGAGATCGAAGCCAAAGTACTGAAGTTCGATCAGGACAAGAACCGCGTGTCCCTGGGTGTGAAGCAGCTTGGCGACGATCCATGGATCGGTTTGTCACGTCGTTACCCCGCACAGACCCGCTTGTTCGGCAAAGTCACCAACATCACCGATTACGGTGCGTTTGTTGAAGTTGAGCAGGGCATCGAAGGTTTGGTTCACGTGTCTGAAATGGACTGGACCAACAAAAACGTGGATCCCAAGAAAGTGGTTACTCTGGGTGATGAAGTGGAAGTCATGGTTCTGGAGATCGACGAAGATCGTCGTCGTATCAGCTTGGGCATGAAGCAGTGTCTGCCAAACCCATGGGAAGACTTCTCCACCAACTTCAAGAAAGGCGACAAAGTGTCTGGCGCCATCAAGTCAATCACCGACTTTGGCGTGTTCATCGGTCTGCCTGGTGGCATCGATGGATTGGTACACCTGTCCGACTTGTCTTGGAACGAAACAGGCGAAGAGGCTGTTCGTCGCTTCAAGAAAGGCGACGAAGTTGAGGCACTGGTATTGGCCATCGACACAGAGCGTGAGCGCATCAGCCTGGGTATCAAGCAACTGTCTGGCGATCCTTTCACCGTATTCGCGTCTTCCAATGACCGCGGAAGCATGGTGACCGGTACTGTGAAGTCAGTGGACGCCAAGGGCGTGGTTGTTGATCTGGGCGACGACGTTGAAGGCTACCTGCGCGCATCTGAAATTTCCACAGACCGCGTGGAAGATGCTCGCAACGTCTACAAAGACGGCGACTCAGTGACCGCCATGGTATTGAACGTGGATCGCAAGAGTCGTTCAATCAGCTTGTCCATCAAGGCGAAAGACCAGATTGACACCGACGAGGCAATGAAGAAGATTGCCGAGGAAAGTGCTGGTTCTGCTGGTACAACCAGCCTGGGTGCATTGCTCAAGGCCAAGTTGAACAACCAGTAATTCGTGCTTTGAATCAGGGCGCTTTGCTTCATACGGGTAAAGCGCCCTTTTTTGCCTTCGTACCATGACAAAATCAGAACTTATCAATCAGTTGGTCAAGCGTTTCCCAAAGTTGCCGGTGCGTGACACGGACTTCGCTGTGAAAAGCATTCTGGACACCATGTCCCAGTCTCTGGCTGAAGGGCAGCGTATTGAGATCCGCGGATTTGGCAGCTTCTCGCTGACCAAGCGTCCCCAGCGGGTCGGTAGAAATCCAAAATCCGGAGAGCAGGTTGTTGTGCCGGAAAAGCGGGTGCCGCACTTTAAGCCGGGCAAAGAGCTTCGCGAGCGAGTTGATTTATACTCCAAGTCTAAGGACTGAATCGGACCATTCACTGTGTTAGCCCGGCTGTTGTAGGGTGTAATATTGGCCGATTCAAACGCGCCAAGTTTTATAACTACAATGAGGGGCCACACGGTGAAAATTCTTTCCTGGTGCATACGCATTGCACTCTTTCTTCTGGTTCTTGTTTTCTCTGTTCGAAACACCGAATTGGTGACTGTTAACTGGGCGCCAGGTCTTGCGACCCAGGCGCCTTTGGTGTTGGCACTACTCGGTGCCTTTTTGCTGGGTGCTGTGTTTGCCTGGTTAATGCTGCTGCCGTCTTGGTGGAAAGCCAAACGCAACGCCACTGTTGCCAACAAAGCCTTGGCCAAGGCCGAGAAATCGGTTTCTTCCAATCCATCACAAACCCCTGTGCAAGCGGGTGCACCCGATGAAAATCTGCTGGCCCTGCCAATAGGACCCACCCATGGAGTTTGAAGCGTGGTGGTTGCTGATCATCCCCTTGTTGTTCAGTTTAGGGTGGTTTGCAGCACGTCTTGAAAACAGAGACAACAAATCAAGACAAGGTCAATTGCCAGCCTCCTATTTCAAAGGCGTCAATTTTCTGTTGAGTGAACAGCCGGACAAGGCCATCGATGCCTTTCTGGAAGTGGCTTCTGTGGACACCAATACCGTTGAGCTGCATTTTGCGCTTGCAAACCTGTTTCGCAAAAAGGGTGAAATCGACCGGGCGATTCGTGTGCATCAGTTTTTGACAAGCCGGGAACAGATCCAAGGGGCAGACCGCGAAAGGGCCACTTACGAACTGGGTGTTGACTTTTTGAGGGCTGGTATCCTGGATCGTGCTGAAAATGCGTTTTGCAGCCTCGCCAACACAGACTTGAAGGCAGAGGCGGCCAGGCAACTTCTGGAGCTGTACGAACTTGAAAAAGCGTGGGACAGAGCGATTGAGCAAGCCCATATTCTTCGTCAGTTTGGTGCTGAAGTGCCTGTGGGAGACATTGCGCACTTTTATTGTGAACTGGCCAGTCAGGAACTTGAGGCTGGCAAGGCTGAACAGGCGCGTCAGCACCTTGAGAACGCGCTGGAGACAGAGCCTTCCAGCGTACGCGCTTCGCTGATGCTGGGAGAAATTTATTTTGCCCAGGGTGCATTTGAAGAGGCGATTGATCAATGGCGCAATGCCGAGCGACAAAACCCTTGGTACTTGCCGCTGGTGGGTCCCAAAATGTGGGAGGCCTATGTCCGACTGGATCGCAGGCAGGCTGGTTTTGCCGCCATTCAGGATTATTGCCGGAAATACCCGTCGATTGATCTCTTGCTGGTCCTTGTCAAGGCTGCCGAGGATTTGCAGGGCGCAAGCGCTGCCTTTGAACTGCTTCGCGACGAGGTGAGATCGCGTCCGAGCCTGCTTGGCTTGGACAAGCTACTGGAACATCAATTGAAAGGCGGCATGGATGACGATCGAGGTCAGGATTTGAGGCTGACACGTGAGCTCATCGCCAAGCACACACAACGGCTTGAGCGTTACAGATGCCAGTCCTGTGGGTTCCAGGCGCGCAAATTTTATTGGCAGTGCCCCGGTTGTGCCAGCTGGGACTCGATTGTTCCTCGCAGGGCTGAGGAACTTGATTTTTACCCTGTTTCCTGAGGATAGAGATGTCTGTCAAAGACCGTTTTTCCGGTGCCCGAATTTTGGTGGTTGGGGATGTCATGCTGGATCGCTACTGGTTTGGTGATGTCGAGCGCATTTCACCCGAGGCACCCGTGCCAGTGGTTCTTGTGGGCAAGAAAGAAGAGCGATTGGGGGGAGCGGCCAACGTGGCCCTGAATGCAAGCTCACTGGGGGCCAGTATTGGTTTGATGGGTGTTGTGGGCGACGACGAACCCGGCAGGCAAGTGGAAACCTTGTTGGCGCAAAGTGGGGTCCGGTCACAACTTTTAAAGGATCCCCTGTTTCCCACCACGGTGAAGTTGCGCGTGATTGCCCGCCAGCAACAGCTGGTTCGAATTGATTTTGAAGAAAGGCCAAGCCCTGAGCACCTGTCCACCAAACTCGATTTGTTTGATCAGGCTTTGCCCACTTGCGATGTGGTGGTGTTTTCTGATTATGGCAAGGGGGCCTTGGAGCATGTCGCGGACATGATTGAACGCGCACGCAAGGCCGGTAAAACCACGCTGGTCGACCCCAAAGGGGACGATTACAACAAGTACATGGGGGCTTCAGTCTTAACGCCCAACCGAGCCGAATTCAAGCAGGTGATGGGCGGCTGGAAAACCGAAGCACAATTGCACGAAAAGGCCCACAGTTTGCGGGAGCGATTGAATGTTGGAGCCTTGTTGCTGACGCGATCCGAGGAGGGCATGACGCTGTTCAATCAGGATGGGGTGTTTCATGTTCCTGCACAAGCGCGCGAGGTGTTTGATGTGTCAGGAGCGGGCGACACGGTGATCGCCACATTGGCCTGTGGTCTGGGTGCGGGTTTGTCCATCCAAGACAGCGTGACCCTGGCCAACCGTGCCGGTGGCGTGGTCGTTGGCAAGCTGGGTACAGCAGTCATTCTGCCCGAAGAACTAGAGATTCAGTAAGGACAAGTAATCATGAAAGTAATTGTGACCGGCGCCGCCGGCTTTATTGGCAGCAACCTGGTGAAGGCACTGAACAACCGCGGCATTACGGATGTGGTGGCGGTGGACAACCTGACCAAGGGTGACAAGTTTTTGAATCTGGTGGATTGCGAGATATCCGATTATCTCGACAAGAATGAATTTCTCGAATTGATCAAAAATGGTGCGTTTTCGCATGCGGATGCCATTTTTCACGAGGGTGCCTGTTCAGACACCATGGAGCACAATGGCAACTACATGATGGCCAACAACTTCAAATACACGCAGGCGGTGTTTGATTGGGCCCAGAAACATCACGTGCACATGTTGTATGCCTCATCGGCTGCGGTGTACGGCGGCAGCAGCGAGTTTGTCGAAAGTCGTGAGGTTGAGGCGCCCCTGAATGTTTATGGGTATTCCAAGTTTTTGTTTGATCAGGTGCTAAGGCGGCAATTGCAGCTGGGTTTGACTGCGCCTGTTCATGGATTTCGCTACTTCAACGTGTATGGTGATCGCGAGCAGCACAAGGGGCGCATGGCCTCTGTGGCGTTTCACAACTTCAATCAGTTCAATGAATCCGGTGTTGTGAAGCTGTTTGGCCCGTACGGTGGTTGCGAGGCAGGCTGTCAGCAGCGCGATTTTGTGTCGATTGAAGATGTGGTGAAAGTCAATTTGCACTTCCTGGATCATCCTGAGGCCCCTTGGGGCGTCTACAACCTCGGGACGGGGCGTGCCCAAAATTTCAATGATGTGGCATTGACCACCTTGAATACGCTCAGGCGTTCGCGGGGGGATGCAAGTTTGACGCTCGGTGAAGCGGTTGGGCAAGGGCACATTCAGTATATTGAATTTCCAGAAGCCTTGAAAGGCAAGTATCAATGTTTTACGCAAGCCGATCTGACCCGGTTGCGCGCGGCCGGTTACGCGGGTGATTTCTACTCAGTGGAAGAAGGTGTGCAGCGTTATGTCGAACGACTGATTAAGAAATACACCAAGTAAATGAACTAAATTTTTTGGGGAGCCACTTATTCTACGTTGGTTGCATCGTGTACTTGACACGACAAACTTGAATGAAGCGTGGTTGTTTTGTGAATTTCAAGCTAGGCCAATGATTCACCGAATTGGTTTGTTCTCTTACAAATTCATGAGGTGAGTGTCTCTGTCTCCTCAAGCCCTGTTTAAACCCGCCCCAGTGGCGGGTTTTTTTTAGCCTGCATATCCTGCCAGATAGAGTTGCACCAGCACGGCCAGTGAACTCATTAAGGCGATGGTTCCTACGCTTAAGCTCAGAATGACCGCGATGATTACCAGTGGTGTTGTTTGCGATTTCGGGGCTGCAATGTTTGAATTGAAGCGCGCGTTAAACTGCGGGTCTGGCATTAACCCGAATCGCATGGCGTCTACCCAGCCGGCAAATGCCGATAGTGGAAAGCACACCACATACCAAATCCAGCGTTTGTTGTTGCGCATGTAGATCCAGTGCCCGCCCGCAAAGCCGGTCAGCAATGCCAGCCAGCAAAAGACAAGTTTGGATTTCGGAGCTGTTTGAGGAGTTTGGGTCATTGGTTTGCAATTTAACTTGTGTGAACGAGAACTGACCGATATAATAGCGGGTTATCGCATTGTGTGCCTTTAACCCACTTGAAGCAAATCGGCTGGGCACGCATGGTAGGCAAACACTGACACAATGCCGGCGGTTTTTACCTTGACCTGTTTTGGGTAAATGCTGAGGCAACATTTTCATAGAGGTTAATATGGTCGTCATTCGACTTGCACGGGGCGGTTCAAAAAAGCGTCCTTTCTACAGCGTGGTTGCAGCTGATTCCCGCAGCCGCCGTGATGGTCGTTTTATCGAACGCATCGGTTTTTACAACCCAATGGCTCCGGAAAGCACGGAAGGCCTGCGCATCGCCATGGATCGTTTGACTTACTGGCAAGGCGTTGGTGCCCAGCTGTCATCCACCGTTGAGCGCTTGGTCGGCGAATACAGCAAGAAACAGGCTGCTTGATTCGACTGTCTTTGCAGTATCCTGAAAGTCCGTGGGCATTCTGTGCTCGCGGGCTTTTTGTTTTTTTGACACAGCAGCTGTGAATTTGAAGCCATGACGCCACCAGATGATCTCGTTGAGTTGGGTCGTATTAACGAGCCCTATGGCCTGAAAGGCTGGGTGAATGTGTTTCCCGACACAGAAGACCCAGCGGTTTTGTTGAAAGCTAGCAGCTGGTGGATATCCAGACTTCGGGCACAAGGGGCTGATTCTGGTGCGGTGCGCAAAGCTTTAATTGCCCCCGACGACCTTGAGTTTGAGTTGTTTCGGGTACTTGCAGTCAAGCGGCATGCCGGGCGTTTGGTCGCCCATCTGGAAGGCATTGAGTCCCGTGAACTTGCACAATCCATGAAAGGGCGGCGGGTGTACGTGCCTCGGTCCCGGTTTCCGAAAGCCGAGGATGGAGAATATTACTGGGTTGATTTAATCGGATGTGCGGTCACCAGCACCTTGGGCAATGCGTTGGGCGTGGTCAAGGCTGTCATTGACCATGGTGCCCATGCCATATTGATCGTGACGCGTGCCGACAGAAAGGACGATCTTTTGATTCCGTTTGTCCAAGCGTATGTTTCAGAGGTGACGCTGACTGAGAAGCGAATTGTGGCTGATTGGGAGGACGACTACCTTTGAGCACTCAGACAGCCCCCCGCTTTGACGTGATCACCATTTTTCCAGATCAGTTTCCGGCGCTGGTTGAACTGGGCGTGGTGGGGCGAGCGCAAAAAAAAGGCTTGCTAAGCCTGAAGTGCTGGAATCCGCGCGATTTCACCGACGATCCCCATCGCACCATTGACGACAGGCCTTACGGCGGAGGCCCCGGCATGGTGATGCTGGCAGAGCCATTGGTTCGTTGTCTGCAAGCCATCCGTAGAGAGCGGGGGGACGATGCAAAGCTCGTTTATTTAACACCGCATGGCCCTTTGCTGAAGCAGACCGAAATTCGCGCTTTGAAGGCGCAATCCGCCGGTGCCATTTTCTTGTGTGGTCGTTATGAGGGGGTAGACCAGCGGTTTATCGACTCCTACGTCGATGCCACTTTTTGTCTGGGTGATTTTGTGTTGTCAGGCGGGGAATTGGCTGTGGCGTGCATGATTGATGCCTGGGTCCGACTCCTGCCGGATGTTCTGAATCACGCCCTCTCGGCGGTGGAAGAATCATTTGAAAGTGGTTTGCTGGATTGCCCGCACTACACTCGTCCGGAAGTCTTTGAAAATATTTCAGTTCCGGAGGTGCTTTTGTCTGGAAATCATGGCAAAATAGCGGGCTGGCGTTTTGAGAAGTCTCTTGAATACACCAGAAAATTTCGTCCCGACCTGCTTGCAGACTATGAATCGGTGAATAACACGGGTTCAAGCGGTGGCAAAAAGGTTTGATTATTTAATTCATCCTCTGGCGGCAAACCACCTGGCTTTCGGGCCAAGCATTCGAAATGGCCGTGAATGATGCATGGAGCTTGTTATGAATTTGATTCAACAATTGGAGCAGGAAGAGATTGCTCGTTTGGGCAAAGAAATCCCTTCTTTTGCACCTGGTGACACAGTCGTTGTCAGCGTACGCGTGGTCGAGGGCAGTCGTTCTCGCTTGCAGGCCTACGAAGGCATCGTGATTGCAAAGCGCAACCGTGGTTTGAACTCCTCGTTCATCGTTCGCAAAATCTCTTCTGGCGAAGGTGTAGAGCGTACGTTTCAGCTGTACTCTCCACTGATTGAACAGATCGAAGTGAAGCGTCGTGGTGATGTTCGCCGTGCGAAGCTGTATTACCTCCGAGAGCGTTCAGGCAAGTCCGCACGCATCAAGGAAAAGTTGCCACAGCGCGTCAAGTAATTTGACCCTGTCAGGCAAACAAAAAAGCCGCCATGTCTGTGGCGGTTTTTTTTTTGAGCGATTGACTAGGAAAGCCACCAGGGCGTTTCTTCCGTCCAGCGACGGATGTGCCTTTGAGCCTGAGCACTGTCGGGGTTCATTTCTGTGGCGATGGTTCTGGCCTTTTGCAGCAAGGTTCGTTCTGTCATTGGGTCTGCATACCTCAGCATCGGCATTCCCGATTGTCGTTTACCCAGCAATTCCCCTGGTCCCCTGATTTCAAGGTCTTTTTCAGCCAGAAAGAAACCATCGTCGCTCTCATGCATGGCCTTCAGACGCGCTTTTGCGGTCGCTGAAAGTGGGTTGCCATAGAGCAGCACACACACGCTTTGATTCTCACCGCGCCCCACGCGACCGCGCAATTGGTGCAGTTGCGCCAGTCCAAATCGTTCGGCCTGATCAATCACCATCAGGCTGGCGTTGCCCACGTCGACCCCGACCTCAATGACAGTGGTTGAAACCAGCAGGTCGATGCCACCAGCACTGAATGCTTGCATGGTGGACTGCTTTTCTTTGCTGTCCTGTTTGCCATGCAGCAGGCCAATCCGGTGCTTTGGCAGCGCCTCAAGAAGGCCCTCGTAGGTGGCTTGCGCTGCCTGTAGATCGAGCTTTTCACTTTCCTCAATGAGTGGACACACCCAGTACACCTGTCGGCCCTGGTTGATTTCCAGTTCAATGGCTTGAATCAACTGATCACGTTTTCCTTGCGAAAGCAATTTGGTGATGATGGGTTTTCGCCCAGGTGGCTTTTCGTCCAGGTTGGAGACTGATAAGTCGGACAGATACGTTTGTGCAAGTGTGCGGGGAATGGGTGTGGCGCTCATCATGAGTTGATGGGCAAGATAACCTGGCGGGGCTTTTCGTATCAACTCCAGACGCTGTGCGACGCCAAATCGGTGCTGCTCATCCACAATGACCAAGGCGAGGCGATTGAACGCCACGGCTTCTTGCACCAGTGCGTGGGTGCCGATCACCACCTGGCAACTGCCATCCGCCAGCGAAGCCAACACCCTGTTTTTTTCGCTTTTCTTGAGGTTGCCCAGCAGCTTTGCACTGTGCACGTTCACTTTGTCCAGTAAGGGTTTCAACTTGAAGTAGTGCTGTTCGGCAAGCACCTCGGTGGGCGCAAGAATGGCTGCCTGTTTGCCATGTTCAACCGCAGTCAGGCAGGCCAGCGCGGCCACCAGGGTTTTTCCGCTGCCCACGTCGCCCTGCAACAGACGTTGCATGGGATAAGGTTTCGCCAGATCCTGTTGAATTTCAAGCAGGGCGCGCTGTTGGGCACCGGTCAATCGGAAGGGCAATTGCCTCAAAAACGCATTGATCAGATTGCTCTTGCCAATCGGCAGTGTTTCTGCCTTTTCCTGGGTTCGCTGCGTTCTGTAAACCTGAAGCAACAATTGCTGCGCCAGCAATTCGTCGACCTTGAGGCGCGTCCAGGCCGGGTGAGTTCTTTGGTTGAGGTCGAACAGCAAATGAGGCTCGGCCTCGCCATGCAGCGTGTTCAGTGCCTCATTCAGAGGCATTAATCCATGTGCCTTGCACTGCTGTTCGGTGAGCGTGTCTTCAAAGCAGGCCCTTGGCAGCTTTTTCATCCATGCCCGCCACTGCGCCTGTTTCAGTTGCCCAGTGCTTGGGTAAACGGGTTCCAGCTTTTGTACAGCTTGATTTGCGCTTGAAACGCTGGATTCTCCAATCTGCCCCAAACGACTGATTTTGATTTGTGGGTGCACGATTTCAAGACATCCATAGCTTTGTCGTATCTGTCCGCTGATCAGCAGCTGCGTGCCTTCTTCCAGCTTTTGAATCAAACCCGGGTAAAAATGAAGCCAGCGCAGAAGCAATTCTGTGTCGCCGTCTTGCACCCAGACTTTCAGTTGTTTGCGAGGCTGGTATTGCACTTCTTTGGCCATCACGGTGGCGTTCAGATTGACCTTCTGCCCAACCGTCAGTGAGTCCATGGCCGTCAGCGTGGCGTGGTCTTCAAATCGCAGTGGCAGGTGGAGGGCAAGACCCATCCAGTGTGAGGCGTGAAGAAGACCCCCTGCTTGTTCGCTGATGCTGCTTGGCAGGGGTTCCAGTTCGGGGAAAGACGGGTTAGATGACAAGTATGGCTTCAACTTCAAACCGCGCGCCCTTTGGCAGGCTGGCCACACCCACGGTGCTGCGGGCAGGGTAGGGTTGTGGCACGAATTCTTGCATGATCGCGTTGACTTCGGCGAATTCAGAAAGGTCGGTCAGAAAAAGGGTGAATTTAACCACGCTCGCCAAGCTGCCACCGGCCTTTTCTGCCACAGCTTTGAGATTGTTGAATGCCTGGCGGGCCTGCTCGGCGGTGCTTGGCCCCACCAGTTCGCCTGTGGAGGGGTTCAGACCAATCTGGCCGGATGTGTAAACCATGTTGCCCACTTGTACAGCTTGGCTGTAGGGGCCAATTGCCGCTGGGGCGCCGCTCGTTGAAACAATCCTTTTGCTGGTCATGTCTGTGTGTATTTGAATGCAAGAAGCTTGAAATGATAACGCTGTCTGAGTGAATTTCAGGCTTTGACTTGCTTCACGGTTCTGCCTTTGCAATAATAGGTTGGCTATTTTCGATAGGTTTTTTATATGACACTGACCGAGCTCAAATACATTGTCGCCCTCGCGCGTGAAAAGCATTTTGGTCGTGCAGCAGATGCCTGTTACGTCAGCCAGCCCACGCTGTCTGTGGCCATCAAAAAGTTGGAGGACGAGCTGGGCGTCGCCTTGTTTGAACGGGGTTCCAGCGAGGTCTCGCTGACGCCTGTTGGCGAGCGGATTGTTGTGCAGGCTCAGCGGGTGCTTGAGGAGGCCTCTGCCATCAAGGCGCTTGCGATGATGGGCATGGACCCCTTGGCGGGGCCGCTGCGGGTTGGTGTCATCTACACAATCGGACCTTATCTTTTGCCATCCCTGGTGGCACACATGATTGAAAAGGTACCCAGCATGCCTTTGTTGCTCCAGGAAAATTTCACGGTGAAATTGCTTGAGTTGCTTCGGCAGGGTGAAATTGATGTGGCCATACTGGCTTTGCCGATCAATGAGTCTGGTTTTGTGATTCAGCCCCTGTATGAGGAGCCTTTTGTGGTGGCTGTGCCCAAGTCACACCGGTGGGCCAAGCGCGAGAGCCTGGGGGCCGACGAGCTGCGGGATGAGAATATGCTGTTGCTCGGTGCTGGCCATTGTTTTCGGGATCAGGTTTTGGGGGTTTGTCCCGAAATGTCGCGTTTTTCTCAGTCGTCAGAGGGCATTCAGCGCACTTTTGAAGGCAGTTCTCTTGAAACCATTCGTCACATGGTGGCCTCTGGCATCGGAATCACAATGTTGCCCTCCAGCTCGGTGCCTTCGCCAGTTCCCGCAGGGTCACTGTTGACTTATGTGCCCTTGAAAGACGATGACACGCGGCGCACTGTGGCTTTGGTTTGGCGTAAAAGCTTTGTGCGCAAAGAGGCCATTGATGCCCTGATTGAAGGCATTGCGGCCTGCCCATTGAATGGGGTGACGATGATTGATTCACCTCAAATGGTGCGATAGGGCAAGATTGATGCGTTCTTCCCGTCTGCGCGATTACTGGCAATTGCTGCGCCTTCACAAGCCCATTGGTATTTTGCTTTTGCTCTGGCCGACCTTGTGGGGGTTGTGGTTGGCCAGCCAAGGCATTCCCGATTTAAAAATTCTTGTGGTGTTTCTGCTGGGTGTTGTGCTGATGCGGTCGGCCGGTTGTGCGATCAATGATTTTGCGGATCGAGACATCGATTTGCACGTTGAGCGAACCCGGGAAAGACCGTTGACTGCAGGGCGTATTTCTTCCACCGAGGCGGTGGGGCTTGCCATTGGGCTGTCTTTGGTTTCACTGTTGATTACACTGCCATTGGGCTGGAAAGTGATTGCCATGAGTGTGCCAGCCGTTTTTTTGGCAGGTTCGTATCCATTCACCAAGCGGTTTTTTCCGATGCCGCAGGCTTACCTGGGAATCGCCTTCGGGTTTTCGATTCCGATGGCCTTTGTGGCCGTTCAAGGGGCGGTTCCGTGGCAGGGGTGGCTGATTTTTGTGGCCAATGTGTTCTGGACCGTTGCCTATGACACCGAGTATGCGCTGGTCGACAAAAATGACGATCTGAAATTGAACATTCGCACGGCAGCGATCACCTTGGGGCGCTTTGACATCACCGGCATCATGATTTGCTACGCAGTCTGTCTGGCCTTGTTTGTGGTGTTGGGGCTGGTACAGGCCTACAGCTGGCCATTCTGGCTGGGCGTGATCGCTGCGGGCCTTGTGGCCTGCTATCACTTTGCTTTGATTCGGCACCGTGACAGGCAGGCGTGTTTCAAGGCTTTTCTGCACAACAACTGGTTTGGTGCAGTGCTGTTTGCCGGATTTGTGGGGCAATTTGCCCTTCGTTAAGGCTTGGGGCCCTGCAACTCGATTGCTCGCGCATAAGCCGCTTTGGCACCCTCTACAATGCCGTCGGCAACCTGGTGCTTTCTCAAGGTCTCCAACCCTGCAAACGTGGTGCCGCCTTTGCTGGTTACGCGTTCCCGAAGTGTGGACAAAGACTCGTCTGACTGCACAGCCAGTGAGGCCGAACCCAGAAAGGTGTGATTGACCAGCAGGCGGGCCTGCGATTCATTGAACCCCAGTTCCTGGGCTGCTTTGGCCAAGGCTTCCATCCAGTAAAAAACATAACCCGGCCCGCTGCCGGAAATGGCGGTAATGGCATTGATGTCATCTTCGCTGGTCAGGTTGACCACTTCGCCGCAGCTGCGGAACAGACTTTCCACTTCACGGTGATCGGCGTCTGTGCAATTGTCGGTGCAGTACACGCCCGTAATGCCTTTGCCCACCAACGCAGGGGTGTTGGGCATGGTGCGTGCGACCGCTGCGTTGGCCTGCCCGCTCCACTGGCGCAGTTGGCTTACGCTGACGCCAGCAGCAATGCTGATCAGCAGTTTGCCTGCCAAATGAGCCTCGTACTGCTTCAGTACGTCTGGCATTGCCTGAGGCTTGACCGCCAACACCACTTGGGCACACTCGAATTCTGCCGGCCAGGTCGCGCTGCATGGCACGCCCAGACCTGTCAGGCGGGTTTTTGCATCTTCACTGGGGTCTACAACCCGCAGACTGACACCCGTGGCGCCTTTGTTGAGCAGGCCACTGATGATTGCGTAGGCCATGTTGCCGCCGCCAATGAAAAGGGTGTTGCGCATGCCGGATGATTCCTTTAACGATTTGAATAGTCGCGTTTGCCGAACAGGGCCGTGCCGACGCGCACGCAAGTGGATCCGCAAGCAATGGCGGTCTCCAGGTCTTGGGACATGCCCATCGAGAGGGTGTCTAGATGCAAACCTGTCTGGTTGAGTTTGTCCATCAGTGACTTGCACATTAGAAACTCGTGTTGCAAATCTTCTTCGCGATGGTCGGGGTTTGGAATGGTCATCAACCCGCGCAAGCTCAAGTTGGGCAACTTGGCCACGGTGCTTGCAACCTCCTCAACTTCGGCAGGGTTCAGTCCTGATTTGCTGGCCTCGCCTGAGGTATTGACCTGCAGCAAGATGTTCAAAGGGGCCAGTTCAGCGGGGCGTTGACTGGAAAGGCGTTGTGCAATTTTGAGTCGATCGACACTGTGTACCCAGGCAAACAGGGACGCAATGGATTTGGTTTTGTTGCTTTGAACCGGGCCGATGAAATGCCAGGTCAGTGTTGGGCATTCGGGTGTGTCGGCCAGTTGGGTGATTTTGTCTTCGGCCTCTTGCAGATAGTTTTCTCCAAAGGCGGTCTGCCCCAGCCTGGCGAAGTCAAGTACGGCTTCGGCTGGGAATGTTTTACTGACTGCCAGCAGCGAGACGGATTCAACCGGGCGATTGACCATCTCGCAGGCTTTCCGGATTCGAAGTTGAATGTCTGACAGACGTTGAGCGCTGGACATGATGCTGGATTGAAAACACAAAGGGAGATTATAGCCAATGACACTGACAGAATTGCTGACATGGACGGTTGAAGAAAATGCATCTGATCTCCATTTGTCTGCTGACCTGCCACCCATGGTTCGGGTCGATGGTGAGGTTCGAAAACTCAATGATGCCGTTTTGAGCCACAGAGAGGTTTACAAGCTGATCGAATCCTGCATGACCGAAGTTCAGCTTCAGCACTGGGAACAAAACCATGAGTGTGATTTCAGTACGTCTGTGGAGGGTTTGTCCCGTTTCCGGGTGAATGCATTCATGCAAAGCAGAGGGGCTGCCGCTGCTTTCAGGGTTGTGCCCAGCCGGGTAAAAAGTCTGGATGAGCTGGGCGCACCCTCTGTATTCAAAGACATTGCCAGAGAACCCAAAGGTTTGGTGTTGGTGACTGGCCCCACCGGGTCAGGCAAAAGTACGACCTTGGCCGCCATGGTCAACGAGATCAACAGAAATGACAAAGCGCACATTCTGACCATTGAAGACCCGATTGAATTTGTGCACACACCCATCAATTGCGTGATCAACCAGCGTGAGTTGGGCGAGCACACCCATTCATTTGGCGCTGCGCTACGCTCTGCCTTGCGCGAAGATCCAGACGTGATTCTGGTGGGGGAAATGCGCGATCTGGAGACAATCCAGTTGGCATTGACCGCGGCAGAAACAGGTCACCTGGTGTTTGCGACTTTGCACACCTCTTCTGCACCCAAAACAATCGACCGAATTATCGATGCATTTCCCTCTGCCGATAAATCCATGGTGAGGGCCATGTTGTCTGAGTCCTTGAGGGCAGTGATCTGTCAGACCTTGTTGAAGCAGAATGCTGGAGGGCGAGTTGCTGCGCATGAGATCATGCTGGCCACTGCGCCGATTCGCAACCTGATTCGGGAAGGCAAAGTGGCTCAGATGATGTCCGCCATTCAGACTGGAGCGGAGCAGGGCATGCGCACCTTGGAGCAGTCGGTTCAAAAGCTCATGGTGTCTGGCAAAATCACCCGGGAAGTGGCGATGAGTGCACTGTCAACGCGGTAAGTTCACCTTGGTGCTTCCGGTTAAGCGTTACAATCAGTTTCATCAGGTTTTCAGTACTTTTAACCGGAGAAGCCACCTCATGAGTGCACCCATTTATAGTTTTAGCAGCAAAACCTTGCAAGGCAAACCCATCGCATTGGCCGATTACGAAGGCAAGGTGCTTTTGATTGTTAATACAGCAAGCAAATGTGGCTTTACCCCCCAGTACGCGGGTCTTCAGGCCTTGCACGACAAATACGCCGGTCAGGGTTTGGTGGTGATCGGATTTCCCTGCAATCAGTTTGGCAAGCAGGAACCGGGCGGCGCAGAAGAAATTGCCGGCTTTTGCGACCTGAATTATGGCGTGACATTTACGATGTCTGACAAAGTGGACGTCAACGGTGCAGACGCCCACCCTTTGTACAAGTTTTTGACCACCGAGGCGAAAGGCATACTGGGCAGTGAAGCCATCAAATGGAATTTCACCAAATTTCTGGTGAGAAAAAACGGGGATGTTTTCAAGCGATATGCACCCACCACCAAACCTGCTGATCTGGCGGGTGACATCGAGAAGTTGCTGGCCGAGTGATCAGCTGTTTTCTGCTCGCGGGCGGTAACTGCCCGCGGCAATCGGAAATTCAAACAGTCTGCATTCAATGGCGCCATTGAACAGCGGTGTTTTGCGCTTGGGGCTGAGCCCAATGACTTTCTTGATTTCCAGATCGCCCGAGAACACCATGGCGGTCCAACCGGCGTAACTGCTTTTCAACAGATTGCCGAATTCTTTGAAGAGACGGACATAGGCTTCGTCTTCAGGAATGTCTGCGCCCTTGGCACGCACACGCTCACCGTAAGGTGGGTTGGTGAGCATCAAGCCGAGTTCGCTGGTTGGTTTGGTGACCAGGGCGTCTTTTTGGCTGAATTGAATCAATCCCGCTTCCAGCAATTCCCCCAGGCCAGCACGCTTTGCATTTTCTTCAGCCATTTCGACAAGGAGGGGGGTGATGTCGCTGGCGGTCCACTGAAAGTGACGTTCCTCCAGCGCTTTGTCCAGGCCAGCGTTGAAGCGTTGGTTGGCCTCGTTTTGCAAGGCCTGCCCCAAGGCTGGATCGTAGGGCTTCAGTTTCTCGAATCCGAAGGGGCGCTCAAGCCCGGGCGCTCGGTCGCACAGTGTGCACACCGATTCAATGACCAAAGTGCCGCTTCCGCAGAACGGGTCTATGAAATGGGTTGCACCAATGGCGGTGGCGCGTTGTTCGGCAATGGCCCAGATGCCTGCAGCCAGGTTCTCTTTCAAGGGGGCTTCGCCCTTGTCAAGACGCCAGCCCCGTTTGAACAGGTTTTCACCGGCCAGGTCGATGTACACCATGGCTTCCGTGGCAGACACGGCGCCAAACACACGCACATCAGGTTCTTCGATGCTGACATTGGGTCGCTCGTCGAACTGTCGAATAAAGGCGTCACAAATGGCGTCTTTGAGGCGCAACTGCGTGAAACGGATGCTTTTGACGTTTGCACCCAGATTGTTGAGGTCAACCCGAAAGGTCTGACTGAGCCCAAACCAGTTCCACCAAGGCACGGTCAATGCCAGTTTGTACAAGTCTTCATCGGACTGGAATGGGCCTTTGGCGATCTGAAGACCTACTCGGCCAGCAAAGCGGCTCCAGTAGGTGATGCGAGTGGCCTGGATCCAGCTGGCCTCGAAGGTACAGCCACCGTGGGTGGTTTCAACCTTTCGGCCCCCCAGTTTTTCGATTTCGGCTTGCAGCTGTGTTTCCAGGCCACGAGGACAGCTGGCGAAGCATTCAAACACTGGCTTCAGGACTGCTGCAGATTTGCCACCTTTCGGGGCGTTTTTAAACGACATGTGTGCCTTGATCAAAAGGGTTTGACAACCACCAAAATGATGGCAATTGCCATGAGCACCACTGGAATTTCATTGAACCAGCGATAAAAAACGTGACTTCGGGTGTTGGCCTGCCTTTCAAATTTTTTCAGCAGTCGGCCGCAGCCGTGGTGGTAGCCCACGATCAGCAACACAACCAGTATCTTGGCGTGAAGCCAGCCGGTGTGTCCGCCAGTGCCGATTTTGTAGACGCCCACCAACATGAAGCCCAGCAAGAGGGCTGGAATGGCCAGCAATGTCATGAATTTGTAAAGCTTGCGGGCCATGACAAGCAGCCGGGCGATGGCAGCTGGTTCGGTTTCCATGGCGAGATTCACAAAAATGCGGGGCAAGTAAAACAGACCTGCAAACCAGGACGCCACGAACAGAATGTGAAATGACTTGATCCAGAGATAACCTGACATCGAACTGCCTCCCGAGTGTGTTTATTGTCTGACTTCACCGTGGCCGAACACCACGTATTTTTGACTGGTCAATCCCTCAAGGCCGACAGGGCCCCGCGCATGAATTTTGTCGGTGGATATGCCGATTTCTGCACCCAGACCGTACTCGAATCCATCGGCGAAACGGCTGGACGCGTTGATCATGACGGATGCGGAGTCCACCTCACGGATAAAACGCATGGCGTTGCTGTGATTTTCCGTCACGATGACATCGGTGTGATGAGAGCCAAAGTGGTTGATGTGTGAAATGGCTTCGTCCAGGGAGTCTATCAATTTGATCGACAGCACCGGAGCCAGATACTCGGTAGACCAGTCCTCTTCGGTGGCTGCAAGCAGCTTCGGAAAGCGCGCCAAGGTGCGCTGACATCCGCGCAGTTCAACCTGTTTGTTGCCGTATATTTCAACAAGCTTTGCCAAAGTGTCGGGGGCATGCGCACTGTGCACCAGCAAGGTTTCCATGGTGTTGCAGGTGCCGTAGCGGTGTGTTTTCGCATTGTCTGCGATGGCGACGGCTTTGTCCGCGTCAGCGAATTCATCGATGAACACGTGGCAGATGCCATCCAGATGTTTGATGACGGGCACTCTGGCTTCTTTGGAGATGCGTTCGATCAGGCCTTTGCCGCCGCGGGGAACGATGACGTCCACATACTCGGCCATGGTGATCAAGGTGCCGACTGCCGCCCGATCGGTGGTGTCAATCACAATGACCGCGTCTGCGGGCAAACCTGCTGCCTCCAGACCCTGTGCCACGAGTTTGGCCAAGGCGTTGTTGCAGCGCAGGGCTTCGGACCCACCCCGTAGAATGGTTGCATTGCCGGATTTGATGCACAGCCCGGCTGCGTCAACCGTGACATTCGGGCGCGCCTCGTAAATGATGCCGACCACGCCCAGGGGCACTCGCATCTTGCCGACCAATATGCCGCTTGGCCTGTTTTTGAAGTCGGTCATTTCGCCAATCGGGTCGGGCAACTGAGCGATCTGCTCCAGCCCTTCGGCCATTGTTTCAATGGCTTTGTCAGACAAGGCCAGCCTGTCCAGCAATGCGGGTTCCAGTCCATTGAGTCGAGCGCGCTCAAGGTCTTCCGCATTGGCGGCTTTCAGCATGGCTGATTGTTGTCGAACGAGTTGGGCAATGGCCCGCAAGGCGCGATTTTTCTGATCGGTGCTGGCCTTGGCCATCGCGGCGGACGCTGTGCGTGCGCGCTTTCCGATGTTCAGCACCTGTTCTGCGATGTTCATGATTCAATTCCAATTCGGGCGGGCGGGGAAACACCCGCAATGCCCATGCCGATCAATTCTAATAGAGTCCAGGGTTCACCCTTGAGCAAACCTTTGATGGTTTTCTCAGCGGTGTAGCACCAGCGCGTCAATTCTTCCAGACTGGCGCTGTTGTGGCGTTTCAAGGCTGAGCCAATGTGTTGTTGGCGAGCACCCCAAATGCGCGCCTGCTGGCAGGCCTGCGCCAAAGGCAGGCCGCGATGCATCTGCAGACGGGTTTCACGGATGGCCCTAATTTCTTCTTGCAAGGTCCAAAGCACCAGCACAGTGGATTCACCCTCAGCGCGAAGACCATCAATCATTCGGGATATGCGTCGTGTGTCGGCTGCAAGCAAGCTGGGGCCGAGGTCAAACACATTGTAGCGTGCGGCGTCGCTTGCAACATGCTGAATCTGTTCGAGCGAAATGGCCCCTTGGTGCTCGACGGCGAGCTTTTCAAGCGCCTGATGCGCCGCAAGCAAGTTGCCCTCGGTTCGCTCGGCCAGCCAGTTTGAACCGTCAGGGCTCATTTTCAGACCCAGGCGCTCAGCCGATTGCGAAATCCATTGGGCCATGTTCGCGCTCGTAATCGCTTTGCAAACCAGTTCGGTGCCAGTTGAAAGCAAAGATGAAAAACCGGCGGACTTTTCCTGGGTTTTGTTCAATCTGGGGCCGGTGACCAGCAGGCAATGATCACATTGCCCCTGCTGCATCCATCGACACGCCTGGTCGATCGCTTCAGCAAGGTCCTTGTTCATTTTCGGTTGGGTCAGTCGCAATTCAACGAGGCTAAGATCGCCAAACAGGGACACCTCTGAGAACAGCGCCAGAAACGCTTGTGGGTCGAGACTTCGGTCTGCGTCAATGACCTGCCGTTCAAAGTGGGTGTTCAGACGCAATCGGGTGCGATACAGATCGCTGCCTTGGGTTAAAAACAGAGGTTCATCCGTAAAAATACAGAAAAGTTGTGGCTGCTTGGGATTTCCCTGTTCTGGCTTTAACCAGTGTTCAAGGGCAATTTTTTTCACCTCCGCGACCTCATTGGCTGGCGACTTTGAGATTGGCGAGGCGGGTCACGATCTGGCGTGCCATGTCCTGCTGCATCTCCTGATACAGGTTGCTTTCTTCGTTTTCGCTGCTGAGCAACTGATTGTCGTTGTAGGTCAGGTCTCGTCGTTGCGTCAAGTCGGTGGTGGCGATCAAGTAATCGCCGTTGGCGTCAGTCACGCTGTATTGCAGGTCGTAGGTGAGTCGCACCTCGAGTGCTCTGCCGGATGCGCTGAAGGTGATCACACTGCGGTCGCGCTTTTCACGGATCAGGTTCAAGCGAAGCGGGGCTTTGACGCCCTCATTGACTTTCAGGCCGTTGATTTCAAGCTGAAGGTCCATGATTCTGTAGACGTCACTTTTCTCCATGCCCGCGAGCTTGATGGCGTCAAAGTCGAACTTGTACTGACCCCTCAGCTGAAATCCGCAGGCGGTGAGCCAGAAGGTGAGGGTGATCAGTAAAAGGGGCTTGATCAGTCGCATGCGTGACACGATCTCCAGTTAAACCACAATGTTAATCAATTTTCCAGGCACCACGATGATCTTTTTCGGCGCGCCGCCATCCAGAAACTTTTGCACGGTGTCATTTGCCAGTGCGGTGGCTTCGATGCTCGCTTTGTCCGCATCGGCCGACACCTCAATGCTGCCTCGCAATTTGCCATTGATTTGGACCATCAGTGTCAATTCGGAGCGTACAAGGGCTTTTTCATCCACCTCGGGCCATGGGGCGTCCAGCAGCGTGCCGTGAGAGACGGCGTAACCGAGTGCCTGCCACAGGTGGCATGTCAGGTGTGGCACGATGGGGTAGAGCACACGCAACAAGATGCCCATGCCTTCGACCAGCACGGCCTTGTCGTCATCCCCTTTCGCCTGCTGAGCAAATGAATCGAGCGTGTTCAGCATTTTCATGCCGGCTGAAACCACGGTGTTGTACTGATTGCGATCGTAGTCGAAGTTGGCCTGCTTGAGCACCTCATGCAGTTCCCGTCGGGTGTTCTGCGCAGCCTTGTCCAAACTTGCTGGCAGGGTGGATTGCGCAGTGAACACCGATTCGAAATTCAAGCCCAGATGGAAAAGCCGCTTGAGGAAACGGTGCGCACCTTCGACGCCAGAGCCACTCCATTCGAGACTTTGCTCGGGCGGGGCTGCGAACATGGTAAACAGGCGAGCCGTGTCAGCGCCATATTGGTCAATCAGGGCCTGTGGATCGATGCCGTTGTTTTTCGATTTCGACATTTTTTCAACACCACCGATGTGCACCGGTGCGCCGCTGGCTTTCAGCTTGGCGGACACTGGACGCCCGCGGTCGTCAAAGCTGACCTCGACGTCGTCGGGGTTGATCCAGGTTTTTTTGCCGTTGGCTTCTTCGGTGTAGTAGGTGTCGTTCAACACCATGCCTTGGGTGAGCAAGGCTGTGGCAGGTTCACGGAATTTCACCAAGCCCAGGTCGTTCATCACCTTGGTCCAGAAGCGGCTGTACAGCAAATGCAAAATGGCGTGCTCGATGCCACCGATGTACTGGTCCATTGGCATCCAGTAATCGGCGCGTTCATCGGTCATGGTGTTGGCGTCGTTGCACACGTAGCGGGTGAAGTACCAGCTGGAATCCACAAAAGTGTCCATGGTGTCGGTTTCGCGCCGGGCCGGTTTGCCACACTTGGGGCAGGTGCACTGGTAAAACGCCGCACTTTTGGCCAGAGGGTTGCCACTGCCATCCGGCACGAGGTCCTCGGGTAGTATCACCGGCAGGTCTTTCTCAGGCACAGGCACGTCGCCGCAGGTGTCGCAGTAAATGATGGGAATCGGCGTGCCCCAGTAGCGCTGGCGGGAAATGCCCCAATCGCGCAGGCGGAACTGAATGCGCTTTTCACCCAGGCCTTTTGCCGCCATGAAGTCGGCAACCCAATCCACAGCAGCATTGTAGTGTTTGCCATTCAATTCGCCTGAATTGACACAAATGCCATGGTCTTTGTCGCCATACCAGTCGGACCACTGGGTGGCGTCAAAACGCTGGCCTTTGACATCAACGACCTGTTTGATCTCGATGCCGTATTTCAACGCAAAGGCAAAATCACGCTCGTCGTGCGCAGGCACGCCCATCACAGCGCCATCGCCGTAGCTCATCAGCACGTAGTTGCCAACCCACACCGGCACGTCGGCACCTGTGACGGGATGCTTCACACTGAGCCCCGTGGGCATGCCTTTCTTTTCCATGGTGGCCATGTCGGCCTCGGCCACGCCACCCGCCTTGCATTCAGCGATGAAAGCCTGCAACTCAGGGTTGTTGGCTGCCGCCAAAGTGGCCAGCGGGTGCTCAGCCGCCACTGCGGCAAAGGTAACGCCCATGATGGTGTCGGCACGGGTGGTGAAAACGAACATTTTTCCGTCTTGAACCAACTTGCCTTGCGCATCCGTGATGTCATGGGTGAACGCGAAACGCACACCGGTGGATTTGCCAATCCAGTTTTCCTGCATCAGTTTGACGCGCTCCGGCCATTGCAGGTCTTTCAGGTCGTCCAGCAGGGCGTCGGCATAACTGGTGATGGCCATGTAGTACATGGGGATGTCACGTTTTTCCACCACCGCGCCAGAGCGCCACCCGCGTCCGTCGATCACTTGTTCATTGGCCAGCACGGTTTGGTCAATCGGGTCCCAGTTGACGGTGCCGGTTTTCTTGTACACGATGCCTTTCTCCAGCATCTTCAAAAACAGCCATTGGTTCCACTTGTAGTAGTCGGGTTTGCAGGTGGCTACTTCCTTGGACCAGTCAATTGCCAGGCCCATGGATTCCATCTGCTTTTTCATGTACTGAATGTTGCTGTAGGTCCATGCCGCTGGGGGTTTGCCATTGGCCATCGCTGCGTTTTCCGCGGGCATGCCAAAGGCGTCCCATCCCATGGGCATGAGGGTGTTGTAGCCCTTCATGCGCTTTTGGCGGATCATCACGTCGTTGATGGTGTAATTGCGCACATGGCCCATGTGCAGTTTGCCGCTTGGATAGGGCAGCATAGACACACAGTAGTACTTGGGCTTCTCCTGCCCTTGAGCATTTTTGGCAAAGGCTTCGGCCCTGTAGGCGTCAGTCACTTTCCAGTCCTGCTGGATGGCGTTTTCAATGTCTTGGGCGGAGTATTTTTCGAGCATGATTAAGTAGACGCTAAAAGGAACCGTATTCAACAAAAGGCCGAGGGCAATTTCTGTCAAACTCGGCCAATCTTGAATTATATCGGGGTTTTACAGCCAGCCAGCCGGTTTGCCGTTACACTCGATGGCACATCTTCAACGGGGTTCACAAAATGAAGCGATCTTTGGTTTGTTTGCTGGTATTGACCCCGCTGTGGTCCTTTGCCTTAAGTGGCTGCGCTGTGGCCTCCGCCACTGCGGGTGCTGCCATTTCGGTCACGGGGGCGGTGGTGTCTGCCGGCGTCAGTGTGGCAGGCTCTGCTGCATCTGCGGCCATTGATGCCGCCTCGGGCAGCAAAGGGGATTGATTCTCCTGTTAAAATCTACAGCAGTTCAAATCATCTGCCTGTGTGCTTAGCCTGTGTCCCTACTTGAAACGCTGAATCCTGAACAACTTGCCGCCGTTACCTTGCCTCGCGCGTCTGCGCTTATTCTGGCTGGTGCTGGCAGTGGAAAAACCAAGGTGTTGACCGCACGGATTGCGTGGTTGATTCAAACCGGGCAAGTGGGCCCAAGTGGCGTGTTGGCGGTGACCTTCACCAACAAGGCCGCCAAAGAAATGCTAACGCGGATATCCGCGATGTTGCCGATCAACACCCGCAGCATGTGGGTGGGCACTTTTCACGGGTTGTGCAATCGCATGCTTCGGGCTCACTGGAAAGAGGCGGGTTTGCCCCAGGCCTTCCAGATTCTCGACACTCAAGACCAGCTTTCTGCCATCAAACGGATGTACAAGGTGCTGGGCATAGATGCTGAAAAATTTCCACCCAAGCAGTTGGCTCATTTTGTGGGGGCAGCCAAGGAGCAGGGGCTGCGCCCGAAAGACGTGGACGCCTACGACGAGTACCACCGCATGATGGTGCGCCTGTACGAGGCCTATGAAATGCAGTGCCAGCGTGAGGGGGTGGTCGACTTCTCAGAACTGCTGCTTCGCTCTTTTGAATTGCTGGGGGCCAACCCGGCATTGCGTGCGCATTATCAGGCGCGGTTCAAATACATTCTGGTCGACGAGTTTCAGGACACCAATGCCTTGCAATACAACTGGCTGAAGCGTCTTGCCGGAGAGCAGGGCTGTATTTTCGCAGTGGGCGATGACGACCAGTCCATCTACGCGTTTCGGGGTGCACGCGTGGCCAACATGGCCCAGTTTGAACTGGATTTCAATGTGCAGAACCGGATCAAGCTGGAGCAGAATTACCGGTCTGTCGGCAATGTGTTAACTGCCGCCAATGCGTTGATCTCCAACAACAAGTCTCGACTGGGTAAAGAGCTTTGGACCCAAGCCGGCGAGGGCGAACCCATCCGCGTCTACGAGGCCACCAGCGACCAGGATGAAGCGGCGTTCGTCATTGAGCGCATTAAAAAGCTGGTGCTTGAAGAGGGGTTTTCCAGATCGGACATTGCCGTGTTGTATCGTTCCAATGCGCAATCACGCGTCATTGAGCAGGGTCTGTTCAATGCCGGAATAGCCTATCGCGTGTATGGGGGCCTGCGTTTTTTTGAACGCGCTGAAATCAAGCACGCATTGGCCTATCTGCGATTGCTGGACAATGCAGACGACGACAATTCATTCAGCCGGGTCGTGAATTTTCCGGTGCGTGGCATCGGCTCACGCACGATCGAGCAATTGCAAGACACAGCCACTGCGCAGGGTACATCGCTGTTTCGCGCCATTGTCGGTATGCAGGGCAGAAGCCAGGCCTCATTGCAGAAGTTTGCTGATCTGATTGATCGCATGCGCTTTGAGACCCGTGGCATGCCTTTGCCCGAACTGGTGGACAAGGTGATCCACGATTCAGGTCTGATCGCCCACTTTGAAAAAGACAAAGACGGCGAAGATCGGGTCGAGAACTTGAAAGAACTGGTCAACGCCGCAGCCTCTTTTTCGGTGTCAGAGGGGTATTATCAGGACACCCCGGCCACCATGCTGGATGAGGAAAAGTTGACCACGCCACTGGCCGACTTTCTGTCGCACGCTTCTCTTGAGGCGGGTGACAATGCGGCCGCGGCGGGGCAAGACGCTGTGCAACTGATGACTGTTCACTCGGCCAAAGGCCTTGAGTTTCATTGTGTGTTTGTAACCGGTCTTGAGGAAGGTCTGTTTCCCCATGAAAACAGCTTGAGCACCTCCGTGTCTGGCAGCGATGGGGGAGCGGTGGATGGTGTTGAGGAAGAGCGAAGGCTGATGTATGTGGCCATTACGCGCGCCAGAGAGCAGCTTTATTTGTCCCATGCGCAACAACGCATGCTGCATGGTCAGATCCGGTATCACTTGCGTTCGCGATTTCTGGATGAACTCCCCGAAAACGTCCTGAAGTGGTTGACGCCCAAGCGCGCGCACATTGCATCACAGGGATGGAGTGGACTCGACAATCAGATCGGCTGGGGTGCTCAGTCGATTCACGGCAATCGGGCTGCCTTGTCTTACACCAGCAAGGCACCCCGGCCCTATCCGATCGGTACAGGTGTTAACCACGCTCGGTTTGGCGACGGCGTGGTGGTGGCCTACGAGGGGGAGGGCGAGGAGCAGCGCATTCAAATCAACTTTGGTGCACAGGGCATGAAGTGGCTGATGCTCAGCCTCGCCAAGCTGACTAAATCGTGATGTCCAGGTGATGTGGGTCGTGTTCAAACACTGACCGGTAGCTGGGGTAAAGCGCTCCAAACGTGATTCCCATGACGATGGCGGATGTCAGTATGTTCATCACCATCAAAAGCATCAAGGGTGCCCCCAAGAGGTTGAACAGGATCGCCATGCCAACGCCAAGCCCGAGCGTCAGCAGTACCCAGCCCATTCCGAAAATCACAAAAGTGGCCTTGTTGCGCCAGGTGGCTACCCAGCTGGCAAACAGGGCTTTCCAGGCTGACATGCCGTGCCACACCACCAAAGCTGGGGCATACCAAAACAGCAAAATGACTGGAATGGATGCCACGCTGACAAACGCACTGTAAGTGACCATGTAGGTGGCAAGCTCTGCCATCTGCGCGGTATTGGCTCCGCCGTTTTCAATTTGTGCCAGATCCGCCATGGGCTGTGGGCCCAGGGCCAGGTAGGCCAGCAATTTGATCAGCGCAAAGCACACTGTGAACACAGCGCCCAGGCACAGCAGGGGGTTCAGGTTTTTCTTGCGATTTTCTGTAAAACCCGCAAACATTTGCACGGGCGTTACCCGCATGCCGTTTGCGCCCATCTTGCTGGCGATCATGATTCCGGCACCAAGCCCAGGGGTAATCAGCGTCATCAGTGGTCCGCCCAGCCAAGGCACCAACATACCCACAAACAGCAGCACAAACAAATAGGTGTTGCCCAGCAAAAACATTTCGCCAGGTTTGCGTCTGAACAGTCTCAGACCTTCGATCAGCCAGTCCCAACCGGTGCTTGGCCGGCAGGTGTGTACGTGTGTCCCCACTTCAGTATCCTGTAAATTACAACTCGAACGGAATGGATTGCCGCCTTGCCTTCAGCACGCGTTCAAAATGACGCGGGTCTTTAACATTCAGGACTTCCGCCTCTCTGGGCATGAAGTAATCGCTCAGGCGCGAGGTCCAGAATCGCAATGCCGCAGCACGAAGCATACCCTGCCACAAACGCTTTTCAGCATCCGGGAACGGGCGATGCTCGGAATATCCGTGAACCAGCGCACGCAACTGAGGTTCCAGAAATTCGCCAGTGTTCACATCGATACACCAGTCGTTGGCTGTCACGGCAAGGTCAAACAGATAGGTGTCTACCCCTGCGAAGTAAAAGTCAATCACACCACCCAGGTGTTCGCCCTGCATCAAGGCATTGTCTTTGAACAGGTCAGCGTGTACGGCCCCTTTCTCCAGGCTTTGGTAATCCGCGCTGCGGCTCAATTGAGTCTGAAACAGAATTTCATCTTCAAGCAGGCTCAGTTCTTCAGCGGGCAGGTGTGGCTTGATTGCGCGCGCGGCGCTGACAATCCAGCTCAAGTTGCGTGGGTTTTCAAGAGTGCCTGCAAAGTCGGCTGCGGCCAGGTGGGCTTTCGCACTGAATCGGCCGATTTCTTCGCATTGCAAAGGCGTTGGGTGGGTCACCGATGAACCTGCAAGGCAGTTGACCAAGGTGGCTGGTTTGCCTTGCAGTGGTCGAAACAGAGCGCCGTCGCGACTGGCGATCGGGCCTGGCACCGGCAAACCCTTGCCCGCAAGGTGCTGCATCAGACCCAGATAAAAAGGCAGCTCACGATCGGTCAGTTTCTCGAAAATGGTCAACACGTATCTGCCTTTGCAGGTGTTGACAAAGTAGTTGGTGTTTTCAATGCCGGAGGCAATGCCTTCAAACGATTGAAGTTCTCCACACGCCAGGTCGCCCAGCCAGTGCTGGATTTCGTCATGGGTGACGCGGGTGAAAACAGCCATACATAGTTCCTCTGAGATCGGGCAGCCCGAATTTTACCTGTGTTCTGCCGACTTTATAAGTCCAGCAGCTTTTCGGTCTCACTGTCTGAGGGGTTGAAGGTCCGTTTTTCGTAGAAATCAAAAATACTTTGCAAGACTTCATCGGGGGTTTCAACGACCTGAAAGAGGTTCATGTCTTCAGGGCTGATCATGCCCTCAGCCAACAAAGTGGCTCGAATCCAGTCAATCAAGCCACCCCAGAATTGCTGCCCCACCAGCATGATTGGAATGCGTCGACCTTTGTTGGTCTGGATCAGGGTCAGGGCCTCGAACATTTCATCGAGCGTGCCAAATCCGCCCGGCATGACCACATAGGCGCTGGCGTATTTTGCAAAAGCAACCTTGCGGGCAAAAAAGTGGCGAAAGGTCAGGGAAATATTCTGGTAGGGGTTGCCGTGCTGCTCGTGGGGCAACTCGATGTTCAGGCCGACGCTGGGCGATTTGCCCGCATGTGCCCCCTTGTTGGCGGCTTCCATGATGCCCGGGCCCCCACCGCTGATGACGGCAAAGCCTGCGTCCGACAATTGGCGTGCAATCTGCTCGGTCAGGGCGTAGTAGGGGTGGTCCAGTTTGGTTCTTGCACTGCCAAAGATGGACACGGATGGCCGAATTGCCGACAGCTTCTCAGTCGCTTCGATGAACTCTGCCATAATTCCCAGCACGTGCCACGATTCCCTGGCCTTCACGGCGGTGGACTGGTCTTTGGACGGCAAGTGGCGAAGTGTTGGAACATTCTTGTTATTGGTCACCATATGAAGCGATTACTCCTGGTCGATGGATCAAGTTATCTGTATCGGGCATTTCACGCCATGCCGGACTTGCGAAACCGGGCTGGCGAGCCAACCGGCGCTATCTACGGCGTGGTGAACATGCTCAGGCGGCTGCGCTCTGACCACACCACCGACGAACTGACTGCCGATTGCATCGCCTGCGTGTTTGACGCGCCCGGCAAAACCTTTCGCGACGACGTGTTTCCAGAGTACAAAGCCAACCGGGCAAGTATGCCAGAAGATCTGGCTGCGCAGATTCCGCCGATCCACGAGATCACCAAGGCTTTGGGGTGGCCGGTTATCATCGAACCAGGCATTGAAGCCGACGACGTCATAGGCACACTTGCCCACCAGGCCATCGCGCAGGGTTTTGATGAAGTGGTGATTTCCACGGGTGACAAAGACATGGCGCAGTTGGTCAGTGATCGAATCCGATTGGTCGACACCATGAAAAACGTGGTTTATACCCGCGACACTGTGTATGAGAAATTCGGTGTTTATCCCGAGCAGATTATTGACTACCTCAGTTTGGTTGGCGACACCGTCGACAACGTACCGGGCGTAGAAAAGGTCGGGCCCAAGACAGCAGCCAAATGGTTGGCTGAATATCAAACACTCGACAATGTGATCAAGAATGCCCAGCACATCAAGGGCAAGGTCGGAGAAAACCTGAATGCCGCACTAGATTGGCTGCCCACAGCCAAATTTCTGGTCACCATCAAGGTGGATTGTGAATTGCCTCATGCAATCCGCATTGAATCGGACCTGAAAGCGGCGCAGGAAGACACCGATCAGTTGAAAGAGCTGTTCAAGCGGTTTGAGTTTAAAACCTGGTATCGCGCGCTGGGCGGCACAGCAGAAGAGGAATCCGCGCCTGCCGCGCCAGTTCACCCTGACGATGCAACACCAGCCGTCAGTCTGTTCGACTCCCCCACGCAAAACATCGACAGCATCAAAACCGTGTGCATCAACACGGCAGAGGCGTTTGATGCCCTGTGTCAAACGCTGTGGTCTGCTTCAAAGGCCGGCGTGGTGGTGGCTTTCGACACAGAGACCACTTCCCTTGAACCCATGAATGCCGAAATAGTGGGCCTTTCCCTGGCCTGGGAGGCCGGAACTGGTTACTACATTCCGCTACGACACGAAGACCTGACCAGTGATCCACAATTGCCGATGGACGCCATACTGGATGCGCTGCGCCCCTGGTTTGCGGACCACAGTGCGCCCAAGGTGGCTCAAAACGCCAAATACGATTTGCATGTGCTTGCCAATCATGGTTTGGCGGTGGAGGGGTTGGTGGACGACACCATGCTTGCCAGTTACGTGCTGGAGGCGCACAAGCCCCACGGCATGGACGCACTGGCCCTTCGCTGGCTGAACTACAACACCATCAAATACGAAGAGGTGGCCGGTAAGGGGGCTGCTCAAGTGTCTTTCTCCCAGGTGTCTGTTGATTCCGCAACCCGATATGCGGCCGAAGATTCGGAAGTCACCTTCCGCTTGAACCAGGTGCTTGGAAAAGCATTGAAAGCCGAAGGTGAACTGGATCAGTTGTATCGAACCGTCGAGTTGCCTTTCACGCAGGTTCTTTTTGAAGTGGAGCGCAATGGCGTGTTGATCAACGCTGACATGCTGGCCCAGCAAAGCGACGAGATTGCCGAAAAGCTGCGCGACATTGAAGCGCAGGCGTTCGAGCTGGCGGGAGGCTCATTCAACCTGAATTCGCCCAAGCAGATTGGTGAATTGCTGTTCGGCAAACTCCAGTTGCCCGTGGTCAAAAAGACCGCCAGTGGCGCACCTTCAACCGATGAAGAGGTGTTGTCCAAGCTGGCTGAAGATTACCCATTGCCCGCCAAATTGCTGGAACACCGCAGTTTGGCCAAGTTGAAAAGCACCTACACCGACAAATTGCCCAAGATGGTGAACGCCAGAACAGGGCGCGTGCACACCAACTACGCTCAAGCAGTGGCTGTGACCGGTCGTCTGGCCAGCAACGACCCCAATCTGCAGAACATTCCTGTGCGCACGCCCGAAGGGCGCCGCGTCAGGGAGGCTTTCGTGGCGCCTGAAGGTCACGTGCTGGTGTCTGCCGATTATTCACAAATCGAGCTGCGAATCATGGCGCACATTTCCGGCGACGAGACACTCATTCGTGCTTTCAATGACGGACTGGATATTCACTCCGCCACTGCAGCCGAAATTTTCTCGGTGCCGCTGGACAGCGTCAATTCAGATCAGCGCCGGACTGCCAAAGTCATCAATTTTGGCTTGATTTACGGCATGAGTGCGTTTGGTTTGGCTGGCAATCTTGGTATTTCCCGTGAAGCAGCCAAGTTGTACATCGACCGGTATTTTGCCCGCTACCCTGGCGTGGCCACTTACATGGAAAATGTGCGAAGCACTGCCAAGCAACAAGGCTACGTCAGCACCGTGTTTGGCAGACGATTGTGGTTGCCGGAGATCAAAAGCCCCAACGGGCCCAGACGTGCTGCCGCCGAACGCGCCGCCATCAACGCACCCATGCAGGGCACCTCGGCCGACCTGATCAAGATGGCCATGGTGAAACTGTCTGCGTGGCTGAAATCCGAGAATTTGGCCACCAAGATGATCATGCAGGTGCACGATGAGGTGATTTTTGAGGTGCCGCAGGCCGAGCTGGACCGTATTCAGAAAGAGGTGCCCGGCATCATGACGGGTGTGGCCAATTTGCGGGTGCCACTGGAAGTGGGTTGCGGCACCGGCAAAAACTGGGAAGAAGCCCACTGAGCAAAGCCAATGGGCTTGTTGTATTACAGGCAATCCGCGATTGCACACCCCAGGTCGATGGTTGTGGATTGGCCGCCCATGTCGGGTGTTCTTGGACCGTCGACCAGCACTGCTTCAATGGCCCTCAAGATGGCGTCATGCGCCTCTCGAAAGCGGCCGTCGCCTTTGCCCAAAAAGTCCAGCATCATCGCGCCAGACCAGATCATGGCCACCGGGTTTGCAATGCCCTTGCCGTAGATGTCGGGTGCGGAACCATGCACAGGCTCAAACAGCGAGGGAAACTGGCCGTCCGGGTTCAGGTTGGCCGAGGGGGCGATGCCGATGGTCCCGGTGCAGGCGGGTCCCAAATCCGACAAAATATCGCCGAACAGATTTGAGGCAACCACCACATCAAAACGCTCTGGGCTCAGCACAAAACGCGCCGTCAAGATGTCGATGTGATATTTGTCCCATTGCACGTCCGGATACGCTTTGGCCAGCTCTTCAACCCGCTTGTCCCACCACGGCATGCTGATCGAGATGCCGTTGGACTTGGTGGCCGATGTCAGATGCTTTTTGGGCCGCGATTGAGCCAGTTCAAACGCATATTTCAGTATCCGGTCGGTGCCTTTGCGAGAAAAGATCGATTCCTGGAACACCATCTCCCGTTCAGTGCCTTCGTACATGATTCCGCCCACAGAGGAATATTCGCCTTCCGTGTTCTCGCGAACCACGTAGAAGTCAATGTCCCCCACCTTTTTGTTGGCAAGCGGGCAGGGTATTCCGGGCATCAGGCGAACCGGTCGCAGGTTTACATATTGGTCGAATTCACGCCTGAATTTCAGCAGAGATCCCCACAGTGAAATGTGATCCGGCACTTTGTCTGGCCAGCCTGCAGCTCCGAAATAAATGGCGTCAAACGACTGGAGCTGATCAAACCAGTCGTCGGGCATCATCTTGCCGTGTTTCAGGTAATAGTCGCAGTGGGCCCAGTCGAAGTGTGTGAACTCCAGGTCCAGGTTGAATTTGCTGGCGGCTTTTTCCAGCACGCGCAAGCCCTCGGGCATGACCTCTTGTCCAATGCCGTCGCCCGGCAATACTGCAATTCGTTTTGTGCTCATGTGGGTTTTTGCTTGGTGTGTGATTGAAGTTTCGATTATATTTATAAACAATTCAATTTATAAATGATCAAAATATTGATTGTTTATCAACAAAAATGTTTTTAATAAACAAGAAAACACCCAGTCTTCAAGACATTGAGATGTTCATCCTGCTGGCTCAGCAGCGCTCATTTTCTGCAACAGCCGATCAATTGGGCGTGTCCGCTGCCTATGTCAGTAAAAATTTGCAAAACCTGGAAAGTCGCCTTGGCATGCGACTCATGCATCGCACGACCCGAAAAGTTTCTCTCACCGAACAGGGCGAGTTGTTGCTGGAATGGGGTCAGCGGCTTTTGGACTCAGCCCAAGACTTGATGGATGCGGTGCAGGCCGAAAAGGTGGTGCCGCAGGGGCAACTTCGCTTGTGCTCAAGCTCAGGCTATGGCCGCAATGTGCTGGCACCGGTGCTGTCTGCACTGGCGAGTACGTGCCCCGAGTTGGACATTCAGCTGGAACTGCTGGACCGCAAAGTCGATTTGATCGGCGAAGGGTTTCATCTGGATGTGCGCGTGGGCGCCATCGACCAGCACGACATGATCTGTAGGCCATTGAGACCAAACCGCAGAATACTGTGTGCGAGCCCGGCCTATCTGAACCGCCAGGGTTGTCCCGTCGACGTACTTGAGTTGTCCACACATCAATGCCTTGTCATTCGAGAGCGCGACCAGACCCCGGGGCGATGGGCGTTGCAGGGGCCCAAAGGCGAGGTGTCTGTCCGGGTTTCCGGCCCTTTGTCGTCCAACAATGGCGAAGCTGTGCGGCGATGGGCGCTGGACGGCCACGGCATTGCCCTGCGAAGTCAGTGGGACATTCACTCGGACTTGAAAGCGGGGTTTCTGAAGCAGGTGCTTCCTGAGTATTACCAAGAAGCACCTGTTCATGCGGTTTATCCGTCCAGACTGGCCAGTTCTGCCAAGTTAAGGCTGTGTGTCGAATTTCTTGAAAAGCACCTTCCCCACCTGGCCTAGGCCGTCACTGCCTTAATGGCCTTGATCAGGCCCACTGGCAACAAAAAAGAGCCATCTGCCAGCACATCAAAATGTTGTCGAACTTCTTCGCTGCTTCTGGCCCACACGCATTCAATGGCTCGACATCGCAATTCAGGGGTGTTCATCCGTGTCGTCCAACTGGCAAATTCCATCCGCAAGGTCCAGGCAGTGCTGTCAACAACTTGAAAACCCGCCGCATTCAGCATGGTTGTCCACTCGGACTGTCGATAATTTCGGACGTGGCTGGGGTCCCTCAACATTTCCACAGTCTGAAGTGTCGTGTCATACAGCGGATTTTCATCGGCCATGGCATCGACAATCCAGATTTCACCGCCATCCTTTAACACGCGACTGGCCTCTTGCATGCCCTTGGGCACGTTGTTCCAGTGATGCGCCGAAAAGCGGCTGATGACCCACTCAAACGAGCCGTCATCGAAGGGCAGGTTTTCTGCTTGTCCAAGGTGGGTCGAGAATCGGGCGTAACCTCGCTGTTCAGCCGTCTGTTTAACCACCTCCAGCATGCCTTCGCTGGGGTCCAGTGCACTGACTGAAAGACCCGCTCCGGCCATCGCAAAGGCAACGTGGCCTGCGCCACAACCCAGGTCAAGTGCGTGCAGCCCGGGGCTACGCCGCCCGGCGGAATGACTGATCTCCTCAAGATCTTTCCCTTGTGAGTGCACTGTGCTCTGGAGATAGGCCTGTGCACGCGCACCGAATTGCTGTTCCGGCATTTCTGACTGTTTCATGTAGATCTCCTGGCTGGTCGGGAATCTGCATCTTAGAAACTCTTTTATACTGGTTCAAGATGATTAAATATACTGGTATAAAATGAACCAAGCTGCGCCACCCAAACGAACAACCCAGCATTTGGAATTGGGTCATTTCATTCGTCAATTGCGTGAGTCCACTCGCCCAGACGCCTTGGGTTTGCCCGGCAGTGACCGCCGAAGAACTCCGGGGCTGCGTCGAGAAGAGTTGGCGGCGTTGTGCGGCATCAGTGTCACCTGGCTAACCTGGCTTGAGCAGGGGCGGGCCGTGCACGCCTCCACATCGGCACTTGTGCAACTGGCCGATGCCTTGCGTCTGGACCATGCCAACCGCCACTATCTGTTTGAACTGGCGGGCAGGCCTGACCCCGACGTGAGGCCTCCCGAGTTTGATCAATTGCCAAAGCTGCTGCGCGTGGTCGATGAAATGAACTGCCCAGCCTATGCGCTGGACGTCTGGTGGACCATTCGGGCCGCCAACAAGCGAGCCAGGCAGCTCTTTTCGAATTGGGGGCAGGGTTCGCGATCCAAAGTGGCTCCCAATTTGATTCACTATGTTTTTTTGAATCCGCTTGCAAAGCAGTTGCTGTTTGACTGGAAAGCCAGTGCCGAGCGACTGGTCGCAGAATTTCGGGCTGATTTGGGTGCGATTGCATTACAGCCGGAAGGTGAGGCGTTTGTTCATCGTTTGTCTCAGCAAAGTGCTGAATTCGCCACGTTGTGGAAACGTCAGCAAGTGGCTGACCGCACTGGAGGTGCCCGCAGCTTCAACCACCCCGTCAAGGGGCTGGTGCATTGTGAGCAGGTCACATTGCGAACGGCCATGGATCCTTCTTTGAAGGTCGTGATGTTGATGGATAGCGCGTTGACACCCTGATTTGCGGGTAAAATGCAAGGCTTCTCGAACCGAAGCACATCCGGGCGCCCCTTGCAATCCAGTCTTCCCATCGTGTTATTTGCCGCCAGCCTTGGCACTTTGGTGGCCATCACCTCTGCCGCCTGGCTTAGTTTTCGAAGTATTACGCGCAGCCTGGAACCCATGGTCAGCCTGTCAACCGGCGTGTTGTTGGCCACCTCTTTGCTGCATTTGCTGCCTGAGGCGCTTGATCACGGCATGAACCACCACGCCCTGTTTGCCTGGCTGCTGGGCGGTTTGCTGTTTTTTTTCGTGCTCGAAAAATTTTCCATTTTGCGCCACAGCCACCACCACGAGCACGACGGTCATCATCATGAACATGGCTTTGACCGCCATGAGGCTGGCCGCGGAGGTCTGCTCATCGTGGTGGGCGATTCCATTCACAATTTTGGCGATGGCATGTTGATCGCCAGTGCATTTTTGGTGGATTTGAAGTTGGGGTTTTTAACGACGCTGTCCATCGCACTGCATGAAGTACCTCAGCAGACCGGTGACTTTTTGGTTCTGCACAATGCGGGCATCGCACGAGGCAAGGCGCTGCGCTTGATGAGCATTTCCGGAGTGGCTGCGGTGACTGGTGCCTTGTTGGGTTACACCGTGCTCAGTCAATCTGTCAACGCGCTTCCCATTGCACTGGTGCTGGCATCGGCCAGCTTTCTGTATGTGGCTGTGGCCGATCTGATTCCACAAATGCAAAAAAAGGCCACCCTGCGTGAAGGGTGGCAACAATTGCTGTTCATCTCCTTGGGTGTGATTGTGATTGCCTACCTGGCCAGCGTGCTGCACCATCACTGACCTGGCAACCAAGCACCGCTTATTTGAGGCGCATTTCCCGGGCGTACCACTCATGAAAATGCTGCATGCCATCTTCCATGGGTGATTGATAAGGTCCTGCATCGTGTTCTCCACGCTGCATCAACACTTTTCGGCCTTCGTCCATGCGAATCGCGATCTCATCGTCTTCGACCGCTGTTTCCATGTAGGCAGCCTGTTCAGCATCCACAAAGCCGCGCTCAAACAGGCGGATTTCCTCGGGATAGTAAAACTCGACCACGTTCAGGGTTTCCTGGGGGCCTTTGGGGTGAAGTGTGGAAACCACAAGAACGTGCGGATACCATTCCACCATGATGTTGGGGTACATGCAAAACCAGATTGCCCCAAACTTGGGCTCAACCCCATTGCTGAATTTCATGACCTCGTCATGCCACTGCCGGTACACCGGTGTACCAGGGCGGCGTAGTCCGGCATTCAACCCGACGGATTGCACGCTCCAGTTCTTGCCAAAGTGCCAGGTCAGGTCAGAACAACTGACGAACTGTCCAAGGCCAGGGTGAAATGGTTCTACGTGGTAATCCTCCAGATAAACCTCAATGAAGGTCTTCCAGTTGTAGGGCAGGGTGTTGATCTTGACTGAATCGAGCTGAAAGCTGGAGAAATCCAGTTCGTCGAGAAAAGGAACCCCTTCCAGGTCTTTCAGGATGTTTCGCTGGGAATTGAACAACAAGCCACGCCAGTTTTGCAGTGGGTAGTTGTGCAGCTTGGCGCAAGGCTGACTGTCGAAGTGAGGCGCACCCAACAATTCGCCATGCAGGTCATAGGTCCAGCGGTGCAGCGGGCAGACAATATTCTGAGAGTTACCGTGGCCTTTCAGCATGACCGCCTGCCGGTGTCTGCAGACATTGGAAAGCAGTTCTACATGGCCTTTGTTGTTGACCAGCAGGCGACCATCGTTTTCCCACGGAAGTGACCTCCAGTCGCCTTCCTCAGGCACCCAATGGGTGTGACCCACATAACCCGGACCGTCTCTGTAGAGCTGTTGTGTTTCCTTTTTCAGGACAATTTCATCAAAGTATGTCGAAACATGGGGTTGTGCATTCGACTGCGACAACTTGGACAAATCGCTCAAATCGGACATGATCCCGGGGACCTCCTCCCACAGCGCCCCTTTTAGGCACTGGTGCAGAAATAAATGGTTGAACACAAAGGCGAAACGGGATTGTAACCTTACTGCATCATTCAAGACAAAGACTTTTCGACTTTCGGCATTCTCGCAGTAAAATAGAAGACTTTTCCTTCAACGGTAACGGTTGCAATGACTGACACATCCCACTCAGCGAATGACGCTCAGGAAATGTCCCAGCCCGCCTCTTTCGAACAGGCCCTGACCGAACTGGAAGCCCTGGTCGACAAAATGGATGCACCCGGTGTAGGGTTGGACCAATTGCTCGCTGATTACAAACGCGGTGCAGCCTTGGTCAAGTACTGCAAGGGCAGACTTTCCGTGATTCGCGACGAGGTGGCAAAAATCGACGCTGAGCTGGGCGACGAACCAAGCTCGGATCGGGGTTGAAATGCAACCCGCTTTTTTGACACGCCCCTGGCTCGACGCAGTCCGTGAAGAGTTTGAACGCTACCTGGCAGACAAGATTTCCGGCATGACCGGCGTGTCGGCTGAGCTGCATCAGGCCATGCAATATGCATTGCTGGGTGGTGGCAAACGCCTTCGGGCTTGCTTGATGTTCGCTGTGGGTGATGCCGTGGGTACTGCGCCGGCTGCATTGATGGATGCCGCCAGTGCGATGGAGGCCATGCACGCTTATTCATTGGTGCACGACGACCTGCCTTGCATGGACAACGATGTGCTCCGCCGTGGAAAGCCCACTTGCCATGTGAAGTTCGGTGAAGCCACGGCTTTACTAGCTGGAGACGCTTTGCAAACCACCGCATTTCAGTGGGTATTGGAATCCTCTTTGCTGGCAGATTCGATTCGACTTCAGCAGGCCGCCATTCTGGCTGCAGCCGCAGGCGCGCAAGGAATGGCCAACGGGCAGGCGATCGACCTGACTCACGTTGGCCGTCCCATGACCCTTGATCAGTTGAAGCACATGCACGCCCGTAAAACGGGTGACCTCATTCTCGCTGCTGTGCGCATGGCCTCTGCCAGTCGATCTGGACTTTCCAGCCAGATGCAATCAGGATTAGAGGACTATGCCAAGACTTTGGGCTTGGCATATCAGGTAATTGACGACATATTGGACGTAGAGTCCACCAGTGAACAATTGGGTAAAACTTCTGGCAAAGACGCCTTGTCCAACAAACCGACCATGGTCAGTTTGATGGGCTTGTCAGAGGCCAAGCAATTGTTGGCCAATCTGAGAAGCACCGCGCTGAAAGCCTGTGAGCGTTGCGGTGTAGATGAACGTCACCCGATGGCCATTCTGGTAGACCTGATTACAGACAGAAAATCATGAGCGATTTACTCAAGAAAATAGACAGTCCTGCCGATTTACGCCGCCTCAGCCCGGGTCAGTTGCCCGCGCTGGCCGATGAACTGCGCAATTACATCGTCGAGCAGGTGTCTCGAACGGGCGGACACCTGTCCTCCAATCTGGGCACTGTCGAACTGACAGTGGCGCTTCACTATGTGTTCAACACGCCCAATGACCGCATCGTCTGGGACGTGGGTCACCAAACCTATCCCCACAAAATTTTGACGGGTCGTCGTGATTTGATGCCGACACTGAGACAGGCGGGTGGATTGTCCGGCTTTCCCAAGCGCAGCGAGTCCGAGTACGACGCGTTCGGAACAGCCCACTCCAGCACCTCCATTTCAGCTGCTTTGGGCATGGCTGTTGCATCCCGAAATTTGGGTGTGAAGCGCAAGCACATCGCTGTCATCGGCGATGGTGCCATGACTGCGGGTATGGCCTTTGAAGCCATGAACAACGCAGGCGTTACGCCCGACGTGGATTTGCTCGTCATTTTGAATGACAACGACATGTCCATCTCGCCGCCAGTGGGTGCCCTGAACAAGTACCTGGCCAAGCTGATGTCGGGTCGGATGATGAACACGGCCAAAGAGGTCGGCAAAGGTATTTTGGGGGTTGCTCCACCTTTGTACGAACTGGCACACCGGCTGGAAGAGCACGTGAAGGGCATGATGACCCCGGCAACGCTGTTCGAGGAGTTCGGGTTCAATTATTACGGCCCAATTGACGGACACGACCTTGACGCGCTCATTCCGACTTTGCAGAATTTGCGGGCATTGCACGGCCCTATCTTCTTGCACGTCATCACCAAAAAAGGGGCGGGCTACAAATTGGCCGAGCAAGACCCGGTGCTGTATCACGGACCTGGCAAATTTGATCCGACTGTAGGCATTCAGAAGTCAACAGGGCCCAAACCGCCTACCTACACCCAGGTTTTCGGTCGCTGGCTGTGCGACATGGCTCAGGCTGATCGCAGGCTCATCGGTATTACCCCTGCCATGCGGGAAGGCTCCGGCATGGTGGAATTTGAGCGACGGTTTCCCTCTCGATACTTTGATGTGGGCATTGCTGAACAGCATGCGGTTACATTTGCGGCTGGCATTGCCTGTGAAGGGCTGAAGCCGGTGGTTGCCATTTATTCCACCTTCCTTCAGCGCGCGTATGATCAGCTCATTCACGATGTGGCCCTGCAAAACCTGGATGTCACCTTCGCGCTGGATAGGGCGGGGCTGGTGGGGGCCGATGGAGCCACTCACGCTGGCAATTACGACATTGCCTATTTGCGCTGTATCCCAAATATGGTCATTGCCACACCGTCCAGCGAAGACGAGTGCCGAAAGTTGTTGTCTTCCGCCTACAAATATCCAGGCTGTGCCGCTGTGCGCTATCCCCGTGGGGTTGGCCCGGGTGTTGTCTGCGACGAATCCCTGGACGGCCTGGAACTTGGCAAGGCCCTTGTCAGGTTTGTGCCTGACAATGACGCCAAGCCCCTTGTAATGCTCGCATTTGGCTCCATGTTGACTCCATCGCTCGACGCAGCTCGAGAATTGGGGGTCACTGTGGTTGACATGCGATGGGTAAAGCCGCTGGATGAAGCCCTGATTCTTCAATTTGCAGAGCAGCGTTATGGCTTTGTGACTCTGGAGGAGGGCTGTATCATGGGCGGTGCGGGTTCTGCTGTCAGCGAACTGTTGCGCGCCCATGGACTGAATAATCCAGTGTTGCAGTTGGGCTTGCCCGACCAATTCATCGATCATGGTGATCCTTCCGTGCTTCTCAAGAATGCCGGGCTGGATGCTGCTGGTGTTCGTGAATCAGTCGAGAAGTATTTTGGCGAACTGTTTTCTCGCCAGAGCAATGTAGTGCGTCCCATCACAGGGCGCGCTGCCAATCAATGAGGAAGTTATGAATACAAGAGACAAAGGGCTGGAGTCCAGCGTGGCAGAGCAGTCAGGCCAAGCCATTCCAGACGTGCAGAGTACCGTGGACACGCGTCACATCGCGATTGAGTCCGTGGGTATTCGGTCGGTCAAATACCCTGTGCTGATCGAACTCAAAGGCCAAAAGTCCCTGCCCTCCGTGGCTGAATTCGAAATGACTGTTTATTTGCCACCCGAGCAGAAAGGCACACACATGTCTCGCTTTGTGGCGCTTCTCGAGCAGTCGCAAGGGCACACCCTGAGTATTCAAAGTTTCAAAGCGATGCTCGCTGACATGCTCACCTTGCTCGATGCGCCTTCTGGGCGCATCAAGATGAGCCTGCCTTATTTCATTTCAAAGGTCGCACCCATCAGTGGCGTGTCTAGTCTGATGGATTACCAGCTCACCCTGGAAGGCAATGCCAATGCGGAAGGTCAGGAAGTGTGGTTGCAAGTGGTCGTGCCTGTGACCAGCCTGTGCCCCTGTTCCAAGAAGATCTCAGACTACGGTGCGCACAACCAGCGCTCTCACGTAACCGCGCGCGTTCAGTTGAAAGGCGAGTTGGACATCGGTCAATTCATCTCCAAGATAGAGCAGCAGGCTTCTTGTGAGCTGTACGGTTTGCTCAAGAGACCCGACGAAAAATACGTCACAGAGCGTGCGTACGACAACCCCAAGTTTGTAGAAGACCTCATTCGTGATGTGGCCATTGCACTGAACGGCATGCAGGAAGTGGGTGCTTACAGCATTGAAGCTGAAAATTTTGAATCCATTCACAACCATTCAGCCTACGCAAAAATTGAAAGACGATAACTGCACGGTTATCTTGGGGGAAAGCCGCGCATGTCAGACATAGATCTCGAGACCGGCAGAAGCAAAGAGTTTTTTATTCTTGGATTGACGAATGAGGGCAAGGTGTTTCGTCCTTCAGATTGGGCCGAACGCCTTTGTGGTGTGATGTCTTGTTATCGCCCGCCCGGCAGGGTGGGGCATGCGCACATTGCCTACAGCCCTTATTGCAGACCAACTTTGCTGAATGGTGTGAAGTGTGTGGTGGTTGATGAGCGGCTCAGGGAAATTGAACCCATGGCGCTCAAATTCGTGCAGAACTTTGCAAAGGACAACGACCTGCAAATTGTAGATGCCTGCTTTTTGCCCGAGCGCTGACCCGTTCAATCAAAACCAACAGCCGTAAAAAAACAGCCAAATTTGAAGGCTGTTTTTTTACGGCTGTTTTGTATTCACAACAAATCAGGACGCTGAATAAATTCAGGCTGCCATTGATTTGATGGCTGCAGACAGACGTGATTTCTGACGGGAAGCCTTGTTCTTGTGAATCATGCCCTTGTCGGCACCGCGATCGAGAACGCGTGTGGTTTCGATATACACTGCCTGAGCTGCTTGCTTGTCGCCTGCTTCAACTGCAGCGCGCACTTTTTTAACAGCAGTTCTCATGGCTGAGCGAATCGCTGAATTGTGAGCGTTGAGCTTGGCGGCTTGATTAGCGCGCTTGTGCGCCTGTACTGTGTTGGCCATATTGCTTTAATCCAAGGTGTAGAATTCCGTAACCCATAAGTTTAACAAACTCATTCTGTTTTAACAATCAATATATGAATTTATTAAAATCAGCCCTGGCTGTCAGTTCGATGACGATGCTTTCTCGCATCACTGGCCTTATGCGGGAAACCATTACCGCAAGGGTGTTGGGTGCTTCCGCGGTGTCGGATGCGTTTTTCATTGCATTTCGCATTCCCAATCTGCTGCGCCGACTGTTTGCCGAGGGTGCATTCTCACAGGCGTTTATTCCGATTTTGTCTCAGGTCTATGCCAAGGATGGCAAACCAGCCTCCCTGGAGCTGGCCAGGCGGGCCATCTCCCTGCTCTTTTTGGTGGTTTTGGTGATTGCAGCCATTGGTACTCTTGGGGCTTCTTGGGTGGTCATGGGCATTGCCAGCGGTTTGCAGGTGGGTTCCGCCCAATGGGAACTGACTGTGCGCCTGACCCAATGGATGTTTCCTTACATTGTGTTTATTTCAATGGTTGCTTTGGCATCTGGGTTGTTAAACACATACAGATCGTTCTCTTTGCCCGCCTTTGCCCCTGTGCTGATGAATGTCAGCTTTATTGGCGGGGCTTTGTTTTTAATTCCCTACTTTGAACAGCCTGTGTTTGCAATGGCGTTTTCGGTCATGCTGGGCGGCGTGTTGCAGGTGGTGGTTTTGTGGTTTGGCTTGTGGCGTTCTGGCGCATGGCTGAACCCATTTGCCGGCCTTGGGCGCCTTCGAGAGGCATTTGCGGATGAGCGCGTTCACCGAATATTGAAGAACATGGTGCCTGCCAGTCTGGCCGTTTCCGTGGCTCAAATCAGTCTCATCATCAACACCAACATTGCCTCTCATTTGGCCAAGGGCAGTGTGTCATGGATCTCTTTTGGTGATCGCCTCATGGAGTTTCCAACCGCCTTACTGGGTGTGGCACTGGGAACCGTGTTGTTGCCTTCTTTGTCGGCTGCAGCCACCCGCAGTCATGCCGACTACTCCAACCTGCTGGATTGGGGGCTTCGCCTGACTTTGGCGCTGGCGCTGCCCGCAGCCGTTGGGCTCGGTGTCTTTAGTGAGGCACTGGTCAGCATGTTGTTCCACTACGGGCGATTTGATGCAACTGACGTGACCATGACCAGTCACGCAGTGATGGCGTACAGCGTTGGTCTGCTCGGGCTTGTGCTTGTGAAGATTCTTGCCCCGGGTTTTTATGCAAAGCAGGATGTTCGTACGCCCGTGAAAATCGGAGTCATGGTGGTGGTTGTGACTCAGCTGATGAATTTGGTTTGGGTGCCGATATTTGGCCATGCTGGCCTGCCTTTGTCTGTCGGCCTGGGTGCCAGCCTGAATGCGGGTGTTTTGTACCTGGGTTTGCGCAAGCGGGGGCTGTACACGCCTTCACAGGGGTGGCTGGCCTACAGCGTCAGAATTGGAATTGCGGCCGCCTTGATGGGGGCGTTGTTGTTTTGGGCCAATCACTACTTTGACTGGATTGCCCTTGCGGCACATCCCGTGTTGCGCCTGCTCGAAGGCTTGGGTCTTATCGTGGCGGCTGCTTTGGTGTATTTTGCGGCCTTGACTGCCATGGGCATGCATCCCAAAAAACTGTTGAGTCGGCCAGCGAAAATTGAGGATTGACTGCTTTCCGCTTCAACTGAACAGGTCACAAAAAAGCCGGCGAAAGCCGGCTTTTTTGATTTGAACGAAGAAATGCTGAACGCAGGATTTACTTCAATGCATCAAAGGCACGTGTACGGATTTCATCCACGGAGCCAACACCTGCAATCTTGCGATATTGGGGTGCATTGGCATCCCCTGTGGCCGCCCACTTGCTGTAGTAATCTACGAGGGGGCGGGTTTGGCTTTCGTAAACGTCCAGGCGCTTGCGAACGGTTTCTTCTTTGTCATCGTCCCGCTGAACCAGTGGTTCACCCGTCACGTCGTCCAAGCCTGCCTGTTTGGGCGGGTTGAAGCGAATGTGGTAGGTTCGGCCGGATGCAGCGTGAGTGCGGCGTCCGCTCATGCGTTCAATGATTTCAGAGTGCGGCACATCGATTTCCAGCACGAAATCGATTTTCACGCCTGCATCCTTCATGGCCTCAGCCTGGGGAATTGTGCGTGGAAATCCGTCAAACAGATAGCCGTTCTGGCAGTCGCTTTCTTTCAGGCGCTCTTTGACCAGATTGATAATGATGTCGTCGGACACCAGCCCGCCCGCATCCATCACTTTTTTGGCCTCGATGCCCAGTGGTGTACCTGCCTTGACCGCTGCGCGCAGCATGTCCCCGGTGGAAATCTGGGGAATGCCAAATTTTTCTTTGATGAAAGTCGCCTGTGTGCCTTTGCCCGCACCAGGCGCGCCCAATAGTATTAAACGCATAATTGCCTCTAGAGTTTTTAATTCTTTCGCATGAAGGCCAGCGTCAGGCCAATTCAAGCGCGGTCGTTCGGGGGCTTGTTGTTTTGATTACCCGACCACAGTGTGGCACTCACAACTTGCGCAAAACTTACCTGCGGCAATGTGAGGCTTGGTCGGAATATTCTTAGCCCAGCTTGGTCTTGAACAGAGACCTGACACGCTCCAAGTCTGCCTGCGTGTCTACCCCGGGAAGGGGAGATTCATGAATAATACACACTTTTATGCGAAACCCGTGCGCCAGCGCCCTGAGTTGCTCAAGAGATTCCAGTTCTTCCAGGGCCGTGGGCGTCAGGTTTTGATAGGTTTTTAAAAAGCGGGCCTTGTAGGCATAAAGCCCCACATGCCGAATGCCTATGCCCGATTTGCGTTGTTGTTCAGTGGTTTGTTCAGCGCTGAAACCGTCTCTGGGGAAGGGAATTGGGGCACGCGAAAAATAAAGCGCCTCCATGTTTTCTTTCAAGGCAATTTTGACCACGTTGGGTTGTTTGAACTCCGACCAGTCGAAAATAGGGTGGCCACAAGTGGCAATGTCCTGATCGCCATGGGCGAGCGTGGTGGCCACAAGATTGATGAGATCTGGGTCGATCAACGGCTCATCGCCTTGAACGTTCACAACCACCGTGTCATCGGCCCATTGTCTGGCTTGAACTACCTCGGCCAATCGATCTGTGCCGGTGGGCCAGTCTGGGCGGGTCATCACCACGTCAATGCCGTGCTCGGTACAAGCAGAGGCGATGTCAGGGTGATCTGTGGCAACCAAAACCTCATCCGCCTTGGACAGGCGCGCCTGTTCAGCCACGCGCACAACCATGGGTTTACCGGCAATGTCCAGCAGCGGCTTGCCGGGCAGGCGGGTGGACGCGTACCGGGCCGGAACGACGGCTTTGAACATGATTACAGAGGGGCGTCTGGGTTGAAGGACTCGGCTTGTTCCAGCAACATGATTGGAATTCCGTCACGCACTGGAAAAGCCAGTTTTTCAGCTTTGCAGCAAAGGTAGCCGTCGGCGGGACGCTTGATCAGCGGGCCCTTGCAGCTAGGGCAAACCAAAATGTCAATCAGTTGAGTATCCAACGTAGTCCTCGAGAGCTTGAGTTAATGTGCGAGGCAGCTGCGCTTCGGCTTCAGCCACCCAGATGCGCGCGTCCAACGGATCCAATTTTACGGCATCTTTGGCAGTTACCACCAAAACGTCCGCAGATAAGCCGCTGCAAAAATCGGCCGGGTAATCGAAATGATCGGGCAAGGCCAGGGTGGGTAAGTCTTTGTTGAGAACCCGCCTTGCGGAGTCAAAGAATTTGTCCGGATTGCCCAGTCCTGTCATGACCAGTACTTTTTGATCGGCAAATTGTAGTTTTGCAGCCTCTATTGACAAGGTCGCCTGACTGGACAGGTTTACAAATCGCAGGATATTGACCTGGACTTCAACCCATTGACTGTCTGCTTTCAGATCAAGTTGACGGGCGAGGGATTGGCAGTCGCCTTGGGTGCATATGACAAACTCAACTGAATTCAAGCGCGCCAGTGGTTCTCGAAGTGGACCCGCCGGAAGCAGGTGGTGATTGCCTGCACCCCGCTGATCGAAGGCAACCCATTCGTGACTTCGCAGCAGTTTGTGATGTTGCAGCCCATCGTCGGAAACGATCAGTCTGAGCCCCGGTATCTTTTCGCGAAGCAGCTCAGCTGCGGCTTGCCGATCTGCACCAATTGCAATAGGGCAACCCGTTGTTGCGTGCAGCAGCGCCGCTTCATCCCCGGTCATGGCCACATCGACCGGATCTCCGGCTTTAAGCAGGAGTAGTTCTTGTGAGTGGCGGCCGTAGCCGCGCGTCACGATTCCAACAGGCAGGCCGAGTTGGGTCACGTGCTTGCACACGGCTGTGACGAGGGGGGTTTTGCCTGCGCCGCCGGCAATCAAATTTCCGATAACCAGTACGGGTGGCGACACAGCTTGGCGGCTCGCAATCGCCTTTTCCGTCTGGTGTGTTTTGTCACGCAGTGTGCTGTAAATCCATTCCAGCGTTCGCAGCACAACCGCTTCCAGGCCGCTGGGCGAAGCCTTGCCAAACCACAGGCGGGTCAGCCTGGCTTCCAGTCGTGCTGACAGGTGGGCTATCCGGCTCATCGGCTTTGCGCTGTGGCAATGGAAACCCGACTGATTCCCAAGGCTGCAAGCATGTCCATGGCGGTCACCACCGCCTGGTGGGTCGCCATTGCATCCGCTTCAATAATGGCGTGATTTTCCTGGCCTGCGGGTGTTTCAGCCAATGCTTTGACCAGCGCGCTGCGCAGTTGATCGGCGGACAGCACGCCTTGATCTCCCAAGGCGTAGTTTCCATCCCGAGCGATCCGGATTCGGATCACTTTGCTTTGATCCGCTTTTGTTTCACCGTTCTGCGTGCCTGGCAAATCAACCTTCAATTGGCTTTGACGAACAAAAGTCGATGAAATGACCAGAAAAATCACAATGACCAGCAAAATGTCGATCAGCGGGATCAGGTTGATCTCGGGTTCTGTGCTGGTGTCGTTGCGACGGGTCAGTCTCACGCGATTAACCTCGGCCCGCACGAGTGGATGCGGTCTTCAATTGCTGGCGTAGAGCCGCCTCAAGGGGTTTCAGTTCAAGACCCATGTGATTCATCAGGGCATTGATTCTGATTTTAAAAAGACGGTATGCGACCAAGGCAGGAATGGCCACAATCAATCCGAAAGCCGTGTTGTACAAGGCCACCGAGATCCCGGCGGCAAGCACCTCGGGGTTCTGGGCGGTTTGCCCCTGTGTTGCGAAAATCTCGATCATTCCGATGACGGTGCCAAGCAAACCCATCATGGGCGCTGCACTGGCGATCATGGACAAGACATCGAGATGCTTCTCCAGTTTGTCTTGAACCTCTTCGGCCTTTTCCAGCATGGCTTGTTCGGGGTCTTGGCCAGAGAGTGCTGCCCCCAAGCCGTCCGCTGCAACGCTTCCGAGCAGGCTATGCCCGTGAAGTCGCGCCAGGTTTTGAGGGTCTTTGAAAGGGGTCAGATTTTTGACCACGTCCTGAATTAAACCTTTGGGGGCGATTTGGGCTGACCGCAGGTACCAAACCCGCTCAAACACAATGGCCAAAGCTGCCATGGATGCAAAAATCAATGGCCAAATTGGCCAGCCAGCAGCGGTAATGATCGCCCACACATTAGACTCCTTCTACACAAGAGTGCGACTCTAGCGAAAATTGACTGGCTTGACAAATGAACTGCAAGGCATGGTGTTGCTTGCAATGTGGAAAACTTTGTGGAAAAGGCCGATTAAACCTTTCTTTTTTTTCCAGCTTCGGGGATAAGGAACTTTTTTTTAAAAAATATTCTAGATTTATCTATTAAAAATCAATTGCTTAGTTTGTTTTTCAATTGTTTCAGGCGTGTTGCAATTGAAATTGCTTTTTGATAAGCCTTTGTGGAAATGTTTGCCTTTTCGAGGTCTTTTTAGTAAATGACTGACTTTAAAACAGTTTTTTCAGTAAGCCAGTTTACACGTCATCTCAGTGACACATTGCGTCGGGAATTCATGGCCGTCCGAATTCAAGGCGAAGTGGCTTCATTCACCAAGGCGTCCTCTGGCCACTGGTACTTCAGTCTGAAGGATGAACAGGCTCAGGTAAAGGCTGTCATGTTTCGCCAGCGCAATATTCTGGTTGGGTTTCTGCCGAAGGTGGGAGACAAGCTGGAGGCGCTTGCCCAAGTTGGCCTTTACGAGCCGCGGGGTGAGTTACAAATTCTGGTGGACACGCTCAAACATGCGGGTCAGGGCGATTTACATGAGCGTTATCTCAGGCTGAAAACCATGCTGGCGACAGAGGGTCTGTTCTCGCAGGATCGAAAACGCCCCTTGCCAGCATATGCCTTCAACATTGCGATTGTCACCTCTTTGCAGGCGGCTGCATTGGCGGACATGCGCCGTACTCTGGCCCGGCGCGCCCCCCACGTCCGATACACCCTCTATCCCACTGCCGTTCAGGGTGAAGCCGCCACGCCGCAAATCGTGGCGGCGCTTCAGCAGGCTGATTCCGCGGGTCACGAGGTGATTGTATTGGCCCGTGGTGGTGGCAGTCTGGAAGACCTGTGGTGCTTCAATGAAGAGGCAGTCGTTCGGGCGGTGGCTGCATGCGTTACGCCCACTGTGGCGGGCATCGGTCATGAAAGTGACGTTACGCTGGCCGAGTTTGCGGCCGATGTTCGAGCCTCTACCCCAACTGCAGCAGCCGAACTGGTGAGTCCGCCTACAGCTGACTTGATCGCGCAGGTGGATGCTCTGCAGCGCGACTTGCGCCGTGTATTGGAGGCGGCACTGTCTCAACGGGCGCAGCAACTGGATCGCCTTGAGCTTGGGCTTGTAACGCCCTCTGCCTATCTGCAGGCACTTGAGCAGCGTTTGACCCATGCACGTGCAGTCATGCAGCGTCAATTGCAACAGGCCTTGCGCTTTGCCAACCAGTCTATGGTGGGCTGCGTCCAGCGCACTGGTCGGGCGCTGCACGGGGGAATGAATGAGGCCCAAACACGCAATACGAAAGTCGTCCGGCTTTTAAGGCAATCGGTGGATCGCAAAGTGCAGCAGGCAAGCATGGGGTTGCTCGGTCAGGAAAACACGCTTCGCGCATTGTCTCCGCAACGCAACCTGGAGAAGGGCTATGCTTTTCTGCAAACTGCGGACAGCGTTGTTAATTCGGTTGATCAGGTCGAACCTGGCCAGGTTTTGGCAGCCACATTGGCTGACGGACAATTGAATGTAACGGTGCGGGATAAAACCCATGGCTCGGGCGTGCCGTCTGTTTAGCGCGCCTTATTTCACGTTAGAATCAAAATTTGTGTAGCACGAAGTGAGAGGACATTAAAATGGAACACACACTACCCGCATTGCCCTATGCCATGGACGCTTTGGCACCCCACATCTCCAAAGAAACGCTGGAGTTTCACTATGGCAAGCACCACGCCACTTATGTGACCAACCTGAACAACCTGATCAAGGGCACCGAGTTTGCGGAGTCCAGCCTTGAGGACATCGTCAAGAAGTCCACCGGTGGCGTATTCAACAACGCGGCCCAAGTCTGGAACCACACCTTTTACTGGAATGGTTTGTCACCCAATGGCGGTGGTGAGCCCACAGGTGCGCTTGCACAGGCCATCAACGCCAAATATGGCAGTTTCGCGGCTTTCAAAGACGCATTTACCAAAAGTGCAACCACAAACTTTGGTTCAGGCTGGACCTGGCTGGTGAAAAAGGCAGACGGTTCGGTAGACATCGTTAACACCAGCAATGCCGCCACGCCACTGACCACAGGCGACAAGCCCCTGCTGACCTGCGACGTTTGGGAACATGCTTACTACGTGGATTACCGCAATGCACGCCCCAAGTACATGGAAGCGTTTTGGGCGCTTGTGAACTGGGAATTTGCTGCGAAGAATTTCGCTTGAGCGATTGCCATCCCCAAAAAACCCCGCTGTTTAGCGGGGTTTTTTTATGTCCATGAAGTCCCCGCGTTTCACTTTGTGGTCCTTGAACCAGCCCGATCTCATTTCCAGCGCATACACGCTAAAACCTTTGGCGCAGTGAATGTCGAGTGTTTCCGCTTTCATGTTTTCAACATTCAAAATCTGCCCCTCGGCATCTGCAAATGCGACATCAAGGTCGTTGGGGGTGTTTTTCATCCACATGCAGTGTGGCTGGCTGTCCTGAAACACAAACAGCATGCCTTTGTTGTCGGGCAAATTGCCCCGATTCATCAAGCCGGTCTCACGTGTTTCTGGGGTGTCTGCAACTTCAGCCACAATCGACTGCTTTCCGATGGTGACAGTGACCGTTTTCAGTGGGGGGTTCAAAGGCCCAGCGGCATTTGCCGAGCCCGTACAGGCCAGTAGAAGCCCAATCAAGGCGTATTGAAAATTCGGGCGGTTCACGATTGTGTCAGAGTATTGAAAGAAGATCAGGTTATTATAATGGCCTTAGCGTAATGAGGAATATGATTTCACATTGCGAAATAATTGAGATTCCCCCAATTCCGAGATACACTAGAGTGTTTACTCTAACAACACAGAAGCAGTGGAGAGGCCATGTACCAGCACATTAAAGTACCGTCCGTCGGCGAAAAAATCACAGTCAACAGCGATTATTCCCTGAACGTCCCTGATCAGCCGATCATCCCATACATTGAAGGCGATGGCACCGGTTTTGACATCACGCCCGTCATGATCGACGTCGTCGACGCAGCCGTTGCAAAGGCATACGGTGGAAAGCGGAAAATCAGCTGGATGGAAATTTACGCGGGTGAAAAATCAACGCGTGTGTACGGTCCGGATGTCTGGCTGCCTGAAGAAACACTGGAAGTGTTGAAAGAGTATGTGGTTTCTGTCAAAGGCCCTTTGACAACCCCAGTTGGTGGCGGTATCCGTTCAATCAACGTGGCATTGCGTCAGCAGTTGGACCTGTATGTGTGTCTGCGTCCCGTTCGTTATTTCAATGGTGTGCCCAGCCCTGTGAAAGAGCCTCACAAAACCAACATGGTGATTTTCCGTGAAAACTCCGAGGACATCTATGCCGGTATCGAGTACGAGGCGCAGAGTGACAAAGCCAAAAAGCTGATCAAGTTTCTTCAGGAAGAAATGGGTGTGACCAAAATCCGCTTCCCCGAAACATCAGGCATTGGCATCAAGCCCATCTCCAAGGAAGGCACCGAACGACTGTTCCGCAAAGCCCTGCAGTATGCGATTGACAACAAGCGCTCATCAGTGACCCTGGTTCACAAGGGCAACATCATGAAGTACACCGAGGGTGCCTTTGCCAAGTGGGGTTACGAGTTGGCCCAGCGTGAATTCGGGGCAGAACTTCTGGATGGCGGCCCATGGATGAAAATCAAGGCTGCGCACGGTGACATCGTTGTGAAAGACGTCATTGCCGATGCGTTCCTGCAGCAAATTCTGCTGCGCCCTGCCGAATACGACGTCATTGCCACCATGAACCTGAATGGCGATTACATTTCCGACGCGCTGGCCGCGCAGGTCGGTGGCATTGGTATTGCGCCGGGCGCCAACCTGTCTGATTCAATTGCCATGTTCGAAGCCACGCACGGCACTGCACCCAAGTACGCGGGCAAAGACTACGTGAACCCCGGTTCACAGATTCTGTCCGCTGAAATGATGTTGCGTCACATGGGCTGGGTAGAGGCAGCAGACCTGATCATCCACTCCATGGAAAAGTCAATCGAGTCCAAGCAGGTTACTTATGACTTCGCGCGTCTGATGGAAGGCGCGACACAGGTCAGCTGTTCCGGCTTTGGCAAGGTGATGATTTCCAATATGTAATGCGTCGCCAAACTGCCACCTTTGCATGGCAGGGGCGAAAAAAAACCACCTCTAGTTGAGGTGGTTTTTTTGTTCCTGCGGCTGGCCGTGATTAGGCTGCGCTGGCGGTAGTTGCTGCAACAATGTTTTGTGCCTGCTTACCCTTTGGGCCGTCGACGACATCGAATGTCACCTTCTGACCTTCCTTGAGAGTTCTGAACCCTTCTGCCTGAATGGCTGAAAAGTGTGCAAACAACTCTTCAGTGCCTTCGTCGGGCGTAATAAACCCAAAACCTTTTGCATCGTTAAACCACTTTACGGTACCGGTCGCCATCGCATGACCTCCTAATCTAGACATCCACTTCAATCGAAAAGCCTTGGGAACTTTTCAATGACTCGTTGGTCTTGCCAACTTGACTCTATTGTTGAAGCAGTTTTCGCTCAGGTCAACAATACAATCAATACATTTTTAGGGTTTACCCGATTCGCCTTATTTTTCCCCCGTTCTGACGGCCTCCGTGCCGCTTTTAGCCGGTATTGGCTAAGATGTACCTATATTGCTTTTTAATCTTGGGTTCGTTATTTTTTTATCCTAAGTTGCTTGATTTTCGGTACTTCGTGCCCACATCGAGAGATAGGCCGTTTAATGCCCGCAAATCGTCGTTGCATAGACATTGGAAGTGATTACAATAAAGTGATGAGTTCGCAAAATAGCCCGACTACGGTACTGGAACCCAAGCAGGATCTGGCCAAGGCACCACCCATGTATCAGGTGGTTTTGTTGAACGACGATTACACGCCGATGGAGTTCGTCGTTCTGGTTTTGCAAAAGTTTTTTGGCAAGGGTAGGGAACAGGCTACTCAAATAATGCTGAAAGTGCATCGTGAGGGCAAAGGCGTTTGTGGGGTGTATCCCAAAGACATCGCCTCAACGAAAGTTGAACTGGTTTGTAGTTTCGCAATGCAGCATCAGCACCCTCTGCAGTGCGTAATGGAGGAAACATGATCGCGCAAGAATTGGAAGTAAGTTTGCACATGGCATTTGTTGATGCGCGTCAGCAGAAGCATGAGTTCATCACTGTCGAGCACTTGTTGCTTGCTTTGTTGGACAACCCTTCTGCGGCTGAAGTGCTGCGCTCATGTTCATGCGACATTGAAGAGATTCGCAAGAATCTTCAAAATTTCATCAAGGACAACACCCCGGTGGTGTCTGGCCAGGACGAGGTGGACACTCAGCCTACGTTGGGTTTCCAGCGCGTTATCCAGCGGGCCATCATGCACGTGCAGTCCACATCCAACGGCAAAAAAGAGGTCACGGGCGCAAATGTTCTGGTGGCGATTTTTGGCGAGAAGGATTCGCACGCGGTGTACTATTTGCACCAGCAGGGCATTACCCGTCTGGACGTGGTGAATTTCATTTCACACGGCATCACGAAGACACCGCAAGCGCCTGCACCCAAGCAGGAAAATACGCAGAACGAGAACCAGGAACAGGAGGCCGAGGCTACTTCGACTACAGGGTCGGACAAACAGTCGCCTCTGGACCAGTACACTCAAAACCTTAATGCACTCGCCAAGGAAGGCAAGATCGATCCCCTGATTGGTCGTGAATCCGAGGTTGAACGAGTCATTCAGGTGTTGTGTCGCCGTCGCAAAAACAACCCGCTGTTGGTGGGTGAGGCTGGCGTGGGCAAGACAGCGATCGCCGAAGGCCTTGCCTGGCGGATCGTTCAGGGTGAGGTTCCCGAAATTCTTGAGGCTGCCCAAGTCTATTCGCTGGACATGGGCGCGTTGCTCGCCGGCACCAAATACCGTGGTGATTTTGAGCAGCGTTTGAAGGCCGTTTTGAAGCAATTGAAGTCCAATCCGGACTCGGTGCTTTTCATCGATGAAATTCACACCCTGATCGGCGCTGGGTCTGCTTCAGGGGGCACTCTGGACGCTTCCAACCTGCTCAAGCCTGCTTTGTCTTCAGGCCAATTGAAGTGCATTGGTGCAACCACCTTCAATGAATATCGGGGCATTTTTGAGAAAGACCATGCCCTTTCACGTCGTTTCCAGAAAATCGACGTCAATGAGCCCAGTGTTGAGCAAACGGTTGAAATCCTTCGCGGATTGAAGAGCCGGTTCGAAGAGCACCATGGCGTGAAATATTCCAACGCCGCGATTTCCGCAGCCGCCGAATTGTCCGCCAAATTCATCAACGACAGACACTTGCCCGACAAGGCCATTGATGTGATTGATGAAGCGGGTGCTGCGCAGCGCATTCTGCCGAAAAGCAAGCAGCGCAAAACCATCACCAAGGGTGACATCGAGGACATCGTATCCAAGATCGCCCGTATTCCGCCTCAATCGGTTAACACCGACGATCGCAACAAACTGGCAACGCTGGATCGCGATCTGAAGGCCACAGTATTCGGCCAAGACCCCGCGATTGAGGCGCTGGCCAATGCCATCAAAATGTCCCGGTCAGGGTTGGGTAAACCGGACAAGCCGATTGGCTCTTTCCTGTTCTCCGGGCCAACTGGTGTGGGTAAAACAGAAGTGGCCAAGCAGTTGGCGTTCATTCTGGGCATCGAGATGATTCGCTTTGACATGTCTGAGTACATGGAGCGTCACGCTGTGTCTCGCTTGATTGGTGCGCCCCCCGGATATGTTGGTTTTGACCAAGGTGGTTTGATGACCGAGGCCATTACCAAAAAGCCCCACTGTGTGCTGTTGCTGGACGAGATCGAGAAAGCCCATCCGGACGTCTTCAACATTTTGTTGCAGGTGATGGACAACGGCACCCTGACAGACAACAACGGTCGAAAGGCGGATTTCCGCAATGTGATCATTATCATGACCACCAACGCGGGTGCCGAGGCCTTGACCAAGCGCAACATTGGATTCACCGAGTCCAAGGTACAGGGTGATGAGATGGAAGACATCAAGCGGATGTTCTCGCCAGAATTCCGCAACAGACTGGATTCGATCATCTCGTTCAGGGCGCTGGATGAAGACATTATTCTGCGTGTGGTCGACAAGTTCCTGATGGAACTCGAAGAGCAACTGCATCAGAAGCGTGTCGATGCCATCTTTACCGATGCCTTGCGCAAGTACCTTGCCAAGAAGGGATTTGACCCATTGATGGGCGCCCGACCCATGCAGCGACTCATTCAGGACACGATTCGGAAAGCCTTGGCCGATGAATTGCTGTTTGGCAAGCTGGTCAATGGTGGCAAGGTGACGGTGGATTATGTCGAGGAGGACGACAAGGTTACTCTGACATTTGAAGAAGACCAAGGTGCTCCATCTGAAAGTGGAACCGAGGTCGCCGTCGACTAAGCCAGACAAGGTGGTTTAATGCCTTCACTGACGCCCCTTGGGTTTAACCCTTGGGGCGTTTTCAATGGTAGGCAATCTTTGAGCAGTTCCGACCGCTGTGTTTGGCTTGATACAGCGCCTGGTCTGCAACAGCCATGGCCTTGATGATGGATTCATGGTTGTCGATGTTGGTCAAACCCGCTGAAAATGGAATGTCGCACAGGGCCGATTCGCGGATTCGATCCACAATTCGTCGAGACTCTTCGACATTGCAGTTCATCAGCATAACGGCAAACTCCTCGCCCCCCACTCTGGCGATCAGGTCACCTGGCCTGAAGTTTTGTCGCAATATGGCGGCAAAGTGGCGAAGCCGGTCGTCGCCGGCCTCATGGCCAAAGGTGTCGTTGTACTGTTTGAAGTAATCGATGTCCAACACGGCCAGACTGGCTGGTTTTCGAGCCTCTTTCTGGCAGTTTTTGAGATATTTTCCAGTGTATTCCAGCCATCCCCTGCGATTCAGAACCCCGGTCAGCGGGTCGGTTCGAGCCTGGTTGGTTAACAGCTTTAATTCAAACTCGAAGCGCTTGCTCATTTTTGAACGCTTCCAGATGTTTAGTGCTGCCAGTGAAACTGAGAATGCAAGCACTGCTATTGCAAGCAGTAGATTATTGCGCTCCAGTGTGTTGGAACGCTGGGTGTGTGCGTTGGAAATGGCTTGCACTTGTTGACTAAGCTGAGCCAACGCTTTGAACCATTGATCAATGCTTGATTCGATTCGTTTTGAGTCTGCAGAAGAATTTGAATAGTCGGTGGGGATCAGCTTGTTGATGCTGTCATTCAGCCGCTGAAGTGGAAGCTGGACAGGCAGTTCAGCTTGCAAGGTGTTCAAAATGGCAAGTCGCGATTGAATTTGATAGGCAAGCTCGTGGGCTGATTGATATCCGGCTTGTTTCAGCCTTGCCGCTGAGATGCGTTCATTGGTGCTGATCGTGGGTTCAAGAAGTCGAAGATTTGCGCTTTGAATAACCAGATCGTTGATGGTGTTTTGGGTGAGTTGTAATCGGGCTTGGGTGCTACGCAAGCCCTTGATCTGACTGCAGTTAATGACAGCAAATGCAGCCAAAACCAGGCAGACAAAGAGCCAGCAGGCGTTCAATGCCTGGCAGGGAAGGGCTTCGGCCAGGTCGGACAAACCCAATTTGAGCGTTTTAAGCGGATGCTTGAAACCCACTGCCGTCTGGTTCATTGTTGTTTCCAATACCCACAATGAACCTGAGTAACATTTGAAAGTTATTTGGTTCCAGTGCTCCCGAATCCACCTTCGCCACGCTGGCTGGGTTTGAACTCGTCCACTACGCTGAATTGCGCTTGAACGACAGGCAGAATGACCAGTTGGGCGATTCGCTCCATGGGTTCGACCGTGACGGGTTGATTACTTCGGTTCCAAAGCGACACCATCAGGGGGCCTTGGTAGTCTGAATCGATCAAGCCCACCAGATTGCCCAGTACCAAGCCTTTTTTGTGGCCCAAACCTGACCTTGGCAGGATGGTTGCACAATATCCAGGATCTCCTAGGTGGATTGAAATGCCGGTTGGAATGAGTTCCGCCTGACCCGATTCTAGCGTCATGGGGGTGTCAATACAGGCCCGAAGATCGAGACCCGCGCTGCCTGCGGTGCCGTACTCTGGCAACTGGGTGGCCATGCGCTGATCGAGAATTTTAACTTCGACTGGAATTTTCATGATAAGTGGTTCGCAATGATCTGAAGGGCAGCCTGAGCAGCCTGCAGCTTGGGTTGAATTTTAATGGGTAAGGGCGTGTGGTCACGCTGATAAAGGGTGAGCTTTACGTTGTCGCTGCCAAGACTTTCCTGGGCTAGATTGCCCAAAATGAAGTGTGCCTTTTTTCGCGTCAGTTTGCTTTGCGCATAATCTTCCAGGTTTTGCGTCTCTGCTGCAAAGCCCACCACGGTCAACTTCGACGTGCTTTTGGACGCGAATTCACCGACATCGGCGAGGATGTCCGGATTGAGCGTGAATTCCAGATCCAGTCCGGGTGCTTTGCCCTCGGTTTTTTTCTGTTTGTGTTCAGAGGGGGCCCTGATCCCGAAGTCGGCCACTGCCGCCACGCCCACAAACAGGGTTTGGTTTGCAATCTCGTTCATGACCGCGTTGTGCATTGAAACGGCGCTTTCGACCTGTACAGCCCTTACCCCGTAAGGCACTGGCTGATTGACTGGTCCTGACACCAAGGTGACCTCAGCACCCAACAACCAGGCGGCTTGCGCCATGGCGTAGCCCATTTTTCCACTGGACCGATTGGTTATGCCTCGAACGGGATCTATGGCTTCAAATGTAGGTCCGGCCGTGATTAATACTTTTTGGCCGGTCATCGCTTTCGGGGAGAACATTCGCGCCAGCTCGGTCACGATCTGCCAGGGCTCCAGCATTCTGCCGTCACCCGTTTCACCGCAGGCTTGCTGTCCGTTTCCAGGTCCAAAAATGTCAAAACCATCGGATTTGAGCTGCTGTAAATTTCTTTGCGTGGCCGGGTTGTTCCACATTTCCACGTTCATGGCCGGTGCAATGGCAATCGGGCAATTTCGTGCCAACACCAGGTTGTCCAGCAGATTGTTGGCCAGCCCGTTTGCGTATTTGGCCATGCTGTTGGCCGTGCAGGGTGCGATCAAAAGGCAGTCTGCCTGTCTGCTGAGGTCGATGTGTGGCATCCCTCGCGAGTCGTCGTGTGTAGGCCATTGAGACACTGACACCGGGTTGCCGGACAGCGCCTGAAAAGTCAGCGGTGTGACGAATTCCCGTGCGGCCTCAGTCATGACGACCCGCACATCCACTTCCTGTTTGATTAAAAGCCGTATCAGTTCCGCTGCCTTGTAGGCGGCGATTCCGCCCGTGACACCCAGTACACAACGTTTGCCTTGAAGGCTTGAAAAGCGGGGCAGGGTGTCGGCTGGGGTCATGCGGATTTGCCTTTGAACAATTCGTCGATGATCAGGCCAACGGCGCCTGTCGAAATTGCAATGTCAGCCACATTAAAAGCTGGCCAATGGTAATTGCCCCAATAGAAGTCGAGGAAGTCCACTACCGAGCCATACAGGCTTCGATCGATCAGGTTGCCGATCGCACCACCCAGTATGCCTGCCATGCACAACATGGCAAATTTACGCTGTGTGCTACGCGTCATCAAGAACACAATAATGACGCTGGCCAACACGGCCACGCCGGACAGGAAAAGCTTTTGCCAGCCGGGTTGCGCTGCAAGAAAGCTGAACGCCGCGCCTGGATTTCGAACATGGACCAGATTGAAGAAGGAGGTGACCTCGACCACTGTGCCGAGGTCGAGCCGGGCCTGCACCCACAGCTTGGTGATTTGGTCCAGCAATATCCAGATGACAGAGAGGGCCAACCAAGGGGCAATTTGTTTCAGTTTAGACATGGTGACGGGGCTCGCCTTCTTCAAACAGGTTGCTGACACATCGTCCGCAGAGCTGCGGATGGTTGGTGTTGCTGCCCACGTCGGTGCGGACATGCCAGCAACGTTCACACTTGCTTCCCTCTGCAGTGGACACCTCAATGGCTTCTGTCTGGCCTTGGGCGAGTGACACATTGGAGACGATCAGAAGGAATTTCAGGTCTTCACCAAGGCTGCTGCAGGCCTCGAAGAGGGGCTTCGGCAGAACGAGGTGGACCTGAGCCTGCAACGACGATCCGATTTTTCCTTCACTGCGCAAAGTTTCCAGTTCTTTGGCCACGCGACCCCGCAACTCGCGCAGGGCTGTCCATTTTTCAGCCATCTCCGGTGTGATTGCTGTGGCTGGAATGGTGTGAAATTCACCGCAGAAGATGGAAGGCGAGTCCGATTTCAGAGTGGCAAACGCTTCTTCAGCGGTGAAGCTGAGTATCGGTGCCATCAGCCGGATTAGTGCATGGGTGAGGTGATACAGCGCGGTTTGCGCACTGCGTCTGGCTTTTGATTGTTCCGCGCTGGTGTACAGACGGTCTTTCAACACATCGAGATAAAAGGCGCCAAGGTCTTCCGAGCAGAAGTTCTGCAGCTTGCTGACGATGGGGTGAAACTCGTATCGGTTGAAGTGTTCAACGCATTCAGCTTGAAGCTGCTTGGTCAAATGCAAGGCCAGCTGGTCGATTTCAAGCAGTTCAGACACAGGTACGCCATCGGCTTCCAAATCGAAGTCGGAGATGTTGGCCAACAGGAATCGCAGTGTGTTTCGAATGCGACGGTAGCTTTCAACGACGCGCTTCAGAATTTCGTCGGAAATGGTGAGCTCGCCCGAGTAATCGGTGCTGGCCACCCACAGCCGCAGAATTTCAGCGCCCATTTTGTCGGACACCTGCTGTGGCGCAATGACGTTGCCCACCGATTTGCTCATTTTGCGGCCCTTGCCATCGACCACAAAACCATGGGTCAGAAGGGCTTTGTACGGCGGGACGCCGTTGAGCATGCAGCTGGTCAGCAGTGAGGAGTGGAACCAGCCTCGGTGCTGGTCGGAACCTTCAAGATACAGGTCGGCGGGAAATTGACCGTCATCGGCGTGTGAACCGCGCAGTACGGTTTCATGGGTGGTGCCAGAATCGAACCAGACGTCGAGTGTGTCCGGGTTTTTCACGTAGTTTTTTGCCTCTTCTGCGCCGATGAGTTCTTCCACGCTCATGGTTTGCCAGGCCTCAATGCCTTGCAGCTCGATGCGTTGCGCAATGGTTTCGATGAGTTCTACGGTGCGGGGGTGCAATTCGCCGGTTTCGCGATGAACCAGAAATGCCATGGGAACGCCCCATTGGCGTTGGCGAGACAGCGTCCAGTCGGGTCTGTTGGCAATCATGGCCTGAAGGCGCGCCTTGCCCCACGCCGGAAAAAACTGGGTGGCTTCAATACCGGCCAGCGCGCTTTGCCGGAGGCTTGGCCCGCCGTCTTTGGGCGTGATGTCCATGCCCGCAAACCATTGTGAAGTGGCCCTGTAGATCACCGGCGTTTTGTGGCGCCAGCAATGCATGTAGCTGTGCCCAAATTTGAGCTGCTTGATTAGAGCGCCCGTTTCAATCAGCTTTTCCACGATTTTCGGGTTGGCCTTCCAGATGTGCTGACCACCAAAAAACGCGAGACTGTCTGCATAGACTCCATTTCCGGTTACCGGATTCAAGATGTCACTGTCTGCCATGCCATAGCGTTTGCAGGTGATGAAGTCGTCTACACCATAGGCCGGGGAACAATGTACGATGCCTGTACCCGCATCGGTGCTGACGTATTCCGCCAGATACACCGGGGACAAGCGGTCATAGAACGGATGGTGGAATGCAAGGCCCTCCAGCTGTTGGCCAGTGGTGGTGGCGATTTCTTTGCCGGTCAAGCCATAACTTTCCAGACAGGCGGCAACGCGTTCTTGCGCCAGCAAGAGGTATTTCTCGCCTGTGTCGATCAGGCTGTACACCAACTCTGGGTGGACGTTGAGGGCCTGGTTGGCAGGCAGGGTCCATGGTGTTGTGGTCCAGATGACCAGTTGGCCAGGTTTGCCGCCCAGTGTGCTCTCTTCAATGCCGAATGTGGCAGCAAGACGAGGCAGGTCAGCTTTGTTGAATGAAAAGCCCACATCGACCGCAATGTCTTCTTTGTCCTGGTATTCCACTTCCGCTTCGGCCAGTGCAGAACCGCAATCGAAACACCAGTTCACAGGCTTCAAGCCGCGGTAGACGTAGCCTTTGTCCAGAATTTTGCCCAAAGCGCGCAGTTCGTCGGCCTCGTTTCGGAAATTCATGGTTTTATAAGGATTGTCCCAGTCGCCTAAAACGCCCAGGCGAACAAAGTCCTTTTTCTGGCGTTCGATCTGTTCCGTGGCGTAGGCCCGGCTTTTTTCCTGGACCACCAGCGTGGGAAGTCCCTTGCCGTGGGTTTTCTCAATCTGGATTTCAATGGGCATGCCGTGGCAATCCCAGCCTGGTGTGTACCGTGCATCGAACCCGCACAGGCACTTGGATTTCACGATGATGTCTTTGAGGATTTTGTTGACGGCGTGCCCGATGTGAATGTCGCCGTTGGCGTAAGGCGGGCCATCGTGCAGGGTGAATCGGGGCTTGCCCGCCTTGGACTGGCGAATGGCCTTGTACAGGTCTTGAGCAACCCATTGTTCCACCCACTGTGGCTCTCGCGCTGGCAGGTTGCCTCGCATTGGGAATTCGGTGTCGGGTAGATTCAGTGTGTCTTTGTAATCCATGGTGGCCTGTATTAAAGGTGAGACGGCGCGGTCTTTAAGATGTTCAGCGCAGTGGCGGTGTCTTGATGCATGCGATTGACCATGGCATCAAGACTGTCGAATTTGAGTTCCGGGCGCAAGTGTTGAGCCACCTCGATCGTGACCCGTTTGCCGTAGGCATTGCCAGTCCAACCCGGAATGAAGGTTTCAAGCAGGATCTGGTTTGAATCTTCTACCGTTGGCCGCAGACCCAGGCTGGCCACGGCCGGTAACGGGTTTGCATCAAGACCATGCACCCACACAGCCAAAATGCCGCTGAGCGCACTTGCCCGGCCTTGAATTCGGAGATTCATGGTGGGAAAGCCCAGCTTGCGGCCCAGTTTTTTACCGTGAATGATGTGACCTGAGTAACACAGAGGGTGCCCCAGCATCGCTTGAGCCGTGGAGACATCGCCCTTGTTCAATGCCTCGCGGATTTGGGAGCTGGAGACCCTTTGGTGGTTGATCTGTACCTCGGGCAGGTCGTTGACTTGAAAGCCCATGGCCGGCGAGAGGGATTTCAGCAGGTGATAGTCGCCTGCACGCCGTGCACCAAACCGAAAGTCGTCACCCACCCAGATTTGACGTGCATTGAGTTGCCGGCAGAGGACATCCTTGACGAACGACTCCGGCGGGAGGCTTGCCATGGCCTTGTCGAAGGGCAAAACCACAACCTGACGGATGCCGCAATTTTTCATGGCCACGACGCGATCACGAAACGTGGTGATGCGCTGCAACCGGTAGGTGGGGTCAAAAAATTCTTTGGGGTGAGGGTTCAGGGTGACCACGGTGGGAACGAGACCCATGCGATCAGCCGCGCTGACCACCTCGCGAAACAGGGCGGCGTGACCCGCATGCACACCATCGAAGTTGCCGATGGTCAGTGCGGTAGGCTGACTTTGCGTCATTGAGCTTGGGCGCCGAACGAGTTTCATGCTGGGTAGAAAGGCTTGCCTGTCTGAAATAAAAAACAACCCATGATTATAAGCCCTGAAACTCTGAAAATTAGGGCTTTTTTCCGGCTGCAGTGATAAACTCGCGCCATGCAAAAATCTCTGCCTTCCATTGTCGCCCTGATTTCCGGACGGGGATCAAATCTGGCTGCCATTCTTGATTACGCAAAACACACGGGTGCCTACAAAACAGCTGCAGTCATCAGCAACCGGCCTGGCGCCGAAGGGCTGAAACTGGCTGAATCTCAGGGTGTGCACACCGAGGTGCTGGATCACACCGTTTTTGCCTCGCGCGATGAGTTTGACAAGGCGTTGAAGCGGCGAATTGACGCCCACGCACCAGATCTGGTTGTGTTGGCCGGATTTATGCGCGTACTGACCCCTGCTTTTGTGAAGGCCTTTGAAGGTCGTCTGGTCAATATTCATCCGTCCCTGCTGCCCTCTTTTCCGGGTCTCAAAACCCATCAGCAGGCACTGGAGGCTGGGGTGCGTGTGCACGGCGCAACCGTCCACCTGGTGACGGCTGAGCTCGACCATGGGCCCATTCTTGATCAGGCTGTGGTGCGTGTCCGTGAGGGTGACACCGCAGAGACGCTTGCGGCTCGGGTGTTGGCTTTGGAGCATCAAATATACCCGCGCGCAATTGCTGCATTGCTGCATCAAACAATCAGACAGACGGATGGCCAGGTGCATGGTGCACTTGCAGCACCGCTGGCATACGACATCGAATAGGACAATAAAAATGGCAGGATCTTCCAAAAAGAAAAGCCCGCTTAGAAGACCGTCAACCGGCGGCGCGCGCGTCAACCGGGGTGCCGCCGGGCCGCGCTACGGCGTCATCAGTTTGGTGGCCCAACTGATCGATTTGTTGAACCTGTTTGATGGTCCGGCAGATGCCGTGATTTCCCGCTTTTTCAAAGACCATCCGGAACTGGGTGGCAGAGACAGGCCCGTTGTGGCTGAGGCCGCTTATTGCTGGCTGCGTTACCGCTACCGAATCAACCACCTGGCCCAGTCTGGCGAAGGTGGGCCGACCGTGATGCGTCAGGCCAAGTTGGCCTTGCTGTGGAGTGGTGCACCGGAGGCCATCTGGTCTGCTGGGCGCTCTGAAGACAATGAATGGTTGAGTCGGGTTATTCATGTGCCTGTCGACAATCTTTCTCAAGAACCCAAAACCTGTTTGCCTGCCTGGCTGTATGAACAGATTACAACCGAGTTCGGGCCCGATCGTGCCTTGTCCTTCGCCCAGGCCGTGCTGTCGGCAGCACCACTTGATTTGCGAGTCAACACGCTGAAAGCCAGTACTCAGGAAGTGGTCGCAGGTTTGGCGGCGCAGGGCATTGAGGTGTTGCCGATTGCCGGTCTGGAAGATGGATTGCGCGCCGTTGGAAAGCCTGTGGTGGGTCGCACTGAGATGTTTCAGGAAGGCTTGTTTGAAGTGCAGGATGCCGGCAGTCAGTGGGTCAGTAAATTGGTGGCTCCACGGCGGGGCGACCTCGTGATTGATTTTTGCGCCGGTGCAGGTGGTAAAACATTGGCCGTGGCTGCTGCCATGAAAAACACCGGAAGGGTGGTGGCCTTGGACACCTCTGAAAGGCGTCTGCAAAAGTTCAGGCCGAGGGCGGCGCGTTCTGGCATGAGCAACTTTTACACCATGGTGATCAATGATGAGGCCGATCCGCGCCTGAACAAGTACTTTTCCAAGGCGGACCGTGTGGTGGTGGATGTGCCTTGCAGTGGTATGGGCACCTTGCGCCGCAACCCTGACCTGAAGTTCCGCCAGGGTCCGCAGGGGGTTGCCGAGCTGGTTGAAAAGCAAAAGAGCATTCTTCATCACGCGTGCCAACTGGTTAAACCCGACGGGCGTCTGGTTTACATCACCTGCAGCGTGTTGAAGCAGGAAAACGAAGAGATTGTTGAGTGGTTTTTGGCGAACAATCCTGAGTTCAGGCTTCGCAGATGGACTGAGGTGTTGAATCCGGCAGACCGACCGGCGAGCGCGGATCAGACTGCGGACACCTTCCGGTTGTGGCCAGAGGACGGAGAGTCCGACGGATTTTTCGCCGCAGTGCTACAGCGTTCGAAATCCTGAGCAATTATTCAAGACAAAAATCAGGTTTCGAAGTACACTTGTTCACTGAAACTGATTTAATCAGGATCAAGTTGTTTATTTTTTATCGCGGTATCTTCAGAAGCAAGGCAAGACTGCCGTGAACTAGAGTGTCACAAGAAGAGAATCGAATATGTATGAATTTTTAACATCCGGATTAACCGGAGCGTCAATCACCGAAATGGTCATTTACACCTTGGTTGTGACACACATCACGATCGTGGCGGTAACCGTGTATTTGCATCGCGCGCAAGCGCACCGCGCCCTGGAGGTGCATCCCGCACTGGCTCATTTTTTTCGCGCCTGGTTGTGGCTGACCACTGGCATGAGCACGCGCGCATGGGCTGCCATTCACCGCAAGCACCACGCCAAATGCGAAACCCCTGAAGATCCACACAGTCCACAAACCCGCGGCCTGAAAACCGTGTTCTGGCAGGGTGCAGAGTTGTACCGAGCTGAATCCAAGAATGCCGAAACCATCCGCAAGTATGGTCACGGTTGCCCCAACGACTGGCTTGAAACCAATCTGTACGAGCGATTTGCTTGGCATGGCTGTGCAATCACTTTGTTTACAAGTTTTGCTTTGTTCGGTTTTCCGGGCGTGTCTATCTGGGCCATTCAAATGCTGTGGATTCCTGTGTTGGCGGCCGGGGTAATCAACGGTATCGGTCACTTTTGGGGCTACAGAAATTTCGATTGTCCTGATGCAAGCCGGAACATTGCACCTTGGGGAATCCTGATCGGTGGCGAAGAACTGCACAACAACCACCACACACATGCCACTTCCGCGAAGCTTAGTTCCAAATGGTACGAATTCGACATCGGCTGGATGTACATTCAGATTTTCAGCGTGTTGGGTCTGGCGAAAGTCAAAAAAGTGGCGGAAGCGCCCAAGTTTTTCCGTCGTGGCAAGGGTGCTCTTGACTTGGCCAGCGTTCAGGCATTGGTCAACCACCGTTATGATGTGATGGCCCGATACGCCAGTTCCATGCGCAAGGCTTTCCGTGCTGAGGCCGCCAAGCTGTATGCGCAGGCCAAAAGCGCAGAAGAGCGCAGTGTTCTGGTGCGCGCCAAAAAGCTGTTGTCGATTGACGAGTCCAAATTGACCGCTGAGCAAAGCGCTTCGCTTGAGGCTCTTTGCAATCAATCTCCGCTGATTCGCCACTTGGTTGAAATGCGCCGCGAATTGCGCGAGATCTGGGAAAAGACCAACCTGACTCGCGAGCAAATGCTGGTTCAGTTGCAGGCGTGGTGCGAACGTGCCGAAGAAAGCGGCAACCGCTGGTTGCATGACATGTCGATGAGAATTCGTCGATACGCTTAATGTGACCTGTATTGCTTGTAGCAAGAAGCCGGACTTGGTTCCGGCTTTTTTATTGCCCAGTCTGCCATAAGCGCACTGCCCAGTCTGCCCCAAGCGCACTGCCCAGGCTGTCTTGCCCTTGAATTGCCCATTCAACTTGTAATTGCCTCTGGCCTTGGAAGCCCGAGCGACAACTCGCCCCGGAATAACCGGGGCTCAGACAAGTCGCAGGTCGGGCAAGTTCCAAGGCTGCGAGTCAACACAAGTGGGGCAATTCTTGAATCGGGCTGCGACAGACTGGGCAGTGCGCTTGGGGCAGACCGCGGCTTCGGTCGACGGCGGTGGATAGTCTAGGTAAGGTCAAGCTAAGTTGGTCAGCAGGTCAGCAGGTCAGCAGGTCAGCAGGTCAGCAGGTCAGCAGGTCAGCAGGTCAGCCGATTGGGCGGAATCCCTGTGCCAATGTTTCACGCTTTGAGGCTTTGCAGGTGGGTGTGTCATGCAGCGCGATTCAGGGTTGCCCGGCTGCTCAGCACCCGCAGCTTTGGAACATGCCCGACCTGCGACATGTTTGAGTGGCTTGCAAAGCCACGAGTTGTCGCTCGGGCTTCCAAAGCCAGGGTTCTGATCAGCGTCTTTTCGGGCAAACCAAGCGCAAGTGACATGCCTGCCTGCAATAGCCGACGCAGTAACAATCTACGCAAGTGACATGCCTGCCTGCAATAGCCGACCCCGCAACTACCAAGCGCAAGTGACATGCCTGCCTGCAATAGCCGACCCCGCAACTACCAAGCGCAAGTGACATGCCCACTTGTAATGGCCGACTCAGCAACAACAGCCGATCTTTCGTATTGAATGGACGAAAAAAAACCCGCCAATGGCGGGCTTTTTTTGACCGAGCTGAATTTACTTCAACTTGGTTTCTTTGTATGAAACATGCTTACGAACCACTGGATCGTATTTCATGATTTCGATTTTCTCGGGCTTTGTGCGCTTGTTTTTGGTCGTGGTGTAGAAGTGACCGGTACCAGCAGAAGACTCGAGTTTGATTTTTTCGCGACCAGCTTTAGCCATGATTTACTCCTCTACTCAGATCTCGCCGCGTGCGCGCAGGTCTGCCAGCACGGTGTCGATGCCCACTTTATCAATAGTGCGCAGCGCAGCGTTGGTTAGACGAAGGCGAACCCAGCGGTTCTCGCTTTCAACCCAAAACTTGCGAGATTGCAAATTTGGCAAAAAACGACGTTTAGTTTTGTTGTTGGCGTGAGAAACCTTGTTTCCCACCATCGGGCGTTTCCCGGTTACTTGACATACGCGAGCCATGATGACCCCAAAAAATTCAGCAAAGTCCGTTAGTGTACTTGCAAACCAGCAATGCTTCAAGCCTTGCGGTTGCGGCGAATCCAAGATTATACGTGTCTTGGTTTAAAAAGCCCAGCCTTTTCTCAAAAAAATTCAAATACTTTGTGCCTGTGGCATGAAGGGCGTGGTGTACACGCTAAAAAGGATGTCTACCCATGGTGCGGTAAGAGTAAGAACATGAGGGGCCAACAACCAGATGGTCCACCAGTTCGATGTCTACCAGCCGAAGCGCCTGCAGCAGTGTTTCGGTTAACTGGTCGTCTGCCGAACTTGGTGTGCAACAGTCGCTGGGATGATTGTGTGCAATCATCAGGCGAGGCGCGTTCTGGGTGATTCCAAATTTGACAACCTCGCGCGGGAAGACCGCCGCTTTATTGACTGTACCGCTGGACAGGATGGTGTGCGCACTGACTTTGAGTTGGCTGTTTAACGCAATCACCAAGAAGTGCTCAACATGACTCAAACCAATATGAAGCCTCGCAAATTGTTCGAACAGGTCAGGCGTTCCCAAGCTGGCCTTCGTTTCTCGCAGTTCTTCACCCAGGCAGCGTCGGGCCATCTCAAGACACGCTTTCAGCTGTGCAAATTTGGCTTCGCCAAGACCACGGATCTGACTCCATTGCTTCAATTCCACACGGTTGAGGTTTTTCAGGCTGCCGAATTCATGAATCATTTCACGGGCCAGTTCAACTGCGCTTTTACCGGGCAGCCCTGTGCGCAAAAATATGGCCAGCAATTCTGCGTCTGAAAGTGATTGGGCGCCATGCTCGATCAAACGCTCTCGGGGGCGATCGTGTTTGGGCCAGTTTTGAATACTCATTGGGTTTTGATGATGCAGTTGCAGACCGGCTTGTGTGTTTTCAAGCAACGCGAAGTTCCTGCCCGCCTCGTAATTGGATCAGTCCACAGGTGCTCATAGTAGAATAGAGGGCTGATGTATTTGCTTTTTTCTGGAAAATCTCATGACTGACATGGCCCAAGCCAAACCCCAGGTGACTGAATCGTCTTACGTGACGCTTCACTATCGCATCCGTCTTGCCAGCAACGATCAGGTGATTGTCTCGACCTTCGAGGACAAGCCTGCCACTTTGCAGTTGGGTGCGGGGCAGTTGGCCTCGGGTCTTGAGTCGTGCTTGTTGGGTATGCAGGCGGGCCAGCGTGAAATTTTTATGGTGTCAGCTGACAAAGGGTATGGCGAGGTGAATCCTGATTTGTATCGCCCGGTCAGCAAAAAGCTGCTGAATCAGTACGCTGAAGAGGGCACGTCGTTTGAGCCTGGGGAGTTTGTGCACTTTCCGGCCCCGGATGGCGGTCAGTTTGCAGGCACGGTGGTTGAAGAACGTGACGATCACATTCTGTTTGATTTCAATCACCCCCTGGCGGGCAAAGCCCTGCACTTTGAAGTGCAGTTGATCGGAGTGCTTTAAACATGAGCCTTGAAATCAGTCTTGCACAGCCGCGCGGTTTTTGCGCGGGGGTAGACCGCGCCATTGAAATAGTGGAACGCGCGTTGGTGCAGTTTGGTGCGCCCATTTATGTCAAGCACGAGATTGTTCACAACAAAACCGTGGTGAATGATCTGCGTGAGAAAGGCGCCATTTTTGTCGATGAGCTGGAGGACGTTCCAGCAGGCTCTACAGTGGTGTTTTCAGCGCATGGGGTTTCACAAGAGGTGCGTACGCAGGCGGAAGGCTTGGGTTTAAAGGTGTTCGATGCCACCTGCCCGCTGGTCACCAAGGTGCATGTTGAAGTGGCCAAAATGCGCGCACAGGGTTGCCGAATTGTGATGATTGGTCACAAAGGTCACCCTGAAGTGGAAGGCACCATGGGGCAGGTTCAGGACGGCATTTACCTGGTTGAAACCGAGGAGGATGTATTGCGTCTGGATGTGCCCGAAGGGCCGTTGGCCTATGTGACTCAAACCACCTTGAGTGTGGATGACGCCTCTCGTGTCATTGCCGCTTTGAAGACGCGCTTTCCCGGCATTCGTGAGCCCAAAAAAGTGGACATTTGCTATGCCACACAGAACCGGCAAGATGCTGTGAAATTCATGGCCAAGCGCGTCGACATGGTGTTGGTGGTGGGCAGCCCAAGCAGCTCGAATTCCAACCGATTGCGCGAGGTGGCCGAAAAGCTGGGCGTACCCGCACAGCTCATTGAAAACGCCGATTGCTTACAGCGTGAATGGTTTACAGAGGTTAAGCACATTGGTCTGACCGCTGGCGCGTCGGCCCCAGAACACCTGGTACAGGCTGTGATTGCCCGTCTGAAAGAATGGGGGGCCAATTCTGTTCGCACGCTTGAGGGCGTGGAAGAAAACATTTCCTTCCCCTTGCCCAAGGGTTTGAATCGGCAGGATTAATCACGGCTGACCCACCGCGATACAATGCGGGGTTGAATTTAATTTTTTGCGTTTGAAATCATGAACATGACTACTGCCTCCATTCCTGAAACCGACAAGCATCTGGTTGCAGCCCTGTATAAATTTGTGCACCTGCCCGATTTTGTTGAGCTCAAACCCAAGGTGGAGCGCATTTGCCAGCAGTTCAAGATTCTGGGCACTTTGTTGCTGGCCGAAGAGGGAATCAACGGCACGATCTGCGGTTCGTACGAGGGCATTGTCGGTTTGATGACCAGTCTGTGGAAAGATCCACGGTTTTCAGATCTGGCCCCCAAATATTCCGAGGCGTCTGAGCCTGCCTTTTCCCGCATGAAAGTGAAGCTGAAGCGTGAGATCGTGACCATGGGCAAAGACGGCATCGACCCCAATCGCTTGGTAGGGCGCTATGTGCCGCCTGCGCAATGGAATGAGTTGATTCAAGACCCCGACACCTTGGTGATTGATACTCGCAACGATTATGAGTACGCCATTGGTACTTTTGAGGGGGCGGTAGATCCCAAAACGACCACTTTCCGGGAATTTCCGGCCTGGGTGGACCAAAATCTGAAGGCCTTGCCAGACGAGAAAAAGCCCAAGAAGATCGCCATGTTTTGCACGGGGGGCATTCGCTGTGAAAAGGCCACTGCATTCATGCTGGAGCAGGGTTTTGACGAGGTCTACCACCTTCAGGGCGGTATTCTGAAATACCTGGAAGAAATTCCTGAAGAGAAAAGCCTGTGGAAGGGCGAGTGCTTTGTGTTTGATCAGCGGGTGTCGGTCAAGCACGGCCTTGAAGAGGGCGATTATGATTTGTGCCACGCTTGCCGGATGCCGATTACCGAAGAAGACAAGCGCAGTGAAAAATACATGGCGGGCGTGAGTTGCCCCAATTGCCACGACAAGCTGACCCCGGAGCAGGTTGAACGTTTTTCCGAGCGGCAAAAGCAGATTCGTTTGGCCAAAGAACGAAATGAGCGGCACATTGGCCGCAAGCTTCCACCCAAGCCCAAAAAGGCCAAAGTGGACGACAGCAAGGCGGCATGAGCGCACACCAAAGCGAATTGCCGGTTTTGTACAGCTTCAGGCGTTGCCCCTTTGCCATGCGGGCAAGGCTTGCGCTGGCCGCTTGTGGATTGAAGGTGGAAATTCGGGAAATCGTGTTGCGCGACAAACCCGCCCACATGTGCGAAATTTCACCCAAAGCCACCGTGCCTGTGCTGTGGTTGCCCGATGGCACCGTGGTCGATGAAAGCCTGGACGTGATGCGTTGGGCCGTGCGGCAAGCCGACCCCATGGGTTTGATGAACCTGCAGCCCAGTGCGCTTGAATCGACTCAGCAATGGTTGGCCGTGTTGGATGGCGAATTCAAACATCACCTTGACCGCTACAAATACCCCCAGCGCTACGAAGGCGTAGACGCGATGGAACATCGCCAGGCTGGTGTTCAGATTTTGAAACAGTGGGGTGCCGCACTGATTGACAGCGATTGGCTGTTTGGAAACAGCATGCGGTTTGCCGATTTGGCCATCTTGCCATTCGTGCGGCAGTTCCGAATTCCCGAACCGCAATGGTTTGATTCCAACCCGGAACTGGCTCCTGTGGTGGCCTGGCTTCAGCGTTTTTTGGCCTTGCCCCTGTTTGAAACCGCCATGCAAAAGTTCGAGCCCTGGAAACCGGGCGACCCTGCTGTTTTTTTCCCTTAGGCCTTTTCAAGTTAGAGAAAGCACTCTACGCTTTTCGGGTGATCTTTCTATACACTCGCAAGTTACGCATTAGTAACATTTACTGACTCGGCTATGCTTTGGACGAGACAGTCAACCACCAAACCACACAAAAGGAAGAGACTCATGGGCGACAAGATTCTGGAATTTGTCCATTCATCCAAGGGCAAAATGTTGTTTCAGGCACTGGGTTTGCCAGTGCCCCCCCAATTGAAACGCGCCAAGGGTGCCTACGAGGACAAGTCGCTGAGCGGTGTGAACGCGCTGGTGGGCGCTTCTGAGCCCGGCAAGTCAGTCGAGGCCGTGGTGAAGGCACTGGATGCAATGGGGGCTTCACTGCGCGTGTCTGCAGACCTGGCTGGCCTGGAAGGTGTTAAAGCCGCTGCCGCCAAGGCGAAGGTGGAAGTCAGCCTGTCGCAGGCGGACAATGGTGTGCCTGAAGGGGCCTATGTGTTTGATGTCACCGGTGCAAAAAGTGCCGCTGACCTGCGCGCCCTCTACGATTTTTTCCATCCGCGTTTGCGCAAGGTGCCGGCCAACAGCCGCATCGTGGTGATTTCCCGCGTCAAGGGCGACACCAAATCGGTTGAACAGGAAACTGCTCAGGCGGCTTTGCCCGGCTTTATTCGCAGCCTGGCCAAGGAAAGCGGCGGCAACGGCACGACTGCCAACCTGATTCAGGTAAAAACCGGTGCTGAGGGTGCCATTGAAGGCGCACTGCGCTTTTTCCTGAGCCCGCATTCCGCATTTGTCACTGGTCAGGTGCTGCCCGTGGTTGGCGCACCCAAAGGTGTGAAAGCGGCTGCTTTTTCCGCCAAGCCACTGACTGGCAAAATTGCGGTGGTGACCGGTGCTGCACGCGGTATTGGCGCGTCCATCGCTGAAGTGTTGGCGCGTGAAGGCGCAACCGTGATTGGTGTGGATCGTCCTGCCGACGAAAGCACACTGGGCGCAACCATGGCAAATATTGGTGGCGTGGTTTGTCCGTTGGACATCACCGAAGCGGACGCTGGCAAGAAGCTTGCCGCTGTGGCGAAAGAAAAGGGTGGTGCAATCGACATCATCGTGCACAACGCAGGCATTACCCGCGACAAGATGTTGCGCAACATGAAGCCACACCTGTGGGACATGGTGCTGGATGTAAACCTCGGTTCCATCGTGCGTTGCAACGAACAACTGCTGGCCATTGATGGTTTCGCACCAAACGCCCGCATTGTGTGCATTTCATCCATTGGTGGCATCGCTGGTAACGCGGGGCAGACCAACTACGCTGCCACAAAGAGCGCGGTGATCGGATACGTAGACGCCATGGCCCATGAATTGGCGGGCAAAGGCATTGCGATCAATGCGATTGCCCCTGGCTTTATTGAAACGCAAATGACAGCAGCCATTCCCGTGGTTACCCGTGAGGTGGCGCGCCGTTTGTCCAGCCTGTCACAGGGCGGTTTGCCTGTGGACATCGCTGAGGCGGTGACCTTCATGGCCAGCCCACTGGCAGCGGGTGTGAATGGCGCAACCTTGCGCGTTTGTGGACAAAATCTGGTTGGCGCTTAATCGCAGCCGCCCCTAACTGAATATTTGAGGAGAAATTTATGAAACACGGTCGTCGCGTCGCCATTCTGGGCGGAGCCCGCATTCCATTTGCACGTTCCAACACAGCCTACATCGGCAAGTCCAATCAGGACATGCTGACTGCAGCATTTCGTGGCGTGGTAGACAAGTTTCAATTGCACGGTGAAGAGCTGGGCGACGTGGTTGCCGGTGCAGTGGTTAAACACTCCCGCGATTTCAGCCTGTGTCGTGAGTCTGTACTGGGTTCAGGCTTGAGCCCCATGACCCCTGCATTCGACATTCAGCAGGCTTGCGGCACCGGTTTGGAAGCGGCGATTGTCGTTGCCAACAAAATTGCGCTGGGCCAGATCGAAGTGGGCATGGCCGGTGGCGTCGACACAACAACCGACGCACCGATTGCCGTCAGTGAAGGTTTGCGCAAAATTTTGCTCGAGGCCAACCGTGCCAAAGACACCAAGGGCAAATTGAAAGCCCTGATGAAAATTCGCCCCAAGCACCTGGCACCACTTCCACCAGCCAACGGTGAGCCACGCACAAAGATGAGCATGGGTCAACATTGCGAAGTGATGGCACAAACCTGGAACATTGGCCGTGAAGAGCAGGACGAACTGGCTGTCAGCAGCCACCAGAAGGCTGCCAAGGCTTACGAAGAAGGCTTTTTTGACGATCTCGTCGTACCATTCAATGGTTTGAGCCGTGACAACAACCTGCGTGCGGATGCATCCGTTGAAAAGCTGTCCACACTCAAACCTGCGTTTGACCGCAAAAGCGGCAAGGGCACAATGACTGCGGGTAACTCCACGCCGCTGACCGACGGTGCGTCTGCCGTGTTGCTGGCCTCTGAAGAGTGGGCCAAGGCCCGCGGTCTTGAGCCATTGGCTTACCTGACATTTTGCGAAACGGTGGGTATTGATTTTGTGTCTGGCAAGGAAGGTCTGTTGATGGCCCCGGCCTATGCTGTGCCCCGCATGCTGAAAAAGGCGGGCATGAAGCTGCAGGACTTCGATTTCTATGAGATTCACGAAGCTTTTGCAGCGCAGGTGCTTTGTACTCTGAAGGCCTGGGAAGATCCCAAGTTCTGTAAGGAAAAACTGGGTCTGGACGCGCCATTGGGATCAATCGACCGCAGCAAGCTAAACGTGAAAGGCAGCTCATTGGCGGTGGGTCACCCATTCGCAGCCACAGGCGGTCGAATCATCAATACACTGGCCAAATTGCTGAACCAGAAGGGCAGCGGCAAGGGTTTGATTTCGATTTGTGCCGCGGGCGGCCTTGGCGTAACCGCCATTCTTGAAAAATAATTGCAGGAGACATGTGCAATGGCTGACAGTGAAGCGCTGAAGACGGCAGACAAGTTTTTTGAACTGCCTTCCTTGCCCAACGGCAAGGTGCTGCTGGTGAAAGCGGCGGGTACGTCCTCTAAAAAGGCCAAGCCCACCACGCAGGCCGCCCGCTTGGGCGTGCGCGTCAAAAAGGTGTTCATCAGCCGCCAGTGGGTGCGCGACTACAACGCCGTGTGTGGTTTTGCAGAGGACCACATTTCACTGACAGCCCCGCAGGTCATTGCCGGCCCTTTGCACATGTACTTGATGTCCAGGAAGGAGCATCCGTTTGCCATGTTGGGCATGGTGCACCTTCACAACGACATCGAGCTGATCAAGCCTTTGGAATTTGAAACCGCCTACGACGTGGTGGTTTCAATTGGCGACACGCGCGCCATTCCACAAGGACTGGAATTTGATGTGCTGACTGAGTACATGAAAGACGGTGAAGTGGTGTGGCGCGCCACCATGGCCATTTTGAGCCGGGTGAAGGGCATGCCCAAGCCAGCAGGCAAGCCTGCTCCGCTTGAGGCTTTGTCGGCTGCCAATGCGCAATATGTGCCCATCAAGGTGCCTGAGGACCAAGGCCGCAAATACGCCAAGGTGTCCAACGACTACAACCCGATCCACCTGTATGCGCGCACTGCCAAGTTGTTTGGTTTCAAACAGGCCATTGCCCACGGCATGTGGACAGCGGCGAAAAGCCTGAGCTTGATTGAATCCAGCATGGACAAGCCTGCAAGCCGCTTCAAGGTGTCGTTCAAGCAACCTGTGTTTTTGCCTTCACGCGGCACCTTGAAATTTGTCGGTGACAAGGCCGGAACGAAATTTGAGCTGCTGGCCGAGCGCGATTCCAAGCTGTTGATTGTGGGCGAAGTGGCCTAAGCAAGAGGCTATCGAATGGGCAAAGGCAGACTGGAGGCTTTCAGTGATGGTGTGTTGGCCATCATCATCACCATCATGGTGTTGGAGTTGAAGGCACCGCATGGCACGGGTTTAGATGCGCTTGGCCCTTTGATGCCCAGTTTTCTGAGCTATGTGCTGAGCTTTGTGTACGTGGGCATTTACTGGAACAACCATCACCATTTGCTGCATGCAGCCAAGTCGGTATCGGGTGCGGTCCTGTGGGCAAACCTGCATCTGTTGTTCTGGCTCTCGCTGTTGCCTTTCACCACCGCGTGGATGGGCGAAAACCATTTTGAGGCGCTGCCCTCGGCGGTGTATGGATTTGTGCTTCTGATGGCCGCGCTGGCGTACTACCTGTTGCAGCGCTTGATCATGTCCACCGACGGACCAGATTCATTGTTGAAAAAAGCCGTCGGTGCCGACTGGAAGGGCAAACTTTCCCCCGTATTCTACGCCGCTGGTATTTTGACCTCATTCTGGCAGCATTGGCTGGCACAGGCGCTTTATGTGTTTGTGGCGTTGATGTGGCTGGTGCCTGACCGGCGAATTGAGCGGGCCATCAAGCACTGAGTTCAAAGCTTCAGTTGCTGACTGGTTAAACCCGGCATCAAAAACTGTTCGATCATGCCTTGCATGTCTTGAATCGGCGTTTCAGGATGTTGAATCCACCAGCGAGCACCGGCCTCCACCGCGCCCACCATAATGCCTGCCAGTGCCATGGCCTTGTTGCCAGGTTTGCCGCTACTGACCGCCTTGCTTTTGTTCACGAGCTGCTCGATTGTTTTGGCGGCGGCTTCAATAAAACTGTTGCGAAAGAAAGTGACCTTCTCGCCGACGGGGCCAACGCTGGTCAAGGCTTCGTTGTACAACACGGACCAACCTTCCCGGTGACGTTCAACGAAAGTCATGAAGCTGGCCATGATGAGTTTGAGTCGGACTTGCGGGTCGGGCACAGCCATCAAGGCGTTCAGGCCGTCGATGAGGTGATTGCCAACCTGTGTGATGGTTGCCAGATACAGGGCGTCTTTGCTGCCAAAGTAACGGTACAGCAGCGGCTTTGTGACCCCAGCTCCTTCGGCAATGGCGTCCATGCTGGATGAATGGAAACCTTGTTGGGAAAAGATAGACCCCGCCACTTCCAGAATCTGGATCATCCGCTGTTCTTTGGGTACCTTGCGAGTGCCCAGTCGTTTGACTGGCTGATCGTCTTTTTTGGCTGTTTTAATCACGAAGTTTACTGAGTGGTCACTTTAATATTTCGGAGTGTAACAAGCTTCTCCGCTTTGTGCGAAAAATTCATGGGTAGTCAGAGTCCCGTAAGGGGGTCTTCCTAAAGTAGGGCGTATTCAAGACAAAGCAATTCACACGGGATGTGGACGGAGGAGCGAGACAATGAGTGCACAGCCAGCCAAAAAGCTGCATCAGTCCGATGGGGCCTATCAAAGATTCTACGAGGAGTCGATTCGCAATCCCAAGGGGTTTTGGTCGCGCCAAAGCGAGCTGATTGACTGGCACAAACCCTTTGACAAAGTGCTGGACGATTCAAAGCCACCCTTTGCGCGCTGGTTTGTAGGCGGGGAGACGAATCTCTGTCACAACGCAGTGGACCGACACCTGGCTGAACTGGGTGACAAGCCCGGCTTGATTTTTGTATCGACTGAAACAGACACCGAGCAGGTGTACACCTTCAACATGTTGCACGATGAGGTGCAACGCGCCGCCGCAATGCTGCTGAAGTTGGGGGTCAAAAAGGGCGATGTGGTGCTGATTTACATGCCGATGATTTCGCAGGCTGCGTTTACGATGCTGGCTTGTACCCGAATTGGAGCGATTCATTCGGTGGTGTTCGGGGGGTTTGCATCCCATAGCCTGGCCTCGCGAATCGACGATGCCAAGCCGGTGGTGATTGTGTCTGCCGACGCGGGCTCGCGCGCTGGCAAAGTGGTGGCTTACAAGCCCTTGCTGGATGAGGCCATTAAAACTGCACGTCACAAACCCGCCAAGGTACTGATGTTTGATCGTGGCCTTGCGGAATTTACGCGAGTTGAAGGGCGCGACGAGGACTACGCAAGCCTGCACAAAGCCGTGGCCGGCACCAAGGTGCCGGTGACCTGGTTAAAAGCCACCGACACCAGCTATGTGCTGTACACCAGTGGCACAACCGGCAAGCCCAAGGGTGTTCAGCGCGACGTGGGTGGCTATGCGGTCGCACTGGCAGCGTCAATGAAATACATCTTCATGGCCGAGAAGGGCACCCCGTTTTTTTCAACCAGCGACATTGGTTGGGTGGTCGGTCACAGCTACATCATTTATGGCCCCTTGATTGCCGGCATGTCGACTGTGATGTACGAGGGCTTGCCCATTCGGCCAGATGGCGGCATTTGGTGGAAGATTGTTCAGGATTACAAGGTCACTGGCATGTTCTCGGCGCCGACCGCTGTGCGTGTACTGAGAAAGCAGGATCCCAAATTTTTGACGCAGTACGACATCAGCAGCTTGAAGGCCCTTTTTCTGGCCGGTGAACCGCTGGATGAACCGACGGCCAACTGGATATCCGGTGCAATCGGAAAGCCGGTGGTTGACAACTATTGGCAGACTGAAACTGGCTGGCCCATTCTGGCCATTCAGCGCGGTGTAGAGCCGCTGGATGCGAAGCTGGGCAGCCCCGGTGTGCCCGTGTTTGGGTTCAATGTGAACGTGCTGAATGAGGACACCGCTCAACCCTGCAAAGTGAATGAAAAAGGGGTGGTTGCCATTGAAGGGCCGTTGCCCCCGGGTTGCATGCAGACCGTGTGGGGCGATGACGAGCGTTTTGTGAAGACCTATTGGTCCAGTTTTGCTGCGCGTCAGGTGTACTCCACCTTTGATTGGGGCATTCGGGACAAAGACGGCTACTTTTTCATTTTGGGCCGCACCGACGATGTCATCAATGTGGCTGGGCACCGCCTCGGTACGCGAGAAATTGAAGAATGCATTTCTTCACACCCCAATGTGGCGGAAGTGGCGGTGGTCGGCGTGGCCGATCAGTTGAAAGGACAGGTTGCAGTGGCCTTCGTTATTCTGAAAGACACCACCAAGGCGGACACCCCAGACAAGTCCATGGCGCAAGAAGGCGACATCATGAAGCTGGTGGACGGTCAGTTGGGCGCAGTGGCCAGGCCGTCACGCGTGTACTTTGTAAGCGTGTTGCCAAAAACGCGTTCAGGCAAGTTGTTGCGCAGGGCCATTCAGGCCGTGTGTGAGGGCCGAGACGCGGGGGACATGAGTACGATTGAAGACCCGGCGGCTTTGGCGCAACTGAAGGAACGGGTGGGGCGGTAGGTAAGGCAAGCTTCACCCCTAGTGCTGTGCAAGCCTCACCCCAGACCAGAGGCTCGCTGAAAACCTGTTTCTCCTTCGCAAATGCTCGACAATCGGGAGGCGACCCTCCAAAAGGCGGGTCGGGCTCGCCTCCTGATCGCTTGTCTTCGATTTGCGAAGGCAGGTTTTCTTTAGGCTCGCTCTGGTCATAGGGTTCGGCTTGCTTGGGGCAAGGTGCAGATCGGAGCTGTGGTTTGCCTACCGCGCTCAATTAAAGCTAGCCTTGGTGATTTTCGGGGAGTGAGCCTTGGCTTAGATACCTTCAGTGATTAACGGTGTAAAAATTGAATTCGGACCCGGTGTGATCAATTCGCTTGAAGAAGATTTACTGGCCGCATTAAACGATGTTGTAAGCGGATCTATCGCAACGGGGTCTACGCTGTGTACTCTTTATTTTTCTTCTGTTCATGATCAACACCATTGGCCGAGTCGTCATGTCCAGGGTCACGGAAAAGCTGTTGATATCTCAAGAGTAAATCACAAAAAAATTGGTCTTTTTTACGAGAAGGACTCATCCGTAAAACGGATCGTTGACGCATTGCAGATGAAGTTTGAAGAATGTAAGGGCGCGAGAGAAAATTTTGGTCCTTTTTTTAAGCACAAGCATGGGAAAGAATTTTTGGTTCCGGGTCATCAAGACCACATTCATTTTTCGGTGGATTAACAGCAATGACTCGAGCCTTTTGTTTTTCTTCAATTACCTTGCTTTGGTTATTCTTTATTCCCATGCAGGTTGTCAATGCAGATGAGGCTATTACAGTCGATCACATGACTAAATGCCTGGCATTTGGTCAATTGATTGAATTGAATAACAAGGATCGACAATCGGATGAGTCACTGATACTGCGCCTTTGGTAAATTCCGTTCGACAATTCAAATGCATGCACACCCGAGACTGATGCCGAATGTGGAAGCGTTTATTTCTTGTCAGTAGCAACTTTGGATGACTATCCTGAAGTCAGATTTTATCGCTTACCCCACAGTAGAGAGTTGAGGGATTTTCTTGCTGTGAAATGGTTGCCTTTATTGTCACAGAGGCAAATTGATCGAGCGAGAATTCAACTCACCTTTAGCAGTGTGAGAAGAACATCCAAGCCGTTGCGGTTTGTACTTGATATCGGTCTTGACGGCATACAAACTGAGACTTCGGGTAATCTCGGGCGCTAAGCTTCAGCCGAGCCAGTTGGCCTGCGTGAGCTTCAAGAAAACCTGCCCTCAAGAGCCGTAGTAAACCGGCGAAGGGCCGAGCCCGACCCGCCTTTTGGAGGGTCGGCCCGCGGTTTACAGGCTCTGCAAGGGAGAAACAGGTTTTCAGCGAGCAGCGGGCCTCTGGTGAGGGCTGGGCGTTATTTGAGCGAAGAGGTCCTGACGCTGCGGCTATAAGTCAGGCCACGCTGACCGGGATTTTGCCAATCTTGGCCTGCCATTCTTTCGGCCCGGTGTTGTGCACGGAAACACCTGTGCTGTCCACTGCCACGGTGACCGGCATGTCTTTGATCTCGAATTCGTAGATCGCTTCCATACCCAGATCGTGGAATCCAACCACTTCGGCCTTGGTAATGGCTTTGGACACGAGGTAGGCGGCACCGCCAACAGCCATCAGGTAGGCTGATTTGTTGTCGCGGATGGCCTCGATGGCGACTGGCCCGCGTTCGGCTTTGCCGACCATGGCGATCAGGCCGGTCTTTTCGAGCATCATGCGAGTGAATTTGTCCATGCGGGTGGCGGTGGTGGGGCCAGCTGGGCCCACTGCTTCGTCGCGCACCGGATCAACCGGGCCCACGTAGTAAATGACGCGGTTGGTGAAGTCCACTGGCAGCTTTTCGCCTTTGGCCAGCATGTCCGCGATGCGTTTGTGCGCTGCGTCACGTCCGGTCAGCATTTTGCCGTTCAGCAACAGGGTTTGACCTGGCTTCCAGCTGGCCACTTCTTCGGGGGTCAGTGTGTCCAGGTTGACGCGTTTGCTCTTTTCGGTGTCTGCTTTCCAGCTCACCTGTGGCCAGTCAGAAATGTTGGGGGCTTCCAGTTTGGCCGGGCCGTCTCCGTGTAGGTGGAAATGCACATGGCGTGTGGCCGCGCAGTTGGGGATCATGGCCACAGGCAGGCTGGCTGCATGGGTGGGGTAGTCCATAATCTTCACGTCCAATACGGTGGTCAAACCGCCAAGGCCTTGGGCTCCAATGCCCAGGGCGTTTACTTTTTCGTACAGTTCGAGTCGAAGTTCTTCGGCCCGGTTTTTCGGTCCCCTTTCCAGAAGTTCATGAATGTCGCAGGGCGCCATCAGACTTTCTTTGGCCATCAACATGGCCTTTTCAGGCGTGCCGCCAATGCCGATGCCCAAGATGCCAGGGGGGCACCAGCCTGCACCCATGGTGGGTACGGTTTTCAGCACCCAATCCACGATGGAGTCGGACGGGTTGAGCATGACCATTTTGGCCTTGTTTTCAGAGCCGCCGCCTTTGGCCGCGCAAATGATTTCAACGTCGTCGCCTGGCACCACTTCGTAGTGAATAACTGCGGGTGTGTTGTCTTTGGAGTTGATGCGCTTGCCAGCGGGGTCGTGCAAAATGGACGCACGCAGCTTGTTGTCCGGGTTCAGGTAGGCACGGCGAACCCCTTCGTTGATCATCTCGGTGACGCTCAGGGTGGCGTCCCAGCGGACATTCATGCCGATTTTAATGAACACCACCGCAATGCCAGTGTCTTGACACAGGGGCCGTTTGCCCTCGGCGCACATCCGGCTGTTGGTCAGAATCTGAGCGATGGCGTCTTTGGCTGCAGGGCTTTCTTCGCGCTCATATGCTTTTCCCAGGGCTGTGATGTAATCAAGCGGGTGATAATAAGAAATGTATTGAAACGCATCGGCGATCGAAGAAATCAGGTCTTCTTGCTTGATCGTGGTCATTCACAGCTCCGTTTTTGCTCAGGTTGTAAAGGGGGATTGCCTCTATTTTATGCCTGTTTGCCCAGCAAGGGGGGAGGCTTGCCTCGGACTGTCCAAATTGTGCGGGGCACAAAAACTGCTATTAATTGAAGGTGTGTCAAAGGTGTGTCAGTTTGTGACACCCTTGTGTAAGGTGACAGTAAGTGCTTATACCTATTGTTGTCAGTTAACAGAATTAAAAATATTTTTAGATTGGAGGACAGGATGTCTGGAATTGAATCAGTGAAGCATGAGAGTCGTGCTTTTGAGCCCAGCGCGCAGTGGCAGGC